>JAHEAL010000001.1:0-8029 GCA_024642775.1 Nitrosomonadales bacterium
TTTAGTTGGGCACTTTAATGGGACTGCCGGTGACAAACCGGAGGAAGGTGGGGATGACGTCAAGTCCTCATGGCCCTTATGGCCAGGGCTTCACACGTAATACAATGGTCGGTACAGAGGGCTGCTAACCCGCGAGGGGGTGCCAATCTCAGAAAACCGATCGTAGTCCGGATTGTTGTCTGCAACTCGACAGCATGAAGTCGGAATCGCTAGTAATCGCGGATCAGAATGTCGCGGTGAATACGTTCCCGGGCCTTGTACACACCGCCCGTCACACCATGGGAGTGGGTTTTACCAGAAGTAGTTAGTCTGACCGTAAGGGGGACGATTACCACGGTAGGATTCATGACTGGGGTGAAGTCGTAACAAGGTAGCCGTATCGGAAGGTGCGGCTGGATCACCTCCTTTCTAGAGAACACCTCTTCTCTAAGTATTCACACTTATCAGTTGTTAAGCGATCAAAGGTAAATTGGCCCTTTCAAGAGGGGTCTGTAGCTCAGCTGGTTAGAGCACCGTCTTGATAAGGCGGGGGTCGTTGGTTCGAGCCCAACCAGACCCACCATAAACAATTGGGGGATTAGCTCAGCTGGGAGAGCACCTGCTTTGCAAGCAGGGGGTCGTCGGTTCGATCCCGTCATCCTCCACCATTTTCTTTGAATAGAGGTTAGACTCAAGAATATTATAGTTTTTGAGTCTAGCTTTTTTAGCTAGTATGTTCTTTAACAATTCGGAAGAAGTAAGACTTGAAATCATAAGATTGTGATGAGATTATGATTTCATTGGGTAAGATTGTAGTAATCAAACTTTTTTAACACTGAGATTTGTAGTTCTGCTATAAATTGAGTGATTTAAAGTTGCTTTAGAAAAAAATTATCTTATAACTTAAAACTTAGGTTTTAATGTTATAGGGTCAAGTGAATAAGTGCATATGGCGGATGCCTTGGCGATTACAGGCGATGAAGGACGCGATAGTCTGCGAAAATTCTCGGGGAGTTGGCAAATAAACTTTGATCCGGGAGTGTCCGAATGGGGAAACCCACCCTTTTAGGGTATCCATCTCTGAATTCATAGGAGATGAGAAGCGAACCGAGTGAACTGAAACATCTAAGTAACTCGAGGAAAAGAAATCAACCGAGATTCCGGAAGTAGTGGCGAGCGAAACCGGAACAGCCTGTTATTTTTAGCTTACGCGTTAGTAGAATGGAATGGAAAGTCCAGCCGTAGTGGGTGATAGCCCCGTATACGAAAACCCGTAAGTGGAACTAGGATAACGACAAGTAGGGCGGGACACGTGAAATCCTGTCTGAACATGGGGGGACCATCCTCCAAGGCTAAATACTCGTAATCGACCGATAGTGAACTAGTACCGTGAGGGAAAGGTGAAAAGAACCCCGGGAGGGGAGTGAAATAGATTCTGAAATCATATGCATACAAACAGTAGGAGCCCTTCGGGGTGACTGCGTACCTTTTGTATAATGGGTCAGCGACTTACATTCAGTAGCAAGCTTAACCGATAGGGGAGGCGTAGCGAAAGCGAGTCCTAATAGGGCGATTTAGTTACTGGGTGTAGACCCGAAACCAAGTGATCTATCCATGGCCAGGATGAAGGTGCGGTAACACGTACTGGAGGTCCGAACCCACAAATGTTGAAAAATTTGGGGATGAGCTGTGGATAGGGGTGAAAGGCTAAACAAACTTGGAGATAGCTGGTTCTCTCCGAAAACTATTTAGGTAGTGCCTCGTGTATAACTGTTGGGGGTAGAGCACTGTTATGGCTAGGGGGCTCATAAGAGCTTACCAAACCATTGCAAACTCCGAATACCGACAAGTTCAATCACGGGAGACAGACATCGGGTGCTAACGTCCGGTGTCAAAAGGGAAACAACCCAGACCACCAGCTAAGGTCCCAAATGATGTGCTAAGTGGTAAACGAAGTGAGAAGGCACAGACAGCCAGGAGGTTGGCTTAGAAGCAGCCACCCTTTAAAGAAAGCGTAATAGCTCACTGGTCGAGTCGTCTCGCGCGGAAGATGTAACGGGGCTAAGCACATAACCGAAGCTGTGGATGCATATTTATATGCATGGTAGGAGAGCGTTCTGTAGGCCTGCGAAGGTGTTCTGTGAGGAATGCTGGAGGTATCAGAAGTGCGAATGCTGACATGAGTAGCGATAAAGTGTGTGAAAGGCACACTCGCCGAAAGCCCAAGGTTTCCTGTGCAACGCTAATCGGCGCAGGGTGAGTCGGCCCCTAAGGTGAGGCAGAAATGCGTAACCGATGGGAAACAGATTAATATTTCTGTACTTCAATTTAATGCGATGTGGGGACGGAGAAGGTTAGGTCAGCCTAGTGACGGATATCTAGGTTTAAGCGTGTAGGTAGATTCTTTAGGCAAATCCGGAGAGTCAATACCGAGGCGTGATGACGAGTGAACTTTTGTTCATGAAGTGATTGATACCATGCTTCCAAGAAAAGCCACTAAGCTTCAGTTAAATTGAAACCGTACCGCAAACCAACACAGGTGGGCAGGATGAGAATTCTAAGGCGCTTGAGAGAACTCTGGAGAAGGAACTCGGCAAATTAGTACCGTAACTTCGGGATAAGGTACGCCCTTGTAGGTTGAAGCATTTTACATGTGGAGGCTGAAAGGGTTGCAGTGAATAGGTGGCTGCGACTGTTTAATAAAAACATAGCACTGTGCAAACACGAAAGTGGACGTATACGGTGTGACGCCTGCCCGGTGCCGGAAGGTTAAATGATGGGGTGCAAGCTCTTGATTGAAGCCCCGGTAAACGGCGGCCGTAACTATAACGGTCCTAAGGTAGCGAAATTCCTTGTCGGGTAAGTTCCGACCCGCACGAATGGCGTAACGATGGCCACACTGTCTCCTCTAGAGACTCAGCGAAGTTGAAATGGTTGTGAAGATGCAATCTACCCGCGGTTAGACGGAAAGACCCCATGAACCTTTACTATAGCTTTACATTGGACTTTGACAAGATTTGTGTAGGATAGGTGGGAGACTTTGAAGCGTGGTCGCTAGATCACGTGGAGTCACCCTTGAAATACCACCCTGATGTTGTTGGAGTTCTAACCCAGGTCCCTTATCGGGATCGGGGACCGTGTATGGTGGGTAGTTTGACTGGGGCGGTCTCCTCCCAAAGAGTAACGGAGGAGTGCGAAGGTAACCTAGGTACGGTCGGAAATCGTACTTTTAGTGCAATGGCATAAGGTTGCTTGACTGCGAGACGGACAGGTCGAGCAGGTGCGAAAGCAGGTCATAGTGATCCGGTGGTTCTGTATGGAAGGGCCATCGCTCAACGGATAAAAGGTACTCTGGGGATAACAGGCTGATTCCTCCCAAGAGTTCATATCGACGGGGGAGTTTGGCACCTCGATGTCGGCTCATCACATCCTGGGGCTGTAGTCGGTCCCAAGGGTATGGCTGTTCGCCATTTAAAGTGGTACGTGAGCTGGGTTTAAAACGTCGTGAGACAGTTTGGTCCCTATCTGCCGTGGGCGTTGGAAGTTTGAAGGGGGCTGTTCCTAGTACGAGAGGACCGGAATGGACAGATCTCTGGTGGACCGGTTGTTACGCCAGTAGCATAGCCGGGTAGCTAAATCTGGAAGAGATAAACGCTGAAAGCATCTAAGCGTGAAACTTGCCTTAAGATAAGACTTCCCTTGCACTTTAAGTGCACTCAAGAGTCGTTCTAGACCAGGACGTTGATAGGTCAGGTGTGGAAGTGCAGTAATGCATGAAGCTAACTGATACTAATTGCTCGTGAGGCTTGATCCTATAACTTTAAATCTTATGATTTAGGTTTTAGATCTAAAGCACTACAATTTACAACTTACTTCTTCTTATTGTTAAAAACATCAAACAAATTCGAGCAATAGCTCAACAGTTTGTTTGGCGGACATAGCGAGTTGGCACCACTCCTTCCCATTTCGAACAGGACAGTGAAACGATTCAGCGCCGATAATAGTGTGATCTTTTTCATGCGAATGTAGGACACCGCCAAACTTTTAAACACAAAAAAACCCAAACAATGTTTGGGTTTTTTTTTACCTCATTCCTCTATTTATTCCAAGTATCCCTTAAAGTAACAGTCCGATTAAAAACAATTTTATTTGCTTTTGAAATTGGGTCTACTATATAGTAACCATGTCTTTCAAATTGAAATTGATGTCCAGGGGAGGAGTTTTTTATGCTTTCTTCACAAATTACATCACTCTTAGAAACAGAATTAACATTAATATCATCAAGAAAGTTATCGAATAAATTGGGATTTTCTGAATTAAACAATCGGTCATAATTGCGAACTTCAACATTAATTGAATGTTTTGTTGAAAGCCAGTGAATATTTCCTTTAACTTTAATAGCATCGCTTCCAGGAGTTCCGGATTTTGTATCAGGGAGGTAATTACATTTAACTAAAACCACATTTCCGCTATCATCAGTTTCATAACCGGTACATTCAATTGCAAACCCATATCTTAGCCGAACAGTATTTCCAGGAAATAATCTAAAAAATTTTGGTTCAGGGTTTATTTGAAAATCTTCATTTTCAATCCATAACTCTTTTGTTAAATTTACTATTCGTTTACCGCGCTCTGGATATTGAGGATGATTTGGAACTTCACATAGCTCGATGTGATCATCAGGAAAGTTTTCTATTAGAAGTTTTACTGGATTTAATACAGCAATTCTTCGATCACATTCATCATTTAAAACTTCTCGAACTGAATCTTCAAAAGTCCCATAATCAATTAACGAGTCCGTTTTAGAGACGCCAATACGATTCATAAATAATTTAAAGCTGTTAGGACTATACCCCCTTCTTTTTGCTCCAACTAATGTCGGCATTCTGGGATCATCCCATCCATCAACATGATTTTCCTCTACCAATTGAATTAATTTTCTTTTAGAAAGAACAATATTGGTTAAATTAAGACGTGAAAATTCATGCTGCTTTGGTAAAGGTTTATCTAAAAAATCATTTTCAGCTAATTTTTTTAATACCCACTCGTAAAATGGCCGCTGATCTTCAAATTCTAAAGTACATATCGAATGAGTTATTTTTTCTAGCGCATCTTCAATAGGGTGGGCAAAAGTATACATTGGATAAATACACCATTGCTTTCCAGTTTTATGATGTTCAGCGTGTCTGATACGATATATTGCAGGATCTCTTAAGTTAATATTAGGTGATGCCATATTAATTTTTGCTCTTAAAACCATATCCCCATCTTTGAATTTACCATCTTTCATAGCGGAGAAAAGGGTTAAATTTTCATCGACACTTTGATTTCGATAAGGAGAATCTTTTCCTGGCTCAGTCAATGTTCCTCGATTAATCCTAATCTCTTCGGGTGTTTGTTTGTCAACATAAGCTAGGTCTGCCTGAATTAAAACAAGTGCGGCTTGATACATGTAATCAAAATAATCACTAGCGTAATATAGGTTATCCTCTACTTCATCCTGAAATTTATATCCAAGCCATAAAACACTCTCAATTATACTCTTGGCATATTCTTCATTTTCTTTTTCTGGATTGGTGTCATCAAATCTTAAATGGCATCTGCCTTCATAATCATTGGCGAGACCAAAATTAAGAATAATACTTTTTGCATGACCAAAATGAAGATATCCATTCGGCTCGGGCGGAAATCGAGTTCTAATTTTTGCAAAGTCTTCATTAGCATTTGTATGATTTTTTTTTGGTCCAGGCGTTCCTGCCCACTTTTTATTTTCATATAGCTTTGCTTCAATATTTTTTTCAATTATATTTCGAATGAAGTTGGTAGGTGTGTCAATTATTTTATTGTTCATAGTCGCTATTTTACACGTTTTAATATTATTTTATGCATGCCTCATGCTATGATTAATTGCTATGAAACAGTACGAAATTGCCTTTAAAACTCTCGCTATTCTATCTGATGGACTTTTTCATTCTGGAGAAATGATTGCCAATGAACTTGGTTTTTCGCGTGTCTCAATATGGAAGGCCATTAATGATTTAAAAGAACTTAATGTTGAAATATTTTCTGTTAGAAAAAAAGGATATCGACTTCCTAAGGCTATTAAGATTCTGTCAGAAAAAAAAATTGTCGAAGCTTTGGGCGAATTATCTCAATTTGTAAACTTTGAATTACTTAATGTTATTGATTCAACCAATAAATATCTTTTGAATCAATCAAAGAATAAACCACATGCCACAGTTGTATGTTCAAATCTTCAGACTAATGGTAAGGGAAGAAGGGGGCGGGTGTGGCAATCTGCACTTGGCGAATCGATAACAATGTCCATTTTATGGAAATTTAATTTTGGCGCGTCCCAGCTTTCTGGTTTGAGTCTAGTGATTGGGATCGCATTGCAAAGAGTAATGCAAAAAATTGGTATTTATAATTCATCACTAAAATGGCCTAATGATGTTTTGGTTGATGCTAATGATGACCTAAAAAAAATTGCTGGTGTACTAATTGAGCTTCAAGGAGATATGGAAAGTAGATGCTCGGCCGTTATTGGAGTAGGTTTAAATTTTGATTTATCTACCAAGCAACAAAAAAAAATTGATCAACTGGCTACAAGTATTACCTCAGTCTCAAGTAAATCACATGACCCAAATGAGATTGTAAGTTTAATCATAAAAGAAATTGTAAATGTACTGTCTGATTTTGAAAAAACACATTTTGAAAGCTTTAAAACAGAATGGCTTGACTCCCGGGCATTTAAAGATCAGAAAGTACAGTTCCAAAAAGGAAGTGGTGAAAAAATTACGGGGAATATTATCGATCTAGATGATGATGGATCTTTACTGCTACTCAAAGATGATGGAAAAATTGAAAAACTTCTTTCTGGCGAAGTTAGTTCAATTTAAAATACAGTTATGACATTACAAGTTAGAATTTCAAAAATTTTATCCGAACAAGGGATATGTTCTCGTCGGGAGGCCGACGAATATATTAGTCAGGGTTTTGTATATTTGGATGGCAAAAAAGTCACTGAGTTGGGTACAAAAGCTTTTCCACATCAAAAAGTTGAATTAAGAAACCAAGGAAAAATAAATCAGCAGAATAAAAAAACTATACTCCTCAATAAGCCAATTAACTATGTGTCCCATGCGGATGATGATAAAAAATACAAGTCTGCTCTATCATTAATAACACGAGAAAATTTTGAAGGGTCAGGAACCATAGAAAGTCTATCTCTTAAGCTTGCTCCAGCTGGAAGATTAGATATTGATTCCACAGGATTGCTTGTCCTAACTGAAGATGGTGTTATTGCAAAAAAAATTATTAATGAGGATAGTGAAATTGAAAAAGAATATCTCGTGAGAGTAACGGGAGCTCTTATTGATGGCGGCCTTAATTTATTACAGCATGGTTTATCTTTGGATGAAAAACCTTTAAAAAAAGCTAATGTAAAATGGCTAAATTCTGATCAGTTAATGTTTGTCTTAAAAGAAGGAAAAAAAAGACAGATACGAAGAATGTGTGAATTGGTAGGACTAAAAGTCACAGGATTAAAGAGGGTTCGTATTGGAAACATTAAGCTTTCAAATCTTTCTCCAGGTAAGTGGAGATTCTTAAAAGAAGATGAAGTTTTCTAATTAGTAATATTGAATTTAGCGGTTAGTTAATACCAGAAGCAATGGAGCCTGAGAGTGTAAATGCTTCGCTCCAATCAAACCCCTACTTATCTATTTATGATTAGCGGCTTGATAGGCATCATAAATTGACTGAGCACGCCCACCCCCTCGGCAAAAACCTAATGCGGGCAAATTACAGTTGTTAAATTCCTTATTAAATTGATCAATATTTTCTTTTGTTATATTACCTGGAATTACGGGGATACTAATAAAGTTAATGTCTAATTTTTTGGCCACTTCTTTTAATAACTTTTGACTTGGTTGTTTTATCCCATCTTCATCAATAGGTCTAAAGCAGAATATAGTTTTTATTCCACTCGTTTTGATTTCAGTTAGATCTTCTTCTGTTATTTGACCTGTAGCAAAGTAATGGTCTGACA
>JAHEAL010000001.1:8129-156585 GCA_024642775.1 Nitrosomonadales bacterium
GGTTGTTTTATCCCATCTTCATCAATAGGTCTAAAGCAGAATATAGTTTTTATTCCACTCGTTTTGATTTCAGTTAGATCTTCTTCTGTTATTTGACCTGTAGCAAAGTAATGGTCTGACAATTTTTTTAATTCCATGATTAACCTTTCAATATTAATTATTATTGCAACCGTAAAGAATATTTAAGATTTTACATCAACCTTATGCTATTTTGGTTCGTGATGTTGAGGTAGTTATATCAACTACTTTTTCTAACGCTTACTATATTCATTTCTCAATACAGTTAATTGTTGGGAAAGGGGTGGTTGTAATATATTGGTTGACTCTTCAAGTTCTCCCATATTTTTTCACCTTGGATGATTGGGCAGAGATGCATGAGGGAGGAGCTCAATTTGCCAAGACCTTAGGCATTTGGCAGGTATGATTTGCAGAGTTTCTGATCCCACCTATATTTTTTATTAATTCAGCCATGATAAATATATAAATTGATAATAAAATCCAATTCTCTTTATTGGATATTAAAAAATAATATTTTGTCATCATATTGAAACAATTATTACTTAATCTAATGATGCTATACAAAGATTTTTTTAATTCTTAATAAGGAATGAAACAATGAAATCAATATCATGCCAACTTCAAACGGATGAAGACTTAAGCTGAATAAATAACTCAAAAAAAAGTGAACTAAAATTCTAATTGTAGTCAAAATATTCCTTCCAAAAGAAGGATTAAAATTAACAAAAAATCTCAAAAGGAACTTTATATAAATGAAAAATCTTTCTCTCTGCATGTTAATACTTTTACCATTATTTGCTTCAGCCGCAATGTCTGATGATTTGAGTAAAGTGGTTCGACTTCAAAATTTGGTTGATATTGCAAAAGATAACAGCAATTATGATTTAGCCTGCAAAGCTCAGTCGGAAATAGTAGATATTGTCATTAAATCGGGGATACGTGACATGGTTCAGTCTTCGATTGATCACAAAAACGCTTACTGCTCAGTTAAAAAATACAGTCAACTGAATTATCGTTAAAACTTAAAAATCTCTTAAACCTAGTTTACTGTTGTTGTGGATTGAAATTGATTGCCTTTACTATCTCTGGCAATAATTTCAATAGAGCCACTCAGTTTATTAGGTGTGGTAAATTTTAAGAAAGGGTCTTGGCTAATTGAGATTTGATTTTCAACGACTAGAATTTTCTTACCTCCCTGGTTAAATTGAATGTTTTCAATTATCCAGGCTGGTATATAGCCGCCAGAGTCCAAGTCTTTTTGTAAGCCAGTAAAGTTCGGATGTTTGATTCTGGTAGTAACAAAGTTGTTTTGTGTTTTGAGTAATATTTTACCCAAATCTTTTGTTAATTCTGGATCGTGAACATCCATATACCCACTGCAGCCTCCTGAAGCTCTGATAGGAATTGCGCTCATAAATAATTGCCCATCAGATGTCTCTGCAATAGCTCTCACATAAGAGTCTGTTTCCATTCTAATTCTGGTGCTCAGATTAATTTCTTGGGACTGATCAGTAAGAAGATAGGTCGCAGCATGCTGTCCCGGGTTGGCATCAATGTACATATAAATTTTCTTGATGTCATGATTCCCTTTCTTTAGACTAATCGTAACAGGGACTTGTGCTCCGCTTGAAGCTCTTTTTGGCCCATCAATTTTAAGAAAATTTTGATTTTCGGTGATTAATCGATCTTTAAATTCTTTCTCTTTTAGATATGGCCATATGTCTGGGTTAGCATCCGCGTAAGCACTCACGCTTGCAAATAATGCTATCAAACTAAAAAGAATAAAATTAAGGGTTTTCATATCATAAAAATGCCAATAAACTTACTCTAATTTAATCTATTTCTTCAATTATTACAAATTTTTATATGTTTATTTTTGTTTCTAGATTTTTGTTCTTGTTATTAATATTCTTTACATCAGTTGTTAAAAGTGGAGCAGATGAAGCTTTAAAAAAACAAGCTTTGGATGGAGACCCGCTAAGTATCTGTTTATATGCTAACGAACTGTCATCTGCAAAAAAAAATGAGCTTAAGTGGCACTCATTTGCCTTGGGAAATCAGGGGTGCAAAATTGACGTCGATGACAAATCTTATTTCGAGAATAAACCGACGATTAAGTTTAATGACAAACCTTTTGATTTGAAACTTTTAAAATCTGAAGCTAAAGATAATCCAGATAAACAATTGTTTATCTGGTTATTGTATGCCAATGGTTATGAAGTTTCCAAACTAACCGCTTTCACATGGCTAAAGGTCGCTGCTGAAAATAAAAATCTTTATGCGCAAACAATTTTGGGGCTGCTGTATTTTTATGGTTATATCGTTCCTGAAGATAAGGAAAAAGGGTTGTTGATTATCAAAAATTCTATTGAAGGGGGCTCTGTTTACGCCAAAGACCTTTTGGTTAAACTTTCACAATGAAAGGTTAATATTTGACAAAGGTAATCATATATATGTACAGTATAGATGAGATCATTGAAAATGTAGAAGATAGGTTTTCATATATTTTTGTGCTTAAAAGTTAACTAACTATTTAGGAGATTAAGTAATGAAATATTTAAAAGTTTTATCGATTATTAGTTGTTTGGTAGCGTTTACCTCTGTTTTTGCTGGGGAAGAAACATTCCACCCAACCGATGCTCTGCTTATTGGGGGCAATGGTGGCTTCAACCCAACAGGTGATGAAGATTCTCCAATCAAACTTCCGGGCGAAGATGGATACGAAGCTGGGGATGCTAAATAACCTGGTTTAAATGAGTTGATTCATAATGATTTTACTTAGACTATCTTAATGTTGTTCTTCATTCTGTTTTTTAAGTAAAGTTATATAGTGTAAATGTAAATCTCAAGTTGAACCTTTGTAGTTTAGGCTACATCTTCAATGATCTGGTTTATGTTAGAAATTTTATTAACATAAACAAGGAGAAATACTATGTGGACACAACCAACAGCAACTGAAATGCGTTTTGGTTTTGAAGTAACAATGTACGTATGTAATAAATAATTTCATTTTAATGAAGTTACAACACAGAAATACAAACATTACTTTTTGGCCTTTTCATAAATGGCAATGTACTTGCCCGATATGTTCGGCTAGATCTTTTAATTAATTTTCTTTTAAGGAGAAATATTATGTGGACAAAACCAGCAGCTACTGAAATGCGTTTTGGTTTCGAAGTAACCATGTACGTAATGAACAAGTAATTCTTGTTCTTATATAAAAGACCCGATTTATCGGGTCTTTTTTTTTGGTAGAATAGTCGCATGATAAAAAAAATTTTAATTTACTTCGTTCTTGTATTTTTTTCTCCTACAGTTTTCTGTGCCTGGACCTTAATCTATGAAAATCCAGAAAAAGAAGCCAAGTATTACGTCGATCTGGATGCTCTCGTAAAAAGAAAAAATGCCATTCGGATGATGACACTTGAAGATTTTAAGGCTCCTGTTATCATAAAAAAAAATTCCTATAAACTTAGCTATAACTCTATTCGGTCATTTTCTGAATTTGATTGTGGACAAAAAAAAATGAGAATCCTCTCTTATTCTGTTTATCCCTCTCAAATGGGTAATGGAGATCCACTGATGTCTAAAGGTGCTCATTTTGACTGGATGCCTGTCAAATCAAATACTCTAAATGAAGCCTATCTCCAAATTGCCTGTCAAGAGGGTCAGTGACTTTAAAAAGGTATTTTTTCACTTCTAACTTTTGTAGATAAAATTGATTTAAATTCAGATTGGATTTTTGTTAAATTCAATTCACTATCGGCCTCAAATCTTAAGACTATTACTGGGGTAGTGTTCGAAGCTCTCATTAGTCCAAAACCGAAAGGATATTCAACCCTCAAGCCATCAATTTTTATTATTTCGAGGGCGTCTTTAAACTCAGCAGTGTTTTGAAGATCTTGAATAATTTTGTGCTGCTCACCTTCATTCACTGCAATATTAATTTCTGGTGTCGAAACTCCTTTTGGGAGATTGCTCAACACTTCTTGGATAGGTAATGTTTCATGACTCAGAATTTCAAGCAATCTTGCCCCTGCATATACACCATCATCAAAGCCAAACCATTTATCGTTGAAAAAGGTATGACCACTCATTTCTCCCGCTAGAACAGATTTTGTTTCCTTCATTTTCTCTTTAATTAATGAATGCCCTGTTTTCCAAATTAAAGGATTTCCGTTATTTGCCTTAATCCAATCAAATAAATAACGTGACGACTTTACATCAAAAATAATGGTTTGATTTGGATGGTCTTTCAACACACTCTTTGCAAAAAGCATCAGCTGGCGATCTGGAAAGATAATCTCACCATTTTTATTCACAACTCCTAAACGATCTGCATCACCGTCAAAAGCAAGCCCGATTTCACACTCGCTATTGGTTACAACCTCAATTAATTCTTGAAGGTTTTCAGGTTTTGATGGGTCTGGATGGTGGTTTGGAAAGTTACCATCAACATCATCATAGAGTGCCACAACGTCAGCACCAAGCTCTTGAAATAATTGTTTAGCAATGATGCCTGCAGCACCATTTCCACAGTCAATGGCAATACGCATTTTCCTCTTCAGTTTTACGGTATCGAGAATATGATTTTTATAATCCAAAGATACGTTTTTTGTTGTTTTTTTGCCATTCCCAGAATTGAAATCATTATTGATAATTCTACTTTTAAGTTGCTGAATAGCCATGGAGCTTAAGGTTGTGTTGTTGATAACCATCTTGAAACCATTGTAGCTGGGTGGGTTATGACTTCCTGTTATCATAACCCCGGTTCCGGTTTTTAAAAAGTAAGTGCTGTAGTACAACATCGGCGTTGTAACCAAACCAATATCTATCACGTCTATACCCGAGGATAAAAGACCTTCTATTAAGATTTTAGATATGCCAGGACTTGAAACTCTCCCGTCATAACCAACGCTAATTACTTTTTGATTTTGATTGATTGATTCTGAGCCGATTGCTTTTCCAATCATTAAAATAGAATTATCTGACAACCCCTCCCCAACAATACCGCGAATATCATAGGCTTTAAAAATTGATTCATCAATCATTCGTACTCTTCAATCCAGGCCATTTGAATAGCCTCTAGAATTTTTTCACCACAATTTTCTTTTTTATCGCAAAATCCATCAATCGAGAGGGTCCATTCAAGCAGATCGGTAAACCTTATGGTTTTTGGATCTATTTCTGGATAATGGTCGTAAAGATGTTCTGCGATTGCGTTTGAATCTGTCCATTTCATAATTAAATTTACCTCAATTTTGTTTTAAATCTATGAAATACCATTAAAACATTTACTTCAGCATGATAAAATAATTTTTTTAAAATATTTAATTAATTTACTAGCTTATGTACAAATATAACGATTATTCACTAAAAGAAATTGACCCTGAAATATTCGCTCAAGTTGTTAATGAGCAAATAAGACAAGAAGAGCATATTGAGCTTATAGCCTCGGAAAACTACACCAGCCCAGCGGTAATGGAAACTCAAGGGTCCCAATTAACCAACAAATATGCTGAAGGTTATATTGGCAAGAGATTTTACGGTGGATGTGAGTTTGTTGACCAGGTAGAACACTTAGCTATTGAGCGAATTAAAAAGCTCTACGGAGCCGAATATGCCAATGTTCAACCGCACTCCGGAAGCCAAGCCAATCAGGCTGTTTATTTTGCCTTTCTAAAACCCGGCGACACAATTATGGGCATGAATTTAGGGCATGGGGGACACCTAACTCATGGGTCACCCGCAAATCTATCAGGCAAGTTATTTAATATTGTTCCCTATGGTTTGAACGATAATGAAGAAATTGATTATGACCACATGGAGGCTCTAGCTATCGAAAATAAGCCAAAATTGATTATTGGCGGTGCGTCAGCCTATGCGTTATCTTTTGACTGGAAAAGAATGGGTGAGATAGCTAAAAAAGTTGGAGCTTATTTTATGGTGGATATGGCTCATTACTCAGGGCTGATTGCTGGTGGCGTTTATCCGAATCCAGTTCCTTATGCAGATTTTGTAACTTCAACAACGCATAAGTCTTTACGAGGCCCGAGGGGTGGGTTTATCTTAGCCAAGGAAGAGCATGCTAAGGCCCTGAATTCTATGGTTTTTCCAGGCATTCAGGGTGGACCTCTGATGCATGTCATAGCAGCCAAAGCAGTCGCTTTTCTTGAGGCATCCAAACCAGAATTCAAAGTTTATCAAGAGCAAGTTGTCAAAAACGCTAAAGCAATGGCCAAACAATTTATCAAAAGAGGATATCGGGTAATTTCTGGGAGAACAGAATCCCATGTTTTTTTAGTAGACTTAACAGCCCAAAAATTGACTGGAAAAGAAGCTGATCGTATTTTAGGATTGGCCCATATTACTGTTAATAAAAACTCAATCCCCAATGATCCCGAGAGCCCTTTTGTTACCTCTGGAATTAGAATAGGAACTCCAGCCATCACCACACGAGGGCTTAAGGAAGATGAGTCAATTCAGGTGGTAAATTTTATTGCAGACGTTCTTGATAATCCTGAAGATGAAAACATTCTGAATCAGGTAAAACATAGCGTATCCGAATTGATGCAAAAATTTCCAGTTTACAAAAAATAAGGAATTTTAATGAGATGCCCCTTTTGTTCTAAGCCAGACACCCAAGTTATAGACTCAAGAGTGAATGAGGCTGGAGATTCAATAAGAAGGCGGCGTAAATGTCAGGCATGTGAAAAGCGTTTTACCACCTATGAAAGTGCTGATTTAGGTTTACCAAGCGTAATTAAGCAGGATGGTAAAAGAGAGGAATTCAAGGTAACGAAGCTTGAGCAGTCTTTTGCGAGAGCCTTGCACAAAAGACCCGTGCCTGCAGACTTTGTTAGTCAAGCAATAACCAATATTATTCAAAAAGCTCTATCCTCAGGTGAAAAGGAGATTGATTCACGAACGCTTGGAGAGTCAGTAATGCTCGAATTAAAAAGATTAGATAAGGTGGCGTATATTCGTTTTGCATCGGTATACCGTAGCTTTTCTGATGTTGAAGATTTTAGTAATGTAATCAAGGATTTGGATTAGATTGAATCAGGATCAGCTTGATTATTTTTTTATGTCAGAGGCACTTATTTTGGCTGAAAAAGGTAATAACGCATGCCACCCAAATCCTCGGGTAGGCGCAGTCATAGTCAAAGATAATCAAGTAATTTCACGAGGATTTCATCAAAAATATGGATCCAAGCATGCCGAGGTTGAAGCAATTCTATCTTGTAAAGATCAAAAAAAATTAATAAATTCAACAATTTATGTAACATTAGAGCCATGCTCACATCAAGGAAAAACTCCACCATGTGTCGATTTAATTATAGAAAGAAAAATTTCAAGAGTGGTTGTTGCAACATTAGATCCAAATCCTCAGGTTAATGGCGAGGGGATTAAACGATTAAAAATGGCTGGAATTGATATTACGATTGGTATCCTTGAAAACCAGGCTAAAGAATTGAATCTTGGTTTTTTTTCAAGGATTCTTAATAACAGACCTTTCATAAGATCGAAAATTGCTTCATCTTTTGATGGTAAAACCAGCCTATCAAACAAGGTTAGTAAATGGATAACCAATAAGTATTCCAGAGAAAATGTCCAGCAAATCAGGGCCCAAAGTAGTGCGATTCTAACTTCGTACAAAACCGTAAATGATGACAACCCAAAGCTGACTGTCAGAAGCCTGCCAGATGATGCGCAACCCATTAGATTTATTATGGATACCCATTTAAAAATAGATTTAGACTCGGATATCTTAAAACAAAAAAATGTTTATGTATTGCACGGTGTTGATTTAAAAGAAAAACCTGATGTAGCTGCTATGTTTGTTAAGATAAAAATGAATGCGTCAGGACTCATTTTGTCAGAATGTATGCGTTTGTTTCAAACAATGG
Source organism: Nitrosomonadales bacterium (assembly GCA_024642775.1). Classification (GTDB taxonomy): domain Bacteria; phylum Pseudomonadota; class Gammaproteobacteria; order Burkholderiales; family Methylophilaceae; genus BACL14. The sequence goes on from JAHEAL010000001.1 coordinate 16,058, forward strand.
AAATTAATGAGCTATTGATTGAGGCAGGTCCCGGACTTAACGGAGTGTTTTTAAAAAATCATTTAATTGATGAGCTGATTGCTTTTCAGTCACCATCTGTGATGGGTGGACAGTCTAATGAAATGTTTAATCAACCTGTTCTAGAAGATATGAAAAGTAAGATTAATCTTAAGCTTCAGGATCAAAGATTTTTCAATAACGACCTACGATCAATTTTTAGGGTTAGTTATGTGGATTGATAGTCATTGTCATCTTGACTTCATCATCAATGAAAAAAACTCAATTGAAGAGCTAACTAAAATTAACAACCCCAACATTGATTATATTATTTGTCCATCAGCCGATGATAGTAGTTTTAAAAAACTTATCGATTTGAATAAAAGAAATTCCAAAATCCAATATGCATTTGGATACCACCCACTTTTCTTAGAAGGTAAAGATCCAGATGTTATTCAAAAACTTGTTGTATACATCGAGGAATATAATCCAATTGCAATTGGCGAAATTGGTTTGGACTTTTATGTCAAAAACTTTAACAAAGATAAACAAATAATTTTTTTTGAAAAACAACTTGAGTTAGCCAGTAAATATAATTTACCGGTAATTCTTCATGTAAGGTCAGCGATTGATCATGTAATAAACATTCTGAAGCGCTTTCCCAGAATAATTGGGGTTGCGCATGCTTTTAATGGTAGTTTTCAGCAAGCTGAGATTTTGATAGATATGGGTTTTAAGCTTGGATTTGGTGGCGCGATGACATTTGAAAGAGCAAAAAAAATTAGAATGTTAGCTAAAGAATTGCCTTTAAACTCTATAGTTTTAGAGACAGATGCACCCGATATGAATCCAGCATGGCTTAACCCGCAAGAGTCAAACCATCCAAGTCAAATTCAGTTTATATCTGAATTTTTTTCAGAGCATCGCGGCTTATCGCTAAATGACTTATCATGGCAATTAAAAAAGAATATTAATGAAATTTTTGTTTTTAATAAGGCTATTGTATGAAAGTAGCAGATAAATATTATCAGACGATTTACGCTCATAGCCATATAGGAGTTGTTGAATTTATTGATCAAACTAAATTACCCTATGAATTTGAGTTAGTTTCGACTGATGATTATTTAGTGTTAATAACAGCCATTCGAACTATGCAGGTTAGAGGTGCTCCAGTAATTGGAATTTGTGGCGCACTGGCCTTGGTCTTGGGTACTCAATGTGATTCATCAAATTCAAATATTGAACATTTAGCTAAGCAGATTATCTCATCAAGACCTACAGCCGTTAATTTATATTGGGCAGTAACAAAAATAAAAAATTTTTTATTGAATACGCCAGAGAATCAACGAAAAAAAAATGCATGGAATTTTGCTGAAGACTTAATTCAAAGTGATATTCGTGCAAATAAACTGATTGGTGAAATCGGGTCAGAAATTATTCATAAAAGTCTTGATAGGCCAATTAATATTTTAACTCATTGTAATGCTGGTTGGCTTGCTACAGTTGATTATGGAACTGCACTAAGTCCAATTTTTCATGCATTTGAACAAAAGAAGAATATTCATATATGGGTTGATGAAACCCGACCAAGAAATCAGGGACTGTTAACTTGTTGGGAGTTAAAAAACCTCGACATTCCACATACTTTAATTGTAGACAATGCAGGCGGTTTATTAATGATGCAAGATAAAGTTGATCTTGTTATAGTAGGCGCAGATCGAATATCAACTCAAGGATATGTGTGTAATAAGATTGGTACCTATTTAAAAGCATTAGCAGCGTTTGATCAAAAAATTCCTTTTTATGTTGCAGCCCCTATATCAACGATTGACCCCAAATTTGATCATGATGTTAATTTTGAAATAGAAGCAAGAGACCAGATGGAAATAAAACAAATTTATGGAGTATCTAATGACGGAAAAAGAACCTCAATCTATTTTCCAGATTATGAAACATATAATCCAGCTTTTGATATCACTCCACCACATTTAATTTCTGGGATTATTACAGAAAAGGGAATTTTTAAACCCTCAGAGCTAAAAGGATTGTTATGATTTCAATTCAACAAGAGATATGCAATTTTTCAAAAAAATTAATTGATCAGGGCCTGAATCATGCGGCTACAGGGAATATCAGTGTCAGGGAAGAAAATTTTTTTTATATAACGCCCAGCGGCATTCCTGGCGATCTCCTTACATCAAAAGATATTGTTAAATGTAAGATAGGAATTAACGAAAAAGAAATTTCAGAGATGTCTTTAAAACCATCAAGCGAGTGGCAATTTCATCAAGATATATATTTCAAACGAGATGACGTTCAAGCCATCATTCATACGCATTCTTGTTACGCGAGCGCAGTAAGTGCTCTAAGGGATAGTATTCCTTCCTTTAATTATATGGTTGCACTTTTTGGGGGTAAAACGATTAATTGCTCTGACTATGAACTGTTTGGAACAAAACAACTTTCGAATAAAATATTAAAAGCTCTTGGAAGTCAAAAAGGTTGCTTAATTGCTAATCATGGTTCGGTTGTTGTATCGGAAGACTTAGAAAATGCTTTTTATTTAAGCCAGGAGCTTGAACATCTAGCAAAACAATATCTTGAGTTAAAAAAAATTGGCGAATTTACTCTTTTAACAGACTTGCAAATGGATGATGTGCTGAGTAAATTTTCTAATTACGGCCCTAAAAAATTCTAAAAATTAAATTGATTGTCGGAATGCTTTCATTCCAGTAAAATGGTTATCCGTCAGTAAAACAAAGCAGAATTCAATGACCAAATACATTTTCGTTACTGGCGGCGTTGTTTCATCACTCGGAAAAGGTATAGCCGCCGCAAGTTTAGGTTCTATTTTAGAATCTAGAAAACTAAAAGTTTCTATGATGAAGCTTGATCCTTACATTAATGTTGACCCAGGAACAATGAGCCCTTTTCAGCATGGTGAAGTTTTTGTAACGGCTGATGGAGCAGAAACAGATCTTGATCTTGGTCATTACGAGAGGTTTGTTACCTCTAAAATGACAAAAAATAGTAATTTCACTACCGGACAGATATATGATTCAGTCATAAAAAAAGAACGTCGTGGTGAGTATCTAGGAAAAACAGTTCAAGTAATACCTCATATTACAGATGAAATTAAACTTCAAATCAAAAAAGGCGCCGAAGGCTCTGATGTCACAATTGTTGAGGTTGGTGGAACGGTTGGCGATATCGAATCACTCCCTTTTTTAGAAGCAATCAGACAAATGGGTTTTGAGGAAGGAAGAAATAATGCCTGTTATATTCATCTTACTTTACTTCCTTATATTGCCGCTGCTGGTGAACTTAAAACCAAACCAACTCAACACTCTGTTAAAGAGCTTAGAGAAATAGGAATTCAGCCAGATTTATTGTTATGCCGATCCGAGACAGAAATACCCATTGAAGAAAAAGATAAGATAGCCTTATTTACCAATGTTCCAAAAGATTCAGTCATCTCTTGTTTAGATGCAGATTCTATTTATAAAATTCCAAATATGCTTCATGCTCAAAATATTGATGACATTGTATGTAGGGTATTAGAAATTGACTCTCCTAAAGCTGATTTATCTGACTGGGATAAGATAACTAAACTTATTGAAAATACTGAGATTGAAATCAAAATTGGTTTTGTAGGCAAGTATGTTGATTTAACAGAGTCCTATAAGTCATTAACCGAAGCATTAAATCATAGTGGATTTCATCATAAAGCAAAAGTCACTTTAAATTTTATAGATTCTGAAAAACTTGAATCGGATCTCTCTCCGTTAAAAAATATTGATGCAATTCTCGTTCCCGGTGGTTTTGGTAAGCGTGGTACAGAAGGAAAGATTATGGCGATTCAGTTTGCTAGAGAAAATAAAATACCTTTTCTTGGCATATGTCTAGGGATGCAACTAGCAGTTATAGAGTATGCAAGAAATAAGGCGGGTCTCCAAAAAGCTAATAGCACAGAGTTTGATTTGAATACACCTGATCCTGTTGTTGGTTTAATAACAGAATGGAAAGATCGTACAGGAGATATTGTTAAGAGGGACAACAGTTCGGATCTTGGTGGGACTATGAGGCTTGGCTCGCAAGCTGCTTTAATCAAAGAGAGTACTATTGCCCACGAAATATATGGTAATGAAGTAAATGAAAGACATAGGCATCGTTATGAAGTTAATAATAAATATATCGATACTCTCGAAGCGGCCGGTTTAATTTTTTCTTCAAAAACAAAAGATGATGACTTGTGTGAAATTGTAGAGTTACCGAAAGCAGAGCACCCATGGTTTTTTGCCTGTCAATTTCATCCAGAATTTACTTCCAACCCAAAGAATGCACACCCATTGTTTTTAGATTTTATTAAACATGCTGTTAAATTTAGTAAGGAAAAAAAATGAAATTATGCGGATTTGATATAGGTCTTGATCAACCCTTTTTTTTAATTGCTGGTCCTTGCGTAATTGAAAGTGAGGAGATGACTTTAAATGTCGCTGCTCAGTTAAAAAAAATAACAAATGACCTAGGTATAAACTTTATCTTTAAGTCATCCTTTGATAAGGCAAATAGAAGTTCGAATAACACATTTCGGGGGCATGGTATTGATAAAGGGCTTAGAATTCTCGAAAAAGTAAAGCGGGAATTAGAACTGCCAGTATTAACCGATATTCACACAGAAGAGCAAGTTCAAGCAGTCTCTGAAGTGGTGGATGTTCTGCAAACCCCAGCTTTTCTTTGTAGACAAACAGACTTTATAAATGCAGTGGCTCGATCAGGGAAACCAGTCAACATAAAAAAAGGTCAGTTTTTGGCACCGCACGATATGACCATGGTTGTTAATAAGGCAAAAGAGGCTAATGGTGGATTAGATAATATTATGGTGTGTGAACGAGGTGTCTCGTTTGGTTACAACACATTAGTTTCCGATATGAGATCTCTTTCAATTATGAGAGAAACTGGCTGTCCAGTGATATTTGATGCAACGCATTCTGTTCAGCAACCTGGAGGTAAGGGAGATAGAAGTGGAGGTCAGAGTGAATTTGTGCCTTTGCTATCTCGAGCAGCAGCAGCAGTTGGTATTTCCGGTATTTTTATGGAAACTCACCCAGACCCTAAAAATGCATTATCTGATGGCCCCAATGCAGTTACTTTAAGTGACATGCCAAATCTATTAGCCACATTAAAAGATATCGATGCTTTAGTAAAAAAAATCAAGTAAATTAAATAAAAAAAAGGTAAGTAATGACAATTATTCATAAGATAAAAGGAAGACAAGTTATTGATTCAAGAGGAAATCCAACTGTTGAGGCTGATGTTATTTTAGAAAATGGCGTTATAGGCAGGGCTATAGTACCTTCAGGGGCATCTACCGGCTCAAAGGAGGCGATTGAGCTTAGAGATGGAGATAAATCTATATATTTAGGTAAAAGCGTTATTAATGCGGTCAATTATGTAAACAAAGAAATAAATGAAATACTGATTGGAGCAGATGTATCAGACCAGAGTTTAATTGATAAAAAGCTAATTGAATTAGATGGAACAGAGAATAAAAGCAAACTAGGTGCTAATAGCATGTTAGCCGTTTCAATGGCCACAGCCCGTGCATATGCAAATTTCTTAAATAAACCGCTGTATCAAACAATATCGAAAAATAATACCTTTTCGCTACCAACTCCAATGATGAATATTATCAATGGAGGCGCACATGCTGACAATAGTGTTGATATGCAAGAGTTTATGATTGTTCCGGCGGGATTTAAAACATTTTCAGAGGCAATTCGCTGCGGGGCTGAAATCTTTCATGCATTGAAGAATAATTTATCAAAAAGAAATATGATGACAACCGTAGGTGATGAAGGTGGATTTGCCCCCAATTTGTCTTCTAATGAAGAAGCAATAGAGCTGATCATGGAATCTATTGAAGATGCTGGATACCAAGCTGGAAAACATGTTTTTATTGCTCTTGATTGCGCTTCGTCAGAATTTTATAGTGACGGACTGTATCATTTAGAATCTGAAAATATTAAACTTAATTCGACAGAAATGGCAAATTACCTTGAGGCCTGGTGTGATAAATACCCTATCATAAGTATTGAAGATGGAATGGATGAGAATGACTGGGACGGATGGAGGTTGTTAACGGAAAAAGTTGGAAAAAAAATTCAGCTGGTCGGAGATGATCTTTTTGTCACCAACCCAAAGATCTTAAGGGATGGAATTAATAAAAAAATTGCAAATTCCGTACTCATAAAAGTAAACCAAATAGGTACATTATCCGAAACGTTGCAAACCATAGAGATGGCTCAGGAGAATAAATATACCGCAGTCATTTCTCACAGATCTGGAGAAACCGAAGATACAACCATTGCTGATTTAGCGGTTGGAACGAATGCAATGCAAATTAAAACAGGATCAATGTCCAGGTCTGAAAGAACAGCAAAATATAATCAATTGTTGAGAATTGAGGAGGAACTTGGCGATAGTGCCTCTTATGCTGGACTAAAAGCGTTTTATCAACTAGAAGAATGAAGCTTCTATCTTTAATTTTTACAGCGTTAATTCTACTCTTACAGTATCCGCTGTGGTTCGGAAAGGGCGGGTGGATGAGTGTTATTTCTCTTCAAAAACAAATTGATCAGCAAGTTGTGATTAATAATAAAATACAAAATGAAAATGATGTCTTAAAGGCTGTTGTATATGATTTAAAGCATGGGTCAGAAGTTATTGAGGCAAAAGCAAGATTTGATCTTGGATTAATCAAGCCTAATGAAACATTCTTTTTGGTTATTGGGAATACTAATTAACCTGTAAATGACTTGATACCGCCTATTAATTGGTTGTTGATTGTAAGACTTTTTGTTTCATTTTCAGCAGTAGTCTCAAAAAGGATATATGTATTATTATTTAGGTATGATGACATAACTAAAGTCCCAACCTTTTTTCCATCAAATTTAACTTCTGTTCCTGGTGGGGCAGATAATTGACTACCAATGATGCCAAAATAAGATCGATGTTTAGGTTTTCCAAGATAATGGGTTCGAGCAATAATTTCCTGCCCTGTGTAACACCCCTTTTTAAAGTTTATAGCATTTATTAAATCAAGATTACATGTATGAGCTAAAAATACCTCCTGCGTTTCTTTCGTTATAAAGGGAATACCTGATTTTAAATCTTCAATAATCCAGGAAGATGCGTCGATCGAGATTTCATTATAGTCTATAAATTCTTCATGAATAATAAGGAATCGAGCTTTGTCTCCAGGGATCTTAATGGTTATTTTATTGTTTGAAAAAGAATGATAACTAAAGTCATTTTTAATTTCTTTTAAACTTTTATCGACTGGTTGATCAAATGATCCATATATATTAATTTTTTCATCAATTGATATAGAGACATCAGACCTTAAAATATACATGTTAAGTTTTTTTTGTATTGATTCGGCTATTGCTTTTGGGCATATAAGAAAATATGCACCATTAAATTTTAAAATATAAAAAAAAGCGAACAATCTACCTTTTGGGTTACATAGCCCAGAGTAAATAAATTTTTCATTTGCCAATCTAATATCGTTAGTTAGTTGACCCTGAAGAAAATTTTCACTGTCTTTACCCTCAACCTTGATTGCAGAAAAAAAATGCTCGAGAAGGTTAATGATCATTTTGAGAATCGACTTAAAAATACTCTGAAGCTTGATTTGGATATAAAGCGCGCTATAAATAATAATAACGCCAATCCAGCTAAAATAGGCTGTAGGCTAAATTTTGCAGAAGATTTCCATGCTGGAGGTTGTTGTTTCATTGCTTTGGTTATGTTTTTAAAACTATCACCTTTAATGTAGATTCCATTAATCTCAGTTGACAATTTTTTTAAGTACTCTTCATCTAATTTTGATAAATATCTATCACTTGTTCCAGAAGCTACGTTGTTATCTCGGGCTCCAATATTAGATTCTGATATTTGAGCAATCCCAGGTTGAAGGGCAAAGCTTTCATTCGACCAATAGCCTATTAATTGATTCTTATTATCAAATTTTGGAATAGGTGTACCTTCATTGGAGCCTACTCCCACATACAACCAATCCTTGCCACCTTGGAACTGTTCCAGATTGCGTGTATTAAACGCGTGCAGTTTTGGTGCCTCTTCTCCATCTGTAAAAAATATGACTTGAGCAGATTCCGGAAAGCTTCTTATGAGTCTTGCAAGATTAACTGTTGACTCTCTTATTCTCGTATTGCCAGACCATGTTGATCGCCAATCAAGTTTCGATATTGTCGTGTGAATGTTACTAAAGTTGCTACAAACCTCAATTGGAGAATATGTTGCAGATACTGAAACTCCAGCAAACATTCCAATGCTTACCTTGGTTCCACATGGAAAATAATCGAGAAGTCGATACATAGTTTTTTTGGTGTATTCAAGCCTAGAAATTTTCTTATTACCGTCAGACATATCTTCAGTATTCATACTCTGAGAGATGTCGGCAATAAGAATATAGTTATAACGTGATTGTTTAATTGGCAATGAAGGATTAAGGATAGCAATTACTAAAAGTAACAAACTAATTAAAAGAAAAAGGTCACTCCTTTTATTAAAGTGTTTAAAAAGCTTTCTCATATGCTACCTACGGAAGACCTACGGGGATATTGCCCATTATCAAACCAGGAGAGTCTGAATCTCCAACCCCAGGTGTTGGATCAGGTGGGAGCATGGTTAGGAGTCGGTCAAGATTATGTTTAGCATCCCAATAATACGGTTTGAATTTAAGCGACTGTTTGTATGCTTTAGCTGCTTGCTGGAAAAGATACTCAGCTTCATCGCGAACCGTCATGCTTGTTCCATTAATTAAGAGCCCCCTCTTAAAAAAAATATTACCAATATTATATTGAATGGCAGATTTTTGATCTAAATTTGCATTTTTCATTAAGTTGTTAAATAAGATAGTTGATTCTTTAAACATTTCTTTTTTTGCTAGCCAATAAGCTGTGGCAAATCTTGCTTCAAACGACTGTTCAAAAAAAGATGGATTTTCACCTTTAGCGATTTCATTATTGAATTTATTTGTTTTAAATAAATAAAAGCCTTGCAAGCAAATATTTAAAATACTAATGATCAATATAAAAGTGGCTATTGCAGATAGATACTTTATAGTGAATAAATTTTTTAATTTGATAATCATCGTTTAATTTCTATTAATTTTAATAAGAATAACAAAAAAGTCATAAAAAATGCAGCTATTAAAAAGTGCTTGGAAAAGTCTTTTCCTGGAATAATTTCTTTATAAAAGATCTGTTTTTTTTCTTTAAGGTTAATATCTTTAATAGCCTTCTCTAGTGACTCAGGATCTTCGGCCTCATAAGCCTGAAATGGAGACCTAAATGTTTTGAAGTATTCATACAATTCCAGCTGAGGAGGCATCTGTGTCTCATCAACATGTTTAAAATCTTTATCAAAAATACTGATCCCTCCTGGCTGTCTCAGTACAATCCAATATAGACCAATATCAAAGCGATCAAACCAATCTAATATCTTTTGTTGAGTAGGAGCATCAATTCTTCCAGCTCCGTCTGATAGCAAGATAACCGCCCTTGATCCTGAGTCTTCAACTTTAGCAAATAATTCAGATACACTCGTAAGGCCGGCACCAATATTTGTTTGGAATAGGGCATTCCCCGCGGTGGCATTAACCGCTCCTGTAATTGCTTCTTTATTTTGCGTTAACGGTAAAACAAACATTGCGGAATTACTAAATGTGATCACCCCAATCATGTCATTTTTTCGAGATTCCACAAAATTTGAAATTAACCTTGCTGCAGCCGCTGATTTGGTTTCGCCAATTCCATTATCATCATTTGTTGTTGATCCTGAAAAAGGATCATCCATCGATGCGCTTCTATCTAGGACCAGACCAATTTGTGAACCTACCCCAACTTTGGTAACTTCTTGCTGATTTTGATGAGGCGAGGAAAAATAAATTATAAGAAATAGAATTATTAGACTATTAAATAATTTTATAAGTATCGATAAAAAATTTGATGACGAGTCATTGGGAAGTAATTTATTCCATGAGTAAAAGTTTCTTGTTATGGTTTTAAATAAAAATGGTACCAAGGCTAGTGGAATTAATAAAAGAAATAATGGATTTGAAAAATACATTTTAAATTTTTATCAAGTTAATATCGGCCGATTTTATGGGAAGTTTTTTTTCACATAAGTGACAATGAAAGCAAAATTTTAAGAGCCAGGAAAAAATCTCACCATCATTTTTAAGAGCTTTATTAAAAAGCATGTTATTTGAGATTTTAAAAAATACTTTTAGTTCGGTATCAATATTTTTAAAAGAGGGATTTTGTTTGTAGAGATCATTGAGATTTTTTTCAAAAATACTTGAGTTAGAGATCTTATTTAAACCTTGATGGAGCTCAATGATTAATTTATCTGTTTCGATGTTCGATCGTTTTTTATATTTTTTATAAACAGGTAAAAATATCTTCTTAAATCCAGGAAGTATTGTAAAGCGCGTATATACATAAAAAAGAAAGATAATGGATATTATTGCCATCAAGATACTTTCTATAATCAATTCTTTATATTTTTCTTTATTCATTAACAAAGGGCCCCTAAAGTCGCTCATATCCTCTTCAACCTTAATATCACCAAAAATTGCTATTGGAGACACGGCTATGGTCAGTTCTGGAACTCTTATCTTGAGAATTTCTTCAGGTTTGTTTTTGTTAATAACCCTATAATAGTCGGCGGTTATAAAAGCTGGCTTTGCTACAACATTGTTTGTGAAAATTTGATATGTTAGATCAAGTTTGTGTATATTATTTTGGTTTGTTTTTTTTACTTCTTGTAACGTTATTCCAAGCAATTGTCCGCGATATCTTTTTTCATAACCAACAATCGGGAGAGATTCTTCGATTAAGCTATATGGCTCATTAACTATAAGATTGATTTGTCTTTTTATAATGTCTCCCACATGGTAACCAACTTTTTGATCAGGTTCGGTTATCGATAACTTGAAATACTTTTCATTAAGATCAGGAAAATTTTTGGGATCTTCAAATGCAAACAAATTAACGTTTAGAATTATTAAAAGAAATACAAGCCTATGCATGGTAATACTCATTAAAATATTGTGTCATATGATCTGGGTTAAATTTATCGGTTACAAAAAAAGGTGGCGCGTCAAAACGGTTAAAAATCGTTGTTAGATTATTTTTTTGGTTCTCAAACATTTTTGCAATTTTTTTTGCTAACCTTTTTCTCATTAAAACTGTTTTTTCTTCAAATGTTTCCGGATCTGTTAGTGTGGTTATCCCAAAACGGGGTAGATCTTTAAACTCTTTTTCATCCCAGAGAATTATTGGAATAACAGTATGTTTTTTGGTGTTGCTTAGGAAGTTGATAATATGCTCATTTGGCATATGAAAGTCAGATATTATAAAAATTAACGTATGGTCTTTTGGGAGCAGACTATGTAATTTGGTGATGGCACTTGAATCTTTATTTTCAGGTGTGTAATCCTTCATTTCTTTAATTAATGCGTCTACCCGGTATGGTTTGTAAGATAATGGCGAAGTCCATTCTTGGGGTATATCATTATTAAATCCTACAAATCCAACAGCATCACTGTTTCTGTAAGCTGAATTTCTAATAATCTGGGCAATTAGACTAGACTTGCGAATTTTATTTTCATGTTCGTTTCCGAACCTCATGCTTGAAGAAAGATCAGAAAATATCATCACTGGAGAAGCGCTTCTTTGATTGAAAATTCTTACGTAAACCTGATCCATCGGGTCCTTCATTGTCATTCTTAAATCTATTCTTCTTGGGTCGGGATAATCAAGAAGATTTGAATGACCTGCAAATTCTATTCCCATTCCTCTTTGATCCGATTTGTGATTTCCAGGATGAATCCCTCTTGATTTCCAATTAATATGATAATTAAAAAAGTCGATTATCATTTTTAATGAGCGCTAACTTTATTGATTATTTCAGTTGTTAACTCTCGAGCGATTTCTGTTCTGCGAAGCTCATAAACAGGGTTGAATACTAGTCTGTGAGCAATAGTTTCATGGAAAATCTGATGGATATCTTCAGGTAATACTGAGGATCTATTATTCATCCATGCATTAACTCTTGCGCATTTCATCATCATGCTAATTCCTCGCGGACTGGATCCAGAGATAATTAAACGTTTAACGTCGATGTCAGATATTTTTACGTTAAAGCTGGAAGGGTTTATGGTTGCTTTCCATAAATTTAAAGCATATTTTTCAAGTTCCTGGGTCGCATCAACATTCGATTGAATTTCTGTAGCCACATCATTGAGTTCGTTAAAATTTAAAATATCTGGCTCAACTTGACTAATCAACTTATCAGCGTTGTGGAATTTTGTATCGAAAATTAAATCAGTCATGAGTTTATCGTCAGAAGGAATTACGATCGGAATCTCCATCATAAATCTATCTCTGGCTGCAGAAGGTATTTCAAAAGTCTCCTCTTTTTCCACTTGATTACGATCAGCAAACACAACTAGATGTGGAAAATGATATTCTTTATTAAATGCTGAGAGGGTTTTTTCAGCCATAATTCTGAGCATAAGAGAGTGAACTTGTGGTCGAGCTCTATTAATTTCATTAAAAAAGAAAATACTTAAATCTTCACCTGATCTAAGAACAGGACCCTTGTCAACATGCGGCTTGCCATCATCTCCAAGGTAGGTATGATAAATCAAATCATTAGGCATTAAGTCAATCGTACCTTCAATTCTTTCATATCCTCCACCAATGCCTCGAGCAACAGCTCTCAGCATTGTTGTTTTTCCAACACCAACATCACCCTCGAGAAGAACATGGCCTCTCGCAAAAATTGAGATTAGGATTAGTCTAATTGGGTTGTCTTGTCCTAAAATTACATTCGTAATTTCTTTTTCTAAATGTTTTGCACTTTTTAGCCAATCAGCTAGGTTTTTTTTAGCCATTATTGTCACTTTCCTTTGTTCTTAAAAATTTATACATTAAGGCATTTAATGAATTTTATTGTTTATAATGTTGTTATTACATTTAAGAAATATAACATGACACAAAAAAATAGCTATACATACAATGAATTAATTGAGTGTGGAAAAGGAAATATGTTTGGTTCAGGTAATGCTCAGTTACCACTTCCTCCGATGTTAATGTTTGACAGAATTATTGAGATTAGTGATTCTAAAGGTGAATTTTCCAAGGGTTACATTAAAGCTGAGATGGATATAAATCCAGATTTGTGGTTTTTTCAATGTCACTTTGAAAATGACCCTGTGATGCCAGGGTGTTTAGGTTTGGATGCGATGTGGCAATTGGTAGGGTTTTTTCTTGGTTGGAAAGGTGGCGAAGGCAAAGGTCGTGCACTGGGTAGCGGTGAAGTCAAATTTACAGGGCAGGTATTACCCAAGGCAAAAAAAATTACTTATCACATTCATCTTAAAAGGGTAATTATGAGGAAATTGGTAATGGGTATTGCTGATGCTAAAATGGAAGTGGATGGAAGAGTCATCTATGAAGCTAGTGATTTAAAAGTTGGTTTATTTAAATCTACGGAAAATTTTTAAGGAATATTGTGCGAAGAGTTGTCATTACAGGTTTAGGAATTGTTTCAAGTTTGGGTAACAATCAGAATGAGGTTAAGGATAGCCTTTTTAACGGAAAATCAGGAATTACCTTTCAACAAGAATATAAAGATCGCGGACTAAGGTCTCAAGTTGCAGGATCAGTAAATATTAATTACGAGGAAATGATTGACCGAAAACTTTTACGATTTATGGCAAAGGGCCATGCTTATGCGTGGATTGCTATGCAAGAAGCAATAGCAGATTCAAAACTAACGGACTCTGATGTTTCTAATAATATGACCGGCTTAATTGTTGGCGCGGGAGGTACATCAACAGAGTCGATGCTATCTGGAACAGAAGTTTTAAAAGAAAAAGGTATCCGAAGAGTCGGCCCCTACATGGTAACAAAAACGATGTCTAACGGAGTCGCAGCATGCTTGGCGACTGGCGCAAAAATTAAAGGAATTAACTATGCGATTAGTTCAGCTTGCTCAACTAGTGCACATTGTATAGGCAATGCATTAGAGCAGATCCAAATGGGCAAACAAGATATCATTTTTGCTGGAGGTGCTGAAGAGGAACATTGGACAATGAGTTATTTATTTGACGCGATGGGCGCCATGTCTTCGAAATATAATGATACTCCTGAAAAAGCCTCTAGAACTTATGATAAAGACAGAGATGGATTTGTTATAGCAGGTGGAGCCGGAATTGTTGTTTTAGAGGAATACGAGCATGCAATAAAAAGAGGGGCAAACATCTATGCAGAGCTTGTTGGTTATGGAGCAACTTCTGATGGGCATGACATGGTAGCACCAAGTGGAGAGGGTGCGGAGCGATCCATGAAGATTGCATTAGGCAATAATACTAAAAATGTTGATTATATAAATACACATGGCACAAGCACACCGGTTGGAGATGTTGTTGAGGTTCAAGCAATTCATAATGTATTTGGAGGGGGTGATTATGGACATATGCCATTAATTGCATCAACTAAATCACTATCAGGACATGCATTAGGGGCTGCAGGAGTAAACGAAGCAATTTACTCATTAATAATGATGAAAAATAATTTTATAGCTGCCTCAGCTAATGTCGAAAATGTTGATGAAAATTTAGCTGAAGTTCCAATTGTTACAGAAGCGCTCAAAGATAAAGAGCTTAAAGTTATAATGTCAAACAGTTTTGGTTTTGGTGGAACAAACGCTACACTTGTATTTAAAAAACTTTAACTGAGTTTGACTAGTATAGCTACTTCTCTATCTTCTGATAGCACTATGTTAAAAGTTCTGTAAGCTGATTCGCTTGTCATAAATTCAAAACCAATCTGTTGCTCAATTATTTCTGCGTAATTCTCAATAGATTTCATTTCACAATTATCTTTTGATGCAATTATAATTAATTCCAGTTTTTTTGAATTATGTTTGCTTAAGATTAATTTGTTTATTTGATCGACTGATGATTTACCAATTTTTATAATTTCATCATTGAAGATTAGTATAGATTCTGTATATTTATTATTCTTAATTTTTAACCAATTTTCTTCATAGGCACTGATATAATTAGAATTGTCATCTGTCATTTCGTGAAATTTCATAGGGTGACTTTTTAAGTTGTTATTTATTTATTATAAAGAAATTTAAAGTGAAACAAATTTTAAAATCCAATAAACTTGATGATGTATGTTATGACATCCGCGGACCCGTTCTAGCTCATGCTAAGTCCATGGAGGAAGCTGGCCATAAGATTATTAAAATGAATATTGGTAATCCAGCAGCATTCGGTTTTGAGGCTCCTGATGAGATAACTCAAGACGTAATCCGAAATATGTCAAAAGCCTCTGGATATACTGAAAGCCATGGGTTTTTTGCGCCAAGAAAATCAATCATGCATTACACGCAAGAAAAAAATATTATCAATGTAGATGTTGACGATATTATTATCGGTAATGGTGTTTCTGAATTAATTGTAATGGCCATGCAAGGGCTTATTAACAATGATGATGAAGTGTTAATCCCTATGCCAGATTATCCATTATGGACTGCTGCTGCTAAACTTGCAGGTGGCCGACCTGTGCATTATATTTGCGACGAAGATTCTGGTTGGTATCCTGACATTGATGATATAAAGTCTAAGATTTCAAAAAAAACTAAAGCTATTGTGGTTATAAACCCTAATAACCCAACAGGAGCTCTTTATCCTAAAGCAGTTTTGGAGGAAATAATCGAAGTTGCTAGAGAGCATGACCTTATTATAATGGCAGATGAAATTTACGATAAGGTTATTTATGATGAAAAAAAACATATTTCTATTGCATCATTAGCAGATGATATAGTTTTTGCAACATTCAACGGTTTATCAAAAAATTATCGCGCATGTGGTTATAGAGCTGGATGGCTTGTTTTATCTGGCGACAAAAAAAGAGCTGCTGACTATATGGAAGGGTTAAATATGCTTGCTTCCATGAGGTTATGCTCTAATGTTCCTGGTCAACTTGCAATCCAGACTGCTCTAGGAGGCTATCAAAGTATTAATGATCTGGTTGGAATTAATGGAAGACTGTATCGCCAAAGAGAGTTGGCTTATGATTTAGTGACTTCAATTCCAGGGGTTAGTTGCGTTAAACCAGATGCAGCAATGTATTTGTTTCCAAAATTAGATCCAAAGAAATATCAAATTGACAATGACCAAAAACTAATTTTAAAAATTTTAATGGATACTAAAGTTCTGCTGGTTCAAGGAAGCGGATTTAATTGGCAAGATAAGAATCATTTTCGTGTTGTTTTTCTTCCAAATGAAGATGATCTGAAAATTGCTTTTTCGAGATTAAATGAATTTTTTACAAGTATGGGTAAGTAATGACTAAAATTAAGATTGGAATCATCGGGTTCGGCACGGTTGGGTCGGGTGTATTTAAAGTTCTGAATGAAAATAAACAAGAGATTTTAGCGAAAACGGGAAAAACTTTTGAGGTAGTTTCAGTTTTAGATTTGGACAAAGAAAAAATTGAATCGATTACAAATAACCCGGAATTAATTGCCGACAGCTTTGATGATTTGCTGTCAAAATCTGATATCGTCCTTGAGCTGATTGGAGGGACTACTATTGCTTACGAGTTTGTAAAAAAAGTAATTCAAGCAAGTAAACCTATAGTTACTGCCAATAAAGCTTTAATTGCTCTTCATGGTAAAGAGCTTTTTACATTAGCCGAGTTAAATAATACAGTTATCTTATATGAAGCGGCCGTTGCAGGAGGTATTCCTATTATTAAAGCTGTTCGTGAGGGATTGGCCTCTAATAAAATTGAATGGGTAGCAGGTATATTAAATGGAACAACCAACTATATCTTAAGTGAGATGAAGAATAACGGATTGTCTTTTGATACTGCGCTCAAACAAGCACAAGAATTAGGATATGCTGAGGCAGATCCAACTTTTGATATTGAAGGTATTGATGCAGCTCATAAAATAACAATTATTGCGTCACTGGCATTTGGTGTTGCTTTAAATTTTAACTCTGTATATACCGAGGGCATTACCAAACTTCAACTAAAAGATGTAAATTATGCTGAAGGGTTAGGATACAGCATTAAGTTGTTAGGAGTGGCTAAAAAAAGTAATGATGGAATTGAAGTTAGAGTAAATCCCACCTTAATACCAAAAGAAAGGTTGGTAGCTAATGTTGACGGCCCAATGAATGCTGTTTTAGTTATGGGAAATATGCTCGGACCCACTTTATACTATGGAGCTGGTGCAGGCTCAGAACCTACGGCCAGTGCTGTGGTAACTGATGTTATCGATTTAGGAAGAGTAACAACTGATAGCAAACCTTCTTACAATGTTCCGGCTTATGGATTTCAAAACTCAGAAATCAAAGATTGTGAATTTTTAAAAATTAATCAAATTACTTCAGGCTATTATTTGCGAGCAAGCTTTGTTGACTCGGCTGGTGTGCTCGCAAAAATAACAAGCTTTTTTGCTGCAAAAAATTTGTCAATTGATGAGATGCATCAAAAAGTTTTAAAGAAAAATGAAAAAGAGAATGATGTCATCATCGTCATTAATAAGGCCAAAGAATTAGATATTGATATCATTATTGAAGAAATTCAATCAATGGAATCTAATGTTGGTAATGTCATTAAAATTAGATTAGAAAATTTATCAAAATGAAATATATATCGACGCGAGGAAAAGCTCCTAAAATTAAATTCAGTGAGACTTTATTAACCGGTTTAGCCAATGACGGAGGGCTTTATCTTCCTGAGAGCTATCCAAGATTAGATGAGATGGCTTTAAAAAATTTACGTTCCAAATCATACTCTGAATTAGCTTTTGAGATTATGAAATTATATGTTGATGATAACGATATTCCTCATCTCGATTTGAAGCAAATTATTGATAAAACTTATACTAAAAATATATTTTCCTATAATCGTGAAATTCAAGATCCTGCTGATATTACTCCAGCTACAAAGGTAAAAAATAATCTTTATATGTTATCTTTGTCAAATGGTCCAACATTGGCGTTTAAAGATATTGCAATGCAATTTTTAGGTAACATCTTTGAATATTTACTTAAGAAGAATAACCAACAGTTAAATATATTAGGTGCAACCTCAGGTGATACTGGGTCTGCAGCAGAATATGCAATGATTGGAAAAAAGGGCGTTAATGTTTACATGCTCTCGCCACAAGGAAAAATGAGTGCTTTCCAAACCGCTCAAATGTATAGCTTGAATGAAAATAATATTTTCAATATTGCTATTCAAGGAGTGTTTGATGATTGTCAGGATATTGTTAAAGGCGTTTCCAATGATTTAAAATTTAAATCTAAAAATAATATTGGCGCAGTAAACTCTATTAATTGGGGCAGAATTATTGCTCAAATTGTATATTATTTTAAAGGTTACTTTGCTGTCACGAATAATTCAGATGAAATGGTTGACGTTACAGTGCCTTCAGGGAACTTTGGTAATATCTGTGCTGGCCATATTGCCAGAATGATGGGTCTCCCAATTAGAAGATTAATTGTTGCAACAAATGAAAATAATGTTCTGGATGAATTTTACAGAACTGGGGTTTATAAACCTAGAAGTTCAGATCAAACATTTCATACCTCAAGCCCCTCTATGGATATCTCAAAAGCCTCCAACTTTGAAAGATTTGTTTTCGACTTGCTCGATCGTGACGAAGAGCAGTTAAGAGATTTGTGGTCTAAAGTTGACAAAGGTCAAGGGTTTGACCTATCAATGACTAACTATTTTGGAAAAATTAAAAATTTTGGGTTTAGTTCATCTTCCAGTAATCACGAATATCGTGTAAAAATAATCAAACAGATGTTTGAAGAGTTTGGCTTAATTATAGATACACATACCGCAGATGGTTTTAAAGCTGCCTATGATCATATGGACGAGAGCAGTGATATAAAAATGATTGTTTTAGAAACCGCTCTTCCGACCAAGTTTGAAGAGACTGTTATTGAAGCTATAGGTCAAAAACCAAAAAGGCCAGCTGGTTTAGAAGATATCGAAAAGCTTCCACAGTTTTCTGTGAATATGGATAATAGTATTGAAAATGTTAAGAAGTTTATAGAGAGTCATTAAGTAAATGAAACAATATTTAGACTTATTAAATCATGTCTACAAAAATGGCACAAAAAAAGAAGATCGAACAGGCACTGGAACAGTATCTGTTTTTGGACATCAAATGCGTTTTGATTTATCAAATAACTTTCCTCTGTTAACTACAAAAAAAATACATTTAAAATCAGTTATTCATGAACTATTATGGTTTCTTAAGGGGTCAACAAATATTAAGTACCTTAAGGATAACGGGGTTTCAATTTGGGATGAGTGGGCAGATAAGAATGGTGACCTTGGGCCAGTGTATGGCTCTCAATGGCGCTCATGGAAAGCTCATAATAACGTTACAATTGATCAAATAGAGAAATTATTAATTGATATAAAAAATAATCCAGACTCAAGACGATTAATTGTTTCTGCTTGGAATGTTGGCGAAATTGAAAAAATGAAACTACCTCCTTGTCATTGTTTTTTTCAATTTTATGTCGCCAATAACAAACTGTCATGCCAGCTTTATCAACGAAGTGCTGATATATTTTTAGGCGTACCCTTTAATATAGCCTCTTATGCGTTGTTGACTTTAATGATTGCTCAGGTAACCAATTTAGAACCTGGGGAATTTATTCATACATTAGGTGATGCGCATATTTATTTAAATCATTTTGATCAGGTAAAAGAGCAGTTGTCGAGAGAGCCAAAAACCTTACCTCAAATGAAATTAAATTCACGAATTAGTAATATATTTGATTTTAGTTTTGATGATTTTCAGTTAACTGGTTATGATCCACACCCATCAATTAAGGCTCCTGTAGCAATCTAAAAATGATATTTTCCATAATCGTTGCTATGTCTGAGAATCGCGTTATTGGTATCAATAATTCACTTCCATGGCACATCTCAAGCGATTTAAAAAGATTTAAAGAATTAACCTCCGGAAATATTGTTGTTATGGGAAGGAAAACCTTTGAATCAATCGGCAAGCCTCTTCCTAATCGAAAAAATTATGTTCTTACGAGAAATAAGAACTTAACGATCGATGGAGTTACTTTAATTTCATCTTTAGATGACATAATAGAGAGTAATGATGCAAAAGTATTTATTATTGGTGGCGGAGAAATTTATTCACAGACAATAAATAAATGTAATGAGTTGATTGTTACAAAAATAAAAAAAGAAATTACAGGTGATGCTCATTTCCCTGAAATTGATCTGAATAAATGGAGGGTTGAAGAAAGCTCGGAAATTCTATGTGAAAATAGTATCAATTATTGCTATATTACCTATACAAGAAAATAATTAATTTTTCACGCAGTCAATAGAATATACTGATTTTCCATCAATAATTTCTTTAACAAGACCATGATTGTCCGTTTCAAATCCTGGAAATAATTGATTAAATTTTTCAGCAAACTTTAAGTAGTTAACAATTATTTTATTAAACTTTTCACCAGGAATTAGTAAAGGTATTCCAGGAGGGTATGGAGTCAAGAGAACAGTCGTGATTCGTCCTTCAAGGTTTGCAATAGGAACTCTCTCAGTTTCTTTATGTGCCATTTTAGCAAACGCATCTGTAGGTTTCATGGCCGGCTCTATATCAGACAAGTACATTTCTGTAGTTAATTTTGCAATATCATTTTCCTGATAAACGGAGTGTATTTCATCACAAAGATCTTTTAGTCCTTTTCTTTCGTAATGAGAATATTTTTGTGTAAACTCAGGAAGTACACGCCAAATAGGTTGATTTTTATCGTAGTCATCTTTAAATTGTTGTAATGCTGCCAGTAAAGTGTTCCATCGACCCTTGGTAATTCCGATAGTAAACATTATAAAAAATGAATAAAGACCAGTTTTTTCAACAATTACTCCATGTTCTGCTAAATACTTGGTAACAATTGATGCTGGAATTCCAAAATCTTTATCAAATTCACCTTTCATATTTAATCCAGGTGTAATTATGGTTGCTTTAATAGGATCAAGCATGTTGAAACCTTCTGAAAGTTGGCTAAATCCATGCCAATTGTCTTCAGACTTAAGCATCCATGAGTCTCTAGTTTCAATACCTTCTTCAGTTAAATCGTCAGGCCCCCAGACTTTGAACCACCAATCCTGACCCCAGTCGCTATCAACTTTTCGCATCGCTCTTCTAAAATCAAGGGCTTCCATTATTGATTCTTCTACAAGTGCAGTTCCACCTGGTTGTTCCATCATAGCTGCGGCGACATCACAACTAGCGATAATTGAATACTGGGGACTTGTTGAGCTGTGCATTAAATATGATTCATTAAAAATATCACGATCAAGTTTTATATTTTCTGCATCTTGAACCAAAATCTGAGATGCTTGACTCAAACCTGCCAATAGTTTGTGAGTTGATTGAGTAGAAAAAATCATACTATTTTTACATCGAGGCCTGTCTTCACCAATCGCGTGATAATCACCATAAAAATTATGAAATGCTGCATGAGGAAGCCATGCCTCATCAAAGTGGAGAGTATCAATTTTTCCATCTAACATTTCTTTAATTTCTTCAACATTATACAAAACACCATCATATGTAGATTGCGTAATAGTTAATACCCTAGGTTTTTGATTTTTATTTTCAATGAATGGATTTGCTTTAATTTTTTTCTGAATATTTTTCCAGTCAAATTCATCCTTTGGAATAGGTCCTATAATGCCAAAATGATTTCTAGTTGGCATTAAGAAGATTGGAATTGCACCAGTCATAGTAATTGCGTGAAGGACTGATTTGTGACAATTTCTATCAACAATCACCACATCACCTGGGGCTACAGTTGAGTGCCAAACCATTTTGTTAGATGTAGAAGTTCCATTAGTAACAAAATAGAGGTGATCAGCATTGTAAATTCTTGCAGCATTTTTCTCTGATGCAGCAACTGGCCCTGTATGGTCAAGCAATTGACCAAGCTCATCTACAGCATTACAAACATCTGCTCTGAGCATATTTTCACCAAAAAATTGATGAAACATTTGCCCCACAGGTGATTTTAAGAATGCTACGCCACCTGAGTGTCCTGGGCAATGCCATGAGTATGAGCCATCAGCAGCATAGTGCGTAAGAGCCCTAAAGAACGGAGGAGGGAGACTGTCTAGATAGGCTCTTGCTTCACGAGTAATGTATTTTGCTACAAATTCCGGGGTGTCTTCATTCATATGAATAAACCCATTAAGTTCTCTTAGGATTTCGTTTGGAATGTGTCTGCTAGTTCTGGTTTCACCATGAAGAAAAATTGGAATTTCATCGTTTCGGTATCGAATCTCTTCAACAAAGTTTTTTAAACTATTAATTGCCTTCGGATTTTCTTCAGCAAACTCTTCATCATCAATTGCCAGTATAAAAGAGGATGCGCGGCTTTGTTGTTGAGCAAAAGAAGCTAAATCAACATAGCTAGTCATTCCTATAGCGTCGAAACCTTCTTTCTTAATGGCATCTGCTAATAACCTTATACCAAAACCTGAGGAGTTTTCAGAACGAAAATCTTCGTCAATAATTATAATTGGAAAATTAAATTTCATTATATTTTTGGTGGTGTAACACCAACTTGTCCTTGATATTTTCCACCTCTGTCTTTGTAAGAAACTTCACAGACTTCATCAGATTCAAAAAACAATACTTGAGCACAACCTTCGCCTGCATATATTTTGGCCGGCAGTGGTGTAGTGTTACTAAATTCAAGTGTTACATAACCTTCCCACTCTGGTTCAAAAGGAGTTACGTTAACAATAATGCCGCATCTTGCATAAGTTGATTTACCAAGACACACAGTTAAAATATTTCTAGGTATTTTAAAATACTCGACTGTTCTCGCAAGTGCAAATGAATTCGGAGGGATAATACAATGATCAGACTCGAATTCGACGAATGAATTAGGATCAAAATTTTTGGGATCAACGATTGTTGAGTTTATATTTGTAAAAACTTTAAATTCATTAGCGCATCTTATATCGTAACCATAGCTTGAGGTTCCAAAAGATACGATTTTTTCTCCATTAGCCTCTCTAACAAGATTAGGCTCAAACGGAGTAATCATCGCATTATTTTGTGCCATTTGACGTATCCAACGATCAGATTTTATTGCCATAAATACCTAAAAATTAAAATTAGTCTTCTATATTAATACTAGTTCGCCAAAATTGATCATCATTTTCAAAAATAATTTTTGAAGCGATTGGATCAGTGGAGCCTGCAACGTAATTATGGACTGGTATATTTTTATCCTGCCATTTTTCAATGATTGGGTCAATTAACCTCCATTGAGCATTTACTTCATCAATATGTAAAAATCTTGATTGATTGCCCTCAATTAAATCCAGAAGTAAAGTTTCATATGAGTCTATGGTCTCATCTTCAGGCATACGAATTCCACCGCTAAGTTGTATTTTTCTGGTTTTGGTTTCATCCAAACCTGGAACCTTAGTTTTCATTTCGATGTGGATAGATTCTTTAGGCTGAATACTGATAATAATCCAGTTGTCTGAAAACTCATTGTTAAAGATTTTCTGTGGCTTTAGCTTTATTGAAATGTATGTGGCATTTTCATGAAGCCGTTTTGCTGTTCTAAGATATATAGGAACGTCTCTCCATCTTTCATTATCAATAAATAATTTTACAGCTGCATAAGTTTCAACGAGACTTTCTTCCCCAAGTTCTTCTAAATACCCTTTTACCGGACCCTCATTTTTAATTTCTCCGCTTATATATTGCGCTCTAAAAACATTATTTTCAAAATTATCTAAAGGAATTTGTTTTATCGAATTTAATAATTTAATTTTTTCAGCCCGAATATCTTCAGGAGAGAAAGCAGTTGGTTTCTCCATAGTGGCGAGAGTTAAAGTTTGGAGAATATGACTTTGCATCATATCTCTTAATGCACCTGTGGCATTGTAAAAAGTTGTCCTGTCGCCAACACCAAGTGTCTCATGGTTAGTTACCTGAATATGGTCTATATGATGTTTATTCCATATGGGCTCAAGGAAACTGTTATAGAAACGAGTAAATAGAATATTTTGTAAAGCAAATTTACCGAGATAATGATCAATTCGATAAATTTGTGTTTCTTTTAAATGTTTTTCGATTGAGGTTTGCAGCTCCGCTGCTGATTGACTGTCGTATCCAAAAGGTTTCTCAATAAGAACTCTTTTCCAATTATTGGTTTCGTCAAGCATTCCTGCTGCGGCCAAATCATCAATGATATTTGCAAAGTCTGAGGGCCTAACCGACAAAAAGAAAGCTAAGTTTTGTGATAACTTTTCATCAATAATTCTTTTTGATAACTTTTTAAAAGCTTCTGGATCATCTGGTAAATTAGCATGATAAATATTTCTACTTAAGAAACGCTCTAAAACTGCCGCATCCAAGTCTTGATCGCCATATTTGGCACGAATAATATTTTGAATATTTGTTAACCAGTCTTGATGAGACTCTTCTTGCCTGCCAACCGATACAATTTTCATATTTGGATGCAGTTTGTTTGCAAGATCAAGCTTAAATAAGCCAGGTATTAATTTCACACGCGCTAAATTACCTTTAGCGCCGAATAAAACTAAGGTTGAAGCTTCATTTTGTGTCATAAATTACCCTTTTTTCTTGAGCATATGCCCACCAAAAGCATTTCTCATGATTGATAAAAGTTTGTAACCATAACCTTTTTGCTTTTCTTGTGATCTAAATCGCACTTGAAGCGCTAGGGATAAAACTGGAGCTGGTATACCCAAATCAACAGACTCAACAACTGTCCAGCGACCTTCGCCAGAGTCGGCAACTATTGGCTCAATGTTATCTAAATTTTGGTCTCCCTTGAGGGCTTCGGCTGTAAGATCTAGGAGCCAGCTTCTTACAACTGATCCATGACGCCATAATTCTGTAACTTTAGCAAGATCAATATTAAATTCAGTCTTGCCTTTTAGAAGTTCTAAACCTTCCGCAAATGATTCCATCATGCCGTACTCAATGCCATTATGAATCATTTTAGTGTAGTGTCCTGATCCAATAGGGCCTACATGCAACCAACCATCTTGCTGGTTAGGAGCAAGAGCTCTTAATACTGGTTCAACTGACTTAGCTACATCATTGTCGGCACCAACCATTAAGCAGTATCCATTATCTAATCCCCACACTCCGCCTGAGGTTCCGCAATCCATAAAACCAATGTTGTGTTCTTTAAGCATTTTTCCAATTTTAACGCTATGTTTATAGTTTGAGTTTCCTCCATCAACAATGATGTCACCCTCGTTTAAAATTGGAATCAGATCATCAATTTGTTTCTCTGTAACTTCACCGGCTGGAAGCATCATCCATATGATTTTTTGTCCATCAATTTGATTTACAGCATCTTCAACGGATGAGGAAGGGATAAGATTTTCCTCAGCTTGTAATCTTGCAATAGTTTCCTTGGAGGTGTCGTAACCCACAACAGATATTCCATTTCTTATTAGTCTTGTAGCCATATTGCCACCCATTTTACCTAGTCCAAGCATTGCAATTTTCATAATATTCCTTTTGTAAAAGTTATTTTTTTGGTAATCTTGTGAATTATTTTAAGGTCAGAATTATATCAAACGTTGACATAGTCTGATAGATTTAAATTCAGTAATAAATAAATAAATAATAATATGCAAATAAATACAAAGTGGATTGATTATCAATCTAAAATCGAATTGGAAAAATCACTGCTAGTTAAAATTTTTGATATAGCAAACCAAGCTATAGCCAGTAGAAACGTTTTTCGAATAGTATTAGCTGGTGGGTCCACCCCAGAAAATATTTATAAAGAATTTTACAATACTAAAAATACTGACTTTTCAAAATGGGAAGTCTATATTGGTGATGAAAGATGTCTTGAAGCTAATGATCCAGATCGCAATAGTGTGATGGTAACAAAAGCATTCATTGAAAATTTTAAGGATTTAAGTGCGCCAAAATTTTTTCCAATAAATACAGAAAAAGGTTCAGAGACATCAGCCAAAGAATATAGTGAATTACTGTCAAAAATAGATACATTTGATCTTGTTTTATTAGGTCTTGGTGAGGATGGACATACGGCAAGCTTGTTTCCAGGACATCAATGGAATGAGGATCAATTAGTTGTACCAGTTAAAAACGCCCCTAAACCACCATCTGATAGAGTTTCATTAACTCCAAAGGCATTCTCAAGAGCAAAGAAAATTATATTCATAGTTACTGGAAATGGAAAAAATGATGCAGTTAATCAATGGAAAAATAACGAGGCTATCCCAGCTTCGACTATATTTTCAGAACAGGATGTTGAAGTGCACCTGAATCTAGATTAATTTTTATTCAATAACAATCTTTGGAAATTTATCTTTAAAATTTTCTTTAGATTGTGCGATTTTTACGCTTATCTTCCTTGCAATTCTTAACATTTCTTGTGATTCCAATGAATCAGGATCATTAATGACGCTCGGGGTGCCCAGATCCATATTTTTCTGAATAGAAGACTTTAAGGGTATTGATCCAAGAAGCTCAATATTATTTTTTTCAGCTATTTTTTTACCACCATTATTGCCAAAAATATGTTCATGATGACCACAATTTGGACATTCAAAAACAGCCATATTCTCAATAATGCCAAGATTTGGAATATTTACCTTTTCGAACATTCCAATTCCCTTTTGAGCATCAATTAAAGCGATATCTTGAGGTGTAGTAACTATCACTGCGCCGGTTACTGGCACTTTTTGTGCAAGGGTCAGCTGTGTATCGCCAGTGCCTGGCGGTAGATCGATTACTAAATAATCTAAGTCAGACCAGTTAGTTTCATTAAGTAACTGCTGAAGTGTGTTTGTAACCATTGGTCCTCTCCATACTACAGGTGTATCTGGGTCAACCAAATAACCAATCGACATTGTTTCAACATCAAATGCAGTAAGTGGTTGCAATTTTTTTCCATCAAGGGATTCTGGTTTGCCGCTGATTCCCATCATTTTGGGTTGACTGGGCCCATAAATATCCGCATCTAGAATCCCAACTTTTGCACCAAGTTTTTTTAAAGATATGGCTAAATTACAAGCTATTGTTGATTTTCCTACTCCTCCTTTTCCAGAAGCAACGGCAATTATATTTTTTATATTAGAAATGGATTGTGTAGAGCCCTGGGTTTGATGACTGGAAATATTCAACACAAAATTAATAGAAATTGACTTGTTAATATGATTTAAAGCTGAAATTATTAGTTTTTTATATCGATCTTCTAGTCCAGTAAATAGAAAACCTAAAGCAACAGAAATCACAATCACTTCATTTTCCTCTTTTATAGAAATATTTTTCTTTAAAAACGGTTTAATGTTTAATTCTGTGTCATCTATCGCCGATAATAAATCTTTTATTTTTTCCATAGCTTTAAGTTCAATTGTTAATTATTTTGTTAGAATACGATCATATTTTCCAAATAAAGTTTAAATGAGAAAAATTCTAATCACATCAGCACTTCCATACGCAAATGGAAGTATACATCTTGGACACCTTGTTGAATACATACAAACTGATATTTGGGTAAGATTTCAGCGTTTAAATAAACATGAAGTTCACTATGTATGTGCAGACGATACACATGGAACTCCAATCATGATCAAAGCACAAAATGAAAATATTACCCCAGAAAAATTAATTGATAATGTTCACAAAGAACATTCAAAAGATTTCGAAGATTTTTTTGTTTCCTTTGACAACTTTTACTCAACAAATTCTAACGAAAATAAATTTTTTTCTGAGGATATTTTTAATAAACTTAATGCATCTGAAAAAATAACGAGTAAAGAAATTGAACAGTTTTATGATCCTGAAAAAGAAATGTTCTTACCAGACAGATTCATTAAAGGGGAATGCCCTAAATGTAATGCAAAGGACCAGTATGGAGACTCTTGTGAGGGCTGCGGTGCCACTTACTCTCCAACTGATTTGATTAATCCTTTTTCTTCTCTGTCAGGCGCTACCCCGGTTAAGAAAAAAACAAAACATTATTTTTTTAAATTATCGGAATGTGAAAAATTTTTAAAAAATTGGGCGACTTCAGGGACGCTTCAAAAAGAAGCTGAAAATAAAATTAAAGAATGGTTTGATTCTGGCCTTCAGGACTGGGACATTACACGAGACAAACCTTATTTTGGATTTCTTATTCCAGGGGAAACCGATAAATATTTTTACGTTTGGTTGGATGCTCCAATAGGGTATATGGCCAGCTTTAAAAACCTAGCAGATAACAAAAATCTTAATTTTGATGAATATTGGAATGAAAAATCTAATACAGAACTTTATCATTTTATCGGAAAAGATATTCTGTATTTTCATGCATTATTTTGGCCAGCTACTCTTAACTATTCCGGTTATAGAAAACCTACAAAAATTTTTGCCCATGGTTTCCTTACCGTTAATGGTGAAAAAATGTCGAAATCACGAGGAACGTTTATAACAGCAAGAAGCTTCCTTGAGCATGTTAATGAGCCAGAAATGCTTAGATATTATTATGCATCTAAATTAAATGATTCAATGGTAGATATTGATCTTAATTTTGATGACATGTTGTCAAAAGTGAATTCTGACTTAGTTGGAAAACTGGTTAATATACCAAGCAGAACTTTTGGTTTTATCAATAAAATTTATAATGGGGATTTGAAAAAATTAGCAGATATTGATTTTAATCTATACCCAAACCTTGTTAACGACTCCATAAAAATTCGTGAGGAAATTATGGAGCTATATGAACAAAGACTCTACAGTCAGGTTGTTAAAAAAGTTTTTAATTTCGTAGAGCAGGCCAATGAATTTATAAGCAAAGAAGAGCCATGGGCGTTAGCTAAAGATTTAAAAACTAATTCCGATAAGTTACTTGATATTTTAACGATTACAACTTATGTCTTTCGAAATGCAATTATTTACCTAACTCCAATTATGCCTAAACTCTCTGATAAGGTTGCATTACTTTTTAATCAAGACACCTTCAATAGTTTTGATGAAGTAGAAAATTTGATAGCAAATGTGAATAAATATACTCACCTAATGCAAAGATTAGAAAAAAGTAATATTGATAACATGATAGAGGCTAATAAAGTTAAAGAGCAAAAAAAAGAAATTCCTGGAAAAGATGATATGAATAATCTAATAAATATTGATGATTTTTTAAAAGTTGATTTAAGAGTGGCTAAAATTATAAATGCTGACTATATTGAGGGTGCTGATAGCTTACTTCAAATTAAATTAGATGTTGGTAATTTAGGGGAAAAAACTGTTTTTGCAGGAATAAAATCAAACTATAATCCAGATGTGTTAGTTGGTAAAAATACGGTTTTTGTAGCCAATTTACAACCAAGAAAAATGAAGTTTGGACTATCGGAAGGTATGATTTTAGCAGCGTCCGATCAAGAATATGGACCATTTATTTTATATCCGGATGATGGCGCTAAGCCTGGGATGAAAATAAAGTAAACTTAACTCGTCTCTTTATTAATCAGATCTATAACTTCTTTTGGATTATTGCTTAAAGTGATTGGTCTTCCCACTACAATGAAACTTGATCCCTCTGCGATTGCATTTTCTGGAGTTGCGATTCGGCTTTGATCATTGCTTGAATAGTTTTTAGGCCGAATGCCAGGCGTTACAAATTTAAAATTGTTATTTATTAAAAACGGCTTTATTAATTTTATTTCATCGGCTGAACAGACAATTCCATCCATGCCAGATTCTTCAGCTAATAATGCATATTTTTTAACTTGGTTTTCTATGGAGGCTTTATATCCAAGTTCTAAAAATTCTTCATTATTTAAGCTAGTTAAAATTGTAACAGCTGTAAGCAGAGGTTTCTGATTTGAGCTGATTAATGCTTCTTTTGCAGCCATCATCATTCTTTTTCCACCTGAAGCATGGACATTTATCATCCACACACCCAGCCCAGCAGCAGCCTTTACAGCCTTGTTTACTGTATTTGGAATATCATGAAATTTAAGATCTAGAAATATCTCAAATTCAAATTCATTAATTAGATCGATTATTTTAGGACCTGCAGATGTGAATAGCTCTTTTCCAACTTTTACTCGACAGTCAGCACCTCTTATTTTATCTAAAAATAATCTAGATTCTTCAATTGTTGAAAAATCTAATGCCACAATTAATTTGGATTTGCTCATTTTGTGCTGTCTATCAATTCAGTTGATAAGGTTTCCCATGAATTACAAGCAGGGCATTGCCAGTGATGCTGTCTTGCCTTAAAACCACAGTGATTGCAAATATGAAAAAGCCTATTTCCAATTGTGTTTTTTACAATTTGTTGAATGATTTTTATATCCTGGTTTTTATTATCTTTTGATGCTTGGGCACTAAAAAGTTGATCAAGTACTTCAATCGATGGTTTTTTGATTAGATTATTTCTGGCTAATTCTTCTGCTTTTTCAGCACCATTTTTTGTAAATACATAATCAAAAATATATTTATCAATTTGATCAATTTGATAACTTTCTCGGTAATGAGAAAGCTGTGATAAGCATTCATTTGTTTTATTTAACTGATCATAAGAATCAAGAAATTTTTTAACGATTAAAACAAAATGTTCGGGTTTTTGAAATTCTATTTTTTTCCAAAACTCAATGGCGTTAACATATTTTTTTTGTTCAAATTCAATTTCACCCATAATAATATTGGCACGAGTATTATTTTTATTTATCTCAAGTGCTTTTTCTAAATTTTTAACGGATTGTACTTTTTTGTTTTTTACCAACTCTTCTAATGCAAGTTCGCAATAAAAGTGACTTACTTGAAGTCTTTGTGACTTACCAAATTTCTTTTCAATTTCAAAGCTATATTTAACAGCTGAACTCCAATTTCTTTGTTTGATCGAAATATCAAGTAATATATTTAAGTTAAATTCTTCATACTGATTATTACTGATCTCATTAATAAGCTTTTCACATCGGTCATAAAATCCTGCTGTAAAAAAATCTTGAATTAACTCAGCCTTAACTGATTCAATTTGTTGGTCAGTTAACTCTTTTTGATTTAAAAGCTTGTTGTGAAGATTGATTGCTTGATCGATTTTTCCAAGTTTTCTTAAAATATTACCTTGGATAAAATGAAGCTCAAGGGAGTCTGGTTTTATCCTTAATGCATCTGAAAATGATTCGGAGGCTTTTTCATATTCTTGGAATAAAATATAATTTAAGCCTTTGAAGTAGGAAACTGGGAGATCGGTAGTCTCAGAGATTATATGTTTTATATCAATTCTTGCAGAAATCCACCCAAGAGCGAAAAAGAAAGGAATTATTAATAACCACCATAACTCAAATTCAACCATAAATTTTTTTTTTGATTACTCTAGATTAGTATACGATATTTATTGTTTATCAACACGAATGCGCAATTCTTTTCCTGCCTTAAAATGAGGGACTGATTTCTCGCTTATATGAACCTTTTCTCCAGTTTTTGGATTTCTTCCAATTCTTGCTGGTCTTCTACTTAAAGAAAAACTTCCAAACCCTCTAATTTCAATTCTTTTACCTTTGTTTAGAGTGTCAGTCATTGAATCAAGAATATTTTTCACAGCCAGTTCAGTATCTTTTTGAACCAGCTGTGAAAATTGAGCTGATAACTTCTCAATAAGCTCAGAGCGAGTCATTATGATTACTCTTTACTTTCTTTATCTGATGAGTTATCCATTTTAGCCTTCAGAAGAGCACCTAAGTTGGTCGTTCCAGCATTCTCCGGCTCGTTACTTGCTTTTTTAGCTTTTGCTGACTTTGAAGAATCATCTGATTTCTTAGGAGTTTCATCTTTTGCTTCTTCAACGTAGTCTGATGAGAGCTGCTTGATGCCTAAAGAAATTCTTTCTTTATCTACATCAATAGCAAGGATTTTCGCTTCCACCTCATCACCTTTTTTGTACTTTTTCACAGCTTCTTCGTTCGATTCTGATACAGAAATATCAGAAAGGTGAATTAAGCCATCAATACCGCCATTTAGGCCAATGAAGATACCAAAATCAGTAATCGATTTTATCGATCCTTTGATTGTATCGCCTTGTTTATTATCTGCCTCAAATGCAAGCCATGGATTTTCTTTACATTGTTTAATTCCAAGGGAAAGTCTTCTTTTATCTTCATCCACCTCAAGTATCATCACTTCTACTTCATCACCAAGATTTACAACTTTAGTAGGGTGGATATTTTTATTGGTCCAGTCCATTTCAGATACGTGCACCAAACCCTCGATTCCAGATTCGATTTCAACAAAAGCACCGTAATCTGTTAGGTTAGAAACCTTACCAAAGATACGTGTATTTATTGGATAGCGTCTTTCAAGACCAATCCATGGATCATCATCAAGCTGTTTAAGTCCAAGTGAAACGCGGTTTTTTTCTTGATCAAATTTAAGCACTTTTGCTTCAATCTCATCACCAACATTCAATACTTCAGAAGGGTGTTTGATTCTTTTCCAAGCGAGATCGGTTATATGTAGAAGGCCATCAATTCCACCTAAGTCTACGAATGCACCGTAATCAGTTATATTTTTAATAATTCCTTTCACAACCGCGCCGTCTGTTAGGGATTCAATTATTGATTCTCTGTCAGCACCCATTTGTTCTTCAAGCACAGCTTTTCTGGATACAACAATATTATTTCTTTTTTTATCGATCTTAATTACTTTTAATTCTGTTTCTTTGTTTTCATATGGTGAAGTATCTTTAACGGGCCTAGAATCTACTAGAGAACCTGGTAAGAATGCTGTTATGCCTTTTACTGAAACTCTTAATCCACCTTTAACTCTAGAGCTTACGAAGCCAGTAACTGATTCGTTAGTATTCATTGCATTTTCAAGATCTTCCCATGCTTGAATTTTTTTTGCTCTATCTCTAGATAGAATGGTAGATCCATATCCATCCTCTAATTTTTCAATTGCCACTTTAACAAAGTCGCCAACCTGAACTTCAACTTCTCTTTTATCGTTATGAAATTCATCAGCTTTAATAAAGCTTTCTGATTTAAGACCTGCGTTTACAATCACTACGTCAGAGTCAATAGAAATTACCTCTGCAGTAATTATCTCACCTTGACGCATTTCTTTAAGCGCCATGCTTTCTTCGAACATAGCTGCAAAATTTTCTGTACTTTTTAATTCTGTATTATTTGTTAAAGTTGACATTAAAATATCCAAATCCCATCTAGCAATGGGTTAATTAATTAAATCCTTAAAGTTTTGAGCTCTAAGGGGTAATAAAAAAGAAATTATTTATTAATGTGAGTTAGCAACAAACTTATAACTTCTTCAGGTGATAGATTAGTAGTATCTATAATCACTGAGTTAGCTGCTGGTACAAGGGGTGATACACTACGATTTTGATCTCGTTCATCCCTGTCACTTATTTCTTTTTCAAGGGTGGTGATATTAACATCAAAACCTTTAGAAATCAACTGTTTATATCTTCTTTGAGCTCTTTCGGCAACTGAAGCATTTAAATAAAATTTGTACCTTGCTTCGGGAAACACCACTGTACCCATATCTCTTCCTTCCGCAACTAGGCCAGGAGGTTTAAGATGCCTTCTCTGTTTATCAAGTATCGATTCTCGAATTATATTTGATGTTGCAATAATAGAAGCAAAAGATGCAATCTTTTCTGTTCTTATGTCACTAGTGATATTTTTTTTGTTTAATAAAATTTCTGAATTAGAGAAGTCTAAATCCGCTAACTCAATTTCTTTTATTGCTAGGACTTCATTATCAAATGAAATATCTTTATCTAATAAAAGATAGGCTATGACCCTGTAAATTGCCCCTGAATCAAGATAGTTAAGATTTAATTGTTTGGCAATTGCTTGTGCAACCGTTCCTTTTCCAGTACCTGCAGGACCATCAATGGTAATAAGCATCATTTAACTATACTCAGAAAATCTTTGAAGTAATTGGGATAAGTTTTTTTTACACATTCTGGATCATGGATGATTGTGGTAACTCCAGCTAGACATGTTAAAGAAAAACACATAGCCATTCGGTGATCATTATAAGTCTCAACCTTAACGTTATTTTTTATTTTTTGTGGGGGATTGATTTCAATTGTGTTTTCAGTTGTCGATACAAAGGCACCAAATTTTTCAAGTTCATTTTTCATCGCTATAATGCGGTCTGTTTCTTTTACTTTCCAGCTTTTTATATTAATTAATTTCACCGGTGATTTTGCAAATAATGCCATTACTGCGATTGTCATAGCTGCATCAGGAATAGCTATACAATCAAACTCGCCACCAAGGAGCTCTGAAGCCATGCTAACCTTAATTGAATTATCTAGATACTGAACCTGAGCACCCATTTTCTTAATAAAATCTAAAAACTTTATATCACCCTGGATACTTGCTTGATTAAGGCCTTTTACTTCAATTGACCCAGATATAGCTGCTGCAGCAAAAAAATAACTGGCTGATGAAGCGTCTGGTTCAACATTTATATATTTTTTGTTATACGAATAGGTATTTTCTTTTGAAAAAATATATTTAAATGACCGGTAGTTATTATTTGTATAAGTAACGTTAAACATTTTTAGCAAACTTAAGGTAATATCGATGTAAGGTTTTGAAATTAAATCTCCATCAACAATGATTTCAATATCCTTGTTTAACATTGGAGCGGCCATCAGTAGCCCGGTTAAAAATTGACTAGAAATGCTTCCTTTAATATTTATTTGGCTAGTATTATTTTTTATGATGGGATTTATTTTTACAGGAGGAAAACCATCATTTTTTAAATAGCTTATCTGTGCCCCAAGTTGAGAAACTGAATTTACTAGGTCTTTGATTGGCCGTTCATGCATTCTTTCAATTCCATCGAGATTATATTCACCGTCAGATAAGGATAAAACCGCACACAAAGGACGAAATGCAGTACCTGCATTACCTAAAAATAAGTCGGTTTTTTTTGTAAAATTTCCTGATATCCCATGAATAGTAAGCGAATCAACACTCTGATCAATTGCAACATTCAATTTATTCAGGGCTTTGATCATAAATTCTGAATCTTCAGAAAGGAGATGGTTTTTTATAACTACCTTATTAGGTGTAAGTGAGCTCAGCAGAAGCAATCGATTGGTAATACTTTTTGATCCCGGGGGGGTTATTGACCCACCGATGTAATTTTTTGGGTTTAATACAATATTTTCAATGTTACTCATCCCAGTTTTTCCTTAGATCACTTCCATTATGAATAAAATCAAACAAAGTGGTCTCGTCCTCTAAGGCATTTTCAAATTCTTTTAATTGTTCGATATACGATTTTAGATCTTTTAAGCATGCTTCTTTATTGTCAATAAATATATCTCTCCACATCTCAGGAGAGCTTGCTGCAATTCTTGTGAAATCTCTAAATCCACTAGCTGCAAAATTTAACAATTCTTCTCGATTTTCTTTTTTATTAATCATTGACATAAATGAAATTGCTAAAGCGTGGGGAAGGTGGCTTACTGTTGAAAATATTTCATCATGATTTTCTGGCGACATAATAATTGTATTGCCATTGAGTTGTTTCCAAAAGTCTTCAATCTTCTTTATTGAAGATTCAGTATTAAGCTTGTGCGGCGTGATTATGATATTTTTTTTATTGAAAAGATTATTCTGTGCTGCCTCGGGGCCATTTTTTTCAGAACCTGCTATTGGATGTGAGCCAATAAAATTTTTAGACTCAGCACCTAATATATTTTTTACTGAATTAATAATATTTGTTTTAGTACTTCCAACATCAGTAATTAATGTTGATTTTGATAGGAAAGGTTTTATTTGTTTTAAAACTAATTCAATTTGCTTGACGGGTGTAGCAATGATCACCAGGTCTGCATCGTGGATATTATTAAAGTCATCAGAAATCTCATGAACTAGTTGAAGCTGCAATGCTTTTTTTAGGGAATCATGATTTCTTCCAAACCCAATTACTTTTTTAGATAACTTTTTCTCCAAGCACTCTTTTCCAATTGAGCCACCAAGAAGTCCTAGTCCGATGATGCAAATTTTATGCATTAAATTTTTCCCACTGTTTATTTATAAATAACTCATAAGGCTTGAAATTAGTCTTATAGCGCATTTTAGCATTTTCATTTATCCAATAACCAAGATATAAATAAGAAAAGTTGTTTTCCTTACACCATTCTGATTGCCATAAAATGGCATAAGTACCAAGACTTAATTTTGGAAAGTGTTGATTGTAGATAGTATAAACTGCGGATATTCCATCACTAATAAGATCAACTATGCTAATAATCATCAATTGTTTATTTAAATAGAACTTGAACATTTTGCTGTCATGGTTGCTGGTCAAAAGAAAGTTTTTATATTCCTCTTTCTGATCTTCTTCAGATGTGGATTGATCATTATGTCTTTTTGTCTGGTAACTTTGGTAGAGTAAAAAATCTTCCTGCTCAAATTTAAGGTCACTTATCTCAACGTTAAATTGGTTCCTTTTTAAACATTTTTTTTGTGTTGTGTTTAATTTTAAATCATCTACTTTAATTCTAATTGGGATGCACTTCTCGCACTCATGGCAGTGGGGCTTATAGACATGGTTTCCACTTCTTCTGAAGCCTTGGTGAATTAAATTGTTAAATTCATTTTGATTAATTGCTTGATATGGAGAAGCAACAATGGATTGAGCTTTTTTTGATTCCAGATAACCGCAATTATAGTTGGCGGTTAAGTAAAATTGAATTTTCTTGAATTCATTGTTTTCTGGATAACTCATTCTTTTATTATATCTATAAACTTTCGTCTTGAAACAAGCTCTCCACCCCAATTCGAAATATGTTCAGATTCAACTTGCGAGTCGATCATTACGATTTTGTTTTCTTTTAACCATTGGCACATGAAAAAAAAACATACTTTTGATGCATTATCCAGTTTATGAAACATAGACTCCCCAAAAAAATTTTTACCAATAAGTAATCCATAAATACCACCAACAAGATAATCTTGGCTGTAAACTTCGAATGAATAAGCAACCCCTTCCTTATGGAGGTTTGAATAAGTTTCAATTATCCTGTTGTCAATCCAGGTTCCGGTTTGATTTTTTCTTTTTATCTGCTGACAATTTTTTATTACCATGGAAAAATTGGTATTAACTTTAAAGGTAAATTCATTTTTCTTAATAATCTTTTTTAGGCTTCTTGAGGCGTGGTAATTATTGGTAAATAAAACCTGCCTTGGATCTGGTGACCACCATAAAATTGGCTCATTATGATTGAACCAAGGAAATAGTCCATGTTTGTATGCCGATTTAACAAGTTCTGGATTTAGTTCTTCAGATATGCCAATTAATCCTGGTATTGGCTCAAAGTCAAATTTAATGGTTTTAAAATCTTCAGGTTTCTGAATTAGAATTAATTGTTTATCTACCATGGTTATAATGTAACAATAAATAATCTTTTAATCTAAATGAATATACCCATGAAATTTTTATTAACAATTTTATTAGTTTTTTCCATAAACTGTTTTGGATCAATTTTATTATATGAAGTTGAGGACAAGGAGGGGAAAAAACACTTTATCTTTGGAACTTTTCATACGGATGATAATCGCGTTACTAATCTGGATCCAATAACTATTCAAAGTATTCAACAAGCAAGTTTATTTCTTATGGAAACGGAGGAGTTAAACGATGTATCAATACTGCATTTAACCGATTTTGATGCTTTTGATTACTTAGATGAAAAAAAACAAGATGAATTTAAGTCGCTTTGCGATTTTCATGTGATGAACTGTGATTCAGTAAGAAAAATGAAACCCTGGCTCACGGCATTTATTTTTGATTCTCCAAAACCAATAACTCCATTTAATCAAGACAATCTCTTAAAAAGACAGGCAGAAAACTTTGGAATTAAAGTAAAAGGAATCGAGACATTAGATGAACATTTCTCAGCACTCGATTCTTTAAATATCAATGAGCAAGTTAACATTCTCATTAACACACTCGCAAGATCTGAGGAGGAAAAAGAAAATAATTTTGAGCAAATCATGAAGGTTTATTTGTTGGGTGACCTAGAGCAAATTAG
The DNA here is from genome assembly GCA_024642775.1 of Nitrosomonadales bacterium. GTDB lineage: Bacteria > Pseudomonadota > Gammaproteobacteria > Burkholderiales > Methylophilaceae > BACL14. Next base: position 54,279 of record JAHEAL010000001.1, read on the forward strand.
GCTGGTTGACCAGCAAGTCTCTTCAGGTTTGATGAATAAAAATGTTTGGCAAAAAGTTAAACAAAAACTATTGATTGAACGAAACGATCTATTTAATGAAAGAATTAAGTCATTCATGAGAAACGAGAGGTTATTTATTGCCATTGGGGCCTCGCATTTATCTGGAGAAAATGGCTTGCTAAATTTTTTAAAAAAATTGGAGTTTAAAGTTGACAGGGTTGAGTAAGGTTTGAAATGCAATTAATTCATTCAAAAGAAAATGAGCGGATTAAGTTATTAAAAAAAGTCTACGCAAGCAGTGCTTTTAGAAAAAAAACTAATCTGACTATCCTTGATGGAATTCATTTATTTGAAAGTTATTTAAAGACTTACTCTGAATTTGATGCCATCTTTTGTACGCAAAACTTTTACGAAAAAAATATTCTTTTTTTCAAACATGACTGGGATACAAAAATTTTTATTGTGGACCATGCCCTTCTAAGATCTGTTTCTTCGATGAATTCTTCTTCGGATTTCATGGTACTGATTTCAAAACCAAATATACCAATACATATTAGTCAGCTCAATGATGGAATGTATCTCTATCTAAAAGATATACAAGACCCAGGAAATGTTGGCTCAATATTCAGGGCTGCTCAGGCAGCTGGAAACGCAGCAATTTTTTTATCAAAAAATTGTGTTGATGCCTGGAGTCCGAAAACTCTGAGAGGAAGTCAAGGTTTTCAGTTTAATATCCCTATAGTTGAAGACTTTGACATTAATTCCTTAATAGCCTCAGATCTCAAATTCTTAATTGCTGACATGAGTGGTCAGAATGTTTTTAACTTTGATTTTCCGCGCAAGACTCTATTAATTTTGGGCAACGAAGGAGTGGGCGTTAGGGACGATTTGAATATTGAAGACGCTATTTCTATATCTATCCCAATGTTTAATAATGTTGAATCCTTAAATGTTGCTCTAGCTTCAGGGTTGATTAGCTATCAATACTACAATCAGTTTAAAAGTTGATCATTTTTGTTAAAAATAATATCGATGTCTGCTTTTGAGATGACATATTTTTTTTGACAATATTCACAGATCATTTCGATCGTATCGTTTTTGACAGACTCATATATCTCTGTTGGATTTATTAAGCTTATGGTTTTTAATATTTTTTCTTCACTGCAAGAACATTGGTGAGTTACTTGATGGTCTTCAAAGATCTCTATAACCTCATCTGGAAAAATGTTACTGAGTGTGTCTTCAAAATTCTCAGATAATTTATCTTTATTAATATTTTCGATAGTTTCCCATAACCTGTTAGTATTTTTTGCGTGATCCTCATTTACGTGAGGCATTTCTTGAAAAAGAACTCCGTATGAGGTTCCATTGTGTTGGTTGAAGAAAATTCTACTTTTAATCTGCATTGACTGAGTAAGATACCCCTCGATCATTTCTTTAATGTTTCCTGATTTGACGTCAATGATTCCCTGATAGGGTGCTTTTTGATCCTTATGAACAATAGATAAGGCAAAGATGGAATTTTTTAATAATTCATCAAAGGGTTTTATGGTTTCATTTTTTAATTTTACCGTTCCTCTAATATTGAAGTTATGGTCAGATTCGGCAATGATTAATTTAAGATCATTCTTTCCTTGTATTTGTAATATCAGGCCTCCTTCAAATTTTAAAGTGGCTGCCAACATAGGGCTTACTGTCATCAATTCTTCGAAAGGTCCTAATACCTGAGGCGGTATTGGCAAACTTTGTCTTAGCTCGTTTAGGCTATTATTGAGTTTGATAATGTTCCCACGTATCGAACTATCTTGAATTACAAAACGACTAATTTTATCTTTTGACATACCATCAATTATACCAAAAAACATTTAATAAAAATTTCTTGTAATGAGAATCATTCTCATTTAGAATGAGAACCATTCTCATTTAGATTATTGACTTAATATAAATCAAATGCAAAAAAAATATTTAATTGGTTATGCAATTGTCCTAGCTTCTGTAAATCTTAAAGCAGAGGATTTGGGTCTTGCAGGTATTGATGTCACTGCTCCAAAAGGAGTATATAAGAGTAGCTATAGTTCTAGCGCTACTAAAACAAATACTAACATCATGGACCTACCTCAGACTATTACTATCATTAATCAGCAGCAATTAAATGATCAGCAAATAACAGACATGAGCAAGTCTGTTACTTACTCACCAGGTATTGATGTCGACCAAGGTGAGGGAAATCGCGATGCATTTATCATTAGGGGCAATAAAACATCTGCAGATCTTTATTTAGATGGAATTAAGGATGATGCCGAGTATTATCGCGACCTTTATAACATTGACCAGGTGGATATTCTTATGGGCGCTAACGGAATATTATTTGGAAAAGGTGGAAGTGGTGGTGTAATTAACAGAGTCAGTAAGCAAGCAACTTTTGATAATACAAATAATATGACCATCCAACTGGGAAGTTTTGATTCTAAGAGAAGCACACTAGATGTTAATAGAAAAATCTCAGACCGTTTAGCAGCAAGGCTAAATGTCATGGCTGAAAAAGGAGATTCGTTTGTTCCTGGAGTGAATTATGAAAAACAAGGTATTAATCCGGTTTTTACTTTCTTGGTTGATGATCAAACTACTGTTCGTTTTGGGAGAGAGTTTTATCATGATCAAAGAATAGGTTATCGAGGTGTTCCGTCAAAAAATGGAAGACCTTACAATGGAAACCGTTCTCAGTATTATGGCAACTCATCAATGAGCCCAAATGAAGTTACTGTTAATTCAACTTTTATTGCTCTTGAACATAACTTTTCAGACTACCTCAATTTAAAAAATACGACCAGATATACTGATTACGATAAGTATTATTCCAATATTTATGCAAATAGTTCTGTGCAAAGTGATTCCGTTACATTAAGCGCCTATTATGACAACACTCAAAGACAAAACTTTTTTAATCAGACGGATGTAACTTGGAACTTCGATACGGCTGATATTTCGCATACACTTTTGACAGGAATGGAAATTGGAACCCAGGATAATAGACGCTACCGTTTAACTGATACTGATCAAGTTGTAAGTATTCATAATCCAACTGGCTCAGCTTGGAATTATGGAACGTACAACCGCGATAAGAGAACAAATATCTCATATCGCTCAGTGTATGCTCAGGATCAGATTAAATTTAACGACCAACACCAAATTGTCATTGGATTTAGGCATGATGATTATGAAACAGATTTTAATTTAGTCGCGGAAAACTCTGCTTTAGTTGGAGATAAGTTTAAGATTAATGACAGAATGATTTCAACGCGATTAGGGTATATCTACAATCCTAGTCCGGAGGTGAGTTATTACCTTTCTTACAGTAATTCTTTTCAACCAAGAAATGGCGATCAGCTGGATGCAATCTCTTCAAGTAATGCGAACGAAGATCCTGAAAAATTTATTAATTATGAAGTCGGGACTAAATGGCAAATTAATTCCAAATTATTTGCAACGGTTGCAATATATCAATTAAATCGAGAACGAATGCAAATTACCGACCCAAATGATTCATTAAATAAAATCATTGTTGACGGACAGAGGTCAAGGGGTGTTGAAATTAGTATCAATGGACGTTTAACGGATAACTATTCGATCGTCGGTGGTTGGAGTTTCATAGATGCAGAAATTACTAAAGATCAAGGTTCAGGGTCCAGTCTAATTTCAGCAGGTACTTCCCTGGGTAATGTGGCAAAAAATAATTTTTCATTGTGGAATAAATATGAATTTAATTCTCACTGGTCCTTTGCTCTGGGTGCTATCGGTCGGGGAAATATGTATGCGGCAACACCAACATCATCTTCAAGCGTTAATCTTCCTGGCTGGGTTAGGTTTGATGCGGCAACTTATTTAAAGATCGATAACAAAACAAGACTTCAATTAAATATCGAAAATATCTTTGACAAAACCTATTACTCATCTGCACATAATGTAAATAATATAATGGTCGGTATGCCCCTTAATGCTCGACTAACCCTTATGCATGACTTTTAAGATATTGAGATATTCATAACTTTTGGTATGTCTTTGGATTCCCAATTCTGGATTGCATGTTTTATTAACTCATCATAACTGAGCTTTTGACTTGGTAAAGTTTGATTCAGTAAAGTGAGAATTTTAATCATGTTTTTCAACCTATTTTCTTTTTTCACAGGGGTTGCGTCTTCACTTTTGCTGATTTTTTTAGAATCAATAACCAAGACAGGGTGGTGAAAATAATCTAATTCAGGAAGGTTTAATAATTTTTGAATAAATCTTTGTTGAAGCGTTGAATATAATAAATCTGAACCGCGAGTAACATTTGTTACCCCTTGAAGAAAATCATCAATTACACAACAAAATTGGTAGGCAAAAGAATCTTTCCTTTTAATTATAAAGTCATAAATTTCTTCGTCATTAATTTGAGTTTCACCAAAATTAAGATCGTAAAATTTTTTTGACATATTCATAGATCGAACTCTAGTGGAGCCAGAGTTATGATCTAAATCTCTGCAAATTCCGTCATATATATTTCCTAGTTTTGATTGCGGTAGTGATTGAATTCTCTTTCGGTTACATTTGCATAAATATAATAATGACTTAGGTATTTTATTTAGATATGATTCATAATCTTTGATGTGTTCACTTTGATGATATATCTCATCAGGAAATAAACCATAAGCTTTAAGTTGATTAATAATTTCAATTGTATTTTGAGGTTTCGACCTTTCTTCATCGATATCATCAATTCTTAATTTCCATAACCCATTTTTATTTTTTGCATCTAAATAACTAACCGTAGCTGATAACAAAGAACCAAAATGAAGCAAGCCTGATGGGCTCGGTGCAAATCTACCGATATATCTTTCTTTAGTCATTCGCTATAAGGTTCAATATACCAATCTGACATTTGTGAGCCATTCATCACCAGATAGCATTGAAGGCGTTTTTCACTGAAGGGAGATGCGTAAAAATGATATTTCCTTTGTATGGAGTAGGGATATTTTACTCCTCGAATAATTTTCATTTTTGCGCAAAAAATTGAGTCGTCTAGAAACTGTAAATTAAAACTATCAACTAACTTTTTGGCATAAGCTTTGGCTTTTTCACGCTTTGCTAAATTGTCAATGAAGTATCCCAAAATCACCAGTAGGATAAGAATAAAGATGGTGTTCATATCTGCACCAAAATAAAGCTAAAACTGTGTTTTTCTGCTCTAATATGGAGCATATATATAATTTTTTCTGTCATGATATCTTATATTACTAGAATTTTAATGTACGATAGCTAGAAATTTAATTTTGGGAATTGTTCATGGAAAATTTAGTTAATCAAAGCAATGTACTTTTTGTCCTTCTGGGTGCAATTATGGTACTGGCAATGCATGCAGGATTTGCCTTTCTTGAGGTGGGTACAGTTAGAGAAAAAAATCAAGTCAATGCGCTTGCAAAAATTATCGCTGATTTTTCAATATCAACCATAGCTTACTTCTTTATCGGTTATTCTTTAGCTTATGGAATGAATTTCTTTGACTCAGCCACAGTCATATCTGAAAAGAGTGCGTTTGAGCTCGTCAAATTCTTTTTTCTCTTAACTTTTGCTGCCGCTATTCCTGCAATTATTTCCGGGGGTATTGCCGAGAGAGCATGTTTCAAGCCACAACTAATCGCCTCTTTTGTTATTGTAGGCTTTATCTATCCAACTTTTGAAGGAATTGTTTGGAATGGTAATTTTTCTATTCAGTCGGTTTTTGAAAATTTATTTGGACATGAATTTCATGATTTTGCAGGGTCAATAGTTGTTCATGGGTTTGGTGGATGGTTGGCTTTATCTGCTGTTCTTATTTTAGGCTCAAGATATGGCCGCTACAAGAAAGATGGGTCATTAGTTGCTTTTCCTCCGTCAAGCATTCCATTTCTTGCACTTGGTTCATGGATTTTAGCTGTTGGTTGGTTTGGTTTTAATGTGATGTCTGCCCAAGAATTAAGTGGTGTATCAGGTTTGGTCGCTGTTAATTCTTTGATGGCTATGGTCGGAGGTACTTTAGCGTCTCTGTTGGTTGGTAGAAATGATCCAGGTTTCTTATATAACGGACCGCTTGCAGGACTCGTGGCAGTATGTGCAGGATCAGATTTATTCCATCCTATCGGAGCCCTGATTGTCGGTTCAGTTGCTGGAGCTTTATTCGTTATGACTTTTAATATGACTCAAAATAAATGGAAAATTGATGATGTCCTAGGTGTGTGGCCTCTTCATGGTTTATGTGGTTTATGGGGTGGTATTGCCGCAGGGATTTTTGGACTAGAGATGTTTGGTGGTTTGGGCGGTGTTTCATTCCTGGGTCAATTAACAGGGTCAGTATTGGGTATCTCGTTTGCTTTTATTCTAGGCTTTGTAACTTACAAAATAATTAATATTTTCTCTCCAATTAGGCTGAGTCAAGAAGAGGAATATAACGGTGCTGATATTTCAATTCATAAAATTACAGCTACACCCAATATAGATCGATAAATTAATCTCATGCTAAAATCTCCGCATGAGTAATATTTATGTCATCATTCCCTCTTCAGGAGAGGGTAGTCGTTTCGGATCCTCAGGTCCGAAACAACTTCATATACTCAATGATGAACCTATCCTAATCAAAACGCATAACATTTTTAATATTCCTGAAATTACAGCTATTTTTATTTCCGTTAATCAAACAATCAAAAAAAATATAACTGACTTGAAATTACGATTCAATTCAAAATCTGAAATTTTAGAAACCGGTGGAAATAGTCGTTCCGAGACAGTACTTAAAACATTGATACATGTCAGTTCGTTTGCAAAACCTGATGACTGGATTATTGTTCACGATGCAGTAAGACCTTTCCTAGATCAAGACACCTTAAAAAAATTCATTAAGACGATAGAAGCTACTGAATTTGGTGGGATAATGGGCTTTCCAGTTGTTGAAACCGTTAAGTTGGTTGACAACAATTTAAGAGTTTCGGAAACAATTGATCGAACCAAAGTTTGGCTAGCTCAAACACCTCAGATGTTTCCTTTTCATCTTTTAAAAAAAGCATTGCAAGAATTTAAAGGCATACCAACTGATGAATGCCAAGCAATAGAAGCTCTTGGTTATAAGCCTACTATTTTTATGGGTGATGCGAAAAATATAAAAATTACTTATCAAAAGGATCTATCCATATAGAAAAGAATATTATGAAAATAGGACATGGATTTGATGTACACAGATTGGTTAAAGGTCGTGATTGCATAATTGGCGGAGTAAAAATACCTTATCATTTGGGGCTGGATGGTCATTCTGATGCTGATGTTTTAATTCATGCTGTTTGTGATGCATTAATTGGTGCTATGGGTCTTGGCGATATAGGTCATTTCTTCCCTGACAATGATCCAAAGTATAAAAATATTAATTCTCGAGATTTGTTGTCCCAAGTCAATAAGTTTTTGCATGAAGAAAAATTTGAGATCATTAATATTGACGCTACGATTATTTGTGAAGAACCTAAAATATTTCCTCATATAGAAGCAATGAAAAAAAATCTCTCACAAGATCTAAATTGCGAATCATCTCTAATTAATATTAAAGCTACCACAACAGAAAAAATGGGTTCCATAGGCAGAGGTGAGGGCATTGCTGCTGAGGTTGTTTGTCTGATTAGCGCTTATTAAGGAGGGCAATAAGAGCACCACCACCACCCTCATGATTGGGTGCCTGTATAAAGCAAATTACCTCCTCTTTTTGTATTAACCATTTTTTTACTTTATTTTTTAGGACTGGTTCTTTGTTTTTGGAGTTAAATCCTTTTCCGTGGATTATCCTTACACAGCGAACATTATGATGTTTGCAATGGCTAATAAAAGTCACCAAAGCTTCTTTTGCCTCAGGAGTGATTAACCCATGAAGGTCTAAAGTTTCTTGAATAACCCACGAACCATTCCTCAGTTTTTTAATGATGTCAGGTGAATGGCCAGGTTTAAGATAAAATAATTCATCTTGTGCAAGAAAGTAATCTAAAGATTCAAAATTATCACTCAGGGCGTCAATCAAAACCTTCTTTTCATCTTCAATTAACTTTTTCGCAATCGGCCGAGGTTTTTTTTTAAAACTATACTCATCAAGACGATCTTTAGTCTTAAGGGGCTTTACGTCCCCAACTGCCTTTCTAAAGATTTCATCTTCTTCATTCATTGTTGCTTAAGAATCTTTCAGCATCCAGGGCGGCCATGCATCCAGTTCCTGCTGATGTAATAGCTTGTCTATATATATGATCTTGCACATCACCGGCAGCAAAAATTCCAGGGACTGAGGTAGCTGTAAAGTTTCCATCACGACCATTGTTGGTAATAATGTATCCATTTTCCATTTTTAATTGACCTTCAAAAATATCGGTATTTGGTTTATGACCAATTGCGATAAATACGCCATTAACATTTATTTCTTCAATATCTTGAGTTTTCGTATTACGTAATTTTAAGCCGGTAACACCTGAACTATCCCCGATCACTTCATCCAACTCCCTGAATGTTTTTAAAGTAATCTTTCCTTCTTTTTCTTTTTGATAAATTTTTTGCATCTCAATTGCCTCAGCACGGAATTGATCTCTTCTGTGAATTAAGGTTACGTGCTTGGCTATATTTGATAAATATAATGCCTCTTCTATAGCGGTGTTGCCACCACCAACAACTGCAACATCTTGATTTTTATAGAAAAATCCATCACATGTCGCACAAGCTGATACACCTTTACCCATAAAAGCTTCTTCGGAAGGAAGGCCTAAGTATTTTGCGGAAGCTCCCGTACTGATAATGATTGAATCAGCAGTATATTCATCATTATCACCAATAAGTTTGTATGGTTTATTTGTAAAATCACATGTATGAATCTGATCAAAAATTATCTGTGTATTAAAGCGTTTAGCATGTTCTTCAAAACGCATCATAAGATCTGGCCCCAAAACGCCATTAGAATCTGCTGGCCAATTATCAACATCGGTTGTGGTCATTAATTGCCCGCCTTGTTGAACTCCAGTAATTAGGACAGGGTTTAGATTGGCTCTAGCGGCATAGATTGCTGCGGTGTATCCGGCAGGTCCGGAACCTAAAATAATTAGTTTTGTATGCATGATGTTATTATATTTTTGATTAATCAGTCATTTTAAATCAGTATATTTTTTACGGCAAATATTTATCGCTTTGGTTCCGAAAAGCTTGACCAAACTGATATAATTTTTAAAGAATTATAAAAAGGTAGATATTTTGTTTTTTAGCAAAAAAGATAAGAAAAAAAATAGTGAGTTACTAGGTCAGGCATTAATTGAAAAGAAGACTTTTGATCGAATTCTTAGAGAAGTTTTTTTCTTACTTCTGCTTTTTAGTGGAGCATATTTAACACTCGTTCTTGCTAGCTATAGCCCACTTGATCAATCATGGTCCCACACCGCTCAAACTCAAGAAAGAATTTTAAATTTAGGGGGTTCTTTAGGGGCACTCTTATCTGATATTTTAATCTACTTACTTGGTCTTTCTTCATGGTGGCTTGTTTTTTTACTATTTTATTCGATTAACCTAATTTACAAAAAAATAGAAAATGAAGACAAGGTTAGAAGAGTACTTTGGGTAAATTATTTTGGTTTTGTTTTATTTGTATTATCCTCCGCAGCAATTGAGGCGGGTCATATAATTAATCTGCCCGCATCTTTTGCATCAACTCAAGGTGGATTAATGGGGGATTTATTAAATAATTTTTTAATATCAAATATTGGTTATATTGGCTCATTACTTTTGCTAACGGTTTTATTTGCATCAGGATTAAGTCTTTTCACTGGATGGTCATGGTTAATTATTTGTGAAAATATTGGAACTTATTTTTTAAATTTTTTTAATTTTGTTCAAAGAGTAGTTATCAATTATATCGACACTCGTGCAGGGAAAAAATTTGAGCAAGAAAGAATTAAATATGTCGAAAATGAAAGAAAAAAATTAGAAGATAGAAATCCTGTTGAAATAGTAGTTCCAAAAAATAATATTAAAGAAAGTTTGCGAGTAAAAAAAGAAAAACAAACCAGCTTATTTACCGAAATAGGAGACGAAGGCGAGCTCCCTCCATTGCATTTATTAGATCAACCCTCCAAAACAACAGAGCAACAATCTCCAGAAACGATTGAATTTATCTCGAGACTCATTGAAAAAAAACTTCTAGATTTTGGTATTGAAGCTAAGGTAATTTCAGCACAACCAGGGCCAGTCATAACTCGTTATGAATTGGAGCCCTCAGCAGGCGTAAAGGGTAGTCAAGTTACAAACCTCTCAAAAGATCTAGCTAGATCCCTATCTGTTACTAGCGTCAGAGTGGTTGAGACTATTCCTGGGAAAACATATATGGGTCTAGAAATTCCAAACACCAAAAGACAGATTGTTTTTTTATCAGAAATTATGAGTTCCAAAACGTTTGCGGATACTTTATCACTAACTACAATTGCGTTAGGAAAAGATATTTCTGGCAAACCTATAGTTGCTGATTTAGCAAAAATGCCTCATGTCTTAATTGCTGGAACAACTGGGTCAGGAAAATCGGTTGCAATCAACGCTTTAATACTAAGTCTTCTTTACAAAGCAAAAGCGAATGAAGTTAAATTAATAATGATTGATCCCAAAATGCTTGAGTTATCTGTTTATCAAGATATCCCGCATTTGCTCACACCAGTTGTAACTGATATGCGTGAGGCTGGGCATGCACTAAATTGGTCTGTTAAAGAGATGGATAGAAGATATAAGCTTATGTCTGAATTTGGAGTGAGGAACGTTGCCGGGTTTAACGATAAATTAAGATCCTCCAAAAAATCAGATAAACCGTTAACAAATCCTTTCTCATTGGATCCAGAAAATCCAGAAATTTTAGATGAACTTCCCTTGATCATTATTGTGATTGATGAACTAGCAGATTTAATGATGGTTGTTGGAAAAAAAGCTGAACAGTTAATTGCTCGTATTGCACAAAAAGCTAGAGCTGCAGGTATCCATTTGGTTTTGGCCACACAACGACCATCAGTAGATGTAATAACCGGCCTAATAAAAGCAAACGTGCCTGTAAGAATTGCATTTCAAGTTTCAAGTCGCGTAGACTCGAGGACAATTTTAGATCAGATGGGCGCTGAAAATCTTTTAGGTCAAGGGGATATGCTCTATCTTCCTGCAGGAACTGGATACCCTTCAAGAGTTCATGGGGCTTTTGTTTCTGATCAAGAGGTACATAAAGTGGTTAGTTATTTAAAACAACAGGGTACCCCTAACTACATAGAAGACATAATTAATTCTAATGAAGGTACAGATAATCAGATCGACGGAGAGTTAAACTCAAGCGGAGAAAAAGATCCATTATATGATCAGGCTGTTCAAATAGTATTAGATTCTAAAAAACCATCCATTTCATTTGTTCAAAGAAACCTTCGAATTGGTTACAATAGGGCTGCCCGAATTATTGAAGATATGGAGAGAGCAGGTCTAGTTTCACCAATGCAAAGCAATGGAAATAGAGAAATTATTCAGCCAAATTCCGAGTGAAATTATTCTTATCAATTCTTTTTTTAGTTAACCCCATTTTTTTATGGGCTAATCCAGCATTGGAATTAAAAGTAATTCTTGATGGAATGAAAAACTTTAAAGCTAACTTTGAACAAAGTGTTTTTGATGAAAGTGGTCAGCTCCTCGAAGAAACTGAGGGGTTAGTTACCTTTAAGATGCCAAATTACTTCAAGTGGCTTTACAAGAAACCACATAAAAATCAAATTATAAGTGATGGTCAAGAAATATACATTTATGATCCAGATTTAGCTCAAGTTATTATCTCGAAAATAAATTTAAATGATGGTAATAATCCAGCTGTCATTTTTATGGAAAAAAATATTGAATCTTCATTTAATGTAAACTTAATTACTGTTGATGATGACATTTGGTATCGATGCACTCCTAAGTCAGATAAAACTGGCTATGAAAATATTGATTTATTATTTAATGATAATAGAACTTTAAAATCCATGCTGGTAACTGACTTTTTAAAAAATAAAATCATAATTAATTTCGATTTTATCGAAAACAATTTAAAAATTGATGATGCATTTTTTATGTTTAATTTTCCTGAAAATGTAGAGGTGATTAAAAATTAAAATGGATATATCAATTAAACCACTTGCAGATTTATTGAGACCTAAAAGTATTGATGAAGTTTATGGGCAACAGCATCTTCTAGGAGAAGGCTGCCCTATAAGAAACGCTGTTAAACAACAAAAATTGCCATCAATTATTTTATGGGGACCTCCTGGTGTTGGGAAAACCTCTATTGCAAATGCTATAGCCCTTTCGGTTGATTATCAATTTATTTCCTTATCAGCAGTTTTATCCGGAGTAAAAGATATTCGTGAAGCAGTTGAAAAAGCACAGTTTAGCCTTCAGCAAAACAACAAAAAAACTATTTTATTTATCGATGAGGTACATCGTTTTAATAAAAGTCAACAAGATGCTTTCTTGCCTCATGTTGAAAATGGCTTGTTTACATTTATTGGAGCGACCACAGAAAATCCATCTTTTGAGGTAAATTCAGCACTTTTAAGTCGATGCCAAGTTTATACCTTAACGTCTCTAAATGATGATGCATTAAATCAAATTTTAAACAAAGCAATTGAAATGAATCAGAAAATTTTACTTAATAATGATTCTAAAAAATTCTTGATTGAATATGCAAATGGAGATGCGAGGAAACTTCTGAATATAGTCGAGGTTATATCATTTTCAATTGGTGATAAGGATAATGTAGATATTAATTTTTTAAAAAAAATTATTTCTTCATCTATTCGCAGATTCGATAAAGGGGGGGAGCAATTTTATGATCAAATATCAGCCCTTCATAAATCTGTTAGAGGATCAGATCCAAATGCTTCATTATATTGGCTTCATAGAATGTTGGATGGTGGAGCTGACCCACTATATCTTGCAAGGAGGATTGTTAGAATTGCAATTGAAGATATCGGTCTAGCAGATTTAAAAGCTCAAACAGTCGCCTTAGAGGCTTATCAAATTTTTGAGAGACTTGGCACTCCAGAGGGGGAGCTCGCTTTATCAAATGCAGTTATCTATCTTGCTGTTGCTCCGAAAAGTAATTCAGCATACAAAGCCTTTAATCATATTAAATCCTATATAAGTGAAGGCAAAAATTATGATGTACCAATGCATTTAAGAAACGCTCCCACAAAACTTATGAAAGACTTAAATTATGGAAAAGAATACCGTTATGCCCATGATGAACCACATGCATTTGCTGCTGGGGAAAAATATTTCCCTGATGAGCTAGATCCTATACAATTCTACAATCCTTCAGACAGGGGTCTGGAAATTAAAATTAATGAAAAATTAAATTTTTTAAGAGAGCTTAATAAGAAAAGTGATAAACAATGATTGATATAAATTTATTAAGAACGCATTTGCAAGATGTAGTGACATCATTAAAAACAAGAGGATTTGTTTTTGATAATCAATTTTTTTTGGAAATCGAATCGAAAAGAAAAAATATTCAAATAAAAACTCAAGAAGTTCAACAGGAAAGAAATTCTCTATCCAAGGAGATTGGAATCTTGAAGTCAAAAGGTGAAGACGCTTCTCAAACTTTGGAAAAAGTAGCTCAAATATCATCATTATCAAAGCAGCTTGAGAGTGATTTGAATGAAGTACAGGAATTGTTAACTAACTACCTCCTTCAAATACCTAACCTGCCTCATAGTTCAGTGCCTGTTGGCTCGGATGAAAAATCAAATGTTATAGTTAAGACTGAAGGTAAAATAAAGTCCTATGATTTTCCTGTAATGGATCATGTCGACATTGGTGAGCTAATCGGATTAGACTTTGAAGTCTCAACAAAAATTTCAGGTTCCAGATTTTCCTTAATGAAAGGAGACTTAGCTCGACTCCATAGGGCGATTGGTCAGTTTATGTTGGATATGCATACTGAAAATCATGGGTATACAGAATGCTATACCCCGTATTTGGTTAATGATCAATCACTTCTTGGAACAGGTCAGCTACCAAAGTTTGGTGATGATTTATTTATGACTAAAAAAAGTGATAATGAGAATCTATATCTAATTCCAACCTCAGAAGTTCCTTTAACCAATACGGTTAGAGATTTAATAATTAGTGAAGATGACTTACCTATAAAGCTTACAGCTCACACACCTTGCTTTAGATCTGAGGCTGGCTCATATGGTAAAGATACTCGAGGAATGATTAGACAACATCAGTTTGATAAGGTGGAAATGGTTCAGATAACTAAGCCAGAAGATAGCTATAAGGCTTTAGAAGAAATGCTTGGGCATGCTGAAAATATTTTAAATGAATTAGAACTTCCATACCAGGTTGTTACTTTGTCATCTGGGGATATGGGTTTTGGAGCTGCTAAAACTTATGATATTGAAGTTTGGCTACCTTCACAAAATCAGTACCGTGAAATTTCTTCTATTTCTAACTGTGAGTCATTTCAGGCGCGTCGCCTAAAGGCTAGATATAAGAATCATGATGGAAAAAATGAACTTGTTCATACCCTTAATGGATCGGGACTTGCTGTCGGAAGGACTATGGTTGCAATCTTGGAGAATAATCAAGATAAAAATGGAAACGTACACATTCCTAGGGTGCTTCAGAAATATATGGCTGGAAAAGAAATTATTTATTCAAAGAAATAATTTCAATGTCTCCATTATTGATAATTAACGCATTATCAGCAATGTTATGAAAAATCCCAATTTCAGCTACTCCAGGAATGACTAAAAGGCTGTCATGTAATAACTTAATATTTTTTTCTTTAAACTTATAGTCAAATATATAGTTTCCAGCCGAAGATATTGAATATGCATCACCTTTAGCATTTTTTCTTAGGTCGCCATTACCCAATTGATCAAGTAAGTTTTTTGTTAGGCGCCATGAATCTTTTAAAACCTCAATAGGAATGAGATTATTTTCTCCAATAAACTTAACCTTTTTGCTTGAGTCAGCGATGACAATAAATTTGTCTGCACTTTGCGCGAGTAATTTTTCCTTAACTAAATCGTAGCCTTTTCCTTTTAATAGATCAAGTTGAGGTGATATTTCGTCCGCACCATCAACATAAAGATCTAAACCTTCCAAAGTATCAAATCCCAGTAGGTTAAGTGAGTACTTATTTGCTTCAATCTCTGAAGCTGTTGAGCTTGCTACAACTGATATGTTTAAGTTTTCTTGATCAATCCGTCTTGATAAGTGTTTAATAAAATAATTAGCGGTTGATCCTGTTCCGAGACCAACCACAGAGTTGTTTTCTACATAATCGAGAGCTTTGATGGCTATTTTTTCTTTATCTTCCATAACTGATATATTTTTATGTTTATAATGGCACCTGAAATTATAAATATATATGAATACGATTAAAGAAAATAATACATTAAATTACTCTGAATATGCTTACCAATTGGGTAATTTCTTTTACTCTAAGAAGAATAGTGGGGAAGAAAAAAAGCCTTATGTTATTTTTACACGAGATACATATACTGCTACTCGAGTTGCTGAGGAGCTAGAATGGTTTTATAAAAAATTAAATGTCGTTATTATCCCGGATTGGGAAACTCTTCCTTATGACAGCATCTCTCCTCATCCAGACTTAATATCTGACCGATTAAAAACACTTTTTTTAGTTAGTCAAAAAATTTTTGATATTTTAATAATCCCTGCAACTTCTGCACTGAATTTGCTGCCTCCAAAAAAATACTTGTTACAAAATAGTTTTATTTATAATAAGGGGCATACAGTTGATATCGAATCTTTAAAAAATTTATTGGTTGAGAATGGATACTTTAATGTTAATAAGGTATTTCATCCTGGTGAGTTTGCCGTCCGAGGAGGCTTGATTGATCTCTTTCCAATGGGATCTCAAATTCCTTATAGGATTGATTTCTTTGATACTGAAATTGAATCAATTAAAACATTTGATATCGACACACAAAAAAGTATTTACCCAATTAATAATATTGAAATTCTTCCTGCACGAGAGTGTCCATTAACCGACGATTCTGTTGAGTTATTTAGAAAATCATTTCGGGAAAAATTTTCTGGCGACCCATCTAAGTCAGATATATATAACAAAGTATCAAAAAAAATACCTTTCGCTGGTATGGAATGGTATTTACCAATGTTTTTTGATGACACGGATACAATTTTTGATTACATAGCTGATGGATGCTTAGTACATTTACCAACTTCAGTTCAGGCAAGTATCGATCATTATTGGCTTGATGCAGCATCTCGTTTTAAGATGTATGCCTACGATACGGATAGACCTATACTCAGTCCATCAGAAATTATGATCTCTTCTGAAGCTTTTAAGAGCAGTTTGTCAAAATGTGAAAAATTACAGTTTTCATTGAGTTCATCAAGCCTACCCTCTATTAGGATAGATCATAAAAATGGGTATAAACAAATTATTGATCACATCAATTCTAATAATATCTCTATTATTTCTGCAGAAGGTTTAGGAAGAAGGGAGACCTTAAAAAAAATATTCTTAGATCATGGTTTGAATATTAATATTTGTGAAAATTTTAATTCTATAGATGATATTAATGAAAGTTGTTTAATTCACAGTCCAATTAAAGAGGGTTTTATTGGTGATAAATTTCAACTTTTTACAGAGTACGATCTTTTTCCAGATTTCATTCATCAGGAAAAAAATAGATCTAAAAATAAAGATTATAATTCAGAGGTCGTAATAAAGGATCTCTCTGAGATTTCTGCAGGAGATCCAGTTGTTCATGAAAACCATGGTGTTGGTCGTTATCAGGGACTTGTGCAATTAGATTTACTTGGAAGTAAAAACGAGTTTCTTTTACTTACTTATCACAATGAAGATAAACTTTATGTTCCAGTTACTCAACTCAATGCCATATCAAGATATACAGGCGGCCCATCAGAAAATGCCCCTTTGCATAAATTAGGTTCTGGACAATGGGAAAAGGAAAAGAAAAAAGCACTTAAGCAAGTCTATGACACGGCAGCAGAACTTTTGAACTTATACGCTTTAAGAGAAAAACGTCAGGGCCTGATATCTAAAATTGATCTTATTGAATACCAGAAATTTTCAAACGAATTTCCTTTTGAAGAAACTCCAGATCAATTACAAGCTATTGAGTCAGTTATTAAAGATATGGAATCTACAAAACCAATGGATAGGCTTATTTGCGGTGATGTAGGCTTTGGCAAAACCGAGGTTGCCATGAGGGCAGCTTTTATTTCTGTGATGAATAATCGTCAAGTAGTTATTTTGGTTCCAACAACATTATTAGCTAATCAGCACTACAATAATTTTTTAGATCGATTTAGCTCATTACCAGTATCTATCGAAGAAATATCCCGATTTAAATCAGTTAAGCAACAGAAAGAAACAATCGAGAAATTAAATAATGGAAAAATTGACATAATTATTGGAACACATAGACTTCTTCAAAAAGATATTCAACTAGAAAATGTTGGATTAATTATAGTTGATGAGGAGCATCGTTTTGGTGTTCGTCAAAAAGAAATGTTAAAGAAATTTAAAGCAAATACCGACTTTTTGACATTAACAGCAACACCCATACCAAGAACATTATCAATGTCACTTGAGGGATTAAGAGACTTTTCAATAATATCTACTGCTCCTCAAAAAAGATTATCAATCAAAACGTTGGTGAATGATTTTTCTGAAGGTATTATTAAAGAAGCACTAATGAGGGAGTTCAATAGAGGTGGTCAGGCCTACTTTTTACATAATGATGTAAATACAATTGAATCGATTAAAGTAAAATTAAATAAATTTATGCCTGAGGCAAATATAGCTATTGCTCACGGACAGATGAAAGAGAGAGACCTTGAGAGGGTGATGCAAGACTTTCATCAACAGAGATATAATCTTTTACTATGTACGACCATTATTGAAACAGGAATAGATATACCGTCCTCCAATACAATTATCATCAATAATGCTGACCGATTTGGGTTATCTCAACTTCATCAACTAAGGGGTAGGGTAGGAAGATCGCATCATCAAGCTTTCGCATATTTGCTTATTGACCCAAATAGAAATTTAAATACAAAAGCTAAAAAAAGACTTGAGGCTATTCAGTACTTAGAAGATTTAGGTTCTGGTTATTTTTTAGCGATGCATGACCTTGAGATCAGGGGTGCCGGAGAGATCCTAGGTGACCAACAGAGCGGTGAGATACATGAAATAGGTTTTTCTATGTATCTAAAAATGCTAAATCGTGCAGTTAAGCATTTAAAGAATAATGAGATATTAAATATTGAAGAAGATTTTGATCATGAAATTGATATTAATATTCATGCACCATCTATTCTTACAAATGAATATTGTTCAGATCCCAATGAAAGGCTTGTTATATACAAAAGATTGTCTTCTTGTGAGTCACTTGATCAGCTCAAAGATATTCAGGAAGAATTGATCGATCGATTTGGCGTAATGCCAGAGCAAACACAAAATCTAATTATTATTCATCACATAAGAATCTTAACAAAACAATCAGGTGTTATAAAAATTGATGCAGGAAAAAAATTGATATCAATTACATTTAGCAAAAAAACTGAGTTTGATCCTATAAGAATTATAGATATGGTTCAAACAAATAAAGACATTAAATTAGATGGCCCAAATAAATTATTAATAACAAGAAATTTTGAGACGTCTGATCAAAAATTTAACGCAATTAAAAGTTTCATAGATGCATTGGAAGTTTAATTCAATGTTACCAGTTTTCCCTGCTTTAAAAAATAAATAGACTTATGAATGACTGCTTCGTCAAAAAAATTTGCGTAATTATTTAGTTGAGTGCGGTAATAGTTAGCTGTCTCAGTTAAGTCTTTATCATTAGCGTGATATTTATAATCTATTAACCATCTTTCATTATTGAGTATAAAGGTTCTATCAAGTCTAAAATGACTTGTATGAGTTGTATTTCTATTAGATATTTTGTATTCAGAGAAGTCACTTTGGTATTTCTGAAGAATAAATTTCCCATCTTTGGATTGATAAAGTTTATTTACACATAATTGAAACTCACTAAATAGGTTGTGATTTAAAGTTATATTTAAATTAAGCTGATTCAAACAATTTTCAAATAACATTTTTATGTTTGTAGAATCATTGATATATCCCAAGTGATGTAGCTCTAAATATTTGTGAACTACCAGACCAATATTAATTTCATCAGAGTTTACATCAACATTTTTTTTCTTACGATTTTTAATTAATATGTCTGGATTGTAATTTTTTTTTGAATTTTCAAAAAATTCTACTGGAAGACGAATACTCTTGGGTGAAAAGTTACTGATATTTTGTTTAATTTTTTTTGGTTCAATATTTTTGGGATTGATATGATCAAAATTTTTCCATACCAACTCCAGAAAAGTATTTTTTTGTGGTTTATGCTCATTGTTCGGTTTGTAGGATACCAGATCAAGCTGACTCTTAGCTCTTGTTAATGCAACATAAAAGAGTCTTTTAAGTTCATTATGGTTTCGTATTTTATTTTTTATTGTATGATAACCATGAAGCGTATAAGTCTTATCATTGCTGGTTTTAACAGAAAAAGTATTTAAATTTTCAATAGAGTTAAAATCGAAATCAATCAGTGGGCTTGTCTGATTTCTAGTATTCTTATTTAAACTTGGAATTATAACGTGATCATATTCTAATCCCTTTGATTTATGAATTGTTAGGAAGTCAACAGCATCGCCCGATTGATCAATACTTGATACCATTGATAATTCTATTTTTCTTATTAGTTCATCATCATCTATTAAATCGGAATCAAAAACTTTTAATTCATTAAGATATTGTTGAATATACTCATAATCATTTTTTTGATACAAAGTTCTAATTCCGTTTAAATCTGACCAAACGTCAAGAATTAGCTCACTCCAATTTTTTATGTAAATATTTTTTTTATGATAGTTAATTATCTCTTTTAAAAAGGTTATCCTTTTATTACCGTCTATGCTAATTTGTGATATTTTATTAGTGTTAATAATTTCCCAGATATTTCCTTCATCCTCATCTGAAAAAAGTATAGCCATATCACTCATTGTTATTCCACAAAGAGGAGAGTTTAATAAGCCAACCCAATATAATTTGTTTGAAAAATTATTAAGTGAAAGAGTTAATGTAAGGATATCCTGAACACATTGATGATTAAATAGAGATTCAATTTCAATTGCATTCACTTTTATTTCGTTTGTATAATATTTTTTAATATACGAAAGAACATTTTTTAAGTGAGTTCTTGATCTAGCAATAACTGCTTTTGTTTTATAAGGACTGTTTATTAGTTGTTGTGCAATTAATTCGGCCTCTGCTTGATCTGAATCAAGTTCATTGTCACAGGTAAATGCCAATAAATTGACTTCACCACCAATATTATCAGCATTTGAAGAGCAGCTTTGATAACTTACTAATCCTTCATCGGTATCGTTAACATTTGGGAAAATTATTTTAAACTCTCTATTAAACCAATTAATCAAATTTGATTTTGATCGGTTATTTGTCGACAGTATAATATGTTCCAAGGTTTGATTACAAAATTTAGTTTTTAAGGTATTTAAAAAAATACCAACTTCTGATTTTCTGAATCGATATATTGATTGCATTGGATCACCAACACAAAAAATAGTATTTTCTTTATTCCATGACTTAGTTACTAGGTTAAAGATTTTTAATTGGGTACTATTAATATCCTGAAATTCATCAATTAGTAAATGTGAGAATTTAAGACTTAGATAATTGTTTGGGTTATTTTCTTCTGAATCATTTGAAAGCGCATGAATTGCTTGCTGACTTATTTCAGAAAAATCTGCCTTATGAGATCCATTGAAATTAATCTTGAGCCTTGCAAGTAAGCTAATTAAAATCGGTTTAAGTCTTTTTATTAAATCTGAATCTTCCTGATGATTAATATTTATAAAATAAATGGATTTCTCAATCAAACTAAATTCAGGTATTTGGTTATCTGTGATTAGACTTTTTAATGCAATTAAATACTTTTTTTCAATTTGATCAAAATTTATTTTTTTTCTTACAGAACCTTGCTTTGTATATACCTGGTTAATAAAATTCACGATACCTTTACAATCTTCTTTATACTTGAGGTCAAGATTAAATAAAGTATTGATTTGATCGATTGCTTTCTCTTTTTCGTTTTGGTAATAACTTGTAAATGAATCATATTGCGACTCAGTCAAAATTTCATATATCCAAAACTCACGATTATTTAATAAGTCAAGCATATAGGATTCAAGACCGCTAAAAGTAATTTTTAACGTCTCTAGAAGATCATGAATACTTTCAGCAATATTTTCATCATAAAGTGTTTCTTGAATAGTCTTTTTATATATTGGGTTAGGATCCATTTCAATATTGGAATTAAACCCATATTTGCTGAATAACGGCATTGATTTAACGATTCGATTATTGAGTGTATCGATTGTCATTATATTTAAATTATTGATAACTTCATCTAGATCCAGATTCCTTGTTTGAAATTCAATAATTACTTCTCTTACTAAATTTTCTGTGCGGTAAATTTTTGGTTTTAATGATCCATCTAGATATCCTATTATTCTTTTTTTCATTTCTGATGCTGCTTTGTTTGTAAAAGTAACAGCAAGAATCTCTTCTGGCGAATTGGAGTGGGATAAAAGTTTTAAAAATCTTTGTGTTAGAAGTTCAGTTTTTCCAGAACCAGCTGGTGCTTGGACAATATATGAATTAAGATTAAGGCATTTTTCTCTTAATGCTTCCTCATTATTAATCATGATAATTCAATTCAAACAAAAAATTTCTTTCTGGTATTCTTAATAAGATTTTACTATCTTTAAACATCAGATCATTTTCATTTTCAAAGGTATTTTTAAAATTACCTGATATAAATTGATGAATATGTTCTTCAAATGTGCTCATCCATAATTTTTTTAATTCGGAAAAATCTTTTTTTATTTTTACAATTTGTATATCTTCATGAGGAGATTTCTCAGTATTTCCAGAAATATCAAAATAATACTTTTTTATACTGGTTTGATAATCTTTGATTTGGTATAGCATTAAATTTGTATTTCGATGTTTAGGGAAACATAGGTATAAAGGGATCTGAAAGTCTTTAAAGGGAGCTTCCGTCCATGATGCAATAGTAGGAAGCTTTCCTGTTTTGTAGTCAATAATATGAACTGATTTTTCATCGACATCTACTCGGTCTAAAATGAGATTAAAATTAATATTAGAAAACGAGTAAGACTCTTTCTGTTCGCATGAAATAACTTTAAAATCATCACGCATTTTTTCTATGTTAATTAACTTTTTAATCATATCTGTACAGTATTTAATCTCAAACTCTCTGGTACTTTTATGTAAATTCTTAAATCTGAAATTATTTGTTAAGCAATGGGTAAGAGCAGCGATTATTTTACTTTCTTGGATATCAGACTTTACAGTCACATCTTCTGAGTAAATATTTTTTAGACTCTCATGTATTAAGATACCTCTGAGCTTGTTATTCATAGTCTCAGGTGACTCAATTTCTATTTTTCTACAGTGCAAAACATTCTCAAAAAAAGCTAACCTTGGACAGAGTTGATAATTTTCTAAAACATTACGCAAATTATTGATTTTATTGTCTTTTATTGTATATTTAACATTATTATCTGACTCCATTATTGTAGTATTATCATTTAAATAACCATATTTATTGACTGGATTTACTTGAGTAATTCTTTTGAAACTTACGTGCTTATTTATAGTATTTTCTATTTCATTTTTATTTTTTGAGTAACTGATATTTAAATTATGAGTATTTTTTTGATAGTCTATTAGTTGACTATGTACATGCTCTTTAATGAAGGATTGAGTGTAGATATTTGTAAATAATCCATTAGGAATAAATGGATTTTTCTGAACCTCTAATGAAGGCCTATCAATAAAATCAATAATATAAATTGAATCATATTTTCCAATAATTTGGTCATCAAAACCATATAAGTCAATTCCGCGCTCGAAGTATTCTGTCTTTATGCGTGAGTTTTTTATAAATTGAATAATTATTGATCGAAAATCATAGTAGGAAAGTTTTCGTGATTGAGTTTTGAATGTTTGCGCTAAATCAAGAATTTTTCTAAATTCATCTATTTGCTGAATTTGTTTTTCATTTTGGAATTCTATGTCATTAAATAAAGAATTATCAAGCTGCTTAATGATCTTCTTTGACCAATTGGCTAGATTTATATTAAAATTTTCCGCTCCTTCAGAATTTATTAATACGTAAGAGCTATCCTCAAAATAACTTGTTATTAAGTTATTTAATTGATTGTTATTAACTTTTTTAATTCCCGATTTATATAAATTTGCAAATAGTTTTTCATAAGGGTTAGTAATATTTGGATTTTTAAGGATGGTATAAAGCATTTTTACTTTTGATAATTCTACGTATTGCAAGTTTTTTAAATCTAAGTAGGTAAGCAAATGTTGAACAATTGAAGAATTTATTAACGATTCTTTAAATGGCATGTTTAGAATATTTTTTTGCCTTATTAAAGCTGGGTCTGAAAGTGTGAGTCTAATGTTATCTAAATTTTCTTCAATCTGCTGCGATACAACTGCTATTTTCTTCCCATCAAGGAATTCATCATAAACTTTTTTGAGAACATGTGAAAATTCAGATTTTAATTCATTGTATTCATCAATCAAAAATGAGTGTTTTTTTACTTTATCTATTTTTGGTGAATTAATTCTCAGCTTTAACTTAATTTTTTCACTTAAGGGAGTTTTAATTTTGAAACCAATTAATTTAACACCTTGCTGATCATAATTTATTTCTGAAATAAATAATAAAATTGCTTGTTGATAAGTGATGTAGTTAGAATCTTTTAAGACTTCTAAATATTTAAGAATTATTTTTTTTAGAAATTTGTTTTCAGACGTAGAATTGAATATGGGTTCATTTATATTTGTTAAATTTTCAGTAATTTGAACGTAAGCATCCTGACAGTATTTTGTTATGGAATCAATGTCATACAATCTGTAATCTGAGTCATTTTTTAAATTCTCATTAATAATATCTTTTAAAATTAAAAATTCTTCAAAAGCATTTATAATTCTTTTACTACTTATGTTGTTGGCTAAGAAATAATTATTGATTTGATTTGATATGAACTCAAAAAGTGTAACTACATTGTATGAATATTGATGTTGATTTACGTACCTTTCTAGGTGAATTTCATTTTGACAAATTGTTATAGTATTTTTTTCCACATTTTGATTTTATATTAAAAACTACCTTATGAGCGACTATAGATCCTATCTTACTAAAAATGGTTTTTTGATGCTACGAGATGAACTTAATCACCTTTTAAAAGTAGAGCGACCCAAGGTTGTAACTGATGTTTCTTGGGCTGCAAGTAATGGTGACCGTTCTGAAAATGGGGATTACATCTATGGGAAAAAGCGATTAAGGCAAATCGATTCAAGAGTTAAATATTTATTAATTCAAATAGAGGATTCAACCATCGTAAATCCTCTCGAGCAAGTTAACAAGGATCAGATTTTTTTTGGTGCCACTGTCTCCTATTTAAATTTAAGCACTAATAAAAATAATACTATTCAAATTGTTGGCGTACCAGAAATTGATACAGCTCAAAATAAAATTAGTTGGATATCACCCATAGCAAAATCATTACTAGGGAAAAGAGTTGGTGATATTTCAATATTTGAAACCCCATCAGGAGATGTAGAGATTGAAATTTTAGAGATAAAATACGTATGATAAAAGTGGATATTTTTTCACGTTTTATTGATAATTACGGTGACCTAACAATCCCAGTAAGACTGGCTAATGGATTAGCTGATAAGTATGACGTTAGTGTAAATCTTTATATATCGATGAAAGATAACACCAGGAGAATATTATCAAATAATCAAATTAATTCAAATATTGCTATCATTGATATTGATAATATGGATGAATATCAAGAGCCCAATAATAAAATTATCTCCATCTTCGATACTAAATTACCCATCAGCTACATAAATAATATACCCAGGAATGCAATGCTGATTAATTATGAATATTTTTCAGCTGAAACTTGGGTAGACGATTTTCATCTGCAAACATCTCCAGTGGACAAAAGGTATGAAAAGATATTTTATTTTCCAGGATTGACAATCAAATCTGGATCACCAATTTATTGTATTCCAAAATTAAATAAACCCAAGATTACAATGAATCTCAATAATTTTCTGATTAATATTTTTTCATACCCTTCTGAGGGAATTACTAGGTCGTTAAAATCCCTGGACAGGATTGATATTAAAACTCAGTGCAATCTATTTGATTCTAATTTAAGTATGTCATTGGTTAATATTGAATTAAATAATGTTGATTTTTGTAGTTTTGAGGTATTTGACCAATACTTAAATGAGGGAAATATAAATTTTATTAGGGGTGAGGATAGCTTGATAAGAGCAATACTTTCTGGCTCTATTTTTATTTGGCAACCCTATGCACAAGAAGAGGGCGAGCATTTAAAAAAATTAAATGCATTTTTGGAAAATTATTTTACTGACATCCCAGAGAAACTTAAAAATATATTTTTTAAATGGAGTAGGTACAACCTTGAATTGGAGGACTGGATATATTTGACTAATAATTTTGAAAATTTAATTAATATTTATATTAGGGCTAGGGAATATTTTTTAAAAAAGGGATCAGGTATCGATGATATTTATGCAAAATTTATAAGATAATTTAGTATAATTACATCCTCAATTTTTTTTAGGGTTTAACAATGAAGACGGCACAAGAGGTAAGGATCGGAAATGTAATCATGGTAGATGGTAACCCAATGGTTGCTTTAAAATGTGAATATAACAAGTCTGGAAGAAATTCTGCTGTTGTTAAGATGAAATTAAAGAATCTTTTAAATGAATCTTCAACAGAATCAGTTTTTAATGCTTCCGATAAATTTGATGTTGTTATCCTTGAAAAGAAGGAAGTGACGTATTCTTATTTTGCAGACCCTATGTATGTTTTTATGGATGATGAGTATAACCAATTCGAAGTTGATTCGGAGAGTATGGAAGATGCACTTAAATTTCTTGAGGATGGTATGAAGTGTGATGTGGTCTTCTATGAAGGCAAAGCAATATCTGTTGAATTACCGAATTCAGTAAGTCGAGAAATTATATATACAGAGCCTGCAGTAAAAGGGGATACCTCATCAGGTAAAGTTATGAAAACAGCAAAGCTACAAACTGGTTTCGAATTAATGGTTCCGTTATTTTGCGATACTGGCGATATGATTGAAATTGATACCAGGACTCTTGAATACAAAAATCGGGTAAATAAGTAATCCTCTAATTGCTTGTATTTGATCCACCCACTAAAATTTCATCAATTTTTAGGGTGGGTTGCCCAACTCCGACTGGAACGCTTTGTCCATCTTTTCCACATGTGCCAACTCCGCTATCAAGACTTGAATCGTTCCCAACCATAGAAACTTTTTTTAAAATTTCTGGACCATTGCCGACAATCGATGCTCCCTTAATTGGTTTTGTTATTTTTCCATTCTCGATCATCCAAGCTAAAGATGAAGAAAAGACAAATTTTCCACTGGTTATATCAACTTGGCCGCCTCCAAAATTAGGAGCATAGATCCCTTTTGAAACCGATTTAATAATTTCATCAGGATCATGATTACCATTTGTCATAAGGGTATTGGTCATTCTGGGCATTGGAACGTGAGCATAAGATTCTCTTCTACCATTACCCGTTATTGGCATATTCATTAACCTAGCGTTAAGTGAATCCTGAAGATAGCCTTTAAGAAAACCATTTTCAATCAGGACAGTTCTTTGAGTTGCATTACCTTCATCATCAATATTTAGTGATCCTCGTCTATCTTGAATTGTGCCATCATCTACTACAGTAATGTTTTTATTTGCAACTTGTTGGCCTAGTAAATTTGAAAATGCCGATGTTTTTTTTCTATTAAAGTCACCTTCTAAGCCATGGCCTATCGCTTCATGAAGGAGAATACCAGGCCATCCCGGACCTAAAACAACAGTCATTAGACCTGCGGGAGATGCCACTGCATCAAGGTTCGTAATAGCTTGGTCATATGCTTCATTTATGTACGAGTTCATTACTTCTTCATTGAAATAATTAACATTAAATCGGCCACCACCACCTGCAGTTCCAATCTCTCTTCTTCCGTTATGTTCAACAATGATGCTAAGTGATAGTCTTACTAGTGGTCTGATATCTGACTGAAAATTCGATTCACTATTAACAATTAAAATAGCATCATATTCAGCAGCAATTGACGCATTCACTTTTTTAATTCTAGCGTCTTTTGCAAAAGCCATTTTTTCAATTTTTTTAAGAATTTCAATTTTCTCTAAAGTGGGTGCTAGGGTTGGATCTGATTGTATATACAAGGCTCTTTGAGTTGTATTTTGGATTAATGGGATAGATTTATTTTGACCACTCGATTCAAGAGCTTTCACAATGTCCGATGAATCTTGGAGTGTTTTAAGACTAACCTCATCTGTGTAAGCGAAGGCTGTTTTCTCACCTGATACTGCTCTTAATCCACAACCATTATCAATATTAAAAGTTGTATTTTTTACTTGCCCGTCCTCAATAGCGAAATATTCATTCTTTGAATACTGAAAATACATATCTGCATAATCAACATTCTTCCTCTTTAGTTTGTTAAAAATTTGTGCAATATTTACGTGATTTATCTCTGATGGATTAAGGATTAACTCTTTAATTTCTTGTCTTATATTCATTTTTTAAAAATATTTAATTTATCCAGTATATCGCCTGATGGCTCGATAATCTCTTCATCAACTAATTTTGACAGCTCTTCCGATTTAGGCTTATCAGTCTCAACTGGTTCATCCCAGGTACCTGTGATTTGGTATTCATCAGTCAAGACTTTATTTAATGGGTCTTTTAGAATCTTTTGAGCAATAAATGCTGCCGCTCCTGCCAATGGGCCACCTGCAAGAGCAGCCAATGATAAAGAGTCACTAACATATGGTCTAACAATAACATGAATATTTTGAGTTTCTTTAATAATATCTACCTCACCATCCATATTAACCTCAGCTGCTGGACCCATCATTTTAAAATTATTCGAACTTAAAATTCCTAAATTCATTCTCACTCCAGCACTGATTGTGTCATAAATAAATCCTTTGGAGAATAAGTCACTAAAATCCAAGCTCAGTCTTTTAGGTAAATTTTGTAAGGTCAATAGTCCAAATAATCTTCCAATTCCAGGCTCAGCTTCCAAAATCTCTCCCTTTTTGAGGTCCATTGAGAAGGTTCCAGTAAGCTGGTCTGATGAAAAGTTAAAAGGACTCTCATCCCAATTTGCAATTCCATTTATCTTGGCTTCTCCTTTTCTGACTAAGTTAGGATGGCCAAGCTGATTAAGCGTTTGTTCAAGATCTTCAATTCGCCATTTAAAATTTAAACTGGTCTTATCGACCCCATCTTTATTTTGCCAATTCCCATCAGCAGAAAGAGTATGGAACGGGTTAGTTAGAGTAAAGTTATTTATTAACCAGTTTTGATTTTGTCTTTCAGCTAACAAATTTAGTGAGCCATAGCTTTTTTCATCTAGAATAAATTCATCAAATTTAATATCAATTTTAAAAGGTTTGCTTGAATCTTGAAATTCGTTTTTATCTTGAGTCTGTCCGTATTTATTTTTATTGTTTATAATTAATTTATTAAACCTTCCTACTAGTAAATTATCTTCATAGTTGTATAGAACGTTTCCTTTTAGCTCATTTGAATATAAGGAAAGTTTCAATCCTTTTTTTGATGGTGAAATTTGCGTCTCAAGCCTATTTAAAATAATGCCTCCAACCTTAATTTCCTCAAAGTTAATTTTTGATTCTGAGAAAAAAATTTTATTTTTTGAAGAATCATTTTCAAATAATTTTGTAAAATCGTTTAGATCAATTTTTTTCATATTAGCAAAAATTGATAAACCATTTCGATCACTAAAAGGCTCCTTGCTAAGTATATTAATCTGCCCAGAAATATTGTTTTGGTCATTAATTTTAATCTTTCCGTTAATTGAATTATCCATGGTAAGAACAAAATTTGTTGATCCATTTTTACTGGGTTTTTTGATTAAAGAAGTTAACTTAATTTGATCTTTATCTTTTTTGAAAGGCTCGGGACCGTCGATTTTTAAACCCTTGAGATCGCTAGTGATTATTAAAGTGTCTGTATCTTCATTTATATTAGCTTCCGCCTTCCATGGCGATGATCCAGTTATTTTATCTTTCCAATTACTTCCAAGATTATTTGTAAAGAATTCCTCGTCTAAATAGCCGACGACTGTTATTTTCGTGTTGTTGTTTTCTTTTGATAAGTTGACATTAATTGGCATTGAAAAGAAAGTTGCTGATCCATTCAGAATTTTATATTTATCTCGATCTACTATTAAGGAGGCATTAAAGTTATCAACTTTCGGTAATCCAATTCGTTGATTCTGCAGGGAGGCGTTGAGGAAATCATATTTTGCAGTAAAGTTTATATCGTCGGGAGTATCTGCTGAAAAAATCATTTTAAGACCTAAAGATCCATTTCCTGTAGCAATAAGTTGATTCGTGAAACTTTTAGTATCTTCATATAGCGGACTATTATTTAAAGCGTCAACTATTGAATTGACTGGGCCCTCGATAATCCCCTCAACATTTATTATCTTTTTCTTGTCTGCTAAATCGATTTTAGTTTCAAAAAACTTAATCGAGTTATTGGCAATCTTTCCGTTGAGGCTTTTGAACTGTGCATTGTTATTATTAATATTAATGTCAATATCGGTATCAATATATTCTGGATAATTTGTTGCATATTCAATCTGAGCATTCTTGTATTTCCCTGTGGCCACAAACTTTCCATTATTTTTGTTGAAAGGAAAGTCTTTTAAATGACCATTAAACTCAAGTTGTAGATTTTCAATTCTCCCGCCAAGTAAAGAGGTGTCAAGCCAATGCAGACTTTCTGGAGAAAGGGTATTTGGATAAAACTTTTTGAGTTGGGTAACATCATTAATTTCGGAATTGAGTTTAATATTGATTAAGGGATTTTTTTTATCTTCAAAATCAATTAATCCATTAAATGTCGTCATAAGGTCATTATTTGACAGCACTGTATTTGAAAATTTTATGTTACTTTTATCCCATTTAGCAGTACCTTGGATTGTATTGAAATTAACCTGATCCCTTAGTATCTTGTGATCTATTTCCACATCTTTAGATTTGATCTCAATTGCACCTTTTTGGTTATTAGTATTTATTTTTGCCGTTAAATTTTTAACTGAAGGAAATTCTTTGAACCTTGAAATTCCAAAATTATAAAATTCACCGCTCAGTAAAAAATCTGAATTTTTAATCCACGATAACTGAAAATTTTTTATTAACCCTGAAGGATTAGCTTTATTTAATTCACTTTTTATCTCTTCAAAAAAAGGAGTCTGGGCTAGGATATGCTCAGCTGCATCAATATTTAATTCATTAAGCTTTACCTTGAATTGTTCCGGTTGGTTATCTTTTGTAATTACTTCAAATGCACTATTTTTTAAATTTATATTTTTACTTACTAGATTTAAATTTGTTGTTGTTAGTTTAATTTCATCATTTTTGTTGCTGTATAAAGCTGACCCCGATAGTTGATTGATGTCTATATATTTATCATTATTTTTATTGAAATTACCTACAAAATTTTTTACATTAAAAATGGTCTTAACTTTATTGATACTAAGTTTATTTATGGATAGTTGTAATTTTAAATCACCATAACCCTCCTTAATGTCTGTGGGATAATCTACCCATTGTTTAAAAGCTGACAAGTTTGCTTCACTAAATGAGACATTTAACATCGATTCGAGTGAATTTATTTGGCTTATGGAATCCAGATCGAAATAACCGCTCACATTTACTCTATTTTTTGACCCTGTTGAAATTTTTGTACTTATGTTAAATTTGTGACGGTCAAGATATGCAAGGTAAGTCGGAGAATGATAATGAAAGTTGATGTTAGAAAATACTAGATCTTCAGCATTTCTATAGTGATCACGCCACAAAATTTTAGCATTTATTATCTTAATGTTTCTTTGATTAAGGAGCCAATCTGAGAAATTTGAATTTGATGATTCTTTTACAGAAATCCCAGCTATCTTAAAAGATTCGTCAGGTAACCTTTCAATAAGAGCATTTAGATCTCCAATTATGATTTCGGTTAATACGGGTTTTAATTTTAAAAGACTTAACCAGGATAATTCAAAATCAACTGCCTTTAAATTTATGGTTTTATTGTTTTCTCTGTCCGTGATAGAAAAATTTCTGATTTGAAATCTTGGGTTAGTTAAATGCCATGCAATGTTTAAGTTTTCAATATTTACCTGACCACCCGTTTCAGAGGAAACAAAATTTTCAATCTGATTTTTAACTTTTCCTACATTAGGTTTTAGATAAAATTGATAACCAAAAGTGGCTGTTAACAAAAGAATCGTTAAAATAAAAAAAATGCCATATAAAGAATATCTAACTTTTTTATTTTTTAAAATGGCATTTTTTTTTAACATTCACATATTCTAAACTTTTTGCTTTAATTGTTCCAGGATTGTTGGATTTTCAAGTGTAGAAATATCTGCTGTTATTTCCTCATCTTTTGCAATACTTCTCAAAAGTCGTCTCATGATCTTACCCGATCTAGTTTTGGGTAAATTATCACCAAATCGAATCTCATCTGGCTTAGCTATTGGCCCAATTTCATTTCCTACCCAGGATCGAAGTTTCTCAATTATATCTTTTGCAACGTCGCCGTTCGGGCGATCTGATTTCAAAACCACGAAAGCAATTACCGACTCTCCTTTGACGTCATGAGGTCTTCCCACTACAGCAGCTTCAGCAACTAAATCATTCGCAACTAATGCTGACTCAATCTCCATTGTACCTAGTCGATGACCAGAAACATTTAATACGTCATCAATGCGACCCATTATTGTAAAATAACCAGACTCTTTGTCACGAATAGCTCCATCACCAGCCAAATACAAATTGCCACCAAGTTCCCCAGGAAAATAACTTTGCTTAAATCGTTCGGGATCATTCCAAATTGTTCTTATCATCGAAGGCCATGGTTTTTTTATAACAAGGAGTCCGCCTTGACCCCATTCTAGGTTTTGACCAGTTTCATCAACAACATCAATATCAATTCCAGGAAAGGGTAAGGTACATGAACCGGGAACTAAAGGTGTTGCGCCGGGAAGGGGGGTAATTACATGACCACCTGTTTCTGTTTGCCAGAAGGTATCGACAATTGGGCAAGATGAGTTACCAACATTTTCGTGGTACCACATCCATGCTTCTGGATTAATTGGCTCGCCAACAGTACCTAGAATTCTTAAAGATTTAAGGTTGAAATTTTTTGGATGTACATCTTCGGATGTTTCAGATGCTTTAATAAGTGCGCGAATAGCAGTTGGGGCAGTATAAAATATAGAAACTTTATATTTCTCAACAATCTCCCAAAAACGACCTGCATTAGGAAATGTGGGAACACCTTCAAAAATAACCTGTGTGCCACCTAATGCTAGAGGACCATAAGCAACGTAAGTATGGCCAGTGATCCAGCCCACATCTGCGGTACACCAAAAAATATCATCATCTTTTAGATCAAATGTCCATTGTGTTGTATTGATAGCATGCAACAGGTAACCAGCTGATGAGTGCTGAACCCCTTTGGGTTTTCCTGTTGAGCCTGAGGTGTAAAGAAGAAATAAAGGGTGTTCAGATGATATCCATTCTGGCTCACACTCTTTGGGTTGATTTTTTGAAAGCACATCCCAGTCTAATTCATTCTCTTTTAGAGGCTCTTTCTTTCCTGTCCTGTTTAGTACAATAATTTTTTCAATAGAGTTACAACCTCCCAAGGCTATTGCTTCGTCAACAGCTTTTTTTAAAGGAAGTTCTTTTCCGCCTCTATTCTGATAATCAGCAGTAATAATTGCTTTGGCTTGAGCGTCAATTACTCGCTCCTGAATACTTTTAGCTGAAAAACCACCAAAGACAACAGAATGCGTTAATCCTATTCGTGCACAGGCTTGCATGGCTACAACTGCCTCAATACCCATTGGGAGATAAATAATTACCCTGTCACCTAAAGATAGACCTAAAGTTTTAAGCCCATTTGCAAATTGACAAACCCTTTCATAGAGTTCTTGATAAGTCACATTAGTTGTTTTCCCATCATCAGATTCAAAGAGAATGGCAGTCTTATCTTTTTTGTGAGGTAAATGTCTATCAAGGCAGTTATATGAAACATTCAGCTTTCCATCTTCGAACCATTTAAAGAACGGGGCGCCATCAGAATTTAGTGTTTTGGTGAAAGGCTGTTTCCAATCTATTAAATTTTTAGCAAGACCGGCCCAGTATCCTTCATAGTCACTATTAGCTTTTTCACAAAGCGATTTGTATTCCTCCAGATTTTTAATATGTGCGCTGTTGCTAAGTTTATGCGGTGGATTGAAAATCCGATCTTCATGCATTACTGATTCAATAGCCATTCATTCCTCTCCTCTTGAATTACTAGATATGTGTAATAATTGAATTTAAAAAATATAATAATGTCGTAAAGAAATATAATACAAGTGTTTTTTTGATTTCCCAAATTTTGTGAAAGTTGCATTTGCATATGAGTTTAAGGTTGAGACTAAATTTATTGATCACAGCTATCATGGTTCTTTTTTTGATAGGAATGAGTTTTGTACTTGTTAAATCTTCAAAAAAAGCGATTGAGGAAGGTGTTGAATCATCCCATCGTGTTACATTACAACTCCTAGATACTTTTATAACAAGCTCGGTTGATAATCCAGATTGGGGTTATACGCATGAGGTAATACAGCCATTTTTGCAAGAGCTTGGACAGGTTAGAAGTAATATTATTTCATTGTATGATCTTAATAATCATTTGCTGTATCGAACTCCAGATTCAACATACAGGAACGACATTTCCCCGCCATCCTGGTTTGTAAATTTTATGGCGCCACCAAAAGAAATTAATTCGAGAATGATTCGTTATGGAAGGCTAATAATTCAATCAAGCCCTTCAGGGTCAATTAGAGAAGCTTGGTATCATACAAGTAATTTCCTATTAATTTCATTGTTTATTTTTGTAATTATTAATTTGATCATTTACTGGTTAATGGGCAGGTGGTTTGCTTCAATTTCAATTCTAATTCATGGAATAGAAAATTTTGGAAAGGGAAAATTTAAAACGCGACTACCAAATTTTTCAATATCCGATTTCCAATTAATTGCAAAAAATTTCAACAAGATGGGCGGATCTATTGAAAATTTTACTAGTGAAAACAGAAGATTAGCATTAATATCTCAACAAATTGCTGATGCCGTAATGATTCTAGATGCAGACCAAAAAATAACCTTTTGGAATAAATCTGCAGAAGTTCTATTTGGATATAAGCAATCCGAGATCATTGGTAAAAGTGTAGAAATTATTGTTCCAAAGCAAAGATTAAATGAGCTTAAATCAAATCTAAACTACACACACAGAAATAAAAAAATACAAAATTTAGAAACAAGACGTATCACAAAAAATAAGAAAACAATTGATGTATCTCTATCCATCTCTCCATTATATGATCCTGAAAAAAAAATGGTTATGGGTGACATAGTCAGCATGAGAGATATTTCTGAGAAATTGAAAGCTGAAAAATCTAAAATTGCTCTTGATCAAAATCGAAAATTAACGGCACTGATTCAAGAGAAAATTGAAGATGAGAGAAGAAGTCTGGCTAGAGAGCTACATGATGAGTTGGGACAGTATGTTTCAGCAATAAAAATTTTTGCTCAAAACATTAAAAATAAGTCCGAATCAAATATCGATATTAAAAATAGCGCTGAATCTGTTACATCTGCAGCAAACCAAATATATGACGGAATGCACAATATTATTAAGAAGCTAAGGCCTGGCTCTTTAGATAATTTGGGATTAATTGAGACTCTAAAGGATTTAGTTAATGCATGGAAAACTCAATATCCAAACATAAAGTGCAATTTTGAAAATGATGATATTGGTTCTATTTCAGAAGAAATAAGTATAAATGTGTATCGGATTATTCAAGAATCAATGAATAATTGTGTAAAACATGCTAAAAGTGATGAAATTTCGATCTCAATTCGTAAAATTAATAATAATCTTGAGGTGGTTTTCAGGGATAACGGTGTAGGCTTTGATACTAAGATTTTAAAAAACACAAAACAATTTGGTCTTTTAGGAATGAGAGAGCGTATCCAAGGTTTGAACGGAAAGTTTGAATTACATTCAAATGAAAACGGAACGTTGATTAAAAGCTTAATTCCAATCAAATAATTTAAGGAAAAATATTTATGCCAAAATTAAAAGTTCTGTTGGTTGATGATCATTCAGTAGTCAGAATGGGATTCAAGATGTTAATTGATGCTGAACAGGATATGGAAGTAATAGCGGAAGCAGAAAGCGGAGAAGAAGGTATAAAGAAATTTCAAGAATTGAAACCTGACTTAATCGTAATGGATATTACTATGCCGGGTATTGGTGGTCTAGAGGCGATCGAAAGAATTGTGGCTAAAGATAAAAATGTAAGGATTTTAGTGTTATCTGCCCATGAGGATTCCGTTCATCCTAAAAGAGTATTAAGTGCTGGTGCAATTGGTTATTTAACCAAAAGAAGCGCGGCAGAAGAACTAATTATTGCAATTAGGACAGTGGGGTCAGGAAAAAAATATATAGAATCTACTGTGGCTCAGCAATTAGCAATCACTCAGCTATCTGGAGAAAATGACCCAACGGAGATTTTATCGGACCGTGAATTTGAAGTGTTTATGTCTCTTGCAAAAGGTAAAAGTACAAATGAGATTGCAGATACGATGTGCTTAAGCCCCAGAACTGTTGGAACTCATTTATACAACATTAAGCAAAAGCTTAATGCTAATAATTCTGCTGAGATTGCACTGATTGCTATTCGATCAGGATTGCTTGAGCCTTAATTAACTTTTTTTTTGACTCGCCAAGGAGCCTGAGATAATTATAAAAACTATCCCTACAAGGGTTAATAGGTCTAATATTTCCTTAAAAAATACAACTCCCCAAAGAACTGAAAATATTACGGTTAGATAAGAATAAGATGCATTATTCAATGTTTTACCCTCACGATAAGCTCTTGTGATAGCAACTTGAGCAACAGTAGCACTTACACCTAAACCCAGTAAATAAATTAAATTATGATCCATGGTTATCGGGTTGATATTTGTATTTAACATTAAAGCGAATGATCCAACTGACGATATAAGCGTAAAATAAAATACAGTTCGAACATCAGGCTCTTTAAGTTGACCAAGCTTTGCCACGAGAATATATGCAATAGCAGCACCTAGACCAGAAAGCAATCCAACAGACCCTGCAATAAAGTTGTTATTTAGTACAGGCTTTAAAATAAAAATTATTCCTATAAACCCCAGAGCTATTAAAGTTAATTTGGTGGATTGGAATTTTTGCTTAGTTAGTAAGGGCATAAAAAGACCTAAAAAAATAGGGGAGGTGTAGTTAAGTGACATAGCTGTTCCTAGTGGCAGCTTGGTGATTGCATAAAAAAATAAAGCTAAGCTAATAAATCCAATGACTGATCGAGCAAGATGAAGCTGAAAATATTTCGTTTTGAAGCTAATATTCTTTAACCTAATTATTGGTATAAGGATTAGAAGGCTAATGAAAGATCGATAAAAAACTAATTCATATTCGTTGTATGATCCTGAGCAAAGTTTTACACACAAACCCATTATGCTAAAAAAGAATGTGGCAATAAGCATCCATTTAAAACTTGTATATTTTGTTTTTTTTAATAATGGAGAGTTATTTGGAGCGTTAATCATCTTGACAATGTTTATAAATGGTTTAGTCTAATTAAAAAATTTGGAGGTTATTTATGAAAAATCCGTTAGATTCAATTTTAGGTACTATTGTAGCAGGAGTTATTCTTACTGTTGTTTTTGTTTATTTGTTGAAAAACTTTATTTAATGCCTGGATTGAAGTCATTCAGAATTAACTTTAAATAGATTCTTAGGAGATTTATATGGAATACGATTATTTTACGGCGATTATGCGATTTACTCATGTAGTGGTGGGTGTTGCATGGATAGGCTTACTTTACTACTTTAATTTTGTTCAGGTTCCAGCATTAAAAAATGCTAATGCTGATGGAACGGCATCAGGAATCACAAAGCATGTAGCGCCTCTCGCTTTACTTTGGTTTAGATGGGCAGCCTTAGCAACTTGGATTGCAGGTGCAGCATTGCTTGGAGCTAATTTTGTTTCTGCATTTTCATTGGATACTGGATATGAAGCAATTGGTTTAGGTTCATGGTTGGGAACAATTATGTTGTTTAATGTATGGGTTTTAATTTGGCCAAACCAGCAAAAAATTCTTGGTATGAAGCCTGCTTCTGATTCAGAAAAAACTGCCGCTAGAAGAATTGCTTTTTTAGCATCAAGAACTAACACGATGTTATCTATTCCTATGTTATTTTTAATGACGAATGGACTATCACACAAAGGCTTAATTGGTTTATAATTAGTCTTTATAATTTAGAAAATCGGCGGCATTAGTCGCCGTTTTTTATTTCGGTATGAGCTCCAAAACTAACGCAGTACTTAACACCTATGGCAGACTTCCTATTTCTTTTGAAAAAGGGGAAGGTGTTTGGCTATTCGATAAAAATGGCCAAAAGTATCTTGACGCTCTAGCGGGGGTTGCAGTAAATACTGTGGGGCATTCCCATACTTATTTTATTAATGGCTTAAAACAACAGCTTGATCAGTATATTCATTTGTCTAACTATGTGAATATCCAAGAACAAGAAAAATTAGCTGAACGTTTAGTTAAGTATACCAATCTCGAGTCCGTATTCTTCTCAAATTCAGGTTGTGAAGCAAATGAAGCCGCAATAAAATTTGCCAGACTTTACGCTTCCAGTCGCAATATCGTCAACCCTGAGATTATTGTCATGGAAAACTCTTTCCATGGAAGGACTATGGCAACTTTGTCTGCTACTGGAAATAGAAAAGTTCAAGCTGGTTTTGAGCCCTTATTAAAAGGGTTTATTCGAGTTTCTTTTGACGATCTGGAATCAATAAAGAAAATATCTGAACAAAATAAAAATGTTGTGGCAATTCTAGTTGAGCCCATTCAAGGTGAAGGGGGGGTAAAATTACCCAAGAACCTGAATCATTATTTATCAAGTTTAAGAAGTATTTGTGATGAAAACGATTGGTTGCTGATGTTTGATGAAGTGCAAACAGGCATAGGCAGGACAGGAAAATTGTATGCCCATCAATATGCTGATGCATTACCTGACGTACTAACTTCTGCAAAAGGACTTGGTTCAGGTGTTCCAATTGGCGCAACTCTAGTAGGAAAAAAAATAACAAGCATTATTAAACCCGGTCAACACGGCTCTACCTTTGGAGGAAATCCATTAGCTTGCAAAGCAGGAAACCTTACGTTGGATGTAATTGAGAATGAGAATTTAATGTTGAATGCCACTATTCAAGGAGCAAAAATTTCTCACCAATTAAGAGAAGCTTTAAAAGACTTTTCAGGTGTCAAAGATGTTAGGCAGCTGGGATTAATGATAGGTATCGAATTATATAAACCTTGTACTGAATTAATGACGATAGCTCTTAAATATAATTTGCTAATAAGTGTAACCGCATCAAGTGTTATAAGAATAGTGCCCCCGCTAATAATTAATGATGAAGAAGCTCAATTTTTAGTACAAAAGTTAAAAGAGTTGGTAACTGATTTTTTGGAAAGTTAAGATAGGAATATGAGTATTAAACATTATTTACAATTTAATGATCTTACTAAAGATGAGATTTATTATTTATTTGATCGAGCTAAATGGATAAAAGATCAATTTAAAAGTTACAAAAAATATTGGCCATTAGAAGACCGCACTCTAGTCATGATTTTTGAAAAAGCAAGCACGAGAACAAGATTATCTTTTGAATCCGGAATGCAGCAATTAGGCGGGTCAGCAATATACTTAAATACGAAAGATTCACAGCTTGGAAGAGGTGAGCCCGTTGAGGATGCGGCACAAGTAATTTCAAGAATGAGTGATGTGGTCATGATCAGGACTTATGATCAGGAAATTATTGAGAGGTTTGCTGAAAACTCCAGAGTTCCAGTTATTAATGGTCTAACGAACGAGTACCACCCTTGTCAAATTTTAGCTGATATTTTTACTTATATTGAACACCGCGGACCTATTGAGGGTAAAACCGTTGCGTGGATTGGCGATTCAAATAATGTCTGTAATACATGGCTTCAAGCTGCAGAATTGTTAAATTTCAACATGCATGTTTCTACTCCTAAAGGATATGAGGTAGAAATAGAGCGTGCCGGTTTGTATGATGACTCTCATTTTGAGGAATTTGAGAATCCGATGGATGCAGCAAAAGGCGCGCATCTTGTTACAACAGATGTTTGGACTAGTATGGGTTATGAAGCTGAGCAAAAAGAAAGAATGATGGATTTTGCAGACTGGCAAGTCGATAGCGACATGATGGATGTTGCAGATAAAAGTGCATTATTCATGCATTGTCTCCCTGCTCATAGAGGAGAAGAAGTTACAGCAGAGGTGATTGATGGTAAACATTCAGTTGTATGGGATGAGGCTGAGAATAGACTTCATGTCCAAAAAGCTTTATTAGAATATCTTTTGGTGGGAGAAGTAAAATAATGAAATCAATTAAAAAAGTTGTTCTTGCTTACTCAGGAGGTTTAGATACTTCTGTAATTTTAAAATGGCTTCAAGAAAACTATGGCTGTGAAGTTGTAACCTTTACAGCTGATATTGGTCAGGGTGAAGAAATTGAACCAGCTAGAGAAAAAGCAAAAAGTGCAGGCCTAAAAGAAATATATATAGAAAATTTAGAAGAAGAATTCGCTAGAGATTATATTTTCCCGATGTTCAGAGCTAATGCTATTTATGAAGGTGAATATCTTTTAGGCACATCAATTGCGAGACCTCTAATCGCTAAACGCCTAATTGAGATTGCTAAAGAAACAGGTGCGGATGCCATTGCTCATGGAGCAACAGGAAAAGGAAATGATCAAGTTCGTTTTGAGTTAAATGCTTATGCGTTAAATCCTGATATTAAAGTTATAGCCCCATGGAGAGAGTGGGATTTATTGAGTAGAGAAAAATTATTAAATTTTGCAGAAAAACATAATATTCCAGTTGAGATGAAGCATAAAAAAGGAGGCAGTCCTTACAGTATGGATGCTAACCTGCTGCATATCTCATACGAAGGAAGACATCTTGAAAACCCAGACAACAGTCCAGAAGACGACATGTGGAGATGGACTAAGTCCCCACAAGAGGCTCCAGATAAAGTGGAAGAGTTGGCAATATCATTCGAGAACGGTGATCCTGTTGCAATTAACGGAAAAGTAAAAAAACCGCATGAAATTTTTCATGAATTAAATGCAATTGGCTCAAGAAATGGAATTGGAAGACTCGATCTGGTTGAAAATCGCTTTGTCGGTATGAAGTCCAGAGGTTGTTACGAAACACCGGGGGGAACAATTTTATTGAAGGCGCATAGAGCAATAGAGTCGATTACCCTTGATAGAGAAGTGGCACATCTTAAAGATGAGTTAATGCCGAAATATGCTAAATTAATTTATAACGGTTTTTGGTTTGCCCCAGAAAGGGAAGCGCTTCAGACATTGATCGATCATACTCAAAAATATGTGAATGGTGATGTAAGATTATCCTGCTACAAAGGGTCGATTCAAGTTTTAGGAAGATCAAGTTCAAATTCATTGTTTGATGAGACTATCTCAACGTTTGAAGATGATGCGGGCTCATATAACCAAAAAGATGCTGAAGGTTTTATTAAATTAAATGCCTTGAGGTTGAAAATTTTAGGAAAAAATAAATAAGGAACTTTAATTATGCCAAGTTTTGATGTCAGCTCTTCAGCAGATAAAGTAAATCTAGCTAACGCAATAGACGTTGTTAAAAGACAAATTCAAAATCGTTATGATTTTAAAAATACAAGTGCGGACATTGAGTTTCAAGAAAAAGATATGTTCATTATTTTATTTGGTGATAATGACTTCCAAATTAATCAAATTAAAGACATATTGTTTCCTGCTTTGGAAAAAAAAGAGCCGGATTCTACTAAACGCCTTGATGAAAAAGGGCTGGAGTCAGTCTCAGGAAATAACGTCAAACTGCAAATAAATGTTAAAAATGGAGTTGATACTGAGCTAGCAAAGAGAATCGTAAAGTTTTTAAAAGACAGTAAATTAAAAGTCCAAGGCTCAATCCAAGGAGATACGGTTAGAGTATCTGGACCAAAAAGGGATGTTCTACAAGAATCAATTGCCTTAATTAAGAGTCAAGTTAACGATTATCCTTTAAATTTCGAAAATTTTAGGGATTAATGCATGGCAAAAACATTATTTGAAAAAGTTTTTGATCAACATGTAGTCTCTCAAAAAAATGATACTTTTCTTGTTTATATTGATAGGCATCTAATACATGAAGTAACTAGTCCACAAGCTTTTGAGGGTCTTAAGTTATCCAAAAGAAAACTTTGGAGAAAAGAATCTATTGTTGCCGTTCCAGACCATAATGTTCCAACCACAAAAAGAGAAGAGGGTATAGTTGATCCAGTTTCAAGAACCCAGGTAGAGACGTTAGACAAGAACTGTAAAGAACACTCTTTGCTTCAGTTTGATATGAGAGATCAAAGACAAGGGATTGTTCATGTTATTGGTCCTGAGCAAGGGCTAACACTTCCTGGTATGACAATTGTATGTGGTGATTCTCATACGAGTACACACGGTGCTTTTGGTTCGCTTGCAATGGGGATTGGGACATCTGAAGTTGAACATGTGATGGCAACGCAATGT
Organism: Nitrosomonadales bacterium; assembly: GCA_024642775.1. Taxonomy (GTDB): domain Bacteria; phylum Pseudomonadota; class Gammaproteobacteria; order Burkholderiales; family Methylophilaceae; genus BACL14. Next base: position 96,424 of record JAHEAL010000001.1, read on the forward strand.
TTAATTTTAAAAAAATTCAAAACATTAAAAGTTGATGTTTCTGGAAAATGTCATCCTTTAGTAACAGCGAAAGATATTGCTCTTTATATTATTGGACAAATCGGTACTGCCGGGGGAACAGGCTATGCAATTGAATTTACTGGCGAGGCTATTAGAAATTTGACAATGGAAGGCCGAATGACTTTATGTAATATGGCTATTGAGGCCGGTGCTAGATCTGGTATGGTTGCGGTTGACCAAACAACAATTGATTATTTAAAAGATAAGCCTTTTGCTCCACAAGAAAGTTTATGGGAGCTGGCAGTTGAAAAATGGAAAACATTGCATTCAGATAATGATGCAGTATTTGATAAAGAGATAAATTTAATTGCTGAGAATATCGAGCCTCAAGTTACCTGGGGAACTTCGCCTGAGATGGTTGCTGGTATTAGCCAATCCATTCCTGATTCAGAATCAATAAGTGATAACAGAAAAGGTGATTTCATAAGAGCCCTAAAGTATATGGACTTGAATGAAAAGACAGCTATTGTTGACATTAAGCTTGATAAGATTTTTATAGGCTCATGCACTAACTCAAGAATAGAAGATCTAAGAGATGCAGCAAAAGTACTAAAAGGAAAAAAAATACATGACTCCATCAAACTTGCTATTGCTGTTCCAGGTTCTGGAATTGTAAAAAAACAGGCAGAGTTTGAAGGTTTGGATAAAATTTTTATTGATGCTGGCTTCGAATGGCGTGATCCAGGTTGTTCAATGTGTTTGGCAATGAATGCTGACAGACTTGAGGATGGGGAAAGATGCGCCTCAACATCAAATAGAAACTTTGAGGGTAGACAAGGCAAGGGGGGAAGAACGCACCTAGTAAGCCCTGCTATGGCCGCAGCTGCATCGATCTATGGTAAATTTATTGACATAAGGAATGAAATTAATGGATAAATTTAACACTATAATCAGCAACGCAATTCCACTTGATAGATCAAATGTTGATACAGATGCAATAATCCCTAAGCAATTTTTAAAGTCGATTAAAAGATCAGGTTTTGGTCCGAATCTATTTGATGAATGGCGCTATCTTGATCATGGTGAGCCCGGGATGGATAATTCAAAAAGAAAAATTAATCCTGATTTTGTTTTAAATAAAATTGAATATACAGATTCTCAAATACTGTTAACAAGAGAGAACTTTGGCTGTGGCTCAAGCCGTGAACATGCGCCTTGGGCATTGTTGGACCATGGAATTAAGGTTATTTTGGCAGAGAGTTTTGCTGATATTTTTTATAACAATTGTTTTAAAAATGGAATTCTTCCAATTTTTCTTAAAAAAAACGAAATCAATAAATTATTTAATTCAATAACAGATACACCAGATTTACAATTACAAATAAATCTTTCGGAACAAAAAATATATCTTGGTGATGATTCATTTACTGATTTTGAAATCGACCCATTTAAAAAACATTGTCTTTTAAATGGGTTAGATGAAATTGGTTTAACCCTGGAACAGTCACACGAAATTAAAAATTTTGAAATAAGTTATTTCAAAAAAAACCCATGGCTAGTCAAGCAGAAAGTTTAAGTTTTATATGAATATTTTAGTTTTACCAGGTGATGGCATAGGTCCAGAAATTGTTGATCAAGCTGTTGAAATCATTAAGATTTTGTCTCCTGATTTTAAATTGAATTATGGTTTAATTGGTGGAGCTGCCTATGATGCCCACAGCGACCCTTTCCCAAGCGATACTCTTGATAAAGCGCTAAGTGCCGACTCAGTTCTTCTGGGAGCAGTCGGTGATTGGAAATATGACAAATTACCTAGGGATAAGAGACCTGAAAGAGGGTTGTTAAGAATCCGCACAGCATTAAATCTTTTTGCAAATTTACGTCCAGCAATTCTTTATCCTCAACTTGCTGAAGCTTCAACATTAAAGCCAGAAATCGTTTCTGGACTTGATATTTTAATTGTTCGTGAGTTAACGGGAGATATATATTTCGGACAACCTAGGGGTATTGAAAAAAATAATCATGGTGAGAGGGAAGGCATCAACACTATGAGATATTCAGAATCTGAAATCAGAAGAATTGGGCATGTTGCTTTTAAAATGGCTCAGTTAAGAGGAAAAAAGCTTTGCTCAGTTGATAAAGCGAATGTTTTAGAAGCAACTGAACTTTGGAGGGAGGTGATGACTGACCTTTCTTCTCACTATCCTGATGTTGATTTATCTCATATGTATGTTGATAATGCAGCCATGCAGTTAATTCGTGAACCTAAACAGTTTGATGTGATGGTTACGGGAAATATTTTTGGGGATATCTTATCAGATGAGGCGTCAATGTTGACTGGTTCAATCGGAATGTTGCCTTCAGCATCTCTCGATGAAAATCAAAAAGGATTGTATGAGCCAAGTCATGGATCTGCTCCAGATATTGCGGGTAAAGATATTGCTAATCCAATTGCTACTATTCTCTCAGTAGCTATGATGTACAAGTACACATTTAATGAAATAAATAAGGCAGAAAAAATTGAAAAAGCTGTAGGTAAGGTTTTAAATGACGGTTATCGCACGCTTGATATTATGAGCAAGGGTTGCAAACAAATTGGATGTAAACAGATGGGTGAATTAATTCTTAGGAATATTATTAATGAGTAAATTTAAAGTTGGCTTTGTCGGATGGAGAGGGATGGTTGGCTCTGTTCTTATTTCAAGAATGGTTCAAGAAAACGATTTTAAAAACATATCCTCATTTTTCTATACGACATCCCAGGTGGGAGAAAAATGCCCTTTTAGTTTTTCAGACTGCGATAAGCTCCTGGATGGATATAATTTGGATGAACTAAAGAAGATGGATATTATCCTGACTTGCCAAGGCTCTGACTATACAAAGAAAGTTTATCTGGATCTCAGAGATTCAGGTTGGAATGGTCATTGGATTGATGCTGCTTCACATCTCCGAATGGAAAATGATGCAATCATTATTCTTGATCCAGTTAACAGGGACTTAATCGATTCTTCATTCAAGCAGGGTATAAAAACATGGGTTGGCGGAAACTGTACTGTTTCTTTAATGCTGTTGGCCATTCACGGACTAGTCAAAGAAAATTTAGTTGAGTGGGTGTCGTCTATGACCTATCAAGCTGCCAGCGGAGCTGGTGCTAACAATATGAGAGAGCTGTTAGGACAAATGGGATATCTTTACAACTCTGTATCAGATTTGTTGCATGATAAAAATAGCCCAATTTTAGATATTGATGAAAAAGTATCAGAGTCATTTGAAGGTAAAGATTTTCCAAAATCATATTTTGGAGAAGCTCTTGCAGGAAGCGTCATTCCTTGGATAGACTCTGACTTAGGAAATGGTCAAAGTAAAGAGGAGTGGAAAGGTCCAAATGAGACACTTAAAATCCTGAACACTAATTACGAACCGTTTAAAGTTGATGGGCTGTGTGTTCGAATTGGTACTATGCGTTGTCATAGTCAAGCAATTACCATCAAACTAAAAAAAGATTTATCAGAAGAAAATGTCCTACAAAAAATTTCTAATGGTAACGATTGGGTTAAATTAGTACCAAATGATAGGGAAAATTCTATTCATAATTTATCACCTACAAAAGCCTCTGGAAAGTTAGATATTTTGGTAGGTCGTGTAAGGAAGTTAAATCTAGATAATAATATGTTCTCTTTATTTACGGTTGGCGATCAATTATTATGGGGCGCTGCTGAGCCATTGAGAAGAATCTTGAGTATAATAACGAAATGAAAATCCATTTAATAAAATTAATCTTTACCGCTTTCATAGCATTTATGACAATTTCCGTAAATGCTTTTCAGTTGGGAAAAATTACTGTTAATTCTAAGCAAGAGCAGCCTCTAAATGCGGATATTGAGGTAATTATCACTAAAACTGATGATTTAACTAAAATGGTTCCTTCAATCGCATCTAAAGAAGACTTCGAATCTCAGGGTATTGAAAGACTTCCGGTGCATTCCAATATTGATGCAAATTTTGTTAAAAATTCTGAAGGAAAAACCTACCTCAAGCTTAAAAGTAGTAATCCAGTAAAAGACCCATTTCTAGATTTACTGATCCAGATTGATTCTGAAAGTGGAAGAAATTATCGTGAATATACGGTTCTATTAGACCCAGCTGATCCGATGGATAAGATCATTAACGAAAACTTAGAAAAAGATAAAGAGGCGAAAGAAGCTTCCAAAGAGCCTGCAAAAAAATTAGCTGAAGGTAAATCTGTTGAAATTGAAAAAAAGCCGATCAAATTAGAGGAAAAAAATCCTAAGCAAGTTGAAGAGCAGGAAATTAAACAAGAGCCTGTAAAAGCTGAAAAAAAAGAATTAAAAGATGAAAAAGTTAATACGGTTAAATCGACTCCTGGAAAAACTCTGTATCAGATAGGTCGAGAAAATAGTCTTTCGGGGATTACTCTAGAGCAGATGGTAGTGGCTATATTTTTGAATAATAAAAAAGCATTTGCTGAAGAAAATCTAAATGGATTGAACAAAAACCAGGTCCTTACTATTCCTAACAAAGAATTTTTTGATGACTTCAGTCATCTAGAGGCTAGAAAAATTTTAAAAGAACAGAATGGTTTGTGGAAAAAATTAAGTCAATCAGCAGACAAACCAAAGGTTGAAGCAAAGCTTGCTGATAAACCAAAAGTTGAAGCAATATCTGTTGATAAAGCGAAGATTGATGCTGAAAATGAAAAAATAAAAAATTTAGAACGTAAACTTGCTGAGGCTGAAAGAAAACTGCAAACGGTTACTGAAAAAAAATTAGATAGCGAAGAAGGTCTTAATATCGAAGATAAACAAGATATTTTAGAATTTGAAGATATTGGATTTTCTAAAGACATGGAGGAAAATGATGATGTATTTACTTCATCAATAACACCTAATGATGAAATCAAAGAGACAATAATTACAGATAATGAAAAAAAACAAGACAATCTTTTAATTGTGTTAGTTTTGCTTTTCGTTATCGTTCTTATTGCTGGTATAGCTTTTATTTTAAGCAAAAAGCGTAAGTCATCAAGCGAGTCATTATTTAGTAATAATGTCACTAATGATTCAGACAATGATGTTATCAATGAGTTTGGTAATAGTAATATTAATGATGAAAATAAAACTAATTTTTAATTGTTTGAATTAATCAAATTACTTTCAGTTCTTTTTCTACTTTTTCATGTAAGTAGTTTTCAATTAACAGAAAATATCTTACTGTTTCTGATTTTATTTTCTTTGCTTAGTTATTTTAAGTTTGAAATTTTAAAGTTTCTATACAAATTAAAATATTTAATTGTAAGTATTTTTTTGATCTATCCATTATCAATTCCAGGAGAAATAGTTTTTTCAATTGGAGTAATTCAATTTACTCAGGAAGGTATTTTGATTGGCTTATCCCAGGTAATTAAGCTATTGAATCTTTTTTTTATTGCTAGAATTTATACGTTAAAAACTAATAACAGTGATGTTATTAATTCAGTAATGTATTTTGTTTATCCTTTAAAATTCATGTCAATTAACGTTAAAAAAATTCACAAAATGATTTTTCTTTCCTTTGAATATTTTTATCTTTTAAATGAAAGGAATATAAATTTAAAAAAGCCAATATTTACCCTTAGTAGCTTACTGAATGACACAACTAAATTAAAAGTATCTGTCCCTTCTTTAAAGATTAATTTATTGGGTTACTTTTATATTTCTTTATTTGTTATTTCAATCATAATGTCTTTATGAGATATGCCGCAATTGTAGAATATTTAGGTAAAAATTATTCAGGATTTCAAATTCAACCAAATGTTAAGACAATTCAAGGTTGTTTAGAGGATTGTTTATCCAGGATAGCAAACGAGTCAATTAAAATAGAAGCTTCTGGTAGGACTGATGCTGGAGTACACGCACTCGGCCAGGTTTTTCACTTTGATACCTTATCGGTAAGATCAATAAATTCTTGGGTAAAAGGCACCAATTCATTTTTACCTGATGACATAAAAATACGATGGATTAATGAAGTAGAGCAAGATTTTCATGCAAGGTTTAATGCCCTTAAGAGAGAATATCAATATTTACTTTATTTAAATAAAACGAAGTCTGCTATTTGGAATGATCTCTCTGGTTGGTATTCAAGTGACTTAAACTTTTCCATTTTAGATGAAGCACTTTATTTGTTTAAGGGTAAGCATAATTTTAGTAGTTATCGATCCTCAGAGTGCCAATCAAAAAAACCCATCAAAGAAATTTATGAGGCATCATATATTCATAAAGATTCTTTTATTCTTTTTAAATTTGTTGCAGATGGATATCTTCATCATCAAATAAGAAATATGATGAGTGTAATATTAGAAGTTGCTTCTGGAAAAAAAGAAAAGGATTATATCGACTTCTTATTTAAGGTGAAAGACAGAACCAAGGCCTCAAATACTTTTTTACCAAATGGTCTCTATCTTGCTAACATTGAATATGATAAAAAATTCAAAATACCTTTTTTAAATAATAAAATATTATTATGAATAACATAAAAGTTAAAATTTGCGGAATAACTAATCTACAGGACGCGATGGTTGCTATTGATTGCGGTGCAGACGCTCTCGGTTTTGTTTTTTTCGAAAAAAGTGCTCGTTATTGTAATCCAGAGAAAGCGCATGAAATTGTTAGACAATTACCCCCATTTATTTCCGTGGTAGGACTTTTTGTAGATGGTGATAAGGATACTATTCAAAAGATACTCGATAAAAATTTTTTGAATGTTCTGCAATTTCACGGTTCAGAGTCAAGTGCCTATTGCAGCTCATTTAATTTTCCATTTATTAAAGTAATTCCAGCAAAAAAAGATTTAGATATCACAAAATATAGCACTGATTTTATTGACGCGAAGGCTTTTCTCATTGATACTTTTGATAGCGAAAGCTTTGGTGGTACTGGAAAAACCTTTGATTGGTCATTAATCCCTAAAAATCTAGCAAAACCATTAATTATTGCGGGCGGGTTAAATGAAAAAAATGTCGTTGAACTTATTAATTTGGCAAAACCTTATGCAGTGGATGTTAGTGGGGGAGTCGAAGATGGCCAAAAAGGTATAAAAGATAAAATTTTAATGAAAACATTTATTAAGGCAGTAAAGTATGCAGAATTATAATTTCCCTGACATTGATGGACATTTTGGACCTTATGGAGGAACATTCGTTGCTGAGACACTCATCGAGGCATTAGATGAGCTTAAGGAGATGTATGCTAAATATCGAGATGATAAAGATTTTTTAGCTGAATTTAATCACGATCTTAAGCATTTTGTTGGTCGACCCAGCCCTATTTATTTTGCAGAACGCTTAACTAATAAAATTGGTGGTGCAAAAATATATTTTAAAAGGGAAGATTTAAATCATACCGGTGCACATAAAGTCAATAACACGGTCGGACAGGCATTGCTTGCAAAAAAAATGGGAAAACCAAGAGTTATTGCAGAAACCGGGGCTGGACAGCATGGTGTAGCAACTGCAACAATTGCGGCAAGATTAGGCCTAGAATGTGTCGTTTATATGGGTGCTGAAGATGTTAAACGTCAAAGTCCTAATGTGTATCGAATGAAGTTATTAGGTGCAACCGTTATCCCGGTCGAAAGTGGCTCCAAAACGTTAAAAGATGCATTAAATGAAGCGCTTAGGGATTGGGTAACAAATGTAAGTAATACCTTTTATATTATTGGCACAGTTGCCGGACCTCATCCCTATCCGATGATGGTAAGAGATTTTAACTCCGTTGTGGGAAAAGAGGCTATAACACAAATGGATGAGCTTGTAGGCTCTCAACCAGATGCAGTCGTTGCTTGTGTTGGAGGCGGATCGAATGCGATGGGTATTTTTTACCCGTATATTTCCTTCAAAGATACAAGGCTAATTGGTGTTGAGGCAGCTGGTGATGGAATCGAGACTGGAAGACATGCTGCTCCACTGACCGCAAATAGCCCTATTGGTGTTTTACACGGTAATAGAACTTATATGATGCAAAATGAAGAAGGACAAATCATTGAAACCCACTCTGTTTCTGCTGGGCTTGACTATCCTGGTGTTGGCCCAGAACACTCCTGGTTGAAAGATATCGGCCGTGCGGAGTATGTAGCAATTAAGGACGATGAAGCATTAGCAGCTTTCCACAATTTGTGCCGAACGGAGGGAATTATTCCAGCTTTGGAGACCAGCCATGCAATAGCTTATGCTGAAAAACTTGCTAAGGAAATGGGACCAGATAAAACCATCTTAGTAAATTTATCTGGAAGAGGGGATAAAGACATAAACACAGTAGCAGGTATAGCTGGAATCAAAATTTAGGAAAGTAAATGAGCAGAATAGAACAAGTATTTAAAGATCTAAAAAAACAAAACAAAAAGGCTTTGATTCCATTTATTACTGCAGGGGATCCTTCTGTTGATTTAACCTTAAAAATACTACATCAAATGGTAAAGTCAGGCGCTGATATGATTGAAATTGGAATTCCTTTTTCTGATCCTATGGCAGATGGTCCAGTCATTCAAAGAGCCAGTGAGCGTGCATTAGCAAATAATGTTGGAATTAAAAAAACTTTTGAAATTGTTAAAGACTTCAGATCAACCAATAAAACAACCCCGATTATTTTAATGGGCTATGCTAATCCAATAGAGGCAATTGGACTCGATCAATTTTTAACGCTTTGCAAAGATTCGGATATTGACGGTGTGATTACTGTAGATTATCCGCCTGAAGAGTCAGAGAATTACGTAAAAAAACTGAAAGAAATTAATGTTGACGCAATATTTTTATTAGCTCCTACAACTGAAAAACAAAGAATTGAGAAGATAATTAAACAAGCTAGTGGTTTTTTGTATTATGTTTCACTAAAAGGCGTAACTGGTGCTCAAAATATAGATATTGACCAAGTTAAAGGTAGAGTCCATGAAATTAAAGAACTTACAAATCTGCCAGTTGCAGTCGGCTTCGGTGTTAGAGATCCTGAGACCGCAAAAAAAGTGGCTGAATTTTCTGACGCGGTTGTGATCGGAAGCAGAATAATTCAAGAGGTTGAGTCATCAAGCGAGGATAACCTTATTCCAAATATTGCTAGCATTGTTGAGTCAATAAAGGAGGCAATTTAATATGAGTTGGTTGAAAAATGTAATTCCTCCAAAGATTAAGAAGATTGTTGGAACTGTCAAAAAAAGAGTGCCAGACGGTATTTGGCATAAATGTAAATCTTGTCAGACCGCCCTGTATAACTCCGACCTTGAAAAAAATTTATATGTTTGCCCAAAATGTGATCATCATCATAGATTACCAGCCAAAGAGAGATTAAAGCTTTTATTTGACACTGTTGGCCAAAAAGAAATCTTACAAAATATTAAGCCTAAAGATCCGCTCAATTTTGTTGATACAGCACCTTATAAAGATAAGTTAGCTGAATCCCAAGAAAAATTTCAAACAAATGAGGCATTGATCGTCCTAACTGGAAAGATTGAGTCTGTTCCAGTCACTGCTGCAGCCTTTGAATTTTCATTCATGGGAGGTTCTATGGGAGCCGCAGTAGGAGAAAGATTTGTTAAAGCTGTAGAATTCTCAATTGAGAATAAGACTCCCTTCATTTGTTTTTCTGCAAGCGGAGGTGCAAGAATGCAGGAAGGTTTATTCTCATTAATGCAAATGGCAAAAACTAGCGCAGCATTAACATCCTTAAGTAAAGCTAAACTTCCTTTCATCTCAATTTTAACTGATCCAACGATGGGAGGCGTTTCTGCAAGCTTTGCAATGTTGGGCGATGTAATTATTGCAGAACCTAATGCACTCATTGGTTTTGCAGGACCTAGAGTTATTGAGCAAACTGTTCGAGAAAAGTTACCTAGCGGTTTTCAAAGAGCAGAATTTCTTTTAGAGCATGGGGCAATTGATTTCATTGTTGATCGTCGTGAGATGCGAAAATCATTGGTAAATATTATTACAAAACTAAATAGGCCTTAATTGACCTCCAGTCTTGAAACATTACTTTCTCATCTTGAGCTTAGAACAAGTAAATTAATTGACCTAAACTTAGAGCGAGTATTGCAGTTAAAAGATAGATTATCTATTAACCCAAGATTTAAAATTATTACCGTTGCAGGAACTAACGGAAAAGGGAGCATTTGTTTTTATTTAAACGAGTTTTTACTTAAAAAAAATAATTTAAATGTAGGGCTTTACACCTCACCACATTTTTTTAAATTTAACGAACGTATAAAAATTAATGGTAATGACGTTACCGATCAGGAGTTAGTTGATGCGATTAATTTAATTTTAAAAAATGATAAAGATCAACATTTAACGTATTTTGAAATCACAACACTGGCTGCAATAATTATTTTTGAAAAATATAAGATTGATATAGCGATTCTCGAGGTTGGTTTAGGTGGGAGACTTGATGCTGTCAACGCATTTGATTCTAATATTTCAATTATTTCATCTATTGGTATGGATCATACTGAGTACTTAGGAAATACTATTAATAAAATAGCCTATGAAAAGTCAGGGGTAATGAGGCCTGAAAAAATATGTATTATTGGAGAGGAAATCAATAATTTAGCACTTATCGAAGCTGCAGATAAAGTGAAAGCAAAAGCTTTTATTTATAATAAAGATTTCTCTTATAAAAGTATCACCAAAATTTTTAATAAGAAAACCTCAAATCACCACAATATTCTCAATAAAGATGAAATTTCAAAGAAAAATTTATCTTGTGCAGTATTTGCTCTTCAAGAACTTGGATTTAATTATGAATATGAGGATTTTATTGATGTTGCAAATAAAATTTTTTTTGGCAGATTTAATGTCATTGCAGAGTACCCTGAAGTAATTATTGATGTCGCTCATAATGAAGATAGCTTAAAAAATCTGGTTATTAAAATTAATAAACTTCCTAAAAAGAGAACGCGGTTTATTTTTTCAATTTTAAAAGATAAAAATTTTAAAGATTTGGTTAGTATATTTAATACCTTGGATAATGATTTTGATTGGTTCATTGCCCCTCTTAACACTGATAGAGCTGAGGGGGTTAATACAATAAACTCCGCGTTAACAAAGTCAGGCCATAAGGCTATTTATCAATTTAATTCTATTAATGAAGCCTACAAACAGGCTTATAAGGCCTCTGGAAAAGATGATAGAATAATTGTATTCGGCAGTTTTTATGTAATTAGTGAAGTTTTTAAAGGCCAAGATTATGTCAATAAATAAAGATGACCCATTCTCAGAAGCGATACAGTTAAAAAAAGCTAAGAGAAGACTCATTGGTGCAATTATCATTTTTGTTTTCTTACTGGTACTATCCATCTTTTTTATTGAAGACCGTTCACTTTTAAATGAAAAAGATCTTAAAATTTCCTTCATAGATGAAAATAACCACCCAATTGATGAAATTATCGATGAGGTATCCTCAGAAATATCATCATCTAGCTATTATATTCAGGTCGGAATTTTCTCTGACCTGATGAAGACAAAACAACTGTCTGAAAATATAAAAAAAAAAGGAGTGGATTGTAGTATAGATAAATTGCAGATCAAAGACAAAGAAATGTACCGTATTAAAACTATAAGCTATGAATCTTTTTCTGATGCTGAAAAAATTTTAGAAATCTTACAAAGTAATAAAGTAGGTGGCATCATAAAAAATAATAATAATTTATGACCACTTTTGACTATTTTGTTTTATTTGTTTTATTAGTTTCATCTCTGTATGGTTTTTATAGGGGGTTAGTAAAAGAAGTTCTATCAATTGTGGGTTTGGTGTTATCTTTTTATCTTGCTTCACGATACTCTGATTTACTTATTGGATTGCTGCCTATTAATGAGCCAGCTGAATGGGCAAACCTTTTTGCTTTTATAGTTATTTTTATCTCTACGTTAATTTTTTTCTCAATTTTATCTAAGTTGATTACTAAAATTATTAAAGCTTCCGGATTGAGTTTCTTAAATCGAATTCTTGGAATGAGTTTTGGTATCCTAAGAGGATTATTTTTTATTTTATTGCTTGTTTATGTTGCTAATCTAATACCATTCATAAATCTGATTAATAAAGAAAATTCAATTCTTATGCCATTTTTAGATCCAATCTTTGCAATTGTTTTGGACTATTTGCCAAAATACCAGCCAACCCATGTAGAATATGAATATCAAGAAATTACTAGGGAGTTATTCTAATGTGTGGAGTCATTGGTATTGTCTCTAATAATCCTGTAAATCAGTTGCTCTATGATGGCTTACTGGTTCTTCAACATAGGGGCCAAGATGCTGCTGGAATTGTTACTACAGATGGTAACAGGTTCTATATGCACAAAAATAATGGCCTCGTAAAAGATGTTTTCCAAACGCGACACATGCGAAATCTTATTGGAAATGCCGGTATAGCACATGTGCGTTACCCAACAGCTGGTTCATCATCAGCTGCTGAAGCTCAACCTTTTTATGTAAATTCACCTTTTGGAATTGTGTTAGGCCATAACGGAAACCTTACTAATTCAGATAAACTCAAGGAAGATATGTTTAAACAGGATTTGAGGCATATTAATACCAACTCAGATTCTGAAGTATTGATTAATGTTTTAGCTCATGAATTGGTTGAGTCATCAAAAAAAAGTGTTTTAACGTCTGATGTTATTTTCGATGCGGTAACATCTTTATATCATAGATGTAATGGAGCATTTGCAGTTGTTTCGATGATAGCCAACTTTGGTCTCTTGGCTTTCCGAGATCAGCATGGTATTAGACCCCTGGTTATAGGTAAAAGGGATACTGAGGATGGACCAGAATATGTAGTTGCTTCAGAAAGTGTTGCTTTGGATGTTCTCGGATTTGAGCTCCTTAGAGACGTGGAGCCAGGAGAAGCTATTTTTATAGATCTCAATGGTAACTTTTTTTCTAAGAAATGTGTTTCAAATAAGAAGAAAAGTCCATGTATTTTTGAGTATGTTTATTTAGCAAGACCGGATTCTGTTCTTGATGGCATTTCTGTTTATCAAACAAGGTTAAATATGGGCGACTCCTTGGCAAAAAGAATCAAAGAAAAATGGAAAGATGAAAATATCGATGTTGTTATTCCAATTCCCGATACTAGCAGACCATCTGCACTTCAAGTGGCATTAAAATTAAATATTGATTTTAAAGAAGGATTTGTTAAAAATAGGTACATTGGTAGAACGTTTATTATGCCGGGACAAGCTGTTAGAAAAAAATCGGTAAGACAAAAACTTAATCCTATAAGTATTGAATTTAAAAATAAAAATGTTCTTCTAATAGATGATTCTATAGTTCGAGGAACAACTTCAAAAGAAATTGTTGAGATGGCTAGGGATGCTGGAGCAAAAAAAGTCTTTCTTGCATCTGCAGCCCCACCAGTTAAATTTCCAAATGTTTATGGTATCGACATGCCATCACGGAATGAATTAATTGCTTTTAATAAAACTGAGGTAGAAATATGTAAAGAAATTGGTGCTGATGGAGTAATTTATCAGAATCTTGATGATTTAAAATCAGGAATCAGCAAAGAAAATAAAGTCTTAACAAACTTTGATTCATCCTGCTTTGATGGAAAATATGTAACCAATGACATTAGTGAGGATTATTTAAATATGATTGAATCTTTAAGGGCAGACTCAAGCAGTAATCAAAAGCCAAAAAACTCAATTACTCAATTAGATTTAAATCTAATCACTAGCGAAGACAATGATGTCGATGATGTCATTGAGCTATAAGTTGACCATTCACAAATTTTTGTCCATAATTTGTTTGCGTTGATTTGCACCAGCTTGCTAGCGCATAATTTAATTTAGCTAAACTGAGGATTGCCTGTTTTTAAACATGCCTAATATGAAAAAAAATACAAAAAATTTTGAAACAGATGCCGTTCGTGCAGGCATTGAAAGATCTCAATTTGGTGAACATTCAGAAGGATTGTTCTTAACGTCAAGTTTTGTTTTTAAGAATGCTCAGGAGGCGGCTGATCGTTTTTCAGGAAAAACTGATGGTAATGTCTATAGTAGGTTCACTAATCCCACAGTAAAAAACTTTGAAGACAGGTTGGCGTCGCTTGAAGGAGCGCAGCAATGTATTGCAACATCATCAGGAATGTCAGCAATTTTAGCTACCTTTATGGCGCTATGTAAACCCGGCGATCACGTGGTTGCTTCAAAAAGTATTTTTGGAACTTCTATTCAGCTTTTTAATAATTTTTTCTCAAAATGGGGTTTACGGGTAACTTATGTTCAGTTATCAGACTTGGAAGCTTGGAAAAATGCTGTTGAAAAAAATACAAAACTTTTTTTTATAGAGACCCCATCAAACCCGTTAACAGAGATTGTAGATATTCAAAAACTTGCATTAATTTCGAAATCAGCAAAGATTAAATTAATTGTCGATAATTGTTTTTGTACGCCAGCAATTCAGAAGCCTTTGGAGCTTGGGGCTGATATTGTAATTCACTCAGCAACCAAATATCTTGATGGTCAGGGAAGGTGTCTTGGTGGCGCAGTTCTAGGTAAAAAGAATATTATGAAAAATGTATATATTTTTTTAAGAAATTCTGGTGTTACATTGAGTCCATTTAATGCATGGATTTTCCTAAAAGGACTGGAGACTCTTCAAATAAGAATGGAGAGACAGTCAGAAAATGCACAAAAACTAGCTTCTTATCTTGAGAGTAGTAAAAATATTTCTCGGGTTTTTTATCCCGGTTTAAAAAGTCATGCTCAGTTCAGTATCGCAAATAAACAGCAAAAACTTGGAGGCGCAGTTCTATCATTTGAAGTCAATGGAGGTAAGAAGGCAGCATGGAAATTGATTAATCAAACTAAATTACTTTCTATAACTGCAAATTTAGGTGATACCAAAACCACAATAACTCATCCTGCAACAACTACTCATTCAAGATTAACTCAAGCTGAAAGAGATGATTCAGGAGTGAGCGATAGTCTTATTCGAATAGCTGTTGGCCTTGAAAATATTGAAGATATTAAAGCTGATCTTCACATTTAACTTATCACTACTTTAAACACTTTTACCCAGTCATTTAGCGCTAAGCCATGCTAAAATAAAGGTAATATTTATAATAAAATTTACACAAATTATATGACTAATTTTGCCAAAGAAACCCTTCCAGTAAGCCTTGAAAATGAAATGAAAAAATCCTACCTTGATTACGCAATGAGTGTAATTGTTGGTAGAGCATTACCTGATGTCAGAGATGGATTAAAACCAGTTCATAGAAGAGTTTTGTTTGCTATGCATGAATTAAGTAATTCTTATAATCGACCATATAAAAAATCTGCCAGAATTGTCGGTGATGTCATCGGTAAATATCACCCACATGGAGATACTGCAGCTTACGATACGATCGTTAGGATGGCTCAGGATTTTAGTTTACGTTATATGTTGGTTGATGGACAAGGTAACTTTGGTTCAATTGACGGAGATAATGCCGCTGCAATGCGATATACCGAAATTAGGATGTCTAAAATCTCTCATGAACTTTTAGCTGATATAGACAAAGATACAGTAGATTTTGGCCCAAATTATGATGGCTCCGAAAATGAACCCCTGATTATGCCCGCAAAGATTCCTAATTTATTAATCAACGGTAGCTCAGGAATTGCTGTTGGTATGGCAACCAATATTCCACCTCATAATCTATCTGAAGTAATTGATGCTTGTGTGGAAATTCTAAAAAATCCATCTATCTCTATTGATGAATTAGTAAATTTTATTCCAGGGCCTGATTTTCCTACGGCTGCAATAATCCATGGAAATTCAGGTATCAAAGAAGGATATCGCACTGGTAGGGGTAGGGTTGTGATGAGGGCTCGTACGCATTTTGAAGAGGCTGATAAAGGTAAAAGAGAAGTTATTATTATTGATGAACTACCTTATCAAGTTAACAAGAAGAACCTACTGGAAAAAATTGCAGAACTTGTGAACGATAAAAAGCTTGAGGGAATATCTGACCTTAGAGATGAATCAGATAAATCTGGGATGCGAGTTGTTATTGAGCTTAAAAGAGGTGAGATTCCTGATGTTGTTTTAAACAATTTGTATAAACAAACTCAGCTTCAAGACTCATTTGGTATCAATATGGTAGCCTTAATTGATGGACAACCAAAATTATTAAATCTCAAGCAAGTTCTTGATGCTTTCTTGAATCATAGAAGGGAAGTAATCACACGAAGAACAGTTTTTGAGCTTAAAAAGGCGAGAGATAGAGGTCATGTTCTTGAAGGCCTTGCTGTTGCTTTAGAAAATGTTGATGAAATGATAAGAATTATAAAATCATCACCCTCTCCAGTTGAGGCACGGAATGAGCTCATGAAAAGAGATTGGAGTTCTAAGGTCGTCACTGCGATGCTTTCAAAAGATAATGCCGCTCTATATCAGCCTGAAGGATTGTTAGCTATTTATGGTTTAAAAGATAGTGGATACAAACTTTCAGATTCTCAAGCGCAAGAAATTTTACAAATGAGGTTGCAAAGACTCACTGGTCTTGAGCAAGATAAAATTGTAAATGAGTATAAGGAAGTGATGGAAGTCATAACAGATCTTATTGACATCCTTAACAAGCCTGACCGAGTAACAACGATGATTCGCGAAGAGTTAATCGAAATAAAAGAATCTTATGGGGACCCCCGAAGAAGTGAGATTGTTGAAAATGCTGAAGATCTTTCCATTGAGGATTTAATCGCCCCCCAAGATATGGTGGTAACTTTATCCCACACAGGATATATTAAGGCTCAGGTTCTGGATGACTATAGAGCACAAAAAAGAGGAGGCCGAGGTAAACAAGCAACTGCTACTAAAGACGATGATTTTATTGATCAAATGTTTGTGGCTAACTCTCACGACAACATTCTTTGTTTCTCTAGTAGAGGACAAGTTTATTGGCTAAAAGTCTACGAAGTGCCACAAGGAAGTAGAATTAGTCGTGGCAAGCCAATAGTGAATCTATTTCCTTTAATGCCTGGTGAAAAAATCAATGCAATATTGACAGTTAAAGAATTTGTGGATAATGAATTTATATTTATGGCTACGGCAAAAGGTACCGTTAAGAAAACACCATTATCAGATTTTTCTAATCCAAGAAAATCAGGAATTATCTCAATAAAACTGGACAACGGAGATTACTTAATAGGTGCAGCAATAACTAAAGGTGAAAATGATGTCGTATTGGTCGCAAATAATGGAAAAGCCGTATGGTTTGGTGAGTCTGATGTGCGAAGCATGGGAAGAAATGCTCGCGGAGTAAGAGGCATGAAACTTGGTGATGGATCAGAAGTTTTATCATTACTAATAGCTGAGAGTGATACACAGTCT
Organism: Nitrosomonadales bacterium; assembly: GCA_024642775.1. Taxonomy (GTDB): domain Bacteria; phylum Pseudomonadota; class Gammaproteobacteria; order Burkholderiales; family Methylophilaceae; genus BACL14. The sequence continues at coordinate 113,783 of JAHEAL010000001.1, forward strand.
GTTTTGGTCGCGACTGAAAATGGATATGGCAAAAGAACTCAGTTATCTGAATTTAGGAGATCGGGCAGGGGGACGCAGGGGGTTAAAGCCATTCAAGTGAGTGATAGAAACGGAAGCGTTGTGGGAGCAAAACTTGTAGGTGACCATGATGAGATTATGTTGATTACAACGGGTGGTGTGCTTATAAGAACCCGAGTTTCTGAAATAAGGGAATTAGGTAGAGCAACACAGGGCGTGACTTTAATTAATTTAGGTAAGGATGAGAAATTAAGGGGATTAGAGAAAGTCGCTGAAAGTGAACATGATGAAGATGAAGTGGACGCTAATTAATGATAAGCAAACCTTATCCCTGTCAATTTAACTTTTCAGCAGGTCCAGCCATGCTTCCAAAAGAGGTAATGGAAAAAGCTAAGGATGAATTTTTGAATTGGAATGATACCGGTATGTCTGTTTTAGAAATGTCACATCGTGGCAAAGAATACATGAGTATTTTTAAGAAAACAGAAGAAAATCTAAGAGAACTATTCAATATTCCAAACAACTATAAAATTTTATTTCTTCAGGGTGGGGCGATTACACAAAATTTTATGGTCCCAATGAATCTTATTCAAGGTGAGGATGCATCGTATATTGTTTCTGGATATTGGTCTAAAAGAACCTTTAACGACGCTCAAGTTTTTGGCAACATAAACTTAGCCGCATCATCTGAATCTGACAATTATTTAACAGCTCCGAAATATGAAGATTGGAATTTCTCTCCTACTGACAAATATATTCATTTTTGTTTAAATGAAACAATTCATGGAGTTGAATATTTTGAGGATCCAAATATTGAAAATGTTCCAATTGTGGTTGATATGTCTTCAACAATATTATCAAGGCAAGTTGATGTTGCAAAATATGGAGTTATTTATGCAGGGGCGCAAAAAAATATTGGTCCGTCTGGTTTAACGCTTGTAATTGTTAGAGATGATCTTATTGGATACTCACAAAAAGAGACTCCTACTACATTCAATTGGAAGATTCAGTCAGAAAACGACTCTATGATAAATACCCCTTCAACATACAGTATATATATGGCTGGTTTGGTATTTAATTGGTTACTTGATATGGGCGGCTTGGATGTAATTGAGAAAAAAAATATTCAAAAATCAAAAATGTTATATGATTTTATCGACAATTCTGAATTTTATTATAATGAGATTAATAAATCTAATCGCTCTCGAATGAATGTTCCATTCAGAATGATTAAGGATGAACTGACTATGAAGTTTGTTGAAGATGCAGAATTGGCGGGTTTGTATCAAATAAAAGGTCATAGGCTAGTTGGTGGCTTAAGAGCATCCATTTATAATGCTATGCCTATTGAAGGTGTTGAAGCTTTAATAAATTTTATGATGGATTTTGAGTTAAAAAATAAATGAGTAAACTAATAAAATTAAGAGATGCTATTGACAGTATTGATAAAAAAATACTTGATTTAGTATCTAAAAGAGCAAAATGTGCCAAAGAAATTGGTTTCCTAAAAAAAGATGGAGTGGTTTACAAGCCTGAAAGAGAGGCTCAAATTTATCAGAAACTCATTACGCTGAATAGCGGGCCCTTGTCTAATGAAAGCATAAGGTCAATTTTCTCCTCCGTAATTTCAAATTGCCGAGCATTAGAAAAAAAATTAACTGTAAGCTTTTTAGGCCCATTAGGAACATTTAGTGAAGAAGCAACGATAAAAAAATTTGGAGAAAATATTGACTTTCTTCCGACCACAAGTATCGATGAAGTTTTCAATAATGTAATCTCAGAAGAGAGCCAATATGGGGTTGTGCCAGTCGAAAACTCAACAGAAGGGGCCGTTAGTAGAACATTAGATCTTCTGCTTAGCTCTGATCTAAAGATATCGGGTGAAATCATCCTACCTGTTCATCATAACCTTCTGACTAACGCTTCATCATTGAAATCAATAAAGAAAATTTATGCCCACGGTCAGTCGCTCGCACAATGTCATAATTGGATTTTAAATAATCTACCACACGTTGAAACACACGCGACTTTAAGTAATGCTGAGGGAGCAAGAATAGCTAAAAACGAAAAGGGTGCCGCAGCTATTGCTAGTATTAGAGCATCCAAGCTATTTAAATTAAAACCACTAAAGCTTAATATTGAAGATGAAAAAAATAATACTACCCGATTCTTAGTCTTAACTACTGACAACAATAAAAGAAGTGGAAATGATAAAACATCTATAGTTGTTGCTACTAAAAATAAGCCGGGTGCCATTGCTGATTTGGTCGGGCCATTTGCCAAACATAAAGTGAGTATGACTAAATTAGAATCTAGGCCTTCAAAAATTGGTATGTGGGAATATGTATTTTTCATTGATATTGAAGGTCATTGGGATGATCCAAAAGTCCAAAAATCGATTGCAGAGGTTGAATCAAAAGCAAGCTTCTTAAAGCATCTTGGATCTTATCCAAAATACTAAATATGTCGATTTCTTTTTTAAAAAATCTTGAACAGATTATGCCTTATGTTGGAGGCATGCCAATTGAAGAGCTTTCAAGAAAAATAGGTATTTCAGAAAATAATATCATTAAACTTGCATCCAATGAAAACCCCTACGGTATAAGCCCGAAAACAAAAAAAGCAATACAGGATTTTATTGATTTTAACTTATATCCAGATGGATCAGGTTACGAGTTAATCAAAACTATTTCAAAAAAATTTAACTTAGATCCTGAACAGGTAGTGCTAGGTAATGGTTCTAATGACATTTTAGAGCTTGCTGCAAGAATAGTTGTTAGTAAAAATTCTGAAATCATGTTTTCTGAGCATGCCTTTGCAGTATACAATCTGGTTGCCAAGAGTATTGGTGCTCAAGAAAACATAATTCCATCTAAAAACTATGCCCACGATTTATTGGCTTTTGAAAAGCATATAAGTAAAAACACAAAATTAATATTTATAGCAAATCCTAATAATCCAACAGGTACTTATATCAATAAAAATGATTTGTATAGATTTATATCAAAAGTTCCATCAGAAGTTTTAATCGTTTTGGATGAAGCTTATGATGAGTATCTCGATGAGGAGGATAAGTCAGAAGCTTTGAAATGGGTTAAAGATTTCAATAACCTGTTGGTAAGCAGAAGTTTCTCCAAAGCCTATGGCTTAGCATCTTTAAGAATAGGTTATGGAATTTCATCAAAAGCCGTTATTGAAATGATTAATCGAGTTAGACAGCCATTTAATGCTAATTCTATTGCTCAGGTTGCAGCAAATGCAGCAATAAAAGATAGTCCATTTGTTGAAATGTCTTATGAAAAAAACAAAGAACAAAAATTATTCATGGAGAATGCTTTTAAATCCCTTAATATTGATTTTATTAAAAGTTATGGAAATTTTATAAGTTTCCAGCTAGGCTCTGCGGATGAAGCAGTAGAGTGTTATGAATATTTATTAAAAAAAGGTATCATACTACGTCCGATTTCAAATTATGGGATGCCAAAATTTTTGAGAGTAAGTATAGGAACACCAAAAGAAAATAAAACTTTTATAGAAGTATTGTCGGAATTTTTAGGAAAAAATAAATGATTATAGTTATGGATAAATCTGCTACAGAATTGCAGATTGAGAATGTTATCAGCAAAATTAAAGACAAAGGCCTTGATGCTTCTGTATCTAAAGGTATAGAAAAAACTGTTATTGGTGCAATTGGTGATGAAAGAGTTCTAGACCCTGAACTTTTAGAATCCTTACCTGGAGTCCAACAGGCTTTACATATTGTTAAACCCTATAAAATAGTTGCTAGAGAGTGGCACAAGGAAGACACTATAATCAATATTGGAGGTCATCTATTAGGCGGAGAAAATATCCAAGTAATATCCGGTCCTTGTTCTGTTGAAACACCAGACCAAATGAAAAATTCAGCAGAAGCTGTCAAGGCAGCTGGTGTAAGACTAATGCGTGGCGGTGCATTCAAGCCAAGAACAAGTCCTTATTCTTTTCAAGGTGTTGGTTTTGATGGGCTTGATATGTTTAAAGAAGCTGCCAGTAAAGAGAATTTGCCAATTGTCACTGAATTATTAGATGTCCGCCACTTGGACACTTTCCTGAAAAAAGGTGTTGATGTAATTCAAATCGGTACAAGAAATATGCAAAATTTTGAGTTACTGAAGGAAGTAGGAAAGATTCATGTTCCAGTAATTTTAAAAAGGGGTTTGTCAGCCACTATCTCAGAATGGTTAATGGCTGCAGAATATATAGCCTCTGGTGGTAATCATAATATTATTTTCTGTGAAAGAGGTATAAGAACTTTTGAAACAGCTTACCGAAATGTAATGGATGTTACTGCAGTTCCAGTCTTAAAAAGAGAAACCCATCTACCCGTTATTATCGATCCATCTCATGCTGGAGGTAAAGCCTGGATGGTTCCGTCTTTGGCAAGAGCGGCGATTGCTGCAGGAGCCGACGGACTTCTTGTTGAAATGCATCCAACTCCATGCGAGGCTTGGTGTGATGCTGATCAGGCGATCGATCCAACTGAGCTGAAGAATTTAATGGCTGAACTTTCTCAAATTGCATCAATCTTGAATCGTAAGATTTAATTTAACTCATGAATTCCATGAGTTTTCTTTGCATATTTTTGCTTTAGCTATAATCACAACATTCCTTCATAATCAATTCTCTTAATTAAGGGGTAGTTATGCATATAAGAGTTCTAGGATCTGGTGCTGGGGGAGGCTTTCCTCAGTGGAATTGTAATTGTGAAAACTGTAAGGGACTAAGGCAACATAATATTAAATCTTCAGCAAGAACGCAGTCATCTATTACTGTAAGTAGTAATGGTGAAGATTGGATTTTGTTTAATGCTTCTCCAGATATTCGTGCTCAAATTGAATCATTCCCACCTTTACAACCTGCCCGTAAAATTAGAGACACTGGTATTGCGTCCATAATTATATGTGATGGACAAATCGATCATACAACTGGATTACTTATATTAAGAGAACACGATAAACCATGGGACATATATTGTACCCAATCTGTTTATGAGGACATGACAACAGGATTTCCCATATTTAATATCTTGGGTCATTTTAGAGGTGTGAATTGGCATGAAGTTAAGACGGACCTAAAATCTTTTGAGATACCTAAAGCTGACGATCTTGAATTTACAGCAGTTCCTCTCAAAAGCGAGGCTCCACCATATTCACCTCACAGACATAACACTGTTCCAGGAGACAACGTAGGTTATAGAGTTAGAGATAAGAAGACAGGAAAAAATCTCTTTTATGCACCTGGCTTAGGTGTTATTGAAGATCATGTATATGATTTCATGAAAGATGCCGATGTGATTCTGGTCGATGGAACGGTATGGACTAACGATGAGATGTCACGATATGGTATCAATGATAAATTAGCTAGCGAGATGGGCCATTTAGATCAATCGAGCAAAGGAGGAATAGTGGATACACTTACCTCTTTAACAAAGCCAAGGAAAATACTCATTCATATCAACAATACGAATCCAATTTTAAGAGAAGACTCACCGGAAAGGCAAGTGTTGAATTCTCATGGTATTGAAGTGTCCTATGATGGTATGGATATTATAATTTAGTTACAGAAAGGTAAACAAAATGACGGCACCATGGTCAAGAAAAGAATTTGAGGAAAAATTAAGAACCAAAGGGCAGGGTTATCATATCTACCACCCTTTTCATGTTGCAATGTATGAGGGTAAGTTATCAAAAGAGCAACTTCAAGCCTGGGTCCTAAATCGTTTTTATTATCAAATTGGTATACCAATGAAAGATGCATCAATTTTATCTAATTGCGATGATGTTGAGGTAAGAAAGCAGTGGATTGTAAGAATCATTGACCATGATGGAACTCCTGAAGACCCTTATGGTGGAATTGAGGCTTGGGTTGAGCTTGGTAAGGCGGTAGGATTAACTAGAGAAGACGTTACTTCTTTAAAACACGTTTCTCCAGGTGTTAAGTTTGCAGTAGATGCCTACATAAATTTTTGCAAACAAAGGCCTTGGCAAGAGTCAGTCTGCTCATCCCTAACAGAATTATTTGCCCCTCATATCCATCAACAAAGGATTAGTTCGTGGCCTGAAATGTACCCATGGGTAGACGAAAGTGGGCTTAAGTATTTCAAAAAGAGATTAACTGAAGCAAGAAGAGATGTGGAGCAGGGTTTGCATGTGACCCTTGACTATTTCAGCCAATCAAGAGAAATGCAGGAAAAGGCTTTAGAAATATTGCAATTTAAACTTAATATTTTGTGGGTAATTGCTGACTCAATAATGCTTCAATCTACCAAAGTAACCACTGATGGCGTGGATTACTTAAAACAGCCGGTTTATTAAGATGACTCAAAAAATTAATAATGCCGATGTTTATAAGATTGCTGCTCATCATAGATTTCAGTGGGAAGAGGCTCAAAATTGCTATGTAATTTTATTTCCTGAGGGAATGGTAAAACTGAATCCAAGTGGTGGTGAAATTTTAAGTTTAGTAAATGGAGAGAATGCGGTAGCAGATATTATTAGCTCTCTTAACGAAAAGTTTAAAGATGCAGGTGACATATCTAATGACATTATTTCAATGTTTGAATTTGCGCTTGAAAAAGCATGGATAACAAAAATTTAAAAGGACAATTATGGCCAACTTAAACAACGGAGTCGAATCAAATGTAACCCAAACACAACCACTATGGTTGCTTGCGGAAATTACTTATAGATGCCCCCTCCACTGTGCTTTTTGTTACAACCCCACGGATTATGCAGACTACACTAAAAATGAGTTATCTACCGATCAATGGATAAAAGTCTTAAGAGATGCTCGAAAAATGGGCGCACTTCAATTAGGAATATCTGGTGGCGAGCCACTTTTGAGAGATGATATTGAAGATATTGTCGTTGAAGCAAATAGTTTAGGTTATTACTCCAACCTGATTACTTCTGGAGTAGGGCTTACTGAAAAAAGAATTGATGCATTTAAGGCAGGTGGTTTAGATCATATTCAGCTATCAATGCACGATATTACCGAAGAGATATCAAATTTTGTTACCGACACATCCACATTTAAGCTTAAACAAAAAGTAGCGGCAATGATCAAGGACAGAGGTTACCCAATGGTCTTGAATGTGGTTATTCATCGTTACAATATAGGTCATATTAAAGAAATATTAGAGATGGCTGAGGCACTTGGTGCGGATTATGTTGAACTTGCAAATACCCAGTATTATGGATGGTCGTTAATTAACAGAAATCAGTTAATGCCAACTAAAGAGCAAATTGATGAAGCTGAAAAAATTACCAATGAGTTTAGAGAGTATATTGGTAATAAAATGAAAATTTTCTTTGTCGTTCCTGATTATTATGCTGAAAGACCGAAGAAATGTATGAATGGTTGGGGTGAAGTATTTATGATTGTAACCGCAAATGGTGATGTACTTCCTTGCCATTCCGCAAGAGTCTTGCCAGATATGAATTTCCCAAATGTACAAAACAATAATTTAAATGAGATTTGGTATGACTCCTCATCATTTAATAAGTACCGGGGAGATGAATGGATGAAAGAGCCATGCAGATCTTGTTCCGAAAAAGAAAATGATTTAGGCGGTTGTCGTTGTCAGGCATTTTTACTATCTGGTGATGCAGAAGCAGCTGATCCAATCTGCACTAAATCGCCACATCGTCATTTGATTGATCAAGCACTAGAAGACTCAAAAAATGAAAAGCTACAAGCACAGCCAATTATCTTTAGGACGGATAAAAACTCGAAAGAGCTTATTAATGGTGAGCACAAGGATAGATTAAAAGATTTTAAAGCAATGCCATAACATTCCTTTATAATTCTTTAATGCTTTTTATAAATCCCAGAATACTGATACTTGCATCATTAACGGCGCTTGCTCCTTTTGCAATTGATACTTATTTACCAGCCTTTCACGTCATGGAAATAGATTTGAGTACTAATTCAAATTATATCCAACAAACCTTAACTTTTTACTTAATCCCTTACACATTCATGACAATCTTCCACGGTGCTATTTCGGATTCGATTGGAAGAATAAAGACCATTAAATATGGATTAACGCTTTTTATTATTGGATCAATTGGGTGCGCCTTATCAACATCAATAGAGATGTTATGGATTTCAAGAATACTTCAAGGTATGGGGGGTGGGGCTGGTAATGTAGTAGCACGCGCAATGGTAAGAGACCTTTACAGTGGGGCTATGGCACAAAAAGTAATGGCAACTGTACAAATTATATTTGGGATCGCACCCGCAATTGCACCAATGGTAGGTGGACTTTTACTTAATTTTAACTGGCAATCCATTTTTATCTTTTTGGTTATTTATTCTATTTTAATCACTTTTTTTTCAACGCGATTTTTACCAGAAACTGTTGATGAAAAAGATAGGCTTCCTTTTAATATGCACTCCGTATTAACGCGATATAAAAATTTATTAATAGATAATAATTTTATTTTTTTAGTACTTGCGGTGTCATTTAATTTCTCAGCATTTTTTTTATATGTTCTCGCTAGTCCAATTTTTCTTGTTGACCACCTTGGACTTAACTCATCACAATTTGGGTACTTATTTATTCCTACTGTAACGGGAATGATACTAGGTTCTTTTATATCAAAAAGAACAGCAGGAATTGTTAGCCCAGATAAATTGCTAAAATTTGCATACACATGGATGATTTTAATTGCATCAGTAAATGTATTTTTTTGTTATTTCTTTCAAAATATTTTATGGATAAATATAGGTTTTGTGGCGTTATATAATGTTGGAATGGCTTCTGCTATGCCGCTTATATCTATCAAAGCATTAGACTGTTTTCCAAAAGCAAGAGGAACTGCCGCTTCAGGACAAGCATTTAGCCAGATGTTTATTTCATCAATAGTTGCAGGAGTTGTTGTTCCTTTAGTGTGGGGATCTACATTCACCTTATCCTGCGCTATGTTATTTATTTTTTTACTAGGGTATTTTTCTATTACCAAAACTCAATCTTGGAATGATAATAAATCATTCCTCAATTAGTAACTCTCTTTTTCCCTCTTTACCATTAAAGCTGTCTGCATCAGGAAGAGGGTCTTTTCTTTCAGATAGTATTGGCCATACTTTAGCTAAGCGGGCATTAATTTCAATAAAATCTTGCTGATCCTCAGGAACATCATCCTCAGCAAAAATTGCTTCAGCAGGGCACTCAGCTACACATAAAGTACAGTCAATACATTCTTCCGGATCGATAGCTAAAAAATTAGGCCCCTCCACAAAACAATCAACAGGACAAACATCTACACAATCTGTATATTTGCACTGAATACAATTTTCTGTAACTACGTATGTCATTTTTATTTCCTTTAAAAAATTTCGTTAATCATTCCTGCGCCAACAGTCTGATTTGAAGAGTCGTCAATAATAACAAATGAACCGGTCTTTCGATTTTCAAAATAAACATCCGCCATAATTGGCTGAGCTAATTTAAAATTAATATTAGCAATATCATTTGTTTCTATTTGACTTCCTTCTATTGACACTAAATTATTTATATCTATTTTATCAAATATTTTGGCAATTTTTGCTTTTGTAACTTTACTGGTATGCATAATCTTATAGGCCCTCGAAGGATTTAAACTATCTTCAGAAAGCCAACATACGGTCGCATTAAATTCCTTAGTTATTTTAGGGTTGGATTTATCTACGATCATATCCCCACGTGAAATATCAATTTCATCATTTAAAAGTATGGATACAGATTGAGGGGTTTGTGCTGACTCGATAATTTCATTACCTATTCTTATTTCTTTGATAGTTGTTTTTTGATTACCTGGTAGACATAAAACTTCATCACCTTTATTTATTTTTCCAGATTCAATCCTTCCCATAAAACTTCTGAAATCATGCAAGTCATGATTTTCTGAGTCTCTAGGCCGACATACATATTGTATTGGAAATCTGAATGATTCATGGGTGTCTGTTGGGTTAGTATCACAGTTTTCAAGTACCTCTAATAATGTTTTACCTTTAAACCAGGACATATTTTCTAATCTATCAACAACCATATCTCCATTGAGTGCAGATAATGGTATAAAATTAACTTCAAATTTACTTGTTTCGTTTATCTGAATTGATTTAAAAAGATGCGTATATTGATCTTTAATGTTGTTAAACGTACCCTCATCATAGTTAACTAGATCCATTTTATTGATTGCGACAATGAACTGTTTTATTCCTAACAACTTTGATATATAAGTGTGTCTTTTTGTCTGAGTTAAGATACCTCTTCTTGCATCAATTAATATTACAGCTACCTTTGCTGTTGAGGCAGCAGTAACCATATTCCTAGTGTATTGCTCATGGCCTGGTGAGTCAGCAATAATATACTTTCTATCTGGAGTATTGAAATAACGATAGGCTACATCGATAGTAATTCCTTGTTCACGCTCGGCTTGAAGTCCATCAGTTAATAAGGATAGATCAACCGCATCCAAACCTCTTTTTTTAGAAGTTTTTTCTATCTGATTAAGAGTGTCAGAAAGGATTGTTTTGGTATCATACAAAAGGCGACCAATTAACGTGCTTTTTCCATCATCGACACTCCCGCAGGTTATAAATCTTAATAATGAGTCTGATTTGTTAGTCATTAAAAATACCCTTCTTTTTTTCTTTGTTCCATCGAGGCTTCTGACATTTGATCATCAAGTCGAGTAGCGCCTCTTTCTGAAATTCGTGTATCAGCTGTTTCAGCAATAATTTTTTTGACGGTATCGGCGTCACTTTCAACCGGAGCAGTGCATGTAATATCACCAACAGTCCTAAATCTAACCATTATATTTTCTATTATCTCCTTTTCTCTTTGAGGAGTAACTGGTGTGACTGGAACTATCGCTCCATCTCTCCTGATAATGTCTCTTTTATGAGCAAAGTAGATAGATGGTAATTCAAGATTTTCTCTTTCAATGTATTGCCACACATCCATCTCAGTCCAGTTTGATATTGGAAATGCTCTTATATTTTCTCCTTTATGGGATAGGGCATTATATAAATCCCATAACTCTGGCCTTTGATTTTTTGGATCCCACTGGCCGAACTCGTCACGAAAGCTCATAATTCTTTCTTTTGCTCGTGCCTTTTCCTCATCTCTTCTTGCTCCGCCTATGCAACAATCAAATCCAAATTCATCAATTGCCTCCAAAAGTGTCACGGATTGATATTTATTTCTAGGCTCGAGTTCATAATTTAATCTAACTGTACCTCGCTCCATAGAATCTTCAACAGACCTTACTAACAGACGCTCACCCAGCTCACTTGTTTTTCTGTCTCGAAATTCTATAACTTCATCATAATTATGACCGGTATCAATATGCATTAATGGAAAAGGAAACTTTCCAGGACGAAAGGCTTTTTCCGCAATTCGAAGTAGACATAAAGAATCTTTTCCACCAGAAAACAATAAAACCGGATTACTACATTGCCCAGCAACCTCTCTCATAATATGAATGGCCTCTGCTTCAAGCCAATCTAAGTGTGATATTTCATTTTGCATTAACTTTCCTTTTTATGAAGACCGCATTCTTTATTTTCTGCATTTTCCCACCACCATCTTCCGGCTCTTACATCCTCGCCAATCGATATGGGTCTTGTGCATGGAGCACAACCAATACTTGGATAGAATTGATCATGAAGAGTATTGTATGGAATATTGTGCATTTTTATATAAGCCCATATTTCATTTTCAGACCAGTTTATTAATGGACTTATCTTATCAATATTAAAGGCTGTATCTTTTTCGATTAGTTTGTTGTCGATACGAGTAATTGACTGCTCTGAGCGTAGCCCGGTAATCCATGCATCATGTCCATTTAAAGCTTTCTTTAATGGTTCAATTTTACGTATTTTGCAACACTCTTTTCTCGATTCCAGTGAGTTGTAGAAATCATTTATACCCTTAGCATCCACATAGGTTTTAACTTGAGATGAATCCGGAAAAAAGATTTCTATTTTTTTTCTAAATTTAGAATTCACAGATGCAATAAGGTCATATGTTTCTGGAGGTAGCCTTCCCGTATCTAAAGTAAAAATTTTAAACTCAAAATTATATTCATTAAGGATATAGTAAATCACCATATCTTCAGCACCCATGCTCGAGGCAAAACATATTTTTTTATAACTTAGTTTTAATTTTTCAAAGAGGTTAACCGCGTCTTTTTCCTTTAAAAGGATTGCCTTCTCCAATTCTGGAGTAATATTTATTTGTTCAATTTTCTTTAGATCAGCCATTAAGATTTTTTCTCCAAGATGGTATTTCATCCAAAGTTGCTTGATAAGAATGGCTAAAGTCACTTAATCCTTTGATCGCCTCTTCTGCGGATCGACCTTCCTTAATTAAGAAGCTTGAAAAACCTGATCGGTCTAAAAAGAATAGTTGATCTTTGAGAATGTCGCCTAAAGCTCGAAGATCATTCTTAAACTTTAGTTTTCGTCTGATAAGGTTACCCAGTGAATAAATTCTTCCGTCAGCAAATTTTTCTATATAAATACCAATGACTGAAAATTTATTTAAATCTAAATTTAAATTCGAAAGCCATTGAAAATCTTCATGAGAGTATAGCCATAATCCAACTTCAGAATATTTTTTTTCTATTTCATCTTTCCTCAATAGATATAATTTAAGTGGCAATAAAATTTTGCTTACATCAGGTAATTTTATTTTATTTAAATCATCATCCTCTGGGAAATTTTCCCCGGTTACTTTAAACATTACAACTTTACCAGCCTGTTTCTTTACTTCTTTTTGTTCGATTACTGGTAATAAAAACACCCAATCATTATTAACAATTTTTTTATTTAAAATTAATTGATTACTCATGCTTCTTCCTGGTAAATAATTTGTTTAAATGGATCAATACCGATTCTTGTGAAACAATCAATAAATAATTCTGAATCATCATTTCTAAGACTTAAGTATGTATCCAGAATTTTTTTAACAACACCTGGAACTTGTTCTTCAGAAAATGAGGGACCAATAACTTTTCCTAAAGAGGCTTCATTTCCTTGTTGGCCCCCAAGAGTAATTTGATACCATTCAGAACCATCTTTATCTACCCCAAGAATTCCAATATTTCCAACGTGATGATGCCCACAAGCATTCATACAACCTGAAATATTTAATGAGATACTTCCAAGATCATAAATATAATCATAGTCATCAAATAAATTTTCTATATTTTTTGCGATGGGAATACTTTTAGCATTTGCGAGACTACAAAAATCTCCGCCAGGGCAGCATATGATGTCTGTTACTAGTCCAATATTTGCTTCGGCTAAATTATTTGTGATTAGGGATTCGTAAAGTTCGTATATTTTAGTTTCTTTAACATCCGCCAATACTAAATTCTGTTCATGAGTGGATCTAATTTCACCATATGAAAATTGATCAGCTAGGTCTGCTACCGCTCTCATTTGATTCGATAAGATATCTCCAGGAGCACTCTGATACTTACCTTTAAGAGATATAGTTACAGATCGATAGCCTAATTGTTTATGAGGTCTTGTATTTCGCTTCAGCCAATTCACGAATGACTTATTATCGGAATATAAATTTTCAAGTTCTTGGCTTTCCAGTATTTCATAATCCGGAGATGTAAAAAATACTTTAACTCGCTTAATTTCATTATCATCGAGCATGTTTGGTGAAGCATTACCATTATCCCAGTCAGCTTCTACCTGCCTCTTGAAATCATTAATACCCAAAGATTTAACTAAAATTTTAATTCTCGCTTTATACATGTTATCTCTTCGCCCATATAGGTTATAAATACGGATGATTGATTCACAATAAGAAAGCAAGTGTTTGATAGGAAGAAGCTCTTTCATTAATACTCCTATCATAGGCGTCCTCCCTAAGCCACCGCCAACATAGATATTTGCATAGAGATCTTGATTTTTTTCAATTAACTCCAGGCCGATATCATGAGTTTTAATTAGGGCACGATCGCTTTTTGAACCACTAATGGAGATTTTAAATTTTCTTGGGAGTAGAGCAAACTCTGGATGAAATGTACTCCACTGTCTCAAAATTTCAGCAATATACCTTGTGTCTATAACTTCATCAGGTGAGACGCCTGCAAAGGGGTCTGTGGTTATATTTCTGATACAGTTTCCAGAAGTTTGGATCGCATGCATTTCTACATCAGCCAATTTTTTAAGTATTTTTGGGGTATCTTCAAGTTTTGGCCAATTATATTGAATATTCTGTCTGGTACTAAAGTGTCCATAACCTCGATCAAAATCATCTGCTATGTCAGCAAGGGTTCTTAGTTGAACTGATGACAACAAACCATAGGGAATGGCTACTCTAAGCATGGGAGCATGTCTTTGAATATAAAGACCATTTTGCAATCTCAAGGGCCTGAATTCTTCATCAGTCAATTCTTTTTTAAGAAAGCGATTCAGCTGGTCTTGGTACTGAGCAACTCTTTCATTAACTATATTTTGGTCTATTTGGTTGTATTTATACATGTAGATTATTACCTATTAATTTAATTCCGATGCCTAACAAGATTATTACTAATAAAATCCGTACCCATTCGTCATTCGCTTTAGCATTTAATTTTGCTCCTAACCATACCCCTGGAATAGAGCCTAGAATTAGGTAAAGCAATAAACTAAAACTAACTGTACCAATTGCAGCATGTCCGATGCCGCTGATTAATGTTAAAGGAACAGCGTGAGCAATATCAGTACCAATTATCTTTTTTATTGATAAAGATGGATATATGAGCAAAAGCATAGTAACTCCAATTGCTCCAGCTCCAACTGAAGTTAAAGTAACAATAAAGCCCAATATTATACCTAAAACAATTGTGTATTTTTGTCTTTTAAAACTTGAAATATTAGGTCTTTTGAGAATTTTGGAGATGATGAGTGGTTGAAAAAAAACAGCAAAAGAAGTGATAATCAGCGCTATACCTAGGAACAATTCAATAAAACTGGCCATTTGATTGTTATTTACAAGATTATGGCTGAGAAAATAACTAGTTAAAAAAGATGCAGGAATACTTCCTAACATTAACTGCTTTACAATTGACCAATCTATATGGTTTTGTTTATGGTGGCCTAATACGCCGAATGATTTAGTGATTGAGGCATACAAAAGATCAGTTCCAACAGCGATGGCAGCTGGAATCTTAAAAGCCATTATAAGAATAGGGGTCATGAGCGATCCGCCACCCACACCAGTGAGCCCAATTAAAATTCCAATAATAAATCCAGATAAAGTTAAAAGCATAAAATTTTTTAAAAAAAACAGCTTGAATAATATCAGAATTTATATATAAAATAATAATATTAATAACTAATAATATATAAAAAAGTTATATGAAATTACAGCAACTGAAATGTATCTATGAAATAGTTAATTCTGAATTCAATGTTTCTAGGGCTGCTGAAAACCTTCATACCTCTCAGCCAGGTGTGAGTAAACAAGTACAGCTTCTAGAAGATGAAATAAAAATTAAGATTTTTTCCAGAAATGGAAAGCGCTTGGTGGGATTAACAGAGCCTGGTAAGCATGTTTATGAGGCTGTAAAGGAAATTCTAAAAAAGGTTAAAAATATAAAACACGTATCTGATAATTATTCTAAATCAAATAAAGCTACCTTCACTATCGCGACAACTCACACTCAAGCACGTTATAAGTTGCCAAAAGTCGTTGAGTGGTTTATGAAAAAGTACCCAGACATTAAGCTAAATATACACCAAGGAAACCCACTTCAGGTTACTCAGCAAGTTGAATCAGGAGAGGCAGATATTGGTATTGCGACTGAGTCTATAGGCTTAAACGATAAAATTTTTTCCATTCCATGTTATAACTGGAATCGAATTTTGATCACCCCTAAAAATCATGAACTTACTTCACAAATAGAACCAATTTCTTTGCAAGAGTTGTCAAAACATCCAGTAATTACTTACGATTATGCTTTTACAGGTAGTACGGGGGTTTCAAAAGCTTTCAAGCAGGCGCATATTTCCCCAAACATAGTTTTGACAGCTATTGATGCGGATGTAATAAAGACTTATGTAAAACTTAATCTAGGGATTGGTTTAGTTGCAGAAATGGCATACGATATTAATAAGGACAGTGATTTAAGTGAGATAGATGTTAGTCATTTATTTCCTGTGAGCACAACCCTGCTTGGCTTTAGAAAAGATTTGTTTGTTAGAACTTTTGTATTTGATTTTATACAAAAGTTTACAGGCCTGTCACCTGAAGCAATAAGTAAAAAATTGAAGGATAGATATGAAGTCTGATTTAGAGATATCTCGAGAAAAAAAATTATTAGACATCAAGGTTGTAGCTAAAAGAATTGGCCTAAGTGCTCAGGAGATAACCAGTTATGGTCCGTATATTGCAAAAATAAATAAAGTTCCAACCCGAAGAAAGCAGGGTAAATTAATTTTGGTGACGGCAATGAGCCCAACACCTGCGGGAGAAGGAAAGACCACCACCACTGTAGGATTATCTGACGCTTTAAGAAAGCTTGGAAAAAATTCTATAGCTTGCCTAAGAGAGCCTTCATTAGGCCCAGTCTTTGGTATGAAGGGCGGTGCATCTGGAGGCGGCTATTCACAAGCACTACCCATGGAAGAGATTAACCTTCATTTCACTGGTGATTTTCATGCGATCACATCCGCAAATAATTTATTGGTTGCCATGATAGATAACCATATTTTTCATGGAAATAAGCTAAATATTGATACTAATAATATTTTAATTAGAAGATGCTTGGATATGAATGATCGATCTCTGAGGGATATTGAGCAAGATGGTATCAAGTACCAAAGACATTCAAAATTTGATATATCAGTAGCATCTGAGGTAATGGCGATATTTTGTTTAGCTAACGATTTAGATGATTTAAGTAAACGCTTGGGTAATATCTTAATCGGGTTTAGTAAAACTAATAAGCCAATATATGCCAAACAATTAAAAGCAAATGGTGCTATGACAGCCCTTGTAAGAGATGCTTTTAAGCCAAACCTAGTTCAAACCATTTACGGAACCCCTGTAATTATTCATGGTGGACCTTTTGCGAATATTGCCCATGGTTGCAATAGCCTTATGGCGACAAAATCAGCTTTAAAAATGTCGGACTATGTGGTGACTGAGGCTGGATTTGGAGCAGATCTGGGTGCTGAAAAATTCCTGGATATTAAAACGAGATCGCTGGGCAAGGTTCCTGATGCGGTTGTTATTGTTGCTACAGTAAGAGCTCTTAAATACCATGGAGGGTTGGCAAAAGAAAAATTAAATAAAGAAAATCTTGATTGCTTAAGGAAAGGATTTTTGAATTTACAACGGCATATTCAGAACTGTAAGGATCAGTTTGGTTTAAACGCAGTGGTTGCAGTGAATAAGTTTAAATACGATACTCAAGCCGAACTCATGTGTTTAAAAGATCTTGTTGAGGGAGAATCAACAGCCATGTTTGTTTGTGAGCACTGGGAGAAAGGTAACCTTGGGGCACTTGATTTGGCAAATGGCGTAATCGCAGAGACTAAAAAGAAAAATAAATTCAAATACCTTTACAGTTTGAATGATGAGGTTGAAGAAAAAATAAAAAAAATAGCGACGAATATTTATAAAGCCAAAAAGATTCAATTGAGTGCTTTAGCTAAAAAGAAATTAAAATCATTTAAAATGCTACCAAATGTTCGTAAAATTCCTGTATGTATTGCTAAAACCCCATATTCATTTTCATCTGACCCCAAGCAACTAGGGGCTGCAAGCAACCATATTCTAGAAATAAGGGACATCGATCTAAAATTCGGTGCAGGGTTTATTGTGGTAATCTGTGGTCCGGTGATGACCATGCCGGGACTGCCGAATAAACCAGCAGCTGAAAAAATTAAAATTAATAACAAAGGTGAGTTGGAAGGCTTGTTTTAGTGCTTGAATTGGTATCAGAGCTGGATGAGACATCGCTTTTGGTGGTCAATAAGTCCAAGTTTATTGGATTAGTTGTAAGATGCCCTGATTTAGAATCGCTAAAAGAAAAATTAAGTAAGCTGTGGGCGGAACACAAAAATACTAGTCACATTGTTTATGCACTTAGGACTTATTCTGAGATAAAGGGAATTAGTTCTTATTTTAGTGATGATGGAGAACCTTCAGGAACTGCGGGTAAACCGTTACTTGGTATCCTTGAGGGGAATGATATTATTAATACAGCGCTAATCGTTATTAGGTATTATGGAGGCATTAACCTGGGTACAGGAGGGCTGGTAAGAGCGTATAGCAAGACCGCAAAAGATATCTTTGATCAATGTAATTTCAAGAAATATATAACTCTAAAAAATTATAAAATAATATTAGATTACAATTACTTAGATAATTTTATTAATGTTTTATCTAGATTTAATGGGGAAGTCATAGATCGAAATTTTGATGAAAATATTACAGTAAATTTTAAATTACCCCTTAAAAACGAAGAGGAATTTAAAGCTATTTTGAAAACCAAGAATTTGGAAATAAACCATGCCTGATCTGTTAATTTTGTTTGTTATTTCATTGCTAATTTTGATTGTCGTTTTATTACTTAAGAAAGATAAAACCTCTGATTTGGATAAGGTATTGAGTGAGCAACATCGTAAAATATTATTGGATTTTAATGATTCTTTAAATAAGGTTACCGATCGATTTAATAAACTGGTTAGTGAGGAATTTAAATATAACCGTGATGTTCTTGAGAGTTTAAAAATTACCCAACAAGAAACCCTTAATCAGCTCAAATCGGATGTTCTCGAGAAGATTAATTCAAGCTTAAGGGATCAAGGCAAGGCTCAGCAGGAGTCAATTCAATCCTCTCTCAAAAACACTACGTTTCAACTATTGGCGTCGGTTGAGTCTTTAACCAAGTCAGTAGATAGTCGTCTTGAGGAGATTACGGGCAAAGTTCATGAGAGATTAGAGGAGGGGTTTAAAAAGACAAATGCTACATTTGTTAGCGTGATGGAGCGTTTAGCAACTATCGATGAGGCACAAAAGAAAATTGATGGTTTGACTACAAACGTTGTTAGCCTTCAGGAATTACTTGGTGACAAGCGATCGCGTGGTGCCTATGGGGAACTTCAGTTGGAAGGATTGGTTAAAAATATTCTGCCTCCTGATTCATTTTCATTCCAACATTCTTTTAAAAATGGTCTCAGAGCAGATTGCGTATTATTTTTGCCCGAACCAACGGGTACTGTTGCTGTGGACTCAAAATTCCCAATGGAAAATTATCAAAAGATGTTTGATATTAAATTGAGCGAGGCAGAAAAGCTTAAAGCTGAAAAACAATTTAAGCTAGACGTTAAAAAACACATTAATGATATTGCAAAAAAATATATCATTCCTGATGAAACTGCTGATGGTGCGGTGATGTTTGTCCCTGCAGAGGCTGTATTTGCAGAGATCCATGCTTATCATCCTGAATTAATTCAAGAATCCTTAAATTATAAAGTATGGGTAGTTTCGCCGACGACATTGATGGCAGTTCTTAATACAGCGAGAGCAGTTTTAAAAGATGTTGAAACTCGTAAACAGGTCCATATAATTAAGTCTGAGCTTGGTAAGCTAGGAAAAGAGTTTGATCGCTTTGACCAAAGAATGAAGAAGCTTGCGGACAATATTCGTCTTGCTCACGAAAATGCTCAAGATGTTCATGTAACTTCACAAAAGATCTCTCGACGGTTTTCTCAAATTGAAAAAGTAGAATTGGTGGATGACCCAAATGACTTATTAGAGTTTGAAGATAGTTTAATTGAAAAAGGGGTAAAAGATGAGGATTAATGTCTTATTCTTTGCCAAGCTTCGCGAGGAAGTTGGTGAAAATAAACTCAGTATTAATCTTGAAGAGTTTTCTTCTGCCACCATCAAGGATTTATTTGATGACTTATCAACAAACTATAAAAGATTGAGTTTATATAAAGGAGAAATCAAGGCGGCACTGAACCAGGAGATGGTGAAAGACTGGAACGTTAAAATATCAGATGGAGATGAAATTGCTTTTTTCCCTCCTATTACGGGTGGATAAATGACCGTTTTTGTCCAAAATAAAGACTTTAAAGCCGGTGAGACTATAAATAGGCTGTCAAAAGAAAATACTACAGGTGCTGTGGTATCTTTTGTTGGTTTTGTCCGATCTTTTTATGACGGTCAAAGTGATGCTAAAGATATGAAATTGGAGATTGAGCACTATCCAAAAATGACTTTAAAATCTTTGGAGCAAATTGAACAAGAGGCTAGATTGCGTTGGTCAATTAATAATGTAGAAATCATTCATCGCTTTGGTGAATTAAAAATGAATGATCAGATAGTCCTAGTTGCAGTATCTTCGTCACACCGAAAAGAAGCTTTTTTAGCATGTGAATTCATTATTGATTACCTTAAGACAGAAGCGCCATTCTGGAAAAAAGAAATCACCGATTCAAAAGAAGAGAAATGGGTAGAAATTAAAGAGGCGGACATTAATAAAAAAAATAATTGGCTTTAGATGTTTTTAAATTGCACGTACTTTTAAAATATTATTGCAAATAAGTTGCAAAACATTATCTTTTTATGGTTTTGTCTTAATTTATTGTATTCTTATATTGTTTCTTTATTTATTTGATAATTAATATAACGTTTATGGCTTTACTTAAAAAAATTATTTTCCCTGTTGCCGGTCTTGGTTCGCGATTTTTACCAGCGACTAAAGCTACCCCAAAAGAAATGCTTCCAATTGTCGATAAGCCCCTGATTCAGTATGCAGTTGAGGAGGCTATTGATGCTGGTTTTACCGATTTAATTTTTATTACCGGTAAGTCAAAGAGAGCAATTACAGATCATTTTGATTCCTCGCTAGAGAGTTTTTCTAATCTTGATGAAAAAAAAGTTAGCTTGATGAATGAGATGAATAATATTATTCCAAAAGGTGTTTCATGTATCTACATAAGGCAAGGTGAGCCGCTGGGGCTTGGCCATGCCATTCTTCAAGCAAAGCCAGTTGTAGGCAATGAGCCTTTTGCAGTTTCGCTGGCGGACGACCTTATTGATGCAGCACCAGGAGTTTTGAAGCAACTTGTGGAGAAGTATGAAGAAACAAATGATTCTGTCATTGCTGTTCAGAAAATTGATAAGTCTGATTCAAATAAATATGGAATTATAGATTCAAACAACTTTGATTCGGATTTAGTTAAATTAACGGGAATTGTCGAAAAGCCTGACCCAGACTTTGCACCATCTAATTTAGGAGTTGTAGGTCGATATGTGTTTAACAATAACCTAATGGATTATCTTGAAAAAACAACTTTTGGGGCAGGGCATGAAATTCAGCTAACGGATGGCATAAAGCTCATGTTAAAACAAAATAATATTTACGCATATTCTTTTGAAGGACGGCGTTATGATTGTGGTTCGAAACTGGGTTATCTAATGGCTAATGTCGACTATGGTTTAAAGCATACTGAGCTTGGACCAGCTTTAAAAGAATATCTAAAAACAAAAATTTAATGAATTCCTCAAAAAGTGATAACCAGCTTTATAGTTACGATGAAATTGTAGGAGAAATAAAAGCAATATCCCTTAAAATTAATCAAAAAATTGCAGGCTTTGAAGAGGTAGTTTTTTGTCCATTAATGACCGGAGCTTTGGTTTTTTCTGGCCACCTTTTCCCTCAAATTAGTCATCCACGAATTACTCTTTCTTACCTTCATTTTAGTCGTTATAAAAATGACCAAGGATCCCTAAATGGAGACTGGTTATTTAAGCCATCAAGGGATGAGGTGTTAAACAAACATATTTTAATTATTGATGATATTTTAGATGAAGGTGTTACACTGAATGAAGCAAAAAAGTGTTTATTGGCTCTTGGAGCAAAAACGGTAACAACTGCAGTCCTTTTTTACAAACCTAACCAAAAATCAAATTTTAGTGCTGATTTTATAGGTCTTTCATTACCAAATGAGTATGTTTATGGTTTTGGTTTAGATGCTTCAGGACTGTTTAGGAACTTACCAAACTTATATATTAAAAATGTCAAAAAATAAATCAAAGGATCCTTTCTTTAAAAGGGAGTCAAAGAACTATAAAAACCCAATCCCCAGTCGAGAGTTTATTCTGGAAGTCATGAAAGAGCATGGAGCTCCAATAAAATTTAATGAATTAGTACGAGTACTTAGCATTAAAAAGAGTGAAGAAGAAATTTTATCCAGACGATTAAAAGCAATGAGGCGAGATGGTCAAATTTTAAAGAATCGAAGAGATATTTTTTGTATTGCTGAAAAATTAAATTGCATTGCTGGCAGGGTACAAGGTCATGCCGATGGTTATGGTTTTCTTATTCCAGATGACCCCGACAGTAACGATGTTTTTTTAAACCAAAGAGAAATGTCGAAGGTATTTCATAACGATCGCGTGATGGTTCAAATTTCAGGTTTTGATCGAAAAGGAAAGTCTGAAGGGACAATAATTGAAATATTAGAGCGAAAGAATACGGTTTTAGTTGGAAGAGTAATTCAATCGCATGGCGTCACTATTGTTTCAGCAGAAGACAAAAGGATTCATCAAGACATTCTTGTCCCTTACGGGAAAGATCAAAACGCTAAACCCGGTGATATTGTTGAGGTTGAGATTACCACACAACCAGCCATGAATATTAAACCTATGGGCCAGGTAATAGAAATTATTGGGAAATTGGATGATAGTGGAATTGAGATTGAGATTGCCCTTCGAAAGCATAGCCTTCCATTCAGGTTTGATAAAAAGATAGATAAAGAATTAACAAAAATAAAAGATATTACTGAAAAAGATCTTAAAGGTAGGATAGATCTTAGAAATCAACATTTTGTAACCATTGATGGTGAAACAGCTAAAGATTTTGATGATGCAGTATACGCTGAAAAAAAAGGGGATCAGTATCGTTTGATTGTTGCGATTGCCGACGTAAGTCATTATGTAAAAGAAGGAACCGCCCTTGATGAGGAGGCACTGAATCGTGGTAATTCTGTTTATTTTCCCAGAAGAGTTATCCCAATGCTCCCTGAATTATTGTCAAATGGCTTATGTTCTCTAAATCCAAACGTAGATCGATTAGTCTTAGTCTGTGACATGAATCTTTCAAAAGAGGGTGAAGTGTTGAATTACTCCTTTTATCCTTCAGTAATTAACTCAAAAAATCGATTAACTTACACTCTTGTTAGTGAATTAATTTTTAAAAATCTTGGGAAAGAGAGTCAATCTCAAGAGCTTTTGGAGCGATTGAGCGTTTTAAAAGAAGTTTATCTGCTTCTCAGTAAGCAAAGGGAAAATAGGAAAGCGATTGATTTTGATAGAATTGAATCACAGATTATATTTAATGAGTCGGGAAAAATTGACAACATAGTTCCTTTAGAAAGAAATGAGGCCCATAGGGTTATTGAAGAGTGCATGTTAGCGGCAAATGTTAGCGCCGCTGATTTTTTATTAAAAAATAAGTCTGGAATATTTAGGAACCATGAAAAGCCTAAAGAGGAAAAATTGGAAATATTAAAATCCGTAATGTCAGATTTTAAAGTTCATATGGACGGTGGCATCAATCCAGATGTAAAAGATTACGGATTACTCTTGGAGAAAATCAAGACCAGAGAGAACTATCAGATGTTACAAACCATGATACTCAGATCAATGCAGCAGGCCAACTACAGCTCAGAAAACAAGGGACACTTTGGATTAGCTTACGACAAGTACACCCACTTTACCTCCCCCATTAGAAGGTACCCCGATCTTGTTGTGCATAGAATGATTAAGTCCTTAGTGATAGACAAAAAATATCCAAAGAAAAACTTGGAGTCAATTGCCAATCACTGTTCTTCAACTGAAAGAAGGGCGGATGAAGCGACAAGAGATGTCGAAACATGGCTAAAATGCTTTTTTATGAAAGATAAAATTGGTGAAAAATTTGAAGTAATAACCTCAAGTGTCACTAATTTTGGGTTGTTTGTTGAAATTCCTAGCCTTCACATTGAAGGATTATTGCATGTTACTGAACTTGGAACAGACTATTTCATTTTCAATAAAGAAAAACAGATGCTTGAAGGTGAAAAAACAAAAAATAAATTTAGACTTGGCGACGAGTTGTTAGTTAAACTTATCCGTGTTGACCTTGAACTTGGTAAGATTGATTTTACGTTAATAAAGAAAATAAAAAATGCATAATTATTTATACGGGATACACGCGATTGAGTCTGCGCTGTCGAAAACTAATGAAATCGAACAAATCTACCTAAACAAAGATGGAAATACTTCAAAATTTACCAAAATAATTGAATATGCTCAACAAAAAAAATTGATTGTAAATTTTGTTGATCGAAATCACTTAAATAAGATGGTCGGAGATGTTATTCATCAAGGCGTTGTGGCAAAACAAAATAAGAACCAAAAAAAAAATCAGGACATTGAAGATTTTCTTGAGTCAAATAAAGAGCAATTGTTTTTTTTAATTTTAGATGAAGTACAAGATCCTCATAACCTTGGTGCTTGTTTTAGAATTGCAAGTGCATTTAATTTAAGTGGAATTATTGCACCTAAAAATAATTCCGTTGGTATTACCCCTGTAGTTGAAAAAGTTGCCAGTGGCTCAGTGAATCATGTACCATTTTTTCAGGTTACAAACCTCTCTAGAACTATTGATCTACTTAAAGAAAATAATATCTTTATCTATGCTGCTGATGGCTACTCTGATTTTTCAATATATGATGAAAAGTTTTCAGGTAATGTTGCCTTGGTAATGGGATCTGAGGGAAAAGGTATTAGAAGGCTAACCAAAGAAAAATGCGACGTAATTTTTTCCATCCCCATGCAAGGCTCAATGGAAAGCTTGAATGTTTCTGTCGCTACCGGAATTTGTATCTCTGAGATACGAAGAAAACTATCTCAATTTTAGAATTTTCTGATATTGATCTCTTATCTTTTTAAGCAATGAAGGATTTTGATTTAATCGGATACCATAACTTGGAAAAATTTTTTTTAATTTACTTTTGCTTTTAGAGTTTTTTGCAATAAAGCAATTCTCAACAATATCAAGCATTGAGGATGCTGATACGGAAGCCCCAGGAGAAGCTCCCAGAAGAGCAGCTAAGCTCTTATCTTTTTTGTAAATAATTTCAGTACCAAATTCCAATTTTCCAGAAAAGCGACTGGAAGGTTTTATTATTTGTACTCTTTGCCCTGCATTTATTAAGCGCCAATCCTTTTCACTCGCGAAAGGATAAAACTTTTTTAGATGCTTCATTCTGCTTGAATGGGTCATTAAAACTTGTTGGATAAGATATTTTAGTAAATTCAGATTTTTGAAAAATACAGTGATTATTTCTTTCAAATTTGAAAATTTAATAGATCTTGGAAAGTCTAGTAATGAACCACTTTTTAAAAATTTAAATGTAAATCCAGCAAATGGGCCAAATAACAAACAGTCTTTTCCATTAATTTTTCTTATATCCAGGTGAGGAACTGACATAGGAGGCGACCCAGTTTCGGCTTGGCTATATACCTTACCCTGGTGATTATTGATTACATTGCTTTTGTTACAAATTAGCCATCTTCCACTAATTGGAAACGCAGCATAACCCTTTGACTCTTTTATTTTTAGTTGTTGCAAAATTTTTATTGTATTTCCACCGGCCCCTAGAAAAATGAAGTCAGATTCAATTTCTGGCTTGTGGGAAAAAATTTGATATTTTTTATTTTTGTTAGTAACTTTATGTACCTCAGTATTTTGTAAGACTTTAAAGTTTTTATTCTTCTTTAGTCTTTTTATCATCAACTGAGTTAGGGCTCCAAAATTAACATCTGTACCATTTTCGTAATAGGTTAATGCGACATGCTTTAATTTTTTTCTTCCTTTGATTAGGAGTGGAAATTTCTTTTCAATCATCTTGGCAGATTCTAGAAAAGTCATATTTTTAAACAAGGGTTGTATTTTTAACCTTTCGTACCTTTCTTTCAAAAATGCCACATCTGATTTATTCCATACAAAGCTAGCATGTGGAGATTTGGTTATGAATTTTTTAGGGTTTATATTTTCACTCTTCGTAATGAAAGACCATAGTTGAAGCGATAATTCATACATTTCAGATATTTCGACAGCTTTTGACTCATCGATTGTTCCATTTTTTTTTGGAGTGTAATTAAGCTCACAGTTTCCAGCATGGCCTGTACCAGCGTTATTTAGAACGTCTGAACTTTCTTGGCCACATTTTGATAGTTTTTCATATATTGTTATTCGCAAATCGGGATTTATTTCGTGAAGAATTGTGGCTAAGGTCGCGCTCATGATACCACCGCCAATCATCACTACATCAACTTGTTTTACACTTTTATTTTGCATCGAGTTATTATATGAAATTATTATTTAAAGTCTTATATTATGTATCAAATTATACTATCAGTAGGCCTTTTAATTTTCTTTGCTCATGCATTGAGCTATATTTTCAAAAAAACTTTCATTCCTGATGTGTTAATTTTGATTATATTTGGAATTCTTCTTGGACCAATATTGCATTATATCAACCCAAGTGACTTTGGGAAAATTGGTAGCGTCATAACCACAATAGCATTGGTGGTTATTTTATTTGAGAGTGGTTGTTCGCTCAACTTCAAAGTTTTAATGAGTTCTTTTAAAACATCTGGTTATTTGACTTTGATCACTTTTTTTTCAACAGCAGCCATTGTTACTACCTTATCTTATGCATTCTTGGAATTAAATTATATTGCCAGTTTAATGTTGGGAGTTATATTAGGTGGAACATCATCTGCTGTTGTAGTGCCAATAACTGATGTCTTAAACATTTCAGCAAAAACTAAAACAACATTATTATTAGAGTCGGCTGCTACTGATGTGCTTTGTATCTTAACGTTATTTTCATTGATTGAATTTTTTGAGTTGAATCAGGCTTTTAATATTCTTAAATTTATATCAAGCATAGGCACATCTTTTGTGATGGCTATTGTGTTGGGATTTATTTCAGGTACGCTTTGGCTGATTATTATTGATAAATTAAAAAATTTCCCAAACACCCTAACAACGACTATTGCTTGGCTTTTTATTATTTATGGTATCACTGAGAGCTTAGGTTATTCTGGACCTATTGCAGCATTAGCCTTTGGCCTAATTCTTACCAATTATCAGTCATTCAGTCTTATTAACAACTATATCTTAGCTAAACACGATATAAAACCATTAACGAAAGTTGAGTTGGATTTTTATAAGGAATTAGTTTTCCTCTTAAAGATTTTTTTCTTCATATACCTTGGTATTCAATTTGAAATCAAGGAGTACAACCTTTTAGTTTTCTCAATTATTCTTGTCGTATTAGTTTTTGTTGCTCGAATTCCAGTAACTAAGGTGTTATTTAAAAATGATCCGTTTGAAGATAAGTCCTATATTTCGATGATGGCCCCAAAGGGTTTGGCTGCAGCAGTTTTAGCATCAATTCCATTTACTTACAATATTGAAGGATCAGATCAAATTATTGATATTGTTTCCATGGTGGTAATCTTCAGTATTATCTTATGTGCCTTGCTGGTAGTGCTTTTTAGATTTGCACTATTTAAAAAGTTATACCAAAAATTCTTTTAAAAAAAAGCCATATCAATATGATATGGCTTTAAAATTTGGCTCCCCAACCTGGGCTCGAACCAGGGACACACGGATTAACAGTCCGTTGCTCTACCAACTGAGCTATTGGGGAAGAGAAGTGAGATGGTAAACACAAAAAGACATTTGGTCAATATCTTCTGGCATTAAATTTCAATTGCATTCTTAATTCTTTTAATTGCTTCTTTTAAATTTTCCAATGATGTGGCAAATGATAATCTAAAGTAACCACTGGCCCCAAATGCTGATCCTGGAACTACAGCTACATTAGCTTTATCAATTAAATATTCACAAAGAGCTATATCGGTTGGTTCATTGATATATTTATTTTTATGCAGCAGATCAATGGCATCTTGAGCGTATGGAAATGCATAAAAAGCTCCTTCGGCAGGAATGCACTGTAATCCTACAATTTCATTGATGTGTTTCATTACATAATCATGGCGAACTCGAAACTCCCTAACCATATCGGTAACACAGTCATGACTTCCTCTTAGGGCAGCTTCAGCGGCAGCCTGAGATATAGAACATGGATTTGAGGTTGATTGAGATTGCAGCTTCGTCATGGCCTTGATAATTTCTTTTGGCCCAGCTGCGTACCCAATTCTCCAGCCAGTCATGGAGTAAGCTTTTGATACACCATTTAATACAACGCATCTTTCTTTCAAAGATGGATCAACCATTAAAATATTATGAAAAGGTTTCCCACTTAAATTTATGTGTTCGTATATATCATCAGTTGCAATGATGATATTGGGATATTTTTTTAAAAGATTTGCAATATCCTTTAACTCAGACTCACTATACACAGAGCCAGTTGGATTGGATGGTGAATTTAGAAAAATAAGTTTAGTTTTATTAGTAATTTTTTCTTCAAGTTTTTCGGCACTTATTTTGAATTTTTCTTCGATTGTGGATTCTATGGTTACAGCTTTAGCATCCGTTAGGAGTGTAATATCCTCGTAAGAAACCCAATAAGGGGAGGGAATAATAACTTCATCTCCACTATTAAGAATCGAGAGACATAGATTGAATATACATTGTTTCCCCCCTACACCTACAACAACTTCTTCTATAGTGTAAATTAACTGATTGTCAAATTTAAACTTCTCTACGATAGCCTGCTTAAGGCTTGGAATTCCTCCCACTGGTGTGTATTTTGTTCTTCCTGAATTGATTGCTTCAATGGCTGCTTGCTTAATAAAGTCTGGAGTATCAAAGTCAGGTTCTCCAGCTGCTAAACCAATAATATCTACACCTTGGGATCTAAGCTGTGAAGCTTTAGCGGTGACTGCAAGCGTTGGTGATTCTTTGATTCTATTTACTGCATGTGATAAAAATTTAGAAGATGACAAGATAGTGTTCGGTGTTGTTAATTAATCTTTTGATTCTACAAAAAAAACTAAAAGACTGAAAGCATTATTTTTTAAAAAGTGTTTTAATCTCTTCAGCTTTACCTGGATTAATCTGTGAGAGCTTATCAACGTACTGATTTACAATATCAGTCTCATTGTTGCCAGATAGCTTGATTAATTCAAAAATAGGATCACTATTATTTTCATCATACTCTAGAGATTTTTGAAATGCTTTTTTAGCTTCAGAATCATTTCCTGACATAAGATTTGCATAACCAAATTCAAACCAAGCTTCGGTGCTATTCGGTTCATTGGTCACCCATTTTTTTGTAACGGAAAGAACTTTATTCCATTCTTCTTTTGCTTTTGGGATTGCAATTTGAAGATAAAAGGGCTTTTTATCTTCATCCTCTTCCCATAGCGCCTTACCTTCGATTGGGAATTCATCATATTCATCTTTACCGAGTAAAGTTTTAACCCACTCAACCGGTACTGCATAATAAGAGCCGTATCCAGTAGGTTTAAAAGTATTAATTCCAACTAGCTCCCCATTCATGTTAAACAATCCGCTTCCACTTGCACCTAAGCGAAATTTTGCACTTGATAAAATTAAATTACCATCATCGTTTGGGTAGGTAGAAATAATTAAGCCGCCTATTGTTAGCGGGACTGGTGCACCGTTGGAATGTCCAATTCCAACAACTTCCTGGCCCTTGGTTAAATCAGCGGTTATTCCAAATGGGACCGGTTTTCCTGGCAAGTTATGTGTTTCTAGTAGACACAAATCATGCCATGGATTGGATTTGACAGATACTATTGCAAAAGTAGAATCTCCCTGAGAAATCCATGGCTTTTTGGATCCTCTCAAGACGTGGCAATTGGTGATTACTTGATTCTCTCCAACGACTACACCTGATCCATAACCAAGTGAGCCATTGTCTTGGTAACCTCTCACCATTACTACCGAATTAAATGCATGCATGAGTGCAGCCTGGTCGTAGGCATAAATCAAATTAGTAAAAAATAAAATGGGAATAATTAAATATTTCATGTTTCTAAGGACTGATGTAAGTTAATAAAGTTCTTTTACTGTTAAAATTAATGGTTAATGACAACAGATAAAACAAAAACTTACCCAAATAGCCCTTATGAGCTTTCTGTTCCCTTCGAGCCATCCGGGGATCAACCCGATGCGATAAAAAAACTAGTCGAGGGTGTTAATAATAATGAAAAATTTCAAACCCTTTTAGGAGTGACCGGTTCAGGCAAAACATACACAATTGCTAATGTAATTGCTCAAACTGGACGACCTGCAATTGTAATGGCACCGAACAAAACTCTCGCAGCTCAACTTTACTCTGAATTTAAGGAATTCTTTCCAAATAATTCTGTGGAGTATTTTGTTTCCTATTATGATTATTACCAACCTGAAGCTTATGTTCCTGCAAGAGACCTATTTATTGAAAAGGATTCAAGCATCAATGACCATATCGAACAAATGCGTCTATCAGCAACAAAAGCTCTCTTAGAAAGAAATGATTCGATAATCGTTGGTACCGTTTCAGCCATTTATGGGATCGGAGATCCTGTTGATTACCAGGGAATGGTTCTACATATCCAGACCGGCGAAAAAATATTACAAAGAAATATAATATTAAGACTTGTTGCAATGCAATACGATCGTAATGATTTTGATTTCTCAAGAGGTACTTTTAGAGTTCGCGGGGATGTGATTGATATTTTTCCAGCTGAAAACTCTGAAACGGCGATTCGTTTATCGATGTTTGATGATGAGATAGAATCGATAACACTGTTTGATCCTTTAACCGGTCAGATGTATGACAAGATAAAGAGATTTACTGTTTACCCATCAAGCCATTATGTCACTCCACGTCAAACTACCATAAACGCGATTGAAAAAATAAAAGTAGAATTACATGAGCGAGTAAATTACTACTTGAAAGAAAAAAGACTTGTCGAGGCACAAAGGATTGAACAAAGAACAAAGTTCGATATCGAGATGTTAAACGAGATAGGTTTCTGTAAAGGAATTGAGAACTATTCAAGGCACCTTTCAGGAAGAAAGCCTGGTGAGGCTCCACCTACCTTGATTGATTATCTTCCAGATAATGCTTTAATGATTATCGATGAAAGCCATGTAACGATCCCGCAGATCGGCGGAATGTACAAGGGTGATAGAGCTAGGAAGGAAAATCTTGTAGATTTTGGATTTAGACTTCCGTCCGCAATAGATAATAGGCCGTTAAAGTTTGAAGAATTTGAGCGCCTAATGAAGCAGTGTATCTTTGTGTCGGCAACGCCTGCAGATTACGAAGATAAAAACTCAAAGATCATCATTGAGCAAGTTGCCCGCCCAACAGGCTTGGTGGATCCGGTTGTTGAAGTTTTTCCTGCTGACTCCCAAGTGGACCATCTGCTCGGCGAGATAAAGAAGACCTTAGATCTTGGGCACCGCGTGCTTGTAACTACTTTAACAAAAAGGATGGCCGAAGATTTAACTGATTACCTTGTGGAAAATACCATAAAGGTGAAATATTTGCACTCCGATATTGATACGGTAGAGAGGGTAGAGATTATTCGTGATCTTCGGCTTAAGCAATTCGACGTCCTGGTAGGGATTAACCTACTTAGGGAGGGTTTGGATATTCCAGAAGCAGGATTGGTGGCTGTCCTGGATGCGGATAAAGAAGGTTTCTTAAGATCTGAAAGATCATTGATTCAAACGGCCGGTCGAGCAGCAAGAAATTTAGATGGGCGTGTGATTTTTTATGCCAACAATCATACAAGGAGTATGAAAGCTGCGATGAGCGAGATGGCAAGAAGGAGGGAAAAGCAGCTCGAATATAACCGAGTTAACAATATTACCCCGGTTGGTATAAAAAAACGGATCAAAGACATTATTGAAAAAGAAATGGATACTGAAGGCTTTAAGTTAAGCAGGTCTGATCAAAAGAAATACAGAAAATATGAGGATCTAACGGAGCCAAAATTAATAAAAGAAATTGGTAAGTTAGAAAAATCCATGCAAAAGTTATCCAGGAACTTGGAATTCGAAAAAGCTGCTGAAATCCGTGATGAAATTAAATTTCTCAAAGCGCGTGTTTATGGCCCAAATCATCAAGATCATATTACTTGAGAGTTATACAATGAAATCCATAATTGATTGAAAAAAATACAAATCCACGTATAATCTACCTTTTTTAATCCTTGCTTCACTGAATATTTTCAGGAAGCTTTAACCGTAAGGAGAATATATGCGTCACTATGAAGTAGTGTTTATCGTTCATCCAGATCAAAGCGAACAGGTTCCTGCAATGATTGAACGTTACCAAACTCTTTTAAAAACCAATTCTGGAAACATCCACCGACTTGAAGACTGGGGCAGAAGGCAGCTCGCTTACCCAATCCAAAAGATTCACAAGGCACATTACGTATTAATGAATATTGAGTGTGATCAAAAAACTCTTGAAGAATTAGAAACATCATTTAAATTCAATGATGCGGTTCTAAGACATCTTACTTTCGCAACTAAGGGTCCGGTTTCATCACCGTCACCTATGATGAAAGAAGAAAAGTCTAAAACGATTGTTGGCGACAAAGAAGTTGCTGAAACCGTTAACGAGGAAGTTAGTGAATCTTGAATCAGTTAATTCTTGATGGTACTGTTGTTGATTTAGATGAGATAAGATTTACCCCAGCACAGATTCCCGTAAGAAATTTTAAGATTCATTTTAAAGATTTAACAAAATTAACATTACACAAACATGTTGAATTTGAAATTAATGCACTAATGGTTGGTGATTTAACTAAAAAAGAAATTAAAGAACAAATGCTTTATAAATTTCATGGTTTTTTAGATAGACGGTCACAAAAATCCAATCAGATTATTTTTCATGTTCAGGAATATATTTAAGGAGCTAAAATGGCTAGAGATATGTATAGAAGAAGAAGGTACTGTCGCTTTTCGGCAGAAGGCATCAAAGAAGTTGATTACAAAGATGTAGACCTTTTAAAAGATTTTATTGTTGAGAATGGAAAAATTATTCCAGCTCGTATTACGGGTACAAAAGCAAGGTACCAAAGACAATTAACCACTGCTGTGAAGCGTGCTCGATTTTTAGCACTTCTTCCATACACAGATAAGCACTAAGGAGAATATCGATGCAATTAATTTTACTAGAGAAAGTTGCTAATTTAGGTAACCTTGGTGACGTAGTTAAAGTCAAAGATGGTTATGGAAGAAACTTCTTAATACCTCAAGGTAAAGCAAAACGAGCTACTGAAGCTAATATGGCTGAATTCGAAGCCAAGAAGGCAGAATTTGAAAAACAACAAGCTGCTTTATTGAAAGCTGCCCAAGAAAGAGCAAAAAAGCTTGATTCTTTTGTATTGGAAGTTACTCAAAAATCTGGTGTTGATGGAAAATTATTCGGCTCTGTAACCAACTTTGATATTTCTGAAGAATTAACCAAAGCTGGTCACGAAGTTAATAAATCTGAAATCAGAATGCCTGACGGCCCGCTCAAAACTGTGGGTGAACATTTGGTCTCAGTAGCACTTCATGCTGATGTGGTATTTGACATCACGGTCAAAGTTTTAGGCGACACAGACTAATAAATTAAGGCTGCCAGTGGCAGCCTTTTTTTTATCCGTTATAATTCATAAATGGCCGATGATTCAATTAAAAAACTAAGACTACCCCCTCATTCGATTGAAGCGGAGCAATCCTTGTTAGGTGGACTTTTGATTGATAATCAGGCATTAGATAAAGTTGCAGACGTGGTTTCAGTTAAAGATTTTTATCGTCAAGATCATCAGCTTATTTTTCAGCATATTCATAAACTAATTGAAAGAAGTCAGCCAGCAGACATTGTTACTGTGGGTGAATCGCTTGAATCAAATTCAGAGCTAAATACCATAGGTGGTCTAGAGTACCTAGGATTACTTGCTGAAAATACACCGACCGCTGCGAATATAAGAGGTTATGCCCAGATAGTAAGAGAGCGCTCTATTATGCGTAATCTTGTCGAAGTAGGAACGGATATTGTTGATAGTGCCTTTTCCCCTCAAGGAAAAGATGCGCAGCAGCTGCTTGATGAGTCTGAAGCTAAAATCTTTAAGATTGCTGAAGCGGGTAAAAATGACAAGATTGGATTTACTGATATTAAGGAATTATTACCTCAGGTTGCCGAAAGAATTGATCAGCTATTCCAACGCGATAATCCGTCAGACGTAACGGGTGTACCCACTGGCTACAAAGATTTGGACATGATGACCTCAGGACTTCAGCCAGGCGATCTAATCATTATTGCTGGTAGGCCGTCGATGGGTAAAACTTCCTTAGCACTTAATATTAGTGAATATGTTTCCATTGATACCGGTTTACCAACTGCTCTTTTTTCTATGGAGATGGCTTCGACGCAACTGGTATCTAGGCTTATTGGTTCTGTTGGCAAGTTAAATCAACATAAGATGCGTACCGGACAGTTAGACGATAATGATTGGGAAAAATTATCTTATGCCCTGGGGCAATTAAATGATGCACCAATATTTATTGATGAAGGATCTGCATTAAATTCATATGAGGTGAGGGCAAGGGCTAGAAGACTTCATAAACAATGTGGAAAGCTTGGTCTGATTGTAATTGACTATCTTCAATTAATGGGTTCGGCCGGTCCAACAGAAAATAGAGCGACCGAGATCTCTGAAATTTCACGATCGTTAAAATCCTTGGCTAAGGAATTAAATGTTCCTGTGATAGCTTTGTCGCAGTTAAATCGAAGTGTTGAGCAGCGACCCGATAAGCGACCAGTTATGTCGGATCTGAGAGAATCCGGAGCCATTGAACAGGATGCAGATGTCATCATGTTTATTTATCGCGATGAGGTTTACAATCCTGAAACCCCTGACAAAGGTATGGCAGAGATTATTCTTGCTAAACAAAGGAATGGCCCTGTTGGGAGAGTGAAGCTTACCTTCTTAGGAGAATTTACCAAATTTGAAAACTACGCAAACCCAGTTGGGTATGAAATTCCAGATTAATGAGACCTTTAAAAGCTTTAATTAATATTGATAACGCTCGTAAGAATTTATCCTTCGTAAGGTCCTTAGCTCCAAGTTCTAAAATCATGGCAACAATGAAAGCGAATGCATATGGCCATGGTCTTAACTATATGGCATCAGCTTTTTCAGAAGCGGATGGCTTTTCAGTCCTAACTATTAATGAGGCTGTTGAATTAAGAGAATCGGGTTATGAAAAAAAGATTCTTTTGTTGGAAGGAGTTTTTGATAAAGAGGACTTAAAAATTGCTGCTGCTTTTAATTTCGACGTCGTGCTTCATAATGACTACCAACTGTCTCTGATCAGACAACTCTCGTCAAAAAAGAAAATTAGTGTCCATTTAAAAGTAAATACCGGAATGAATCGCCTGGGTTTTTCTTTGAATAATTTACCAAAAGTACATTCTTTCCTGAAGGAAGATGAACGAATTTCTGAGATAGTTCTTATGAGCCACTTTGCAAATGCGGATTCAGCAAAAGGTATTGAGAGTCAGCTCAGTGAGGTTAAGATGCTTAGGAGTAATTATCACGAGCCCTTTTCTGTTGCAAATTCAGCAGCAATCCTTAACAACCAAGATACTCATTTAGAGTGGATAAGGCCAGGAATTATGTTATATGGGGCAAACCCTTTTGATCTTGATGACTTGCCTGGTGGGTTATTGCCTGTAATGACACTGCGATCTGAAATAATTGCAACGCAAGAGATCAAAAAAGGAGATGGGGTCGGTTACGGATCTGATTTTAGGGCGCCAAATGATATGCGTATTGGAATTGTCGCCTGTGGTTATGCTGACGGCTACCCAAGACACGCGCCGTCCGGCACCCCAATTTTTGTAGATGGCATTGAAACTCAAACAGTCGGAAGAGTTTCAATGGACATGATTGCTGTTGATATATCCAGTCTGTTAAATACAAATATTGGTTCAAGTGTGGAGCTATGGGGTGAAAATTTAGGCGTCGACCGGGTTGCAAGGTCAGCAAATACGGTTGGTTACGAGCTATTATGTGCCATTTCTTCTCCTTCGAGAGTCCCAGTTGAGATTTACTATGGTTAAGTCCAAAACTCTGTACCAATGCCAACAGTGCGGCGGAAATTCAACCAAATGGCAAGGTCAATGTCCTCACTGTTATGAATGGAATTGCCTTGAAGAGCAAATTGCTTCCTCAGAAAATAAGCGGTACAAGTCATTAAATAAAAAATCAACCTTAATTAGTATTGATGACGTTGTCGTCAATGATATTCTTAGAAGACCAACTCAAATTAATGAGCTTGATAGGGTGTTAGGCGGAGGGTTAGTTCCTGGTGGTGTTACCCTGATTGGAGGCGATCCAGGGATTGGGAAGTCGACATTACTTATTCAGGCCCTGTCATCGCTGACTAAAAATCCATCTACCGATAATAAAGTTATTTATGTAACCGGTGAGGAATCAATTGATCAGATCGCCATGAGGTCAAGGCGTTTGAATTTGGATGTATCGGATGTGTTAGTGATGTCCGAAATAAGCTTACAGAATATAATTTCCACAATTGAGAAAGAAAAACCGACTGTTGTGGTAATTGATTCAATACAGACTTTATTTTCAGATGATTTATCCTCAGCTCCTGGATCAGTATCTCAAGTGCGAGAGTGTGCAGCGCAATTAACCAGGGTGGCCAAGGCCAATGATGCAAGTATGATTTTAGTTGGACATGTTACCAAAGATGGATCAATTGCTGGACCAAGGGTGCTTGAGCATATTGTTGATACCGTACTTTATTTTGAGGGTGAGACCAATTCATCCTTTCGCCTAATACGATCAATTAAGAATAGGTATGGCGCGGTGAATGAATTGGGTATTTTCGCGATGACAGAAAAAGGTTTAAAGGAGGTCCTAAATCCATCGGCTATTTTTCTTTCTGCAACCTCATATGAAAATAATGGTTCAGTTGTGACGGTAGTTCAGGAGGGAACTCGACCGATTTTAATCGAGATTCAAGCGTTGGTTGACGAGTCGAAACAGTCCTCTCCCAAACGATTGTCAGTAGGTTTAGAAAATAATAGATTATCTATGATTTTGGCTGTGTTAAATAAACACCTTAATTTCTCATGTCACAGTCATGATGTTTTTGTAAATGCTGTTGGTGGGGTAAAAATTTCAGAACCAGGGGTAGACTTAGCTGTAATGATATCTATAGCATCATCTTTGATTGAAAAAACTGTCGAGGATAGAACAATCATTTTCGGTGAGATTGGCCTTGGTGGAGAAGTGAGGCCAGTATCAAGAGGACAGGAAAGAGTCAATGAGGCCAAAAAATTAGGTTTTACTAGGATTATATTACCTGAAAAAAATATTCCAAAAAAACCAATTGATGGGGTCACGTTAGTGTCAGTTAAGACCGTAAAAGAGGCTATGTCTGCAGCGCTAAATTACTGATAAATATAATTAAGTATTTTAAATAAACTATTGATTTAAATCATTTAATTATATTTATTTTTAATATCGAAAGTATAGTAATCCATAATTTTCGGACAGGGGTTAGTTGAGTTTTTTCGTTAAGAATATTGGTTAAATTACCCTGCTCAATTTGCAATAATAAGTCGTAATAAATATTTCCCATTATAATTCCAGGCAGCTGAGTCCTGCGATCCTCCTCGGGTAAAAGCATTATTGCTTTTTGGTAAAATTCTTTTGCTCTTTCGATCTGGAATTTCATTAATGGAACAAGGGCGGCCTGGTTCCTTTTACCGATAATGTCTTTTTCTTGAATTTGAAAAGATGTTAGCTCATTGAGGGGAATGTAAATCCTATTTCTTCTAGCATCCTCACCCACATCTCTAATTATATTTGTCAGTTGTAAGGCTATACCGAGATTATGGGCATAATCTAATGTTTTTTTGTTTTTGTAGCCAAATATATGAGCTGAAAGAATCCCAACAACTGAGGCGGCCCGATAGGTGTATAACTGTAATTGTTTGAAATCTTGATACCTATTAAAATCAAGATCCATTTTCATTCCGTCAATAATTTCAATAAAATAATTTTTATTAAGATTAAATACTTCAACGTGTTCGAGAAGTGCTTTTGTTACTGGGTGTTGAGGGTTTTTATCATATAAATTTTCAATTTCATTTTCCCACCAATTCAGCTTTGTTAGCCCAACTTCGTACTCAACACATTCATCTGCAATATCATCAACCTCTCTACAAAAGGCATAAAGTGCCACAAGGGCCTCTTTTTTATTTCTGGGTAAAAAGTTAAAAGCTAGTGAGAAGTTGGTTTTACTTTCTGTAAGCTTATTTGTGCAGTATTGATTTGGAGTCATTCTAAATTAAGGCCTTTATAAATACCATAATCCAATCAAAATTATTCATCTTCGTATTCTTAAATGGGTTAGGGGATTTTTCTAATTTGTTTAACAAATGGAATCCCGAATTAATCATAAATTTAACTTCAAACCTGAATCTTCCATTGAGGTGACCAGACAGCGGTTGTCCTTTAGCCAATTTTTCTTTTATTTGAGAAACCCAGAACTGCCGAAAGTTTTTCCAGTTATCATTAAAACTTAATTTTTTTAATGCATTTAAATCAATCTGGTATTCCCTAATGAGGCTTTGCGGCAAATATACTCTGTTTATCTTTCCATCATCATTAATGTCTTGAATCATATCTATCATAGCAAAAGCTTCGCAAATATTATCGGAAAACTTATAAAGGGATTTATTTCTGTACCCGTTGACTTGCAGGTATAGTCTTCCTGCAGAATTAGCAGCATACTTGTAATAATTCATGAGCTCTTCTACATCTTTGTAAGCATTCTTTACCACATCTTGTTTAAAGGCTTTAAGTAAATTCTCTAAATATATGATATTCAGTTTATGTTCATCGGCGACCATACTAAGTTTTTTGAAAAATTTAGTTGTAGGAGATTTTTTACATTTAATTTGATTAAGCTCATTACACATAATGCTTAGTTGAGCCATCTTTTGTTTTTTTGACAACAGACCATCATCAGCAATGTCATCTCCTATTCGAGCAAAAGCATAAAGAATTAAGATGGCCTCGCGACTTTTCTTGGGTAAAAACCTAGCAACCGGAAAATTTTCATAATGGTTTATTATTTTTGAATTTAGTTCGCGAGCTGTATAATTTAGGGTATTCATAAAATCATTATAAAGGGTAAATAATCTTGTTAGCTATTATTGGTGGTTCTGGTTTATGTAATATTGATGGATTAAAGGTTATCAGAAGAGAGATAGTGAGAACACCCTTTGGACAACCTTCAGAGCCTATAATATTTGGAGAACTTGCTGGTAAGGAAGTAATTTTTTTAGCAAGGCATGGGTCTAATCATACAATACCTCCGCACCTAATTAATTATCAGGCTAATATTTGGGCATTAAATGATATTGGTGTTAAGTCTATTTTATCAATCGCTTCTGTCGGCTCGATTTCAAACGATTTGAAAGTCGGCGATTTTGTTATCCCTCATCAACTTATTGATTATACTCATAGCCGACTGTCTACATTTTTTGACGGAAAACATTACCCTGTAAAACACATTGATTTTACTCACCCGTATGACCAGGGTATGCGTGAATTAATTATTAAGACAATGGATGAGCTAGATTTTGATTTTGTTAATTCAGGAGTTTACGCTGCGTCACAAGGGCCAAGGTTGGAGTCGGCAGCAGAAATTGATCGTTTTGAAAAAGATGGTGCAACGATTGTTGGGATGACAGCGATGCCGGAAGCTTGCCTAGCAAAAGAATTAGACTTGAGTTATTCGGCAATTTGTCCTGTCGCAAATCATGCAGCTGGGAGAGGAGAGAGTAGTGAAGGTATATCCTCTGCGATGTTGAATCACAGCTCTAAAATTACTATAAAAAATACCATTACCATTCTTGCAAAGATTGTAAAGACTTATGGCTATTAAAGAAATCTTAAGGATGGGTAATCCAGATTTACTCAAAATCAGCGCTCCGGTTGAAAAATTTAATGATAAGGATCTTGATGTTCTAATCCAGGATATGATTGAGACAATGAAGGCTAATGATGGAGCAGGATTGGCTGCTCCACAGATTGGTATTTTCAAGAGGGTTGTTATATTTGGATTTGAAAGTAACGATCGCTACCCTGATGCGGAAGAAGTCCCATTTACTGTTTTAATTAATCCTATTATTAAGCCAAAAGGACAAAAAAAAGTTAACGACTGGGAGGGTTGTTTATCTGTTCCAGGTTTGAGGGGTGTGGTGCCTAGGTATGACTCAATTTATTATGAGGGTTATGATGAACAAGGTACTAAGATTGAAAGGGATGTTGACGGCTTTCATGCAAGAGTTGTGCAGCATGAATGTGATCATTTAGACGGTATCTTATACCCAATGATGATAGAAGATTTTCGTTATTTTGGCTTTCATGATGAAATTTTTAAAGAATAGTTTCGATGTTTTAAATCCTATGATAAAATTCACCCGACGGAAGAGTGGCAGAGCGGTTTAATGCACCGGTCTTGAAAACCGACGTGGGTTCGCGCCCACCGTGAGTTCGAATCTCACCTCTTCCGCCATTATTTTATTCTCACAAATAATCAAAATTTCGAAACTATTAGTCATTTTTTTTATCCAGTAAGTAATGAATAATTTATTTGCAAAATTTATATATATTTTCTTAATTGTATCTACTTACAGTCTTTGCGAAGCTGAGCCGAGAGTCTCTAACTATAAAAAATATAACTTAACATCTACCCAATATAATTTAAATAAATTAGATCTTGTATTTTCTTACCCATGGGCAATTTCTATAATTGATGATCAAAATATTATTGTTTCAGAAAAAGGCGGGCGTCTATTTAAAGTTGACCTTGATAGTCACAATATGATTGAAATTGTTCATGAGATCCCTCATGTTCCTTTCAGTCCTGGAGGAAAACAAGGAGGACTTTTGGATGTTTATTATGATGTTAGTGATGAATTTATTTACCTCACTTATAGCCATTTAGATAATGAAAGTAGCCAATCAAGTACAGCAATAGCAAGAGCAAAGATTTCGGGCAATGGACTAAATAACTTTCAAACCCTATTGGTTGGGCAACCCTTTTTATCTGAAAACCGTCACTATGGATCTCGAATAGCAATAACTGGTAATTACCTTTTTGCTGGATTTGGTGAAAGAGGAGGTGAGATGATTGCTCAAGATCCTAGCAAGCATCCTGGGAGTATCATTCGTATTTTCAAAGATGGTAAAATACCCAAAGATAACCCAAGGTTTAAAGATCACCCTGATTGGCTTCCAGAGATTTATTCAATTGGAACAAGAAACCCACAAGGCATTACAACGATGCCTGATGGTAAATCGATTTTATTTTCGAGCCATGGGCCCCGTGGAGGGGATCATATAGCACAAGCGATTCCAGGCGGTAATTACGGATGGAAGCATGTGGCTTGGGGAGGTTCTGAATATTCAGGTTTTAGTATTGGTGACAAACCATTTGATGAAAAATTTAATCAGCCTGTATTGAGCTGGGTCCCTTCCATGGCAATCAGTAGCATCAAATTTTATAAGGGTGAAGTATTCTCTGAATGGGAAGGGGATTTGATAGTTTGCTCTTTAAATGGTGAGAGTTTAATACGCTTAGATTTTGAAAATGATAGAATTGTTGGTGAGGAAATAATTTTTAAAGACAAAATTGGACGCATTCGAGACTTCGATATTGACTCAAAAGGAAATATATATTTGATCAGTGATTCACCAAATTCGTCGATATGGAAACTTTCAAAATAATTTAATTAGGAAAAAATGATGAGACTTTTTGCAGCTTTTATACTTACTTTTTCTACGCTATTTGCATTTGCTGATACCGTTTATGATGACTTTCAAATGCCCGAGTCAGTATTGCAGGGGAATGATGGGACAATTTATATTTCTGAAATTGGTGAACGAGATGTCGATGGCGATGGAAAGATTACAAAAATTGATCCTCAAGGCAATCGCACTACCTTAGCACAAGGTCTTTACGACCCCAAAGGCCTTGTTTTGTTTAAAGATAAATTATTTGTAACAGATCGTGATGTGGTAATTGAGGTAAACACCATAGACGGAGCATATGGAGTTTATGCAGGAACGATGAGTTTTCCTAAGAGCCCGGTATTTTTAAATGACATTGATGTCGATGAAAAAGGGAACCTTTTTGTGTCGGACTCTGGTGACTTTAAATCAACGGGCTTTGTATTTAAGATTACACCAGCAGGGGAGGTAAGTTTAGTTCTTGAAGATCAAAGTGATGTGATTAAAGCCCCAAATGGCCTGTTGGTTGATGGTGATAAACTTTTCATTTTAGACTGGGGTGGAGAGTTTTTTAAAGCCAACCTAAAAACTAACAAGGTTAAAAAAATTGCCGAGGGTTTCACTGGAGGTGATGGCATTGCCAAGAATGGTAAAACATTTTATCTAAGCAGCTGGTTGGAAGGCAAGATTTATACGGTGGATAAAGGTAAAGTGACTGTAATTAAGGATGGTTATGAGGCAGCGGCTGACATTGCTTTGTCAAAAAATAAGGATAAACTTTTAGTGCCTGATATGAAGGCTGGGACACTTACCATTATGGATATAAAGTAGGCGTTTATTTTTTATTGATTCCGCTTTTACTTCTGTTCTTATTGCCTTTAAAAAAACCGGGATGCTCTATCATTCTAAGATAGTCCTG
>JAHEAL010000011.1 GCA_024642775.1 Nitrosomonadales bacterium
AAGCACCTTCCCGTAGCAAACCTAATTGAACTTGCAAATGAAAGCAAAGTTGATAATGCAGGGAGAATGCGGAAACAAGATTTAATTTTTGCAATTCTAAAAACAAAAGCTAAAAATGGTGAGACTCTCTATGGACAAGGAACGTTGGAAGTTTTACCCGATGGATTTGGATTTCTTAGATCTGCGGACACATCTTACCTTGCTGGCCCTGACGACATTTATGTATCACCATCTCAAATAAGAAGATTTAACCTTCATACTGGAGATACAGTAGCTGGTGAAATAAGAACTCCTAAAGACAGTGAAAGATACTTTGCTCTTGTTAAAGTAGAAAAAGTTAATGAAGAGCCACCGGAAAATACAAAAAATAAAATTTTATTCGAGAATCTAACTCCTTTATTTCCAACCCAAAGACTTAATCTTGAGAGAGATATTTCAAGTGAAGAGAATATTACTGGAAGAATTATTGATATGATTGCTCCTGTTGGAAAAGGTCAACGCGGTTTGATTGTAGCTAGTCCTAAAAGTGGTAAAACTGTAATGATGCAAAATATTGCTCATGCAATTACGGCTAATCATCCCGATACAGAATTAATTGTTCTTTTAATTGATGAAAGACCTGAAGAGGTTACTG
Organism: Nitrosomonadales bacterium; assembly: GCA_024642775.1. Taxonomy (GTDB): domain Bacteria; phylum Pseudomonadota; class Gammaproteobacteria; order Burkholderiales; family Methylophilaceae; genus BACL14. The sequence continues at coordinate 635 of JAHEAL010000011.1, forward strand.
AAATGTCAAGGTCAGTAAAAGGAGAGGTGGTTGCTTCTACATTTGACGAACCCGCGACAAGGCACGTTCAAGTTGCTGAGATGGTTATTGAGAAAGCCAAAAGAATGGTCGAACATAAGAAAGATGTTGTGATTCTTTTAGATTCAATTACCCGCTTAGCTCGTGCTTACAATACAGTTATTCCATCATCTGGAAAGGTTCTAACTGGCGGAGTGGATGCAAATGCGCTTCATAAACCAAAGAGGTTCTTTGGAGCAGCTAGAAATACTGAAGAAAGTGGATCTTTAACCATACTAGCTACCGCTTTAATAGATACTGGATCTAAAATGGATGACGTTATATATGAAGAATTTAAAGGTACTGGAAATATGGAGATTCATTTAGACAGAAGAATGGCAGAAAAAAGGCTTTATCCTGCTCTTAATGTCAATAAATCCGGAACACGAAGAGAAGAGTTACTTATTGATCAAGAAGTTCTTCAAAAAATATGGGTACTTCGCAAGCTACTTTACCCAATGGATGACATTGAAGCTATGGAATTCCTTATGGATAAAATAAAATCAACAAAAAACAATGATAACTTTTTTGATAGCATGAGAAGAGGATAATATTGATTTTTTGCTAAATTACAGGGATAATTGCATCCTTATTATTTAATTAAAATTAAAGAACAACAAAATGAAAAAGAATACGCACCCAAAATATCCTGAAATAAATGTTACATGCAGTTGTGGAAACACTTTTACGACGCAATCAACAGCTGGCAAAGATCTTAATATTGAAGTTTGTTCACAGTGCCACCCTTTCTACACGGGAAAGCAAAAAATTGTAGATACTGCTGGACGTGTTGAAAAATTTAAGCAAAAGTATGGGATGTAGTTAAAAAAATAGATTATAAAAAAAGGCAGCAAAGCTGCCTTTTTTTTTGTATATTACGTATATGAAATATTTTCTTAATCATGATTGGCAAAGCAACATGCTTACACCAAATAAAAAAATTGGTGAAAAGGAAAAAATTAAGTTTCTAATAGTATTTTCTTTTATATATTTAATTATTGGTCTTTTCAATCACGCACCATGGAGACCTCTTGAAACTGACTCAATAAGTATTTTTTCGAATATTTTTTTTAATAATCATATACTTAGTCCAGTTTTAGCAAGTAGCGATGACTTTAGTCATCCTCATATATATGAAATTGTTGGTGCTATTTTTGCTAAAGTCCTACCCTTCCTTGAACCTCATAACGCTGCGAGATTAAGTAATGTTATTTGGATTTTATTTACAATGGTTGGAATAGGACTAACGTCTAGAGAATTAAAAGGAATTGGATACGGCCGACAAAGTAATATTATTTTTCTTTCATCAGTTGGATTAGTTCTTACAATTCACTCTTTTACTCATTACTTAGCAATTATGAGCGGGTTTGCATTATGTATTTATGCATTCTCACTCTCAAATAGAAGACCTTTTAGAGCCTCATTAGTCCTCGGGTTTGCTCTTGCTCTAGGAATTTTATCCAAAGGATTGCTTTTTTATGTGCCTGTGCTGTTGTCATGCTGCACCCTCGCGTTATTTCCGGCTTGGAACACTAAGAGACTTTTTATTTTTTTTCTTATTGGATCGATAATTAGCTTAACAGTCTTTACATTTTGGCTGTATCTTTTGTCTATTTTTAATGCTTCAATTATTCCCAAAATTTTAAATATGACTTTCACTCCTAGGTTGGTTAATTTTAAATATTATTTGATAAATATTTTATGGTTTGCTTGGCCGGCCATACCTTTATTTTTATGGACATTATTTAGTGAAGGAAGAAAATTTCATATTTATAAAAGAATAAACCTACCTCTTATATTTATTCTTTGGTTTTTAGGAATGTTTATTTCCGAATCAAGCATCAGCCAGATAAATCTAATTATCATTCTTCCAGCAATTGCGATAGTGAGTAGCTCATCAGTTGACACAATGCAAAGAGGTGCGTCAGGTGCATTAAACTGGTTCGGGATTTTGATTTTTTCTTTTATTGCATCATTCATCTGGATCGGATGGACAGCTCACACAATTGGAGTTCCTGAAAGATTGTATGAAAGGATGATCTATCTATCTGGAAATATTCCTCCAAACTTTAACTTATATTCTTTTCTAATTTCTGTAATTATAACTATCTTATGGATATATTTAATTATAAAAAATAAATACACCAATAGATCATCAGTATCTAACTGGGCATTAGGAATATGCCTAAACTGGATTCTTTTAATTCTATTATGGCTGCCAATGATTGAAAATAGAAAAGATTATGGAAAAATATTTAGTCAAATAAACAAATTGGATCTACCAAAAAATGCATGCTTTATTTCAGATGGATTAAGCGGCAGCCATATTGATTTATTTTATTACTACACTCTTAAAAAGGTGTACCTGGATAATAGTAATTGTAAATATGTTTTAGGGTATAGAAACCTTACAAAATTTTCTCTAAATGACTCTGAGGTGATCTGGGAAGGGCAAATGCCAAGTGATAGAAAGAAATTTTTTATAATAAAAGATAATTAAAAGTGCTTAGAAGCTTTCAGAACATATTCAAGAATTTCAGTTTGTGAATCATTATTATTAATTATTTCCATAAGCTGTTTACGCATTTTTGGTGACCAAAATTTTTCAATATGGTTAGCAACCCCCTGAATACCCTCATTTTCATCAGGATATGCCATAAAGAACGATGCTATTTGGTTTGCCATAATTACAAGTTGCTTATTTTCCATCGCGCTATTTTACTCGATTATTCTTTCTTTGTGACTATAAACCACAAATCTTTTTTCTCTAGCAAATCCAATTAATGTAAGGTTATTTTTTTTTGCAAGCTCCACAGCCATAGATGTTGGTGCTGAAATAGCAATTAGAATAGGTATTTTTGTAACTAAAATCTTTTGTACCATTTCGTAACTTGCCCGGCTTGAACAAATTACAAAACCTCCATTTAATCTTTTAGCAAGTATACTTCCAATCAATTTATCTAGCGCATTATGTCTACCCACATCCTCACTTGTTGATAATATTTTTCCATTGCTATCAAAAAATGATGCTGCATGAATTGATCCTGTTTTTGAATGTGCCTCTTGTGAATTATTGAAATCACTTAATGACTTAAAAATGATATCTTTTTTTAATAAAATCTCATTTCTTGAAGGATATAGACGATTTAATCTATCTGAAAAATAGTCTAAACTTTCGACACCACAAATCCCACAACCTGTCTTTCCTGATAAATTTCTTTTAATTTTCTTTAGATTGATAAAATTTTCTTGATCAATCTCTAGATTGATCTCAGTACCGTTTGAATTTTTTCTGATCTGAATATCAAAAATATCATCTTTACTTTGAACTATTCCTTCTGAGAATGAAAAACCGATCGCAAAATCCTCAAGATCATTAGGCGTCGCCATCATAACCACATGAGAAATTCCATTATAGCTAATAGCTATTGGAGTTTCATTAGTCAGATAGTCTTCACGTTTACCTTCAAGTTCTGTCGAATCTGAAACTTCAAAAGATGAATATAAGTTTCGACTATTCACAGTGCACTGTTTAGACTTTTATTTTTTTTGAATCAACAAATGAGATTTGTTCTTCACTAAATGATTTATATTTTTCTTGCCATGAAGACGCTTGAGTCACTTTAGAAACTTGAACAGCAGTAACTTTAAATTCAGGGCAATTTGTAGCCCAATCTGAATTGTCTGTGGTAATTACATTGGCGCCAGAAAAAGGGTGGTGAAATGTTGTATAAACAACACCAGGCTGAACCCTTTCAGTAATTTTACATCTCAATACAGTTTCACCAGCTCGACTATTAATTCCAACCCAATCTCCTTCATTAATACCTCTTTCTTCAGCATCATGCGGATGGACCTCGATTAAATCTTCATCGTGCCATTTATTATTTTCTGTTCTCCTGGTTTGCGCACCTACATTATATTGAGACAGAATTCTTCCGGTGGTTAAAATTAACGGGAATCGTTTATTTACTTTTTCTGTAGTTGGAATGTATTCGGTAATAAAGAACTTACCTTTACCTCGAACAAATTGATCAATATGCATTGTCGGCGTTCCATCTGGATGCTCATCATTACATGGCCACTGAATACTGCCTACTTGATTCAGTTTATCAAATGTTACGTTCTTGAATGTTGGGGTTAAAAGCGCTATTTCATCTAATATCTCTGCAGCATGGCTATAATTCATCTTATAACCCAGTGCATTTGATAATAACTGAGTTACTTCCCAATCTTCATAGCCATTTTTTGGAGTCATTACTCTATTGACTGGAGAAATTCTCCGCTCAGCATTGGTAAATGTTCCACTTTTTTCCAAAAATGATGATCCAGGTAAGAAAACATGAGCATACATTGCGGTTTCATTCAAAAATAAATCTTGAACAATTACGCACTCCATTGATTCAAGAGCATGTGTTACATGTTGTGTATTTGGGTCTGATTGAGCAATATCTTCACCTTGACAATAAAGACCTTTAAATGAACCATCAATTGCTGAATCCAGCATATTTGGAATTCTTAAGCCTGGTTCACCTTGAAGCTTAACTCCCCAAGTATCTTCAAATAACTTTCGAGTTTCTTTATCTGAGACGTGACGGTAGCCAGGAAATTCATGAGGGAATGATCCCATGTCGCATGATCCTTGAACATTATTTTGTCCTCTTAAAGGATTTACACCAACACCCTCTCTACCAATATTGGCAGTTGCCATAGCTAAATTTGCAATACCCATAACCATAGTAGATCCTTGGCTGTGCTCAGTAACACCCAAGCCATAATATATTGATCCATTATTTTCTGTTGCAAAAAGTCTCGCCGCTTCTCGAACCAATTTAGCAGGAACACCGGTTTCTAACTCTAAAGACTCAGGGGAATTTTTTTCCAAACTCACAAAGTCTGACCAAATTTTGAACGAGTCGAGTTCACACCTTTCCTTAACGTATTCTTCATCCATTAATTTTTCAGTAATAATGACGTGTGCTAAGGAATTGATAATTGCTACGTTTGTTCCAGGCTTTAATTTTAAATGGTAGTCTGCACGAATATGAGGAGATTTATTAACCAGATCAATTTCTCGTGGATCAACTACAATTAATTTTGCGCCTTGCCTTAAGCGTTTTTTCATTTGAGAACCAAAAACAGGATGGCCGTCAGTTGGATTAGCACCAATAACCATAATCACATCCGACTTCATGACTGAGTCAAAATTTTGCGTACCTGCTGACTCTCCTAGTGTTTGCTTTAAACCATATCCAGTTGGCGAATGACAAACTCTTGCACACGTGTCGATATTATTATTTCCAAATCCAGCACGAACTAATTTTTGTACTAAATATGTTTCTTCATTGGTACATCTGGAAGAATTGATTGCACCAACTGAATCAGTGCCATATTTTTTTTGAATTCTTGTAATTTCTTTAGCAGCATAATTAATAGCTTCATCCCATGAAACTTCTTGCCATGGATCATGAATACTTTTTCTTATCATCGGAGTTGTGATTCTATCTTTATGTGTTGTGTAACCCCATGCAAATCTACCCTTTACACATGAATGGCCATGATTTGCACCACCATTTTTATTAGGGGTCATTCTAACTAATTCTTCACCCTTCATTTCAGCATTAAAGGAGCATCCAACACCACAATAGGCACAAGTTGTGGTCACAGACTTTTCTGGTACTCCTGATTTGATAATTGAATTTTCCATTAATGTTGCAGTTGGACAAGCTTGCACACAAGCTCCACAAGAAACACATTCGGAATCAAAAAAGTTTTTATTACCTGCAGATACTTTAGAATCAAAACCTCTAGCATCAATTGTTAATGCAAAAGTTCCTTGTGTCTCTTCGCATGCGCGGACACAACGAGAACATACAATGCATTTGGAGGGATCAAAAGTGAAATAAGGATTTGATTCATCTTTTTTGGAGTCAAGATGATTTTTCCCTTCATAACCATACCTAACCTCACGAAGGCCAACAGCACCAGCCATGTCTTGCAATTCACAATCTCCGTTTGTAGAACAGGTTAAGCAATCCAATGGATGATCGGAAATATAAAGTTCCATTACACCTTTTCTGATATCAGCTAATTTTGAGGTTTGAGTTGAAACAACCATACCCTCCTCCGCTGGAGTAGTGCAGGATGCTGGATAGCCACGTCTTCCTTCAATCTCGACAAGGCATAATCTACACGAACCAAATGGTTCTAATGAGTCGGTAGCGCATAACTTAGGAATTGAGGAGCCAAGCTCTGATGCTGCCCTCATGACCGAGGTACCTTTTGGTACGGTTACCTTTTTCCCATCAATAGTCAGATTGACGCTTTCTAAGCTGTCTTTTTTTGGCGTTCCAAAATCTCTTGTATCATCCATAATATAAATTCTTTTAAAAGTTATTAACTATTTTAATTCTCAACTTGCTCAGCATCAACCCCAAAATCTTTTGGGAAATACTTTAAAGCACTCATTACTGGAAATGGGGTCATTCCTCCCATTGCGCACAGTGAACCATCCACCATGGTGCCGCATAAATTTTTTAATAAAGCTATGTTTTTTTCTGGCTCATTTTTGCTAGTAATTTTATCAATCACCTCCATACCTCGAGTTGACCCAATTCGGCATGGCGTACATTTTCCACAAGATTCAATGGCACAAAATTCAAATGAATATCTAGCCATTTCAGCCATATTAATATCTTCATCAAAGGCAACAATTCCCCCATGACCTACAACAGCATTTAATTTTGAATACGCCTCATAATCAAGCTCAACATCAAAATTTTCTTCCGATATAAAAGCACCTAATGGACCTCCTACCTGAACAGCTTTGATCTTTTTACCAGAGGCACTTCCACCACCAAAGTCAAAAAGAAGCTCTCTTAAAGTGATACCAAAGGATTTTTCAATCAATCCCGTATTTTTTAAATTGCCCGCTAGTTGAATTGGAAGCGTTCCTTTAGATCTACCAACTCCAAAATCAGCATAATACTTAGCACCTTTTGATAAAATAATAGGGATAGTTGCTAATGAAATAACATTATTGACAACTGTTGGCTTACCAAATAAGCCTTCGATTGCTGGAAGAGGCGGTTTATATCTTACCAAACCTCTTTTACCTTCCAAACTTTCAAGCAGTGACGTTTCTTCACCACAAATATAGGCTCCAGCGGCACGTCGAACCTCTAATTTAAAATTTTTTCCTGACCCAAGTATGTTATTACCCAGATAATTGGATTCTTCAGCGGTTTTAATCGCTTCATTCAATACATTCAATGCATCTGGGTATTCTGATCTTAAGTAAATATACCCTTGATCAGCATTAACAGCTAATCCAGCAATGACCATTCCTTCTATCAGGACAAATGGATCATTCTCCATAATCATTCGGTCAGAAAATGTTCCTGAGTCGCCCTCATCAGCATTACATACAATGTATTTTTTTTCAGACGGGGCATCAAGAACCGTTTGCCACTTAATACCTGTAGGGAATGCTGCCCCACCTCTACCTCTTAATCCAGATTCTTTAACTTCATCTACTATTTTTTGATTATCTAACGAAAGTGCTTTTTTTAATCCGTTAAATCCATCATGATTGATGTAATCATTCAAATCAACTGGATCTGTTATACCAACACGAGCAAATGTTAATCTTTCCTGATTCCTCAACCAAGCAAGCTCATCAGTTTTTCCTAAAAACTTAGGGTGTTCTTTGCCATTATAAAATTCATTATCAAACAGTGAGGTAACGTCCGCCTCTTCTATTGGGCCGTAAGCCACTCTTCCTTCAACTGTCTCAACTTCAATCATAGGCTCAAGCCAAAAAATACCCCTAGACCCATTGCGAACAATTGCTAAATCAATATTTCTTTTTTTTGCTTCTATTTCAATTAACTTAAAAACCTTATTCGCTCCTAAGGAAACAGCTGTTGAGTCAATTGGTATGTAAATCTTTTTCATCACTTATATTCTTCTATTAGTTGATCAATTTTATCTTCTGTTATCTTTCCATGTACGTCATCATTTATCATTATTGAAGGTGAGCAAGCACAATTTCCTAAACAATAAACGGGTTCTAAAGTAAATTTCTCATCTTTTGAGGTTTGATGGTAATCAATTTTTAGCTTATCTTTAATATAAGCTTCAATTGCTTTGACATTCATTGCCTGACAAGATTCAGCCCGGCATACTTGTATAATATTTTTTCCAGATTTTTGAGTCCTAAAATGATGATAAAAAGATACAAATCCATGTACCTCGGCAACGGAAAGTTTCATGGCTTGCGATATAAGCCCATAACTTTCTTCTGGAATAAAACCTAAATCGTCTTGAATTGCATGCATTAGAGGTAAAAGACCACCCGGGAGGTCTTTAAAGTTATCAATATGAGTTTTTAATTTCGTATCATCCATAAGTTTTGATCCATTCGACAATAGTATTATACTAAGGTTTACGCCTTAATATATAAGTGAATTCATTAAACAATAAGTATATCAAATGTTAGTAGACCAATTTCAAAGAAAAATTGATTATTTACGCCTTTCCGTAACCGATCGCTGTGATTTTCGATGTCAATACTGCATGAGCGAAGATGTCGAATTCATGCCAAAAAGTAAAATGTTGTCCATTGAAGAAATGTACAGACTTGCTCAAATTTTTATTGATCTTGGTATTAGGAAAATTCGTTTAACTGGCGGAGAGCCGCTTGTTAAAAAAAATATCGAAAGTCTAATCAAAAGTCTTGGTGAAGAAACTCGATTAAAAGAATTAACCTTAACCACTAACGGTTCCCAGTTAGACAAAAAGTATAAGTCTCTAATTGATTCAGGCATCAAAAGAATTAACGTCAGTCTTGATAGTTTAAATGTGGATAATTTCCGTAAAATTACTCGAGGGGGAAATCTTCATCAAGTTTTGTCGAATCTGCAGCTTATTAAAAACTATATGCAAGTTAAATTAAATGTTGTTTTAATGAAGGGCGTCAATGACCATGAAATTTTTAAACTAGTGGATTACGCGATATTGAATAATTTCAATATCTCCTTTATCGAAGAAATGCCCCTTGGTGAAATAGGTTATGGAAGAGATAAAACTTACATGTCCAGTGATGAAGTCTTGGCGACACTCCAGCAAAATTACAAACTATCAACTGTTACCACAAATTCTGGTGGCCCTGCAAAATACTGGGAAATTAAGGGATATGATAGCCAAATAGGGTTAATTTCACCACATAGTCATAATTTTTGTGAAAGTTGTAATCGCATAAGAGTAAGTGCCAATGGCTTTCTCTACCTCTGTTTAGGTCAAGAAAATAAAATTAATTTAATAGACCCTCTAAGGTCATCTCAGTCCAATGAGTCAATTAAACAATTGATAGTTGATTCTATGAAATCAAAACCGAAGTCACATGATTTTAATATTAATGAAAGTCATAAGATAATTCGTTTTATGTCGCATACCGGTGGATAAAGCACATATTGATGGTTTAATTCTCGCTGGCGGCCAATCGGTAAGAATGAAAGAATTTAAACCTACGGTTAATTTCCAAGAAAAACCCCTCATTCATCATGTTTTAGAAAGGCTTAAGCCACAAGTTAATCGACTTTATATTAATACAAACTTACCTATACCTAATAATAAATACCCGGTTATTGCAGACTCCTTAGAAAACTTCCAAGGTCCGCTGTCTGGATTGCTATCTGCATTATCGATAATTGAAGCACCATGGGTTCAAATTGCCCCTTGTGATACCCCTTTTATTCCTATAAACCTAACTTCTTCTCTTAGCAAACGAGTTCATGGTTCGGATAAGAAAATAATTACACCCATCACAAAACAGAATATCCATCCAACATTATCCTTAATTCACAAATCAATATTAGAAGGCCTTCAAAGTTTCCTAGAAACTGAAGAAAGAGGGTTTATTAATTTTATAAATACTATTGGATATGAAGAAGTTTTATTTGATAATGAGGACTGCTTTAGTAATATTAACACCCCAGAAGATCTAATCCATTATGAAAAAATTAAAGTTAACCCAGTTAGTTGATAATCACGGATGCTTATCGGAATATGACCCGAATGCATTAACCTATAATAAAGCCGTTGATCTCTTAAAAGAATTTTTAATTAAAAAAAATCAAGATTCGGTTATCTCAATTAAAGATGCTTCTGGATTTATTCTTGCGAAAGATATTAAATCACCTATAGACGTCCCCAATTATAATAATTCAGCCATGGATGGCTATGTTTTCAAATCAAAATATTTAAAGAAAAAAAATGAAATAAAAGTCGCTGGTCAAATTCTCGCCGGCCATCCTGTAGGGAAAAAAATTGCTACTAATGAGTGTTTTCAAATAATGACTGGGGGAATGATACCTAAAGAATTTGATACAGTCATACCACAAGAGTTTATTACCAAAAAAGAAGATACGGTTTTCTTTGATTTTAAGCCAAAAAAAAATGCCAATATCAGACTAATAGGAGAAGATATAAAAAAAGGTGAGGTAGCATTAAAGAAAGGCACTTATCTTAATCCTTGCCATATAGGGTTAATTGCATCACTGGGTATTGAAAAAATAAGAGTCTTCAAGCCATTAAATATTGGTTTTTTTAGCACAGGAGATGAAGTTAAAAAAGTTGGTTCAAAAATTAAACCTGGCGAAGTTTATGATAGTAACCGCTATCTTATATCTTCAATGATTAAAAATAATAATTATAATCTTACTGATTATGGAAACTTATCAGATGATAAAAAGATGCTGCAAGATCAACTAAAAGAGGCTGCTAGATATTCTGATGTAGTCGTTACCACAGGGGGTGTTTCTGTTGGAGAGGCAGACTTTATGAAAGAAATATTGTCAAAAATTGGTCAGGTATTATTCTGGAAAATGTCCATAAAGCCTGGAAGACCAATGGCATTTGGTAAGATCAAAAGTTGTTTCTATTTTGGTCTACCTGGCAATCCAGTTTCAGCAGCGGTTACATTTTTACAATTTGTCCAACCTAGCTTAAAACTTTTAAGCGGGAGTAACTTTGAGCCAATTCCTGAATTAAAAATTAAACTATCATCAAACATAATAAGAAAAAAAGGTCGTAAAGAATTTTTAAGAGGTTTAATTTTTTCTGATAAAGATGGATGGAAGGTGCGGCCTCTCAATCAACAAGGATCGGGTATGTTGAAATCAATGTCAGATGCTAATTGCTTCATTATAATTAATGAAGATGTTGATAATCTTAAGAAGGATGATCTTGTCGTTGTTCAGCCATTTCATTCGATTTTTTAGACAAATCGATATAATTGTCTATAATTTACAATCTGTATATGACGCCTACAACACATAAATACGAGATTAATTTTTTAGAAACAATACTATTGTCTCTACTTTTACACGCCTCTCTGTTTATTATAATTCCTAGAATGAATTTAAATGAAATAGTCATTCCTGAGATGATGAACGTAGAAATTAATTTAACCAGACCTCAAATGCCTGAAGAAAAAGAGGAGATTAAAAAAGTTGAACCACCAAAGGAAAAAGTTCAGCCTGAAGTCAAAAAACCCGAGCCTATCAAAGATATAAAACCGAAGGTTGAAGAAAGCCCTAGCGAGTTAAAAGAAAAAGTGGAAGAAGTAATTGAGCCGATACCTGAAAATACGGTAAAAGATATACCCGAACCCTTAAAAGAAAAACAGGCTAGCCAACCATCGCCTGAGGCCGTCAAGGTTGCCTCAGACAGTTATACAGGGCAATTAACAAGAGCTATTGCTAAGCAAAAAAAATACCCAAAGATTGCTCAAATGAGACAATGGCAGGGCGAGGTAGTCCTCAATGTGGAAATAGACCCAAACGGTAATCTCGTAAAAACAGATATTTTAGAAAAATCACGTTACAAGATACTCGATGAAGAGGCAATAAATATGGTTAAAAGAGCTGCACCATTTCCTAAACCACCAGAGGAGCTCCAAAGTAGAAATTTTACTGTTTTGGTACCAATATCTTTTAAACTTGAGTAAAATTTTAATGTCATATACACGTCATTAAAAACAAATATAATAAAGTTATGAAAATAAAAAATTTTTCCCTGGATGGAACCAACAACTTAAAATTTCAACTCAGCGATTATGTTGGTAAAAAACTAGTGATTTACTTCTACCCAAAAGATTCGACTCCTGGGTGCACTAACGAAGGTATCGATTTTTCAAATAACCATGATTTTTTTAAAACCAAGAATTGTGAAATTTTTGGTATATCAAGAGACAGTATTAAATCTCATGAAAATTTCAAAGCTAAATATAACTTTTCCTTTGAGCTTCTTGCGGATACGGAGGAATTAGCCTGCAATATATTTGACGTCATTAAAATGAAAAATATGTACGGAAAACAGGTTAGGGGCATTGAGAGAAGCACCTTCATTATTGATGAAAACGGTAATATCATAAAAGAGTGGCGCGGTGTTAAAGTTAAAGATCATGTTGAAGAAGTAATTAATTTCCTGAACGCATAAATACTATGGTTAACAAAAGCACAAAATTATTTGTCCTAGACACGAATGTCTTGCTTCATGATCCAAGCTGTTTGTTTCGATTTGAAGAACATGATATCTACCTACCTATGGTTACTCTTGAAGAGCTGGACAATATTAAAAAAGGAAGCTCTGAAGTTGCTCGAAATGCAAGGCAGACCAGTCGATTTATTGAAGAAATTATTGCAGATACAGAAACAAGTCTTGAAAAGGGATGCATTCTAGATAAATTTAATAAAAATACTGGAAAGTTATTTTTACAAACCCACCCGATAACTTATGAACTGCCAATGCTTGCAGGGAGTAAGGCAGATAATCAAATATTAGGAGTGGTTCATTTTTTAAAAACTGAATATTTCAAAAGAGAAGTTATCCTTGTTTCCAAAGATATCAACATTCGAATTAAGGCAAGAGCTTTATCAATTCCAGCAGAAGATTATTTTAATGACAAGGTTTTAGAGGACACTGAGCTTCTTCATTCAGGTATTACCGAGTTAGCTGAAGATTTTTGGGAAAAACATAGTAAAGATATGGAGTCGTGGCAAGAAGAAGGAAAAATGTTTTATAAACTTTCTGGACCGAGTTGTAAAAATTTTATTCAAAATGAATTTCTACATTATGATTTTGACAAACCCTTTCATGCAATTGTCAGAAAGATTGAAGGTAACACAGCAACTCTTGAGGTGGTTCAAGATTTTTCGAATTCAAAATTTAATGTTTGGGGAATCAACGCTAGAAATAAAGAGCAAAATTTTGCATTGAATTTACTCATGGACCCAGCTATTGATTTTGTAACGCTTCTTGGCCAAGCAGGGACCGGGAAAACATTATTAACTTTAGCGGCCGCCCTTCAACAAACGCTAGATCTAAAGCTCTATTCTGAAATTATTATGACTCGCGTAACGGTTTCTGTTGGAGAAGATATTGGTTTTTTACCTGGAACTGAAGAAGAAAAAATGAATCCTTGGATGGGTGCGCTTGAGGATAATCTTGATGTTCTAAATAAATCTGATGATACTGCTGGAGACTGGGGTCGAGCAGCAACACAAGATCTTATTAAGTCGAGAATTAAAGTCAAGTCACTTAACTTTATGAGAGGTCGAACTTTTTTAAAAAAGTTTTTAATCATTGACGAAGCACAAAACCTCACCCCGAAACAAATGAAAACGTTAATTACCCGAGCAGGTCCAGGAACTAAAGTTGTTTGTTTGGGAAATATAGCTCAGATTGATACACCTTATTTAACGGAAGGTAGCTCAGGTCTTACTTTTGTTGTGGATCGTTTTAAAGGCTGGGAACATAACGGACATGTTACGCTTCAAAGAGGCGAAAGATCACGATTGGCAGATTATGCAGCAGAAGCTCTCTGAAAATTCTGTTCATAGTAAAGGTTTTTACTTCTTCCTAGGTGCTCAATTTCTATCTGCGCTAGCCGATAATGCTCTATTATTCGCTGCGATTGCTCTCCTTACCAATCAAATGGCACCCGAGTGGCATCAACCACTGCTATTACAGTTTTTTGTTATTTCATATATTTTTCTAGCTCCATTTGTAGGCGCATTGGCGGATGCCTTCCCGAAAAGTAAAGTTATGTTTGTCTCGAATGGTATTAAATTAATTGGTAGTCTAACCATGCTCGCAGGCCTTCCCCCTCTTTATGCTTATGGGATTGTTGGGATAGGAGCCGCATCATATTCTCCAGCCAAATATGGAATACTTACCGAAATGCTTCCATCTAAAGAGTTAGTTGCCGCTAACGGTTGGGTTGAGGGGTTGACTGTTGCAGCAATTATTCTTGGGGCAATTATTGGTGGTATTTTCTCAAACTTCTCACCCAATATAGCAATCACTCTTATATCTATTTTATATCTTGCTGCAGCAATTTGTAACCGCTATATACCCTTTGTTCCGATTGATCATACATTAGAGAAACGTAACCCAGTCTTCCTGATTATTGATTTTTTTAATTCCTTAAAAAAATTATGGCGTGACCCCAAAGGTCAATTGTCACTTGTCATTACAACCCTTTTTTGGGGAGCAGGCGCTACACTGAGGTTGGTTATTATTGCTTGGGCCGCTTTTACACTTTCGTTTGGTTTGGATAAAGCAACTCTTTTAACAGCGATGGTTGCATTAGGCGTCGCGCTAGGATCTGTTGTAGCAGCCAAATATATCAAGATGCAAGATGCTGTTAAAATTTTAACCATTGGGATTTTTATGGGAGTTTTAGTTTGCGTGATGATCTTTTTATCATCATGGCAAGGTGCAGCAGTTATCTTGCTATTGATTGGTATTTTTAGTGGAATTCTGATTGTACCAATGAACGCGCTGCTTCAATACAGAGGCCATAAACTCATTGGGGCTGGTCACTCAATAGCTGTTCAAAATTTTAGTGAAAATATTGGCATACTCTTATTAAGTGGTGGTTATACACTTATGGTGAAGCAAGACATTCCAATTAATGGAATAGTATTCATATTTGGCCTGTTTGTAATTATGGCCATGGTGGTCGCTAAAATTTACTATGAAGATATCAATAAATAAATTAGTGCAATTTAACCCTGGCCTCAGTTCTTCTTGATATTAACTTTGCAAGCAATCTAAATACAACACTCAAGTATCCATGCAATGCTGATAAATGCATCTGGTATAACATTAAATACATCAACCTTGCTATCAAGCCTTCTATAAACATAGATCCGCCCAATAAAGATCCCATTAAATTACCTACTGTAGAATAACGTCCAAGATTAACTAATGATCCATAATCTTTGTATTTATAAGTGGGTAATTTTTTATTAGGCTTAAGAACCCTAATTTTTATAGACTTATATAGCAATGAAGCTTGTTGGTGTGCAGCTTGAGCTCGTGGGGGCACTAATTGTTCACTTCCTGGTTCAATTGAACAAGCTGCACAATCACCAAAAGCAAAAATATCAGGGTAGTTAGTTGTCTGCAAGGTAGAATCAACGATCAACTGATTAATAGAGTTGGTTTCTATTCCATTAATTTTTGTTAAGAATTCAGGTGCTTTAATTCCAGCAGCCCATACCACTAAAGAAGAGATAATTTTTTTCCCAGAAGCGGTTTCAATCCCACCATCAGAAACTTTTATTACCTTTTCCCCCAAAAATAATTTCACGTTCAATTTACGTAACTCAAGTTCTACTGATGAGCTAATTTTTGGTGGAAGTGCTGGCAGTAATCGAGGGCTTGCCTCAACTAAATGGATATTAATGTCTCGGTCTGGATTAATTCTATCAAGACCATAAGCTGTCATTTCTCTTGTTGCCTTGTGAAGTTCTGCAGCAAGCTCAACCCCTGTTGCCCCACCTCCTACAATAACAACTTCAAGCTGGCCAGTTTTCACTGGACCCTTCTGAGTCTGGGCTCTTAAGATAGAGTTATGTAATTTCTGATGAAAACGTTCAGCCTGGTCTTGAGTATCTAAAGCTACAGCAAACTCTTTTGCTCCCGGGATATTAAAATCATTTACAGTGCTTCCGACCGCTAGCACAAGGGTGTCAAAGTGTATTTTTCTCTTAGGAATAATTTCAGACCCATCCAGATCAAATGTTGGACTAATCGACACCGTTTTCTTTTCTGCGTCAACATTATCAACGCGTCCAAATCGAAATTTAAAATGGTGCCAATGAGCCTGGGCTAGATATTCCAACTCATCTTTATCAGGGTTTAAACTTCCAGCAGCAATTTCATGCAATAGAGGTTTCCATACATGGGTTTTTTTTGCGTCTACTAATATCACTTCAGCTAAGTTTTTTTTACCCAAAGTATTCCCAAGTTTTGTAGCAAGCTCTAGCCCACCCGCTCCGCCACCAACTATTACTATTTGATGAAGTTTTTCCAAATTTTTTCCTATTCGTTGCCTGTTAAACCTTTGCCATTACTTCTTACAAATGCAATGATTTTTAATAATTCATCTACTGTAACGCCGTCATCTGGTGCCATTAAGCCAAAACCTTTAGCGCCCATGCCGCCGTTTGTACCACCCCAGATGGTTTCAAACATACCCTTGTTTGTCGCATCTTTTGCGTAGTTATACTTTGGACCAGTTAGGCCAGGACCAACTTGACCTTTAGCTGTAGGACCATGACATTGAGTACATGACCATAGGTTGTATCTCTTTTTACCTGTTTTGATAGCTTCTGCGTCACCAACATAAATATTCTTACCGGTTGCTAAGAATTCTTTTTCTGCATCTGTACCAACTAATGCTTTTTCAGGAAACTTAATTTCACTATTATCTGAGGTTTTATTGAGTATTATTGATTGTAATGATGTTTCACTAGTAATTTGATCATTTTTATTGATGGATGTACCACTGGATTCAAGTTCTGAATTTTCAGAACAGCTTAGCATTGCAAGGAACAATAATAAAATTACAAATTTTTGCATAACTTTTTTTCTTCCAAAAAAAACGGCTGATAATTATCAGCCGTCATTATAAACCAAGTTAAGATAACTTTGATTATTCGTTGCCTGTTAAACCTTTGCCATTACTTCTTACAAATGCAATGATTTTTAATAATTCATCTACTGTAACGCCGTCATCTGGTGCCATTAAGCCAAAACCTTTAGCGCCCATGCCGCCGTTTGTACCACCCCAGATGGTTTCAAACATACCCTTGTTTGTCGCATCTTTTGCGTAGTTATACTTTGGACCAGTTAGGCCAGGACCAACTTGACCTTTAGCTGTAGGACCATGACATTGAGTACATGACCATAGGTTGTATCTCTTTTTACCTGTTTTGATAGCTTCTGCGTCACCAACATAAATATTCTTACCGGTTGCTAAGAATTCTTTTTCTGCATCTGTACCAACTAATGCTTTTTCAGGAAACTTAATTTCACTATTATCTGAGGTTTTATTTAATTTAATGTTGGCTGCATAAGCAACTGCAGAAACACCAACAAGTGCTGCTAAAACTGATGAAACAACTACTTTTTTAGAAAACATAATTTCTCCTATTTCTATTTTTAGCAATCTTAACAATATAAAATCTTTACATTGTTATGACTATTAAAAGTACTTAATAGTTTAATAAATTAGACTATCAGGGTTATTAAAATTTTTAGATTTGGGTAGTCAATCTTAGTCGAATATTATATAAGAAAAAGGGGTGAAAAATCACCCCTTTTTCGAAAATAATTCAATTAATTTTCAATAATTTACTGCTTGTGACGCTTGTATCCGTCAAGGGTATTATTGAATGTTGGATCACTATGTGGAATACCATAATCATCTAATATTTTTAAAATTTTATCCTTGTTTTTGAAGATTGCTTTTTCTAATTCATCACGTCTTTCATCTTCTTTTTTACGAACGCCACCTGAAATATTCCAATACGTTTTTCCTGTAATTTTAGTATTTTCATATTCTGGAATTGGAACAACTACCAATTCAACATCTGATTTTTTGGCATAGTAACCACCGATAGGCCCCCATGCAATTGCGATATCTATTTTCCCATCCGCAACATCGTCAATTAATTCACTAGGCTTTTGATTTAAGTCTCTTTGGATGCGATATGGTCTTGCATTTGCCATTAAATCATTATCATTCAGAGCTACCGCTACAGGACTTTTATCATTTACCCCAATAATACCTTTGCGTAAGTCTGGAGATGTCCAATCTTTAATATCATAACCTTTGTCTTTTCTATAAACCCAAACATGGCCTGCGCGATAATATGGCTTTGTTGTATTTAATGCATCGTAGGTTGTATTTGTACCAATTAAATAGTCGCATCGATAGGCATTTAAGGTGTTTCTTAAGAAACCAAACCGATCGGGCCAATATTGATATGATAGTTCTTTGCCTAAGTCTTTTGCTAAAAGCTCTGCAATCTTATTTTCAAAGCCCTCTCCAGCTGAATTTGAGTAAGGAAGATTATTCTGGTCAGCACAAACCTTAAATTCATTATCCTTTGGAACACGCTTTACTTCTCCCATTTTTCCTTCATCCGGATTTACTGCGATATTTGCATCATCAGCCAATACTACTGTTGTGACTGCTCCAAGTAATACTGATATTAATAATTTTCTTAACATAGTTGAACATTCCTTAACTTTAATAAATAAACTTTTGTGATTATACATAAAAAAACACCCTACCGAAGTAGGGTGTTTGTAAGACTAACTAACTAGTAATTAGTTTCTTATAATTTAATATTATAAGCTAAATACTGTTAATGCACCGCCGCCAGGAGCCGCGTTGTATTTTGTTAGTTCTTTATAACCACCAGCAGCACCAAGTGCGTCTGTGTCGTTTGTTAGACCAAGGTTCATAGCAACACCAGCCCAACCACCGATACCAGAAAGCACACCTACGTATTGCTTACCTTTGTGGCCGTATGTGAAGGCATTACCAATAACACCTGAACCAACTTGGAATTTCCAAAGTTCTTTACCGCTTTTCGCGTCAAGAGCTTTTAACCAACGATCTAAAGTACCGTAGAAAACTAAGTCTGAGTCAGTTGTTAATGCACCGCCCCAAGCTGAGAATTTCTCTTTGTTGTACCATACTTTTTTGTTAGTCATTGGGTCATAAGCAGCAAAGCCACCCATTACACCGTCAGGACCAGCAAACATAGTAAGTGTTGCACCAACCCATGGCTGACCAGCTACATACTTAGACTCAACTGGTTCGTATGTCATACATACGTGGTTAAGTGGTGAGTAGATTAAGCCAGTTTTAGGTGAGTAAGCAGCTGGCTGTTGGTCTTTTGTACCAAGAGCAGCAGGACATGTACCTTTAGTGTTGTAATCTTGGTGAGTTGAATGCTCAGCCATTTTGTTAGGAACACCAGATTTCATGTCAACGTCAGTTGCCCAGTTCACGAATGGGTGAACTTTTTCAGCAGCAACTAATACACCATTGTCAGCTTGCCATGTGTAAGCAAAACCGTTTCTGTCATGGTGCCAAGCGTATGTTTTACCACCTTTGTCAAATAAGATAACTTCGTTAATACCGTCATAATCCCATTCGTCGTGTGGTGTCATTTGCATACCCCAACGTGCCATACCTGTATCTAAATCACGAGCAAAAACAGTCATTGACCATTTGTTGTCACCTGGACGTACGTCTGGGTTCCAAACAGATGGGTTACCTGTACCGTAGTACACTAAGTTTGTTTTTGCATCATATGGCCACCAGCCCCAAACAGAGCCACCACCATGTTGCCAACCATCTTTAACAGCTTGTGGTTTTAACCATGTTTTAAGACCTAAGTCTTTTTCGCCGCCTTTAAGTTGATCAGTAGGGATCTTTTTGAAAGAACCACCTTGTTTGTTACCGCCGTTTACATCTTCGTAAACTGATAAAGCTGAGTATAAAGGTGTGTCTTTGTTGAAGTCAGCACCGATTAATACGTCTTTATCTGCGCCAGTTGAGAAAGCTTTCCAAGCTACTGAACCGTCTTTGATGTTGTAAGCTGCCATGAAGCAACGAACACCAAATTCAGCACCAGAACAACCTTGAAGAACTTTATCTTTGATCACGTGTGGAGCTGAAGTGTTAGTAGCACCAACTTTAGGATCAACGTTCTGTACAGTCCAAACTTCTTTACCTGTTTTAGCGTCAAGAGCAACTAAAAGACCGTCGTTCTGTTGTAAAAAGATTTTACCGTCACCAAAACCTAGACCACGGTTAACGTTATCACAGCAAAGAACTGCTTGAACGCTAGGATCTTGTTTTGGGAAGTATGACCATACGATTTTTTGATCGTTGTTTAGGTCTAAAGCGTATACGTTATTTGGGAAAGCTGTGTGAACGTACATTGTGCTACCAACAACTAGTGGTGAGCCTTCGTGACCACGGTTTACACCAGTAGCGAATGTCCATGCAGCTTTAAGGTTTTTAACGTTACCTTTATTAACTTGTGTTAATGCTGAGTGACCATTGTTTGAGTGGTTACCACGTGGGTGAGCCCAATTGTTCGCATCAGCAATAGCTTTATCTTGATCAGCAGCAGCTGAAGCAACCATAGGTGCAGCAACAGCGAAACCAGCAACTAAACCAAGAGCTAATTTGATTTTATTTAATTTCATTATTAAATCTCCATAGTTAAAACTAAGGGTTTATAAAAAAGAGTAAATAAATTCCCATATATTTTATGAAAAACATAGTGGATTTCATTTACCGGTAGCACTAACTTCATGTGCTTGTAAAACACTCTATACCTATCTTTTCTAAATTGCAACACTTTTGTTACAATTTATTTACAAATATTTGATATAAATTTCTTATCAAATTATGTAGTATTTACCAAATTTTTAACCACAATATATTGTGTTTTCTTGACAACTAAATCATTTTTAATCCTTTTTTTTTGTTTGATTTGTTATACTCCAATTCATCAATTAACAATCTAAATAAGAGTCATATATTTCCCTATGAGAACACTATTCCCTGAAATTGAACCCTACTCAACCCACTATATAGCAACAAATAGTGGGCATACTATATATGTCGAAGAGTCTGGCAACTCCAAAGGAGCTCCTATAATATTTTTACATGGAGGTCCCGGTGGAGGAACTGGTCCAAAGCAGAGGCGCTTTTATGATCCTAATCATTACCGAATTATCCTGTTTGACCAAAGAGGGTGTGGAAAAAGTACCCCTGCAGGCGGAATTGTAAATAACACGACTGATGATCTATTAACCGATATTGAAACAATTAGGAAACATTTAAAAATTGAAAATTGGATATTATTTGGTGGGTCATGGGGCAGCACATTAGCGCTAGCTTACGCAACAGAGTACCCTAATATGGTCGATGGTTTGATTTTAAGGGGTATTTTTCTTAGTCGAAGATTTGAGCTTGATTGGTTCTTGAAGGATGTTGAGATATTTTTCCCAGAAAAATATCGTACGTTATTAGACTTTAACGAATCCATTTCAAAAGAGACACTCGTAGACGACTATTCAAAACTTGTTTTTGGTGATGATTTAGATGTAGCCAAAAAAGCGGCATATTGCTGGAATAACTTTGAAGGCAGTATTTTAAAATTAACTTACGAAAAGTCAGATGAAGTCCCAGAAATTAATTATGAGGACGAGCTAGCTAGAGCTCGAGTTCAGCTTCATTACATAAAAAATAATTGTTTCGTTGATGGAGATAAAATTTTAGAAAAAATTTCAGCAGTAAAAGATAAGCCCATTGTGATTATTCAAGGTCAGTACGATATGGTGTGCCCTCCTAAGACTGCTTTTGAACTTTATGAACAATTACCAAAAGCTGAGTTTAAAGTTATTCCCGATGCAGGACACTCAGCCTCTGAGACGGGAATTACCGATGCGCTGATTGCTGCCACGGAAGATTTTAAAAAAATCTAGATTATGAAACAGTTGGTATGGAAAATTCGTTTTTTCTTCCATCACTTTAGTGAAAACTTAAAAAGACATCACTTTTTCTCACTTTGTGCTACCACTAGTTTTTATTTTTTATTCACTTTAATTCCATTTATTATTTTAATCTTTTTGCTTCTTACCCGATGGGTATCAAACTCAGAAATAATTTTTAATGAATTAAATGAGATTACTAATAACCTGTTACCTGAAATTTCTGACAGGATTATGAGTCAAGTAAAACAGTTTACAACAACGAAGGGATTAGGATGGATCTGGTTTGTTGTATTATTTTGGGCGGCCAGCCCCTTAGCTCAAGCCTTAAGGAAAAATTTTCAATTAATTTTTAATTATCAAATTAAAAGAAAGTTTATAACAAATAAATTGATAGACATTATCGTCTTATTGGCAATTATCTTTTTATTTTTTATCTATTTTATTTTATCTAAATACTTAAATTCTCTTGCCAATGTTTTCCATGGACTTATTCCATTTAGCGAAAAATCCCTAATCATAGTTATATTTTCAAGCATGCTAATTTTATTAATCATGTCAGTCTTTTTTCGAATAATGATACCGGTCAAAAAATTTTCAAGGGTTCTTATTCTTATCGGCGCAGGTGTTACTTGCTTTATTTGGATTAGCCTTCATGAAATGTTTGATTTCATCATGAGCATGAGTCAGGCTTACGGTATTTTTTATGGAAGCATGAGGAATTTATTTGTTTCTTTAATTTGGCTCTTCCTAAATATCGCCGGACTCCTTGTTGGAGTTGAAGTCATTTCATTTATTTACGAAAAGAATCAATACAAATATCGTATGTTATTTCTAAACCCAAGCAAATTACTTCTTAAAACTTATTTTCAACAAGACATCATTCGTTATAAAAAAGATGAGATAGTATTTAATCATGACAATCCATCACTGTTTGTCTATTTTGTTGTAGATGGTCAGATCGAAACTACAATTAACGGCAATCAAAGAGTAATTTCGAACAATAATTATTTTGGTGAGCTATCTATTATCAATAATACAAAAAGGGTTGGTAATGCAAGGGTGGTCTCCGACTGGGCAAAAGTTATAAAGATTCCAAATGCATTATTTAAAAAACTTCTTCGTCAGGATATAGAATTCCAAAACTTAATTCTTAAAAATCTTAATAAAATTATCATTAATTAATCAGGTTGGTTTTAGATCAAAGGCGATACAAATTCTTTCTTCATTTGAGCTAAAAGGAATAGTTCGATGAAAAACGGAAGATGGGAAAAAAATTACATCACCTTCGTTAGGTAAAATTGTTTTAACTGGAAAATTATTATGCTGCTTAGGGTAGCCATCTCCATCTGTACTCAATTCAATCGCCCCTTCCTCATTGTTATTTCTTATTTTAGGAATTTTTAAATACACCGCTCCACTAATCCAGCCGTCTTCATGAATATGTGATTTAAGGTGTCCGCCCGATTTCATTCTAACGAACCAAGAGCTGCTAAAAGAAATATTTTTAGGAAAAAGTTTTACAAAATCACAATTGTTATTCTTATGAAATTCATAGAAATTCTTAATTAATATTTTTAGTGCCTCTGACAGCTTCAAGAAAGATTGTTCTTTTCTTTGAAATAAATTTCCTGAAGATTGAATCCCATTAATTAATCGACTTTGCTGCCGATCAGAAATTTCGGCTGCATTAATATCTGATAAAAGCTCATGGATTAATTGTCCATTGTTTATTTTTAACTCCGGAACCTCAACATGCATTACAAAATCGAGTGGATTTGGACAAAAGTTGTACATGTCAGGTTTGTTAAAATTTTTTGAATAATGTAATGAAAGTGTTGATAATAACGGTGACGAGTGTATTTTCCCAATCGCTTTTTTTAAATACTTTTCAAACTCTTTAAACTCCTCTAATTTATATAAGCAATATAAGGCTCTTGACTCAGAATCATATAACTTTGCTTTTTTAAAATGTGGAATAGCCTCTTTTAGCAAATGATTATCATAATAAAAAATTGCAAGCTGATAGTTAGCCTTCTCATGCAATGGATCTATTTCAACTGCTTTTTCTAAAAATTGACGGGCCTTAGCAACTTCACCGTCATGCCACAACGCGTCACCTATATCTGAAAAAAATTCTGGGTTTTTAGGCTCCATGGAAATTGCTTTTTCATATTCAGCTATTGAGGCTTTTAACAGCCCTTTATTTCGAAGAGCACCCGCTAAGTTAAAGTGTGTTCTTGCATTAGAGCTGATTGTCAACGACTTTTCATAAACTTGAATAGCCTTTTCCAAGTCTCCTATTTGCTGATAAACAGACCCGATATTATTTAGAACTTCATAAAATCCCGGCTGAAGATTAATTGCTTTTTGATATTCAACAAGAGCTTCCTCAAATTTTCCCAGATGCTGGAATAAGATGCCTTTATTAAAAAAAACTTCAACAAAATCAGATTTTAGATTTAATGCCTTATCGTAATTCTTAAGTGCTCCTTCAAAATCATTTAAATTAAATTTTATAGCGCCAAGATTAAATAATATTTCCGGTACTTGATTATTAATCTCTACAGCTCTCTCATATGAACTCTGTGCATCAACAAGGTTATTTAATTGCTCATGAGATGCGCCCAGAATATTCCAGAGAAAAATTTCATTTGGTAAATCTTTCAATAGTGACTTAGATCTCTTGATTACTTCTTGATACTTTCCACTTTGGTGAAGAGAAATAATATTTTCGATATCTTGTTGAGTTAAAAATTTCATTAATTTTAGTTAAATTGAATAATTTGTTTATTAATTAATGATAATTATAACTTAACAAGATATTTTTTAATTTTACATAAACTAAAATAATGTCATGATAAAATCAATTCAAGATTAATTATAAAAAAAATACACAATGGATCATGTTTCAACAATAAATATCATTGGCACAATACTATTTGCAATAGCAATTCTTCATACATTTTCGACAAAATATTTTGAACATCTTGCTCACATCCATAAGCAATTTTCTGGATTACTCCATTTGCTAGGTGAAGTTGAAATTGTTTTTGGTTTTTGGGCAATGGTTTTGGTTATTTTTATGTTCATGTTTGAAGGTAAATCATTTGCGGTAGATTATGTTGATTCCAGAAATTTTACGGAACCAATGTTTGTTTTTGTGATTATGGTCATAGCTGCTACAAAACCTATTCTTCAATTTTCTGAAAAACTTGTAATTTTTTTAAGCCGACTATTACCTCTAAAAATTGAAATTAGTATGTTTTTTATTTTATTGAGCATTGTGCCTCTTTTAGGCTCATTCATTACTGAACCAGCTGCAATGACCTTAGCTGCTTTGCTTCTAAGCAGGATCTATTTTAAAGAAAAGCTAACAAGTCGATTTAAATACTTAGCTCTAGGTGTTTTATTTGTCAATATTTCTATTGGTGGGACACTTACTCCTTATGCTGCACCTCCAGTTTTAATGGTTGCAGGGACTTGGAATTGGGATATTATTTTTATGTTGGAAAATTTTGGATGGCGATCAGCTATCGCAGTTTTTATTAATGCAATCATAATTACTGTTGTATTTCGTAGCCAGCTTGATGCAATAAAATTTAAAAACCTAAGTGAAGATTTTGTCCCTTTTTCACTTACTTTTATTCATTTGTTATTTTTACTCGGGGTTGTAATTTTCGCACACCATCCAGCAATATTTATGTCACTATTTTTATTTTTTCTTGGGTTAACGACTGCATACAAGCACTTTCAATCGGAACTAATATTAAAAGAAGCCCTTTTAGTTGCCTTCTTTCTTGCCGGCTTGGTAGTCATTGGCGGGGTTCAACAGTGGTGGCTCCAGCCTGTATTGGTTTCCATGAGTGATAATGCTGTTTATTTCGGCGCGACAATTCTTACAGCATTTACTGATAATGCTGCATTAACTTATCTTGGTTCATTAGTTGAGGGGTTAAGTGAGCCTTTTAAAGTTTCACTTGTAGCTGGTGCAGTAACTGGTGGTGGTTTAACTGTTATCGCTAATGCTCCAAATCCAGCAGGCATTAGCATACTTAAAAAACATTTTGAAGAGTCCTCTATAAGCCCTTTGGGACTTCTATTGGGTGCTATCCCTCCAACGATAGTTGCTATTATTTTATTTAGACTATTTTGATGACTAACACTAACTATGATTATTGATTTTGAAAAAATTAAAGCAGCTCGTTTAAAATCTAAATTAAGCATTGAAGTCGTTGCCTCCAACTGCAGCCTGTCTGTGCAACAAATTAAATCGATTGAAGAAAACAAGGGTGATGGTTTTTTTAATGATCACTTTAAAAAAATTGCTACTAAAAAATATATTGCTTTTCTCAATCTTTCTGAAGATGAAATTTTTCATATCAACAAGAAGGATGAATTGCTTGAACAACCTATCGAAAATGAACCGTCTGTTGGTTCCGATCATGCCATCAAACCATCATTAAAATTTTTCATACCTAAATACATTAATTACACAATAATATTGGCTTTACTTTTTACTTTATTTTTAATTATCTTCAAAAAAACTGAAGATGATGTTTCTGAAAATATTATTGATAATGAGCTTTTACCTGAAATTCAAGAAGAGTCCATTCCAAAATTAGAGTCAGAGATACCCTTAGATATAATCTCAAATAATCAGGAAAACAAGGAATCCCCGAACTCGAATACATCCGCCGATATTAACGAAGGAACTATGACTCAGTTAAGTGATTCATGCGAATCTATTTTTAATCAAAATGAAAATAAGATATCGAATTATCAAACTCGACGAGTTCCTGAGAAGCCGAATAATTATATTCATTTAACTAGCACATCAAAACAAACTATTTGTATAAAAAGTCAAAATAAAGATGTGAAAGAGTATGAAATTGATGGATCTAATCCTTTAACTTTTAGAGGCTCTCCACCCTTCTTAATCTACCTTAATCCCATTTTAACTGAAATATTTTTCCAGGGCTGGAAGATTCCTCTAGATAATAATTTTAACTTATACCAAATCACCTCTTACCAAGATCCAACATTATCCAACTTCCAATAGTTCATTCCATGACGTGGTGTATCGCTTGCTCTTATTAAGCTGCTTCATTCCCCATAAAGGATTTTTATTCTGCCATCCACTTACAATCATATCTTTAGCATATTTCCTATTAATAGCATCTAATGTATCAATAAGTTTAGATTCAGCCACCTCTTTGCTGTAATCATAATTTACTCCAAAACTTTCTTTTAAGTTACCTAAAATAATTCCTGCTTTGTGGTAATCAATATCATTTTTATAAATTTTTTTAAGTCCTTCAATCACCAGCCTATTCAAAATACGACTGTCATTAGTGTAATACTCACATCGCATAGTAATTGAATTCTCAATTAATCTTTTTTCTGCAAATCGATTATTACGAATAAATATAAATACCTGATTGGTTTGTAGGCCTTGGGTTCTGAGTTTTAATGAGGCTTTTTGAACAAATGTTATTAATGCATCCGCCATGCTTTTAAAGTCTCTAATTTTTTGACCGAAACTTCTGGAACAAATAATCTGTTTTTGAGGTAGTTTTTTGGATGTTACCGGATAACACGAAACTCCGTTCAACTCATAGACCATGCGCTCAATATTTATACCAAACAGCTGCTTGATCCATTTTGGGTTTGCTAACTTTAGTTCCCAAATCGAATAAATTCCTAGTTCATTAATTTTCTTGGTAAGGCGACCACCGACTCCCCAAAGATTTGAAATTGATGTTTCAATCATGATTTGTTCTAAGTCTTTCCTGTACGGACCCTCAAAGCTGACTACCCCTTCATAAACGTTGTATTTTTTCGCAATATAATTTGCCAGTTTAGCTAAAGTTTTTGTCTTACCGATACCTACACAAACAGGCAGGCCTAAATTTTTAAAAACTTCATAACGAATTGAATAACCATAATCTAAATATTCTTGCTGATTAAGCTTTAGGAAACACTCATCTATAGAATAAACTTCTTGATCAACGCTATATTGATTGAGAAAATTCATTACACGGCCGCTTAGGTCAGCATACAATGGGTAATTTGAAGAATAAACAGTTACATTATGCTCAGTGATTAATTTTTTCGCTTTAAAAAATGGCATCCCCATTTTAATGCCAATCTTTTTAGCCTCATCGCTTCTGGAGATAATGCATCCATCATTATTACTTAAAACAACGACAGGTTTATTTTGAATACGCTTATTAAATAATCGTTCGCAACTGACATAGAAGTTGTTAACATCAACTAACGCAATCATGTTTTGAATTTTCTAACAGACCCTGTAACCACTCCCCATATTTCAAACTGACTTCCGGGGTTAATGTGAATTGGCTTAAATTCTTTATTAGCAGCCATTAGATAAGGGCCATCCATGTTCTTAGCTAGCACCTTAACTGTAAATTCTCCGTCTATTGATGCCAATACGATATCGTTAATAGCAGCTACTTTTGATCGATCGACAATAACAATATCGTTATCGAGTATTCCAGCATCGATCATGGATTCACCTTTGATCCTGACAAAAAAAGTTGTCTCGCTTTGGTCTACTAAATACTCATTCAAATCTAATTTTTTTTCCGAATAATCATCAGCAGGAGATGGAAATCCAGCAGGTACTTTATGGCTAAATAACGTTATGGGATTAGTTACTGGAAAATTATCAGGCAGAAAAAAATCTCTCACATTAAAATTTTTTTTATCCTGCAACAAATAATTTTTAACTTCGTCCACTCGACTTTTGGGAACTCTTAACACTTTCGTCTGCTCGGAATAGAGACCCGTCCCTTTTTTTCTTCCAGAGCCATTTCT
The DNA here is from genome assembly GCA_024642775.1 of Nitrosomonadales bacterium. GTDB lineage: Bacteria > Pseudomonadota > Gammaproteobacteria > Burkholderiales > Methylophilaceae > BACL14. Next base: position 29,414 of record JAHEAL010000011.1, read on the forward strand.
GTAACCACCATGTTTTATTTTTTTATTATCCATTTTTGATTAATGTTACATTAATCAAAAAAAATTAAAAGTTGTTTTTTACAAAAAAATTATAAAATTAGGGTTGACAACTTTATTCAATAGGGGCAAAGTAAGTTCAAGCGCCCGAGATAGCAGTATTTTAGGGACATTTGAGCTGATATTTTTACAGTGTATTAGCTTTAGTAATTTATTCAATTAATACATATGGAGGATTCAAATGAATAAAGGCGAACTTATAGATGCAATTGCAGGTGCAACAGGCTCAACAAAAGCTGATGCAGGTCGTGCTCTAGACGCTACAATTGAGAGCATTACAAAAGCTCTTAAAAAAGGAGATACAGTAACATTGATTGGTTTTGGTACTTTTAAAGTAACAAAGAGAGCAGCGCGTACAGGACGTAACCCGCAAACTGGTGCAGAACTAAAAATACCAGCACGTAAAGTTCCATCATTCAAAGCAGGCGCAGGTCTTAAGTCAGCAGTTAACTAAAATACCGCATACAAGTTTCAAAAAAAACCCAGCATATGCTGGGTTTTTTTTGAACAATATATTTACTTTATATTTTTTGTAAATAATTTATAAAGCACAGGCAGCACAAGCAAAGTAAGGGATGTGGATGTAATTAACCCGCCAATAACAACAATCGCCAATGGTTTCTGAACTTCAGAACCTGGGCCAGTGGCAAACAAGAAAGGAACTAAGGCTAACATCGCAACCGAAGCTGTCATCAATACGGGTCTTAATCTTTGTTTACATCCTTCAATAATTGCAGCATCAGATTTAAACCCATTCTTACTGAGTCCCTGAATGCATGAGATTAATACCACGCCATTTAATACCGCTATACCAGCCAGGGTAATAAATCCAACAGATGCTGGGACAGAAAGGTATTCACCTGTTATAGCTAATCCAAAAATTCCTCCAATACTCGCAAAGGGGAGTACAGTAATAATCAGCGTTGCAAAACGAACAGAGTTAAATAATAGGAATAGTAAGAAAAAAATGCCGGCAATGGTTAACGGGATAATAATAGACAAATGACCAAGGGCTCGAGTCATATTCTCAAATTGGCCGCCATACTCAATGTAATAGCCATCGGGTAAATCTAGTTTCTGATCAATCGCTTTTTGTAAATCAGCAACCAAACCGCCTAAGTCACGATTCTGAACATTAATGCCAGTATACACTCGGCGTTTAGCAAATTCACGGCTTATTCGAGCTGGGCCGTCACGAACTTCAATGCTAGCTAGGTCCCCTAGGGATACTCGCGAACCGTTAGGAGAGGTTAACATTATGGTTCGAATGACATCCTCATCATCACGATACTTGGCTGGGAAGCGGACAGCTGCCCCGAAATTTCGCTGCCCCTCATAAATTCTTGTAGCTTCTTTTCCACCAATTGCCATCTCAACTAGATCATTAATCTCTGAGACATTAAAACCATGACGCGCAATAGCATTTCGATCCAATACAATATTTAGATACTGCTGACCGGTAATTTTCTCAACTTTAATTCCGGTTGCTCCAGGAATAGTCTTCGCAAGCTCAGCCACTTCGTCAGCCTTTTTTCGAAGAATACGAATATCATCTCCAAAAATTTTAACAGCCACATCCGCCCTAACTCCAGTAACTAATTCATCAACTCGATCTGATATTGGCTGCATCATCATTAAAACCACGCCTGGTAAAAATTTAATCTTTTCTTGAATGGCATCCGAGATATCATCCTGAGTCCACCCATCAGGCCATTCATCTTTTGGTTTAAGACTTACTAACGGCGTTGATTCATTTTGAGCCTGCGGATCTGCTGGACTTTCACCTCGACCCAGAGCACTAACAACAGACTTGACACCGGGAACTTCCATAATAGCCCTCATTGCCTTAAACTCCATGTTAATCGATTCTTCGATCGATATATTAGGTACTCGATCAATGCCTGGAACGATTGATCCCTCTTTCATCTCTGGTATAAAAGAAGTCCCCAAGAAAGGAATAACTAGGACTGAGGAAATAAATAATCCAACCGCAATAGCGATAACTTTTTTTTCATTAACGAGCACTTTATTAAGAAGACTAATGTAAGGTTTTTTTATTTTTTGAATTATTTTTGTATCTTCGCCAGACCCACCATTCAAAAAGAAACTACACAATGCTGGAGATAATGAGAAAGATAATATTAGAGATATTGTAAGAGCAATAGCAATCGTTAAGGCAAGAGGAGCAAACATTTTTCCTTCCATGCCTTGCATTGTCATTAATGGTAAGAAAACTAAAATAATTATTCCTACACCAAATAAAACAGGGGTTGCTACTTCTTTACATGCATTAAAAATTAAATTATTTTTCTGTTCATTTTTTTTCTTATGCCCTAATCTATGGAAAGTATTTTCAACAATAACCACCGAACCGTCTACCATCAATCCTATTGCAATCGCCAAACCTCCCAGTGACATTAGGTTTGCTGAAATTCCAAGATAATTCATTACCATAAAAGTTATTAGTGGGGTCAGAACTAGTGTCATTACTACAATCATACTTGATCGGAAGTCGCCAAGAAAAATAAATAGGATGGCAATCACCAAAATGATCCCCTCAATTAAAACCTTAACCACAGTTTTAATTGCTGAATTGACCAGCTCACTTCGATCGTAGTAAGGGGCAATCTTTAGTCCTCCTGGAAGCAATTCTTTGTCATTGATTTCTTGAACGCGTGCTTTAATATTTTGAACCACCTCTCTTGCATTCCCACCTCTTAACATCATTACTACCCCGCCGACTGCTTCACTGACACCATTCTTAATTACTGCACCCACTCTTACCTCATAACCAATTTTAACTTCACCGATATCTCTCATATAAACTGGAATACCATCAGCCTCCCTTAGGACAATATTCTCTATATCAGAAATATTTTGAATCAACCCCTCACCACGAATAAGAAATTGCTGAGCACCTTTTGGCAATACACCGGCACCACTATTTATATTGTTCTTTTCTAAAGCTTCGTAAACACGAGACATTTTTATTTTATAGTGTGCCAACCGATCAGGATTTACTAAAACTTGATACTGTTTAACATAGCCACCCTGTGAATTTATTTCAGCCACACCATTAATGTTTCTCAACATAGGTCTTACGACCCAGTCATTAATTGTTCTTCTGTTTGTTAATTCAGGTATGGTTAGTTGACGGTTCTCCTCCCCAGGAAGCTCCAAGGTATATTGATAGATCTCTCCAAGACCTGTCGAAACTGGTCCAAGAATAGGAGCTACATCTTTTGGCATTACATCCTGAACTTGCATTAATCGTTCCATTGCCAGCTGGCGTGCAAAATAAACATCCGTCTGATCAGTAAAAACTAATGTGATTAACGATAATGAATCCTTATTTAAAGATCGCATCTCCACCAATCCTGGTAAACCAGTCATCGCGATTTCAATAGGAACCGTTATAAAACGTTCAACTTCCTCTGGAGACTTTCCAGAAGCAACAGTTGCTATTTGAACTTGTATATTAGTTACATCTGGAAATGCGTCTAATGATAATTTTTGGGATGCGAAGAAGCCTCCAATAATCAGCATGGCTGAAATTACCATGACTATTAATCTTTGATTTAGTGACCCTCTAATAAATGATTCAATCATGTCTTAATCTTTTTTATACAATCGCTCATTATTCAAATGAAAAGCTCCATCTACAACAATTTCTTCATCTTCAGATAAACCGTCCTCAATATGCACATAACTTTTATTTTTCATTCCTAAAGTAACTGGTCTTAATAAAAAAGTATTTGAAGAGGTTTTAACAAATAAATTGGGAATATCATCAATTGCAACAATTGAATTAATAGGAACACCTATTTTATTAATCTCTTTCCCTGATACTTTCATGGTAATTAACATATCAGGTTTTAATAATCCATTCGTATTATCAATCTCCGTTCGAATTGTAACGGTTCGGGTTATGGGATCAACAATATCTCCCAGATAACTAATTTTTCCATCAACTAACTTTTTCTCATACGCGGGGACATCAATCAAAATTTCATCACCCTCTTTCAAAAATCCAATTTGCCTCTCTGGAACCTGAGCAACTCCCCAAACTTGCTCAAGAGCCGCTACAGTAAATATATCCTCGGTTGGATCGACAACCTGACCTATATTTACATTTTTCTTAATTACTTTTCCATCAATTTTAGCAACGATGGTAGTTACTGAATCTATTTGAGTTTCTGACTGAATAGCTTCTACTTCCTGATTCGTCATACCAAGAACATATAACTGATCTTTACTTGCTTCCATTTCCGCTTTTGCCGCTGATAATTCAGTTTTACGTTGTAACTTTTGTGCTTCACTTATAACATCCGCATCAAACAAAAGAACTGCTCTTTCGAATGCTTTTGATCTCAATTCAACCATCTGAACTGATTTAATATAATTTAATTGCTGCTTTGCAAGCTCTGTACTATTGATTATTGCAAGAACTTGACCTTTTTTAACTTTCTGCCCAAGTTCGACATTGACCTCAATTATTCTCCCCTGAACTGGAGAGCCTATTTTTGCAAGGAGATTTTGTTTAACTTCGATACTCCCAGGGATGTCTAATGTTCTTTTTATAGGAATTTCTTTTACTTTCTCAATCTTAATTTGGTTGAGCATACTTTCTGATGCAATAACCTCATTAGGATTTAGTTGTTGTTGATCTGTAATATCCTGTTCTTTAGTACAAGAAACCATTAAGCAACCTATAAATAAAAGTTTAAATAAATTAATTTTCATATCACTCCATTATTTTTGTACCAAGTAATTGTTCCATCTCCATAATGGAGATTAAATAATCCAATCTTGCAGCGAGGTAATCTTTCCTAACCGCTCTTTGTGTTCGTTGGGCATCTAAGTATTCTAAAATACCTCTTTCACCAAAACGATATGCCGATTCAACCACCTTCAAAACCGATTCCGCCTGATCGAGCAGACTTTCTTCAAAGGTCATCACTTGCTCTTTAGCAATCAAATAACGCTGATATGAGGCGTCAATATCTCTTCGAAGCAATAATGTTTGTTGCTCATAGGTTGCCTCTACTTCTCTTAAATTAGCTGATGCTTGATTAATTTCACCCTTTCTTTGATTCCATATTGGAAGAGGAATGCTAACACCAATGGTGTAGTTTCGAATCCCTGGGTCTTGGTTTATACCAGCACTTAACGTTAAGCCAGGATTAACTAAATTTTTTTCTAATTTGATTTTATTCTCATATACGGATGACGCCGCTTTCAGTTGTTTTAAACGAGGGCTGTTAGCAATTAATTCCGTAACTTCTGATTTGCTTATGTCAATATCAGAACTAGGAAAGACTCCAGTTAATTCAAATGTATCAGGCATCTTGTTTCCAATTAAACCTTTTAAAAAAAATTTACTTTCTTGAATTCTCAGCTTTGATGCTTGAGCATCTCGCTTGGCTGCTAGAAGTTCTGTGTCAGCTTTTATTAGTTCATATCGTGCAGATTCACCAACGTCCACCCTTAACTCAACACGATCTCTAATATCTTGTATTACTTTTCGGTCTGCTTCGGCAAGTTTTAGTATTTCTTGGTTGTGTATAACATTGTAAAAAGCTGATTTTATGTTTAGCATTAAGCCAATCCTGGTACCCTTGTTCACCTCATCAACAAATTTTAGATTGGATTCCGCTATCTCTTTTCTGGCACTCCTAACATCAGAGAACTCCAATGGCTGAGAAATTCCAACTGCCCAGTACTTATCATTTACAATTGGTTGCATTCTAGTTTTTGAAGGACCTGCCGTTAATCCCACAGATGGATTTAAATATTGCTCTGCTACAGTGATTCCAGCTTTTGCAGCATCCTCTTTTGCTTGAATGACATCTATAACGGGGTTGGATTCATTTGCCATTGCAATCAAATCTTCAAGGGTAAAAACAGGGTCCGAGAATACACTCGAATAGAAAAAAACAAAAAGTGCAACGAATGTTGAAGGTTTTAAAATCATTGAGTTTATTATAAAGTATCTTCATTAGATAAACAGATTTTTAAGGAAATTTATGGCCAATATTTTTATCACGGGATGCAATCGCGGCTTAGGTTTAGAATTCACTCGCCAATACCTAAAACAAAACCATAAAGTCATTGCAACATGCAGAAATATAGAAGATGTAAAAGAGCTCCGTGAGCTCTCAAAACTTGGTGATCTTGAGGTTCATGAACTTGATGTATCCAAGCATGAAATGATCAACCAACTTCAAAAAAAATTATCCGGTCAAGCAATTGATATCTTGATTAATAATGCTGGAATTTGGCGAGGAAGTCATCTTGGTTCAATTTCAGCTGATGACTGGTTAGATAGTTTTTTAGTTAATGCCATCTCACCTATAAAAATTATTGAGCAATTTTTACCTAATCTTGAATTAGGAGATCAAAAAAAGGTTGTTTCCATAACGAGCAAAATGGGAAGTATTGAAGATAATACAAGTGGGGGATCTTATATTTATAGATCTTCAAAATCTGCTTTAAACTCAGCCATGCAGAGCATGCGCCATGATCTCATCAATAAAAATATTGCTACCTTAACACTTCACCCAGGATGGGTGAGGACTGATATGGGTGGTCCGGGTGGCTGGATTAATGTTGAAGAGAGTGTCAGCGGAATGATTGAGGTCATCAATCAACTATCGATTAAAAATTCTGGAAAGTATATCGATTACGCAGGCAAGCATATACCTTGGTAAAGCGTTTTCAAGAGGCCGCAAACTATCTCAGACAAATGGATAAAACCTGGGAAAATATTATCCATGATGTTGGTGACTGTCTACTAAAGAAAACCGATAGCCTTCTGCCACACCAAAGTCTAGTTAAAGCTATTTTTTTTCAACAACTTCATCCGAAAGCTGGGAATACAATTTTTAATCGATTTGTGGAAAATTTTAGTCAGACTTTCCCTGATGACGAAATAATCTTAAACCATCAAGAAAAGCTGAGTAGCATTGGCTTATCCTCTAGAAAAATTAAAACCATCATCGATATTGTTGAAGCCAATCAAGCACAACTAATCCCCAGTAAAAGCCAAATGAAAAATCTCAGCAATGATGAAATCATTGCTGAATTTACAAAAATAAAGGGGATTGGAAGGTGGTCGGTTGAAATGATGCTTATTTTTAATCAACAGCACTTGGACATTATGCCAAGTACTGATTATGCTATCAGAAAAAAATATTCTCAGTTATTTGGGTATCCTAGTTTATTAACTGCGAATCAGATAACAAGTCATACAAGAAAATTGTCACCGTACAGATCAATAGCTGCATGGTATGTATGGAACAGCTAAAAATTATTTCTTTTTAGTATCAATTTTACTATGACAGCCTGAGCCTTTTCGACGTGCGCATAAGACAACCAGCACATCTAAAATAAGTTGAAAGATAACAATAAAAAATAAGATTTGGGCTATATAACTTCCCCAGTTGATTGATACCACCTCGCTAGAATTTACTCCCAAACACATAAAAAATACCCGCACACTTTCAACAGTCTCGCTACCATTCTCAATTTTAGTTGAAATGGCAGGTACGAAAGATAATGGGATAACTAAAAAAAGCCAAAAAAACATACGAACAAAGGCACAGCGCATTTTAAACTCCTATAATATTAATTAGTAAAACTAAAATCCCGAACGTAATGACAAGAGTATCCATTTGGGTTTTTTTTCAAATAATCCTGATGATCCTCTTGAGCCTCATAAAATTGTTTAAATTTTTCAACCTCAGTAACTACTGGATCTTTCCAAAATCCGGAAGTGTTTACTTTTTCTATCGTTTTTATAGAGTCCTGATATTGGTCTTCAGTGACATAAAAAATTATTGATCGATATTGTGTCCCGACGTCATTACCCTGTTGATTTTTGGTTGTTGGGTTGTGCATACGAAAAAATTCATTAAGAAGATTGG
>JAHEAL010000022.1 GCA_024642775.1 Nitrosomonadales bacterium
AATTGACATACAAGTTATGAATTGACATACAAGTATTGAATTGCTGATAAGTAAAATTAATTAGTGTTCTAATAGTTAGTGTGCTAATAATTATATTGGTTCACAAATTATAAGGACATAGATATGTTTAAAAATACAGTTTTTGATTTATTTGTTATTCTTTATCTGCTTTTTGGGATTGCAATCTCAGCATATTTATCTCTTTATTTTGTGTTGTCTTAAAAATTCCTCGAGGAGAAATATCATGGGAAGAGCAATTTTATTTAATTCATTTGTTGCTTTAAGTTTTATTTTTGCAACAATTTTTAGTCAATCAGCATTAGCTGAAGATAAAAAAGAGAGTTTGTACACGAGATTGGGTGGTATTTATAATATCGCAATCACTGTGGACCACTTGGTTGATAAACTCTATACAAATCATTCACTTAATGCTAACCCGAACATTAAAAATGTTCATGATCAGATTCATACTAAAGCTGGATTTAAAGTTTGGTTAACTAATTGGGTTGCAAAAAGAACTGGAGGTCCAGATCTCTACAAACCTGATGAATTTGGTAGAGGTAAAAATATGAAAGATACCCACCCGCATCTTAAAATTACAGATCGTGAATTTGACATTATTATGATCGAGTGTTTACAAACATTCTATAACTTCAATGTACCTGATCAAGAGATATCTGAACTAATGGCTGATCTTCAAAGCTTTAGAGGTGATATTGTAACTAACCCTACAGAAGGTTATAAGAGTCCTTATCAGATTCAAGAAAAATATAGAAATTAAAAATATTTAAAAAAAAAGGGGGGGGTTAGCCCCTCTTTTTTATTTACACAATATTAGTTTTAAAGATTCACGATCCTCTTCGCTAATATCCATAATTTGGGATAACTCATTAAGCCTTTGTTTTAAGTCCTCAAAATCTTTTTTAGGAAGATGTGTTTTACAAGCAACTTTATCTTGAATTAAAGCTACTTTCTCCTCGAGGTCTCGACCTTTTTTTGTTAAAGATATATTAATTAATCTTTCATCAGACTTATCTCTTTGTTTCTTGATCAAACCTTGATCGATAAGCTTCTTAATTATTGGTGTAACTGTTGGTGCATCAAGATTGAGTTTTCTTGCAATTTCACTGGCAGTAACTGTCGAATCTTCATTTTCCCAAACAACCAACAAAACAAGGTATTGAGGATAGGTAATACCAAATTCTTTTAGGTAAAATCGATAATATCGAGTTACTGCATTTGTTGCAGAATATAATGCAAAGCAGAGCTGATTTTTTAAGAGTAAATTGGAAAAATTTGTCATAGTTATTAAGTTAATTGATTACTTCATAACATTCAAGAAAATAAATAATTCATAAAATTTAATGGTGGAGCTGGGGGGAATCGAACCCCCGTCCGCGAATCCTCCGCAGATAGTTCTACATACTTAGCTTATTTTTTAATTTAATCATCACTTCAAAAACAAGCAATCAAATATGATGACTAGTCACCTTAAGTTTAAAAAATTATTAAGTAACCCAATAATTTTCGAGCCTCTCTTAATGACGCTGTGACCTGAGCGAGTGGCACATCAGGACAGCGTTTAGCTGACTTAAGCAGCTAAAGCGTAGTTATCGTCGTTTGCGATTACTAAATTTCTAGCTTTTTTTACGAGGGCACTAGGCCTCGGTATGCCCTATTCTGTTTTGTAACCCACGTCGAAACCGGGTCAGCCCCAAAACATATTGCTATTATACTATTTAAACTTGTTTGATGCTCTAAGGATTCTTTCTTTCTCCCTCTGCCAATCTTTTTCTTTTTCCGTGTGCCGCTTATCGTATTGTTTTTTTCCTTTAGCCAGTCCGATTTGTACCTTTATCTTCCCTCTTTGGTAATGAAAATCAATGGGGACCAGGGTGTATCCAGACCGCTCTACCTTTCCGATCAGCTTAACAATCTCCTGCCCTTTTAATAAAAGCTTTCGGGTTCGAATGGAGTCGGGACGGATGTGTGTTGAGGCAGCACCTAAGGGAGTTATGTGACAACCGAGTAGGTATATCTCTCCTCTTTGTATGATGACATAAGATTCTTTGATATTAATACGATTATCACGGATTGCCTTTACTTCCCATCCCTCAAGAACGATACCCGCTTCATATTTTTCTTCAATGAAGTAATCATGGAATGCTTTTTTGTTCTGAATGATGGACATTTTGTTTCGTAATAACGTAATAAAGTATAATTGTACTCGATTGAATACCTCATATAAAAAAAATGCACAAAATTGAAAAATCGGCCATCGTCCTACACCAAAAAACCACCATGTTTTCCCTAGTCGATCGGGTTGAAGATTACCCAAAATTTTTACCGTGGTGCGGAAAGACTGAAATTTTATATCGAGATAAAAATAAAACGACCGCCTCCATTGAAATTAATTTCAAGGGAATTAAACAAACCTTTACCACTGAAAATCAAAAAATCAATGAAGACGTGATGGAGATCAAATTAGTGGATGGTCCTTTTAAGCACTTATCTGGAGAGTGGGCATTCAAAGAGTTGGATAAAGATAGCTGTCAAATTCAATTAAAGTTAGAATATCAATTTAGTAATATCATTTTAGAAAAACTCATTGCACCGGTTTTTAATATAATTGCCAATACTTTTATCGATGAATTTATTAAACAAGCGAATAAAATAAATAATGACAGATAACCAATCAATCCTGGTGGAAGTTGCTTACGCCACCCCTGAAAAACAGCTAATTATCCCAATTACGGTTAAAGCTGGAACAACCGTTCAAGAAGCGATTGACTTATCGGGGATAAAGAAAGAATTCCCACAGATTGATCTTGACCGAGATCCCATTGGTATATTTGGCAAACATACGACCCTGGACAAGACGTTACGTGAAAAAGATCGGATAGAAATTTACCGTCCACTGATCGCTGACCCAAAAGAAATCCGTCGGCAAAGAGCTGAACAAGGAAAAAAAATGAAAAAAGGGGGTGGAGATGCCTAATTTACCCTCCTCAAGTGACTAAGATTTCTGTATAATCTTGTTTTGCGCGATTAAGGAATTCAAAATGCGTCTCATACAACAAGCTTTAACCTTTGATGATATCTTACTTGTTCCTGCACACTCGAATGTGTTACCGAAAGAAGTGTCTCTTGCAACTCAACTTACTCAAAATATCAATCTAAATGTACCCCTTTTGTCGGCAGCGATGGACACCGTGACAGAGGCTGACCTTGCTATCGCGATGGCCGAGGAAGGTGGTATCGGTATTATTCATAAAAATATGAACCCAGAACTTCAGGCCGAGCATGTTTTAAAAGTAAAGCGGTTTGAATCGGGTGTGGTGAGTAACCCGATTGTGATTGACCCAAATATGACGGTTGAACAAGTGATTAATATAACCAAGAAACATAAAATATCAGGGCTTCCCGTTATTGAAAATAATAAAGTTGTGGGTATTGTGACAAACCGAGACCTCCGTTTTGAAGAAAACCTCCAGCAACCGGTTCATAATGTGATGACTCCTAGAGAGCGATTGGTCACCGTAAACGAGAAAGCAACCAAAGAAGAGGTGATGCGCCTCCTCCACCAATTCAGACTGGAGCGGTTACTGGTCATTGACGAAAAGGATCACCTAAAGGGTTTAATTACCGTTAAAGACATTCAAAAATCATCAGACCACCCTTACGCCAGCAAAGATTCAAAAGAAAGACTGATTGTCGGCGCAGCTGTTGGCGTTGGTGCGGATACCGAAAAACGTGTTGAAAAACTAGTAGAGGCCGGGGTTGATGTGATTATTGTTGACACAGCTCATGGACACTCACAAGGGGTCTTAGACCGAGTTAAATGGATAAAAAAAACCTTCCCAAAAACAGATGTGATTGGCGGAAATATCGCCACCGGAGATGCAGCAAAAGCGCTTGTTGATGCAGGTGCCGACGGTGTAAAAGTCGGTATTGGTCCAGGCTCCATCTGTACAACAAGAATTGTCGCCGGCGTCGGTGTGCCACAGATTACTGCGATCAATAATGTTGCTGAGGCACTTCATCAATCAAAAGTACCACTGATAGCCGATGGTGGTATTCGATACTCAGGAGATATCGCTAAAGCCATTGCTGCTGGGGCATACAACGTGATGCTCGGAAGTATGTTTGCTGGTACAGAAGAAGCCCCTGGTGAAGTTGAATTATTTCAAGGACGCTCCTACAAATCTTATCGTGGCATGGGTTCGATTGGTGCAATGCAAGAAGGCTCAAAAGATCGCTACTTTCAAGACAGCGAAGATAACGCAGAAAAATTAGTCCCCGAGGGCATCGAAGGCAGAGTGCCTTATAAGGGATCGGTTAAGAATGTCATTCATCAATTGATGGGTGGCTTGAGGGCCTCAATGGGTTATGTTGGCGTTCAAAATATTGATGACATGAGAAACAAATCGGAGTTTGTACAAATAACCAACGCGGGGATCAGAGAGTCCCATGTCCATGATGTACAGATAACAAAAGAAGCGCCTAACTACAGACTGGATTAACACTTGAATAAAATTTTAATCCTGGACTTTGGTTCACAGTACACTCAATTAATTGCCAGAAGAATTCGTGAGATGAATGTTTTTTGCGAAATCCATCCTTATGATACTTCCGAGACCAAGATAAAAGAATTTAACCCACAAGCTATTATTTTTTCTGGGGGTCCTAACTCCGTTTACGATCAAGAAACACCAAAAGCACCTCAATTGGCTTTTGATCTTAACGTACCCATACTAGGTATTTGTTATGGCATGCAAACACTTTGCGAACAACTGGGTGGCAAGGTCGTAAACAGTCTTAAAAGAGAATTTGGGCATGCTGAGATAAGAGCTCATGGTCACTCCAGATTGTTTAAAGATATCCAAGACAAAACCAATCCTGACGGTCATGGACTGCTTGATGTATGGATGAGTCATGGCGATAAAGTTGAGCAGATGCCTGACGGCTTTAAAATTATTGCCAGCAATTCATCCACACCGATAGCTGCAATAGCCGATGATGAGAGAAAAATTTACGGGGTTCAATTTCATCCTGAAGTTACTCACACCAATCAGGGCTTTAATATTCTAAAACGCTTTGTTCTGGAAATAAGTGAATGTAAACCCGAATGGACAATGCCTAACTATATCGAGACGGCAATTGAACAAATCAAAAATCAAGTAGGTGATGATGATGTCATTCTTGGGTTATCCGGTGGCGTTGACTCGTCAGTAGCCGCTGCCCTACTCCACCAAGCAATCGGTAAACAATTAACTTGTATTTTTGTTGACCATGGGCTACTCCGTAAAAATGAAGCCAAAAATGTGATGGAGTTGTTCGATAAAAATTTAGGTGTCAAGGTCATTCACGTGAATGCCACTGAACAATTCATGAATGATTTAGAGGGTATATCTGACCCAGAAGAAAAAAGAAAAATCATAGGTCGAAACTTTGTGGAAGTCTTCCAGGAAGAGGCTAAAAAAATTAAAAATGCTAAATGGCTAGCCCAAGGTACAATTTATCCGGATGTTATTGAATCGGCTGGAGGAAAGACTAAGAAGGGTCATAATATCAAAAGCCATCACAACGTCGGGGGACTCCCTGAGTCGCTGCATCTAAAATTACTTGAGCCATTAAGGGAGCTTTTTAAAGATGAGGTACGTCAGCTTGGTACAGCGTTAAATCTCCCTCATCACATGGTCTATCGGCATCCTTTCCCAGGCCCCGGTCTTGGAGTAAGAATTTTAGGGCAAGTAAAATTTGAATACGCCGAACTGCTTAGAGAGGCCGATGCGATATTCATGGAAGAATTAGAAGAATCTGGCTGGTATGCGAAAACATCTCAGGCTTTCTGTGTTTTCCTTCCAGTTAAATCGGTTGGTGTCATGGGAGATGGCCGAACCTACGAATACGTTGTAGCTTTACGATCGGTAGAGACGACCGATTTTATGACAGCCAAATGGTCAGAACTCCCCTATAGTCTATTATCCAAAATATCGAATCGCATCATCAATGAAGTTAAGGGTATTAATCGGGTGGTATACGATATATCTGGAAAACCGCCAGCTACAATTGAATGGGAATAAAGGTTGGATCCACTGAGCCAGGGCGTTTTAGGTGCCTCACTGACACAATCACTATCTCGAAATAAGAATATTGTTATCATTTTAATAATAGGATTTTTATCGGGAATGCTTCCGGATATTGATGTCCTGTTTAGGTCAAAGGACGATCCTTTATTATTTCTTGAGTATCACAGACAGTTCACGCATTCCTTAATTTTTATTCCAATTGGTGGATTAATATTCTCCATCATTTTTTATGGGATATTTAATAAATTCACGCACCTAACTTTTAAGCAAATCTGGATCTATGCCACGATCGGCTATGGAACCCATGGCTTGCTTGATGCATGCACAAGCTATGGAACACAGCTCTTTTGGCCCTTTTCAAATACAAGAATTAGCTGGAATAATGTATCCATTATTGATCCATTATTTACATTACCCATACTAGTTCTAATCATTATTTCTGCCATTAAAGGGAAAGCGAGTTATGCAAAGCTTGCCTTTATATGGGCAATTTTTTATTTATTATTTGGATTATTACAGAATCATCGTGCAACTAAGATGATAGAGCAAGTTATCTCAGACAGAGGGCATGTTGCACAACACATTAGCGTGAAACCAAGTTTTGGAAATTTAATTTTATGGAAGACGATATATCGATCGGGTAAAACTTTTTATGTGGATGCTGTAAATATTGGTATCAAGAAACAGATCTTTTTAGGTGAAAAAATTGATG
>JAHEAL010000027.1 GCA_024642775.1 Nitrosomonadales bacterium
TCAGAAAATTCAAATGACCAAAGTTTTTTTATTTCAACTTTATTGACAAAATTTTCAGGGAGTTCTTCCGGAGTACCATCTAATGGTGAGGATAGATAAACATCATCTATCTGACGATCCAGCTCCTTCAGGGGTCCAATGCAAGAAGCCATTAGGAAGAAAACAAATAAAATAAGGAGTCTTAACATTCGAGATTATCAAATATTTTGTAATTTATATTCAATTACCCTTGCATAGTCCCCTTGATTCGAGAGTGACTCTATTGCTTTTTCATAATTAACTTTAGCATTATCAAGATCCCCTTTTTTTACAAAAATATCACCCATCAGATCATATTTAAATGCTAAAAATCCTTTAGTTTGTATCTTCTCCGCATATTTTAAAGAGCTTTCAAATTGACCTCGCTCTAAATAATTCAAACCTAAATAAAAGTAGGCTAAACTCTTTATAGATGGCTCATTACTATTTTTAGCTGCCCACTCCAGCCTTTCAGTAATATTCTCTGATTTATTATCGTTTTTTATAATATTTTTTACATACAAAATCTGAGCTCTTGAAGCATAAGGGGTCTGAGGATAGTTATTCATCAAATCATCAGCGATCCCAGTAATTCTTTCAAGATCACTACTTTTACTGATTAACAGCTCTTGATAAAGCTGAGACGCCTCTTCTGAATTTTTAATTTGTCGATCTTTATAAAAATCTGAAACTAAAATTAAACCCAATAAAACTATTACGCCAATAATTAATAATTTTTTATTTTTAATTAAAATATCTTTAAATTTTTCCATTTTTTCTAAATTAATAGTATCTGGATCTTGAGCCATATTATTTCCTTATCTTTTAAATTGATCCTGGTATCGAGTCAATAAGTGATTTTGTGTAGTTAGTTTTTGGGTTTGAAAAAACTTCTTTTACCGTTCCTTTTTCAACAAGCTTACCTTTTTGCAAAACGATCATTTCTTTTGCCATGTATTTTACCACTCTTAGATCATGAGTTATGAATAAATACGTTAAGTTTAATTTTGATTGCAAGTTTTTTAATAATTCAAGAATTTGAGCTTGAATTGAAACATCAAGAGCAGAAACTGGTTCATCACAAACAATCATTTCCGGCTCCATAATTAATGCTCTAGCAATACATATCCTTTGCCGCTGACCACCACTAAATTGATGCGGAAACTTCTTTAAATCCTCTTTTTTTAATCCAACCAGTTCAATAAACTTATTAACCTTATTATCAATTTCATATTCATTCCCTAACCTATGAATTTTTAGAGGTTCCGCCAAAACCTGTTGAATAGTAAATTTTGGATTTAGTGAAGAAAAAGGATCCTGAAAAATCATTTGCACCTTTCTTCTATAAGGGAGCAATTTCTTACCCTCTAGGTCACTTATCGATAATCCAGAAAATGTTAACTTTCCCGATTCTGGATGTAGCAGTTTCATGATAATTTTTGCAAGTGTTGATTTTCCACTACCAGACTCACCAACAATCGCCATACAACTTCCTTTTTTAACAGAAAAAGAAATATTATCAAGGGCTTTAATATTAAATGTTTTTGTATTAAGAAATCCTGAGCTTTTTTTATACGTTTTGCTTAAATTTTTTATCGTGAGATAACTCATAATTTCGCCATCTCTTGATCGAGTTTTTTATAATTGATTGGGCTTAATTTCTTGCTACTTTTTAGACTTGGAATGCAGTTTAATAAGGCCTTTGTGTAAGGGTGATTTGGGAGATTTATAACTTTTTTAGCATTGCCTGACTCTACAATTTTACCTTTGTACATTACTAGCACTTGATCCGCAATTTCTTGGACAACCCCAAAATCATGAGTAATAAAAAGTACTGACATATTAAATTTTTTTTGTAGCTTATTAATCAGATCAAGAATTTGCTTTTGAACGGTTACATCCAACGCGGTTGTTGGCTCGTCCGCAATCAATAGTTTAGGGTTATTAATAATAGCCATGGCGATCATTATTCTCTGACGTTGACCTCCAGAGAGCTCATCAGGAAAGCTATCATATCTGTCAGCCGGAATACCCACATCGTCAAAAGCTTTAATCACCTCATTTTTAGCCTCACTCTTGCTTATTTTTCTATGCGCCAATACCGCCTCAAGCACTTGATAGCCAACGGTAAAAACGGGATTTAATGAAGTCATTGGATCTTGAAAAATCATAGCGATATCCAAACCACGCAAGTCTCTGAGCTTGGATTCAGGTAGTTGGCTGATTCTTGATTTTTCGAAATCGATAACTCCATCAAAGTCTAGTTGTACAGATAATAATTGGATAATAGAAAGGGCCGTTAAACTCTTACCACTTCCGGACTCGCCAACAATGCAGGTTACCTTTCCTTTCGGAATATTAAAGGAAATATCATCAACAAGTTTTAGTGTTTTAGAATGACGAGGATAAATACTTAAATTCGATACGTCTAAAATATTATTGGTTTTCATGATTTTGTAAAAATTTTACTATATCTTTAAAAGCAGTCTCTTGTTGTGACAAATCTTTCCTCAAAAGTTTAATTTGAACAGAATTATTTGCCACTTCATTGTCCCCAATTATGATTGAAAAGTATGCGCCTGACTTATCCGCTTTTTTCATTTGCGACTTAAAACTATTAGACCCAATATTCATATTCACTGAAAAACCCGCTTCTCTGATGGCCGATGCAACCTTCATAGAATAACTCTCAATATTTTCCCCCAAGCCAACGATATAGACGTCGGGGTTAATATTAAAATTAAACTTTTCTTGTTCTTCGAGCAAAAGAATGATTCGCTCTATTCCAATACCTACCCCAAAAGCTGGGGTATGCTTCTCATTAATTGACTCAATAAGGTAATCGTATCGTCCACCGCCGGCAATAGTTCCTTGACTACCAAGGTCATTGGAAACCCACTCAAAAACCGTACGATTGTAGTAGTCGAGACCTCTGACTAAATTTTTATTGACTCTATAGTCAATATTATTTTCATCTAGTAGCTTGCAAACCCTCATAAAATGCTCATTACTGTTTCCAGTGGCAACATCGATAAATTTTGGAGCCGCCTCAATTAAGTCTTTCATTTTTGGATTTTTAGAATCCAGAATTCTCATGGGATTGGATTGGAGTCTATTTTTTGCATCATCGTCTAAAGCGTCTATATTTTTTTCAAAATATTCAATGAGCTCTTTTCTGTACATTAATCTTTCATCAGGATCCCCGATGTTATTAATTTGTAACTCAATATCTTTTAATCCGAGTTGGTTCCAAAGGTCTTTTAATAGAATAATAATTTCAGCATCCAGAAGAGGTTCTGCATAACCAAAGGCCTCGATACCTAGTTGGTTAAATTGACGCTGCCTTCCTTTTTGAACATTTTCATGCCTAAACATAGGGCCATGATAAAAAAGCCTGATAGGTCCATTGTAAGTTAGATTATTTTCAATCACTGCGCGAACGCATCCTGCTGTTCCTTCAGGTCTTAACGTTAACCGATCTTGATTCAGAGAATCTTGCCAAGAGTACATTTCTTTTTCCACAATATCCGTCTGCTCTCCGACACTGTGTATGTATAAGTCCGTTGGTTCTACCAGCGGGAGTTTGATTTCTTGGTAACTAAAGCTATCCAGAACGTTAAAGGCCTTCTCATAGAAAAAGCGCCAGTACTTTTGTTTTTCTGGTAGGACGTCATAAAAACCTTTAATCGATTGATATTTTTTCATTTATTTGTAATTTTTTTCTATGTATTGGATGATAATTTTCTTAAAATCATTAGCAATATTATCACCTTTTAATGTTACTGTTTTCTGACCATTCTCATAGACTGGGGCCACTGGAATTTCTCCAGTGCCTGGTAAGCTGATACCAATGTTAGCCATTTTTGACTCACCGGGACCGTTTACCACACAACCCATTACGGCAACTTTCATTTCTTCAACACCGGGGTATTTTTCTTTCCATGATGACATATTTTCTCTGAGAAAAGTTTGCGTTTGTTGTGCAAGTTCTTGAAAAAATGTGGATGTTGTGCGACCGCAACCCGGACAGGCAATCACAAGAGGAACAAATGAACGAATATTCATCGTTTGCAATAACTCTTGAGCTACTATGACCTCTTTATTTCTGTTTTCCCCAGGCTCTGGCGTCAGTGAAATGCGAATGGTATCGCCTATTCCTTTTTGCAACAAATATCCCATAGACGCCGCAGAAGCAACAATCCCTTTTGTACCAATCCCAGCCTCCGTGAGCCCTAAGTGTAAAGGAAAACTGCACCGCTTCTGAAGTTGCTCATAAACATAAATTAAATCTTGCGTATCACTAGTTTTACACGAGATGATTATTTTGCTCTTTGCTAATCCTAACTTGACGGCAGCATCAGCACTTCTTAACGCCGATTCAATAAGAACTTCTCGCATTAAATCTATCGAATTGAGAGGGTTATCAGATAAAGCATTTTTATCCATCATTTCAGCTAATAAATCCTGATCTAACGAACCCCAATTAACACCAATCCTAACCGGCTTATCATTGTCGATAGCAATCTGGATCATTTGGTTAAATTGATCATCTCTTTTTGATCCCTTTCCGACGTTTCCAGGATTAATCCGATATTTTGACAATGCTTTTGCACAATCCGGATAAAGAGTCAGCAGTTTGTGTCCATTAAAGTGAAAGTCTCCAATCAATGGAACATTACAACCTTGTTCGAGTAATTTTTTCTTTATTTCCGGGACGGCTTTTGCAGAAAGTTCATTATTGACCGTAATCCTGACCATTTCCGATCCTGCTTTCCATAGATCCAATACTTGGGTTACGGTAGATTCAACATCAGCCGTATCCGTATTGGTCATCGATTGAATGACAACTGGTGCTTGCCCACCAACCACTATCCCGTCAATGTTTACCGACAATCTATTTCTATTGATCAATTTAACGCTTTCCTTCTTGGATTAAGCGAATGGTTCTTTTGGTTTTATCCTTCACATCACCAGCCAATTGACCACACGCTGCATCAATATCATCACCACGAGTTTTTCGGATTGTGGTTATGATTTCATGATCCATAAGAATTTTTTGAAACGCTAGAATCTGACTTCGATCTGAACACTCATACCCACTTTTAGGAAAAGGATTAAAAGGAATCAAATTAAACTTACAGGGCGTATTTTTTACCAATTTCACTAATTCTAAAGCATGCTCCAATTGATCATTGACGCCCTTTAACATAACGTACTCAAAAGTAATAAAGTCTCTCGGTGCATTCTCTAGATAGCTATCACAACTTGCTAGAAGCGCTTTGAGTGGATATTTTTTATTGATAGGGACGATCTCATCCCGAATAAAATCGTTGGGTGCATGCAGAGATATCGCGAGAGATACTGGGCAATCATTCTTTAATTTTTCTATTGCCGGAACAAGGCCACTGGTTGATACCGTTACCCTTCTTCTGCTTAAGCCATAAGCTTTATCATCTAACATGATTTTTAATGCTGAAACAACATTATCGTAATTGGCCAAAGGCTCACCCATGCCCATCATAACAACGTTTGTTACTGGTTTATGCTGGGAGCTGGTTGAATCAATCATTTTATTAGCCATCCACAGTTGGCTTATAATTTCCGCTTGATTAAGATTCCGGTTAAAACCTTGTCGGCCTGTTGAGCAAAAAGTACATTCCAGTGCACAACCCACTTGAGATGATATGCATAAGGTTCCACGAGATTTTTCAGGAATAAATACCGTCTCTATGGCATTAGATGTACCAACATCAAAAAGCCATTTCCTTGTACCATCTGTTGAAGTGTGATCAAATTTAACGCTGGGGAAAGTTACCTCATAATTGTTGGATAAAAAAAGTCTAAAATCTTTTGCAAGATCGGTCATCAAATCAAAATCGGTTAACTCTTCTTTAAAGAGCCAGCGCCAAAGTTGTTTGGCGCGATAAGGCTGATGACCTGCTTTTGCAATTTGAGATTGAAAGGTATCTAAATCAATATCGAGTAAATTTATCAACAAAATTAGCCAAAGAAATATTCAATCTCTATTTTAGCATTTTCTAATGAATCTGAACCATGCACCGCATTCGCATCAATGCTTTCAGCAAAGTCAGCCCTGATGGTTCCAGGGTTAGCTTCTTTAGGATTGGTCGCACCCATTAGCTCGCGGTTTTTTAGAACTGCATTTTCACCTTCAAGAGCCTGAATCATTACAGGGCCTGAGGTCATAAATGATACCAAATCATTAAAGAAAGGACGTTCTTTGTGCACCGCATAAAAACCTTCAGCTTCTGCTTTGGATAGGTGTGCCATTTTGGCTTTAATTATTTTTAAACCGTTATCTTCAAATCGGCTGTAAATTTTACCAATCACGTTTTTTTCCACTGCGTCCGGTTTGATAATTGATAATGTTTGTTCGATTGCCATGAATATCTCCAAATGATCTTAAAAGAGCGTTAAAATAACATTTTTTAGCATTTAAATAAATGATTTAATTGGAAAGATACACCGAATAATG
>JAHEAL010000031.1 GCA_024642775.1 Nitrosomonadales bacterium
TTATAAAAAAGGCCTTGATCAAGGCCTTTTTTTTTGGTGTAAAGTTATAGAATGAGTATCAAATCAAGACTGATGATTATTGTGAACTTATTGTTATTTATAGCGATAGCAATTGGATTTATTTCAGTCGTTTATACCTCCAAAAATGCCGTACGATCTGAGATCGAGTCTTCAATGCACTTGGCTGAATTTTCAATAGAATCGGGTATCAAAAAAAACCCTGATTTGTATTTATTTCAAGACAACCTCTTAGGATTAAGTCAATTGAAATCTTTACGCCACCTGTCTATTCGACTTTTGGATATCAACGGTCAGGTAGTTGATGAAAATAGGGCGGTGCGAAGTGAAAGTCCAAGCCCGATCTGGTTTCAGAACGTATTAAATTTTTATTCTAAGGAGCTTAGGCAGACCGAGATAAAATTGAAAAAATTTGGTGAGGTGGTCGGGGCTGTAAATATTATTCCCAATCCGGTTTATGAATATGATGAAATTTGGCAACAAATTAAAAATGGATTAATTATTGCAGCAATCTTTTTTTTAATGGTCAATATTTCAATTTACTTCTTATTTGAGAAGCTCATTTCACCAATCAATCAAATTATTTTGGGCTTCCAGTCACTGGAGCAGGGAAAGTATGTCAAAAATAATAAATCCTTTGGAATTCCGGAGCTTGACCTATTGAGATTAAAGTACAACCAGCTCACGGCTAAGTTAAAAAAGAATGATCGAAGTATCCACTTACTCACAACAAAGTTAATGGAGGTTCAGGAGGTCGAGAAGAAGGAGATAGCCAGAAACCTTCACGATGAGATTGGCCAGTCCCTTGCTGCAATCCAGGTTGAAGCGACGTCAGCCCAGACTGTTTCCAGCTTCAAAGAATCCAAAAAACATACTTCTGTAATAATTCAGACAACAAAAGACCTAATGGATCTTACTCGCAATATTATCAAAAGACTCAGCTTAGGTATTGTTGACGATCTTGGACTTGAGGATGCATTAATTGACTTAGTTTCTGCGTGGGAAAAACAAAATAATAAGGTGGTGGTGATTAAAAAAATTAACATTACTCACCAGAAATATTCAAATAAGGCACGAGAATCTGTATACCGTTGTATTCAAGAATCTTTAACCAATATTAACAAGCATTCTCGACCCACTCATGTTAGCGTGACTATTGAAGAAACCAAAAGCACTCTTTCAATTTGGATAAAAAATAATGGGATTCTTAAAAATAAAAGTTTCACTCAAGGCGTCGGATTGCTTGGAATGCTTGAAAGAATATCCTCAATAAAAGGCACCTTAAATTTTTTTCAAAGAGCCGATTCTTTTAATCTAAAAATACAAATTCCCATCCGATGAAGAAATTACTCTTAGTTGATGATCACGCAATTGTCCGTTCTGGTTTGAGAACGTTATTCGTAAACCAAAATTTATTTGATGAAATTGATGAGGCAGACAATGGCAAGCTGGCCTATGAATTAAGTAAAAAAAATGATTTTGACCTCATCATTATGGACGTTTCCATGCAGGGGGTTAGCGGGATTGATTCAGCAGCAAAAATCTTAAAGTTTAATTCAAAGCAAAACATACTGATCTTAACAATGCATGATAGTGATTTAATGATTAAGAAAGCAAAAAAAATGGGGGTTAAAGGGTTTGTGATGAAGTCAGATATCTCTGAAAATTTAATCAAAGCCGTTGTTAATATTTTGGATGGTGCTAATTTTTTTCCAGAAAGTTTAGATGAATTTAACCCGATTGAAATTTTAAATGAACGTGAGTTTGAGGTTTTTAAAATGGTTGCCTCAGGCCAGAGTCTTGTTACTATTGCAGAGAATTTAAACATCAGCATGAAGACCGTATCGAACTATCAAACCAGCATTAAACAAAAATTAAACTTATCCAATCCTATCGATTTTTATAAACTTGCATTGGAATTTAACCTCATAGAGTCTTAGTTCATCTTCATTGTATAATGTAATTTTTAATGGAAATACTACCAATGCGAATCAACACTCCACTTCAATCGGGTTCAACTAAAGTTATGCTGTTGGGGAGTGGCGAATTAGGTAAGGAGGTGATTATCTCCCTTCAAAGGCTGGGTATCGAGGTGGTGGCGGTCGATCGCTATGAAAATGCCCCAGGCCACCAGGTAGCCCATCGATCCTATACGGTTGACATGACGGATGAAGTGTTATTAAAAGAAATTATCGCCAATGAGAAACCAGACCTTGTCGTACCTGAAATTGAAGCAATTAACACCAAGCTGTTAGAACAATTAGAACAAGATGGCATTACTAAAGTGATTCCAAACGTAAAAGCCGTTCAGCTGACCATGAACCGAGAAGGAATCAGACGTCTGGCTTCTGAAGAGCTTAAGCTTCCGACCTCGCCTTATGCTTTTGCAAAAAGTTCAGATGAGTTAAAAAAAGCAGTCGCACAGGTTGGTCTCCCATGCTTCATTAAACCAACCATGTCATCATCAGGAAAAGGACAATCAAGAATTGTAAAATCTTCAGAGGTTGAGGATGCATGGAATTATGCCGCACAGGCTGGAAGAGTCAATGAGGGCGTTGTGATAGCTGAGGGCCAGATTGATTTTGACTATGAGATTACATTATTAACAGTGAGGGCTAAAGGGCTTGACGGATCGATTAACACATCATTTTGTGAGCCTATTGGTCATCGTCAAGAGAATGGGGATTATGTCGAAAGCTGGCAGCCGCAACCGATGTCGAAAGTCGCTCTCGACCGATCAAAAGAAATTGCCCTAAAAATAACGAACGCCCTAGGCGGTTTAGGAATCTTTGGTGTTGAGCTGTTTATCAAGGAAGATAACGTCTGGTTTTCAGAAGTCAGTCCTAGGCCACACGATACCGGCATGGTCACTATGATTACTCAAAAGCAGTCAGAATTTGAACTTCATGCAAAAGCAATTCTTGGGCTTCCGGTTGATACTTCATTGAGTAATCCAGGTGCCTCGGCGGTAATATACGGCGAGCATGATTGTGATGCAATTGTCTTCGAGAACGTTGATCAAGCGTTAGCTATTGATGGTGTGGATGTTCGTTTTTTTGGTAAGCCTCTATCACTAAAGAGACGAAGAATGGGGGTTGTTTTGGCGTATGCTCAAGACATTAAGCTATCGCGAAATAAAGCAGAACAGGCCAGATCTTTGATAAAAACCAAACCTGTTTAAATTAAATATCGGTGCTATAATGGCGCGTCCAAAATTATATAAGAGCCATTCATGTCACGAAAACTTAGAAACATTGCAATCATTGCTCACGTTGATCACGGTAAAACGACCTTAGTCGATAAACTACTGCAACAATCCGGTACATTTGCCACACACAAACAAGTTTCTGAGCGCGTTATGGATTCCAATGATCTTGAAAAAGAACGTGGCATTACAATCCTTGCAAAAAATACAGCCTTAACTTATGAAGATACGCTCATTAACATTGTTGACACTCCGGGGCATGCTGATTTTGGTGGAGAAGTTGAGCGCGTATTGGGTATGGTTGATGGCTGCTTATTGTTGGTTGATGCGGTTGATGGACCAATGCCTCAAACCCGTTTTGTAACTAAAAAAGCCTTAAGTTTGGGATTAAAGCCAATCGTTGTGTTGAATAAAATTGATCGACCGGGGGCTAGATGTGACTGGGTAATCAATCAAACATTTGACCTGTTTGCAAACCTTGGCGCGAATGATGAGCAGTTAGACTTTCCAGTGGTTTATGCTTCAGCATTGAATGGCTATGCAAAACTCGACGAATCTGAGTCTTCTGACAACATGAAACCATTATTTGAAACGGTCTTAAAGCATGTGGACTCTCCTGAGGGGGATCCGAGTAAACCCCTACAAATGCAAATTTCAGCATTAGATTATTCAAGCTATACGGGAAGATTGGCAGTAGGCCGGGTCAGAAACGGCACCATAAAACAAGGTATGAGTGTCACCGTTATGGCTGGGGATAAAAAAGTTGCCCAAGGAAGAATTAATGAAGTGCTCGGGTTTAAAGGTTTAGAACGAGTCGCGATACCAGAGGCTTCAGCAGGAGATATTATTATCGTTTCCGGTATTGAAGATATCGGCATCGGCTACACAATCTGTTCAAATGATTCTCCACAAGGTTTACCAATTATGTCTGTTGATGAACCGACATTGACCATGGACTTTGTGGTTAACTCTTCTCCTCTCGCGGGTCGAGAAGGAAAATTTGTTACCAGTAGACAAATTAAAGATCGACTCGATCGTGAATTATTAACCAATGTGGCACTCCGTGTTGAAGAGACTGCTGATGCTGATGTATTTCGGGTATCTGGTCGTGGAGAACTTCATCTCACTATTTTATTAGAAAATATGAGAAGAGAAGGTTATGAAGTTGCCGTTGGAAAGCCAAGGGTTGTTTTTAAGGATATCGATGGGGTTCGAAGCGAACCCTATGAATTACTAACCGTAGATATTGAAAATGAGGCTCAGGGAGCCGTGATGGAGGAGCTTGGCCATCGCCGAGGTGAGTTAGTTAATATGGAATCCGATGGGATAGGTAGAACAAGGTTGGAATACCATATGCCGGCGCGAGGCTTGATTGGTTTTCAAAGTGAATTCTTAACACTCACGCGTGGTACGGGAATTATGGCTCATATATTTGATGATTACGGTCCAATAAAAGATGATATTCCTGGAAGAAGAAATGGTGTACTGATCTCTTCTGAAAAGGGAGAGGCGGTAGCCTATGCATTATGGAAACTTCAGGATCGTGGAAGAATGTTTGTTCATCCTGGCGATAAACTTTATGAGGGTATGGTAATTGGTATCCATTCGCGTGATAACGATCTGGTTGTTAATCCAATTAAAGGAAAACAGCTAACCAATGTTCGATCCTCAGGAAAAGACGAGGCAGTAAATTTGATTACCCCAATTCCAGTATCTTTGGAATACGCTGTTGAATTCATAGCTGATGACGAGTTGGTTGAGATCACTCCTGAATCAATTCGTATCCGAAAAAGATACCTGCTCGAGCATGAGCGAAAAAGAGCTTCAAGAGAAGTCTAATTAGTAAAAGGTAACCACCTCAGACAGATTTAATTGGCCTCCTCGAGGCCACGCTTCTTTTTTCTTTTTACCAATGGCCACAAACATAATAGGTATCTGATTTTTTGGCAAGTTTAATAGTTTTGATACTGCGTCAAAATCAAACCCATCCATAGGGCAGCTATCATAACCCAGGTTTTTAGCGGATAACATCATGGTCATCGCCGCCATACTACATGAGCGCATAACTTCATCTCTTTGCATTTGTTTTCGGTGATTATAAAAGTTAAAAATCATGTCTCCCATCATAGTCTGAACATTCTTGTCGGCATTTCGCCAATATTTTGTTGGATTTTTTTTCCATGCATCAAGATCGCCAGTAATAATCACCAATAGTGATGACTCAGTTACCTGGGATTGATTAAAGCTGACTTCCTGAATTTTTTTCCTAAGCTCATTATTTTCTATCACTAAAAATCTCCAGTGCTGAAGATTGAAAGCTGTTGGCGATAACAATGTATGTTTAAAAATTTCGTTTATTTCATCTTTGGACAGCTTATGATGCTCATCAAAATATTTGATTGACCGTCGCTCTTTTATTATTTTCTTAAAATCCATTTAATCCTCTAGTTGTAAGTTATTTCATCGATATACATTTGTTGTTCTTCGCCTTGCATCATCCAGGTAAATTCATCACCCAACACTGACCCTATTAATTGTTTAGCAAGAGGAGCAATATAACTGAGTTTATTTTTACTAAGGTTTGCTTCATCTTCACCGACGAGATGAAAATAATATTCTTTACCGTCCGTATTGATGAGTTTCACCTTAGCGCCAAATAACACCTTTGTATGATCTTGGTTCTTGGAGTCAATTAAGATGGCTGATTCGATCCTTTTTAGATAATATCTCAAATCCCTTTCTAATTTCATTTTTATTTGCTTGCTCTCGGCTGAATCGATTAACTTTATTTCATCCAAGCTGATCTCGATGGCTTTTATCGACTCTCTTAATTCAGTTAATCCAGTTTGTGTTACATAATTTGGCTCTGAACTTACCGGTCGCTCAGGTATATCTATGCCTGCATGTTCCAGATCATTTTCTTTGACAAAAGCTCTACTCATATTGATTCTTTGGTAATCACCTGTATATTAATGAAATGAAAATTTTAATTCCTATTTGTTTTCTTATATATTTTAATCCATTACTGGGCAATGAATCAGAAGATTT
>JAHEAL010000041.1 GCA_024642775.1 Nitrosomonadales bacterium
GGATGTTTGATGAGGATTGTCTCATCTCTTTCTGGACCTGTTGATACAATATGAATTGGTATTTGAGTTACTTCTTCAATTTTTCTTAAATAATTTTGAGCATTTTCTGGCAAATCATCCCATTTTTTTGAACCAAAAGTCGAATCTTTCCATCCTGGCAGTTTAACAAATTGAGGGATGCATTGCTCAACCTCGTCTGCACTCATAGGAGGAGTGTCAATCATCTCATTATTAAACAAATAGTGAGTACAAATTTGTAATTCATCGAGGCCATCTAAAACATCAAGCTTTGTGATACATAATCCTGAAAGCCCATTGATCATTGCAGAGCGTTTAAGAGCTACCGCATCAAACCATCCACATCTTCTTTTTCTTTTTGTAACGGTACCGTATTCCCTTCCCACATCCGACATTTGAAAGCCTGGGGTTCCTTTAGACTCTATATCCAATTCGCTTGGAAATGGCCCTCCGCCAACTCGAGTAGTGTAAGCTTTTGTAATTCCAAGGATGTAGTCAAGCTTATTTGGACCAATACCGGAACCAGCAGAAGCTTGACCAGAAATACAGTTCGACGATGTTACAAATGGATAAGTACCATGATCAATATCTAATAATGCACCTTGAGCTCCTTCAAAAAGAATATTTTTCCCGTCGTTATTCATATCATGAATTTTTTTGGATATGTCAGACACTAAAGGTTTGATTTGTTCAGCTGCGATTGTTAGTTCATCGTATATTTCTGAAAATGATACCTCTGCACTATTGAGCTGGTTTTTTAAAATAAAATTATGGTGATCTAATAAGTCAGCAAGTTTTTCTTTTAACTTTTCAGGATTAAACAAGTCATATACACGCAAAGATCTGCGTGCAACCTTGTCTTCATAGGCAGGGCCTATTCCCTTTCCAGTAGTACCAATTTTTTTACCTTCACTTCTTGCTCGTTCTCTTGCTTGATCTATAAGGACGTGTGATTTCAGTATCAGAGGGCACCCGGGACTCACAAATAATCTATTTCTGACATCAAGACCATCCTCTTCGAGCACTTTTATCTCTTTAAGCAGATGATGAATGTCCAAAACTACACCATTTCCAATTAAACAAGAAACTTTGTCGCGAACAATTCCAGATGGAATAAGGTTCAGCTTGTATTCTTTTTGAACACCATTTGTCTCAATAACAAGAGTATGGCCAGCATTATGTCCACCTTGAAAACGAACCACGGCCGCCGCATGATCGGTAAGCCAATCAACAATCTTACCTTTTCCCTCATCTCCCCACTGGGTTCCTATTACTACTAAATTTTTTTTCATTTTCTACCTATTTAAAAAAAAGAAGGTTTCTTAAGTCGAAAGTAAATCCAACGGCCGGTCTCGTTTTACCAAAAATTGACGTTAGATTTTCAAACCTACCACCCTTTGCTATTGGCAATTTGTATTGAGAAGAATACACGCTAAAGATAAGCCCTGAATGATACTCATAACAGTCCACATCGGACGCATCGAAATTAAAATTGACGTTCTTAGGAAGCGATTTTTGTATCAATTTAATATTAGTTATTTTTTTTCTAACAATTTTATTATTAGGAAAAAATTGCGATAGTTTTGTTAATGAGTCGATATCGCCATAAATATCTAAATATTCTTGAATTTTTAACAAGCAATTATTGCTTGCAAAACCTTTAAGAGTATTGCTTATTGAAATAAAGTCTTTTTTGGCAAACATAACTCTTAATTCGGGAGAATCAAACGAAGATAATTTTAATTGATTTAAAAGCTCTAAGTAAAAGAAAATATCATTAAATGAGAATAAAATATCTTTTATTTTTAATAATTTAAAAGAATTTATTAATGTATTTACTACATCAATATCTGCATCAATTTTATCATTACCATATATCTCTACTCCGATCTGAAGCTCTTCCCTGGACTGAGTAAATTGTTCTTTTTTTGCCTTAAGCACTGATCCACAGTAACAATACTTTTTCACTTCACTTGCTGTTTTTGCTAGGTAATTATCGATTCGAGCAGTCTGGATGGTTAAATCAGGAGTGATACCTAGCATACGACCCGACAACGGATCTGATACTTTAAAAGTATCTTCACTTAACGATTTGCCACTAAAGGTTATATTGTCGGCATACTCAATCATTGAAGGATTAATTAATTCAAATTTTTTCTTTAAAAATTGATCGATCAGAATTCTTCGAGACTTCTCTAACTCCACTGCTTTATTTGGATAGAGGTCTTCAACCTTATCTGGAACCGCCCATGAAGTAATCATACTAATTTCACTCCTATAATTACTATTAAAAATCCAACGACAAACATAAACAAGCCATACGTTCTTAATTGTCCAGGTTTATTGCCATCAATTTTCTTAATGATAGACTTCCAGCAATTTGGGAAAAATAATGGAAGAAGGCTCTCAAAAATGAAAACCATGCCAACAGAAGTTACTATTAAGGCTTTAATCAATCTTATTTTTTACTTTTAGGCTGTAAATATTTAAAAAATTCAGTGTTTGGATCGAGCACCAGAATATCTTCTTTGCCATTGATGCTATTTCTGTAAGCTTGAATGCTTCTATAGAAATCATAGAAATCTTTATTTTTATTAAACACATTTGAGTAGATTCTTGCTGCCTTTGCGTCACCCTCACCTTTTATTTTCTGAGCATCGCGATATGCATTCGTAATAATAATTTCCTTTTCCTTTTCAGCTTCGGCTTTAATTTTTTCAGAAGCTGCAAAACCTTCTGAGCGTAACTCATTTGCTACAGACTTTCTTTCAGCCTCCATACGCTGATAAACCGAGTCACTGACTTCTTTGGGTAAATCAACTCTTCGAAGCCTGACGTCAAGTATCTGGATACCAATATTATTG
The DNA here is from genome assembly GCA_024642775.1 of Nitrosomonadales bacterium. Classification (GTDB taxonomy): domain Bacteria; phylum Pseudomonadota; class Gammaproteobacteria; order Burkholderiales; family Methylophilaceae; genus BACL14. The sequence goes on from JAHEAL010000041.1 coordinate 2,883, forward strand.
GATTCACGATCAGCTCTTTCTTTAATAATATCCATAATTTCTGAACGCTCGCCAGAGACTACTTCTTGAATAGTCCTTTTACCAAACTCAGCTCTTAGACCATCGTTTACTGTTTGAGTAAGCCTTCTTTCCGCTTGTCTTTCATCGCCATTAACAGAAACATAGAATTTAGCAGGATCAATAATTCTCCATTTTATAAACGAATCGACCAAAACGTTCTTTTTTTCGCTGGTAATAAACCGGTCTGGAGTTGAAGAATCATATGTAAGAATTCGCTTGTCAAAATACCGTACATTGTCAACAAGAGGAACTTTGAAATATAAACCCGGCTCTTCTTTAACCGCAACGATTTCACCAAGTCTAAAAACTAAACCGTGCTCTCTCTGATCTACTGTGAAAGTAGACATACTTAAAAGTATTAATAAAACTAAAAAACCTATAAATATTCTTGAAGAATTTTGCATTATCTCATCTCCCTTTCTCTTTCTCTGAAGGCGTCTCGAGACCTTTCTTTATTAACATCAATTGAAGTGCTCTCTATTGTCTTGGGCAAGTTGATCATATTGTTTGCATCTTGATTAGAACCTTTAGAAGCTTGTCCTTGCTTCATGATTTGATCTAGTGGTAGGTATATCAAGCTATTAGAGCCCGATTTCTGATCAATAATCACTTTAGTTACATTAGATAATATTTCTTCTTGTGCTTCTAAAAAAAGTCTGGTTTTTGTGACCTCTGGAGCACGCTCATATTCTTTTAAAATCTGTTCAAAACGACTTGAATTACCCAAAGCTTCATTCTCAATAGAAACTTTGTAAGCATTTGATTCAGCCAGCAAACGAGCTGCTGTACCCTTAGCCTTAGGAACTACATCGTTTGCGTAGGCCTGGCCCTCATTTTTTTGTCTTTCTAGATCTTGTTTAGCCTTTACCGCATCGTCGAACGCAGCTTGAACCTGTTCAGGTGGCTGCGCATTTTGCATAGTTACACTAGTAACATTAATACCTGTCGTATATCGGTCAAGAATTTGTTGCATCAGGTCTTTTGTTCCAATGGCAACTTCTTCTCTACCTTCATATAGAACAAAATCCATCTTACTTTTACCAACCACCTCTCTAATAGCGGTTTCAGCAGCAGCTCGAACGGATGCTTCAGCAGAGCGATTATTAAAGATGAAATCTTCAACCGACTTTAAATTGTATTGAACTGCAAATTGCAAATCTACAATATTCTCATCACCGGTTAACATTAAAGATTCTCTTAATTCTTGGGAGTTAGCAGCCAAGTCATTTGAAGAGCGGTAACCAATTTCAATCGTTCTAACCTGCTCTTGATTAACTATTTCAACTGTTTCAATTGGGTAAGGCAAGTGATATCTGGGGCCTGGTTGAGTTACATCAACATGTTTTCCAAATCGCAAAACTACTCCTCTTGAACCTTGGTCAACAATATAGAAACCGGTTACAAGCCAGATTAAAAGTATGATTACGAAAATAGGTAGTATTGGAATATCGCCATTAGACTGACCGCTATTATTACCATTACCCTTAGAACCTCCTGAATCATTATTATTTACAACAATTCTTGGCTTTCTCTTAAAAATATTATCTATTTTTCTGCCCAGATCTTTAAGCACCTCATCAAGATCAGGAGGGCCGTCTTGACCTGAAAAAATACCGATTTTTTTGAACATGTTTTTAAAAGTTTTCGTCATAGTTTGGTTTTTCGCGATTGTTAAAATTTGCTTCATATTCGACCAAGGCTTGCTTTAAAAATTCAACCCCATGGCCAGTTTTTGCAGATAATTCTATACGATTGATTCTATCATATTCATCTCTGTCTTTTTGAGGCAATGTGTTATTTTTATCAATTTGATTAAGAACTAAAACTTGTGGAATTTTGTCCGCATCGATTTCACGTAAAATTTTATTTACTTGATTAATATGGTCATGCTTTTCCTCATTTGTGCTATCGACTACATGAATTAACAGATCAGCATTTGTTGATTCCTCAAGAGTGGATTTAAATGATTCAATTAGAGTTGTGGGTAAATTTTTAATAAAACCGACCGTGTCTGAAATTACCAAAGGAGTAACTGGAGGAATAAATAATTTTCTAGAGGTTGTATCTAAAGTAGCAAACAGTTGATCAGCTGCATAGATTTTATGTTTAGTTAATTCATTAAATAACGTTGATTTTCCAGCATTTGTATAACCAACGATAGCAACTGTGAATACACCAGATTTTCTTCTTCTTTGACGCTGCATTGCTCTTTGTTGAGTTAATTTTTTTAACTTCTCTTTTAGTTGCTTGACTCGATCTCTAAGCATTCGTCTATCTAGTTCAATTTGCTTCTCTCCTGGGCCTCCACGAACACCAATACCACCCTTCTGTCTTTCTAAGTGGGTCCATCCACGAACCAATCTAGTAGAAAGATATTCCAATTGAGCCAACTCAATTTGCAGTCGTCCCTCATAGCTTTTGGCTCTTTGTGAGAAAATGATCAAAATCAAATTAGTACGATCAATAATTGTAGACTTCGTAATATCTGATAATTTCTTTTCTTGAGCTGGAGTGATGTCTTGATTAATTACAATATGATCAAAATTTAAAATTGTTTTGAGTTCTTTTACTTCATCAACCTTGCCTTTACCAATATAAAAACTTGGATTAGGAGTTACAACCTTTACATCAATAGCTTTAATTACCTCAAAATTAGCGCTTTTAGCTAATTCAACAATTTCATTTTGATCATACTCAATGTGACCATAGCCATCATGAATATTTATTATTAAGACTGATTCTTTTTTTAAATGATTAGTTGAGATTTGCTTTTGAACCAAAATTATTTATAGTT
>JAHEAL010000029.1 GCA_024642775.1 Nitrosomonadales bacterium
ATAACGAATCGTGGCTCTCCGATGACAAGACAAGCTTTTTGGTACCTTATAAAAAGGTATGCCATTGAAGCTGGTATTAACAAGGAGCTATCTCCTCATGTCCTTAGGCACGCTTTTGCAACACACTTGTTAAATCATGGAGCGGATTTAAGAGTTGTTCAAATGCTTCTCGGACATAGTGACATATCAACAACTCAAATCTACACGCATGTTGCTCGTGAGAGATTAAAAGATCTGCATCAAAAACATCACCCCAGAGGATAATTATCGACTTAGCACTACCCCAACAAAATCAGTGTCCGCAAGAATTTTTTTCTTAGAGATTTTTAGTTGAATGGATTTAATTGGAAATTTTTCCATCAGTTTTTTTATAACAGCCTCACCAAAAGTTTCCAAAAGTATTTTATTATTTTCAGAAGCTTCCAATCGAATAACATCAGCAACCTGGGCATAATCGATAGTGTCAGTTAATGAGTCATTCTCAAAAGTACTGTTATTTTTTAGATCGATTAGTACATCCACAAAAATATTTTGTTTAATCGCTCTTTCCCATTCGGGAACACCGATGATTATTGGCACCATTAAGTTTGTAATAAAAATTTGATTATTCATCTAATACTAAATCACTTATAATATTTTTATGGAATTTATGACTCTCTCTATTTTATCTTATTTAGTCGGATCAATATCGTTTGGTATTGTATTTAGTCACATTTTTAGATTACAGGATCCGAGAAGTTTTGGATCCAAAAATCCTGGCGCAACTAATGTGATGAGGACCGGAAAGAAATTACCAGCCTTGCTAACCCTTATTGGTGATGCGTCAAAAGGTTCGCTAATGGTTTGGATTGCGAAGTCGAGTGGGCTTTCTCTTCAAGATACACTAATCGTTGCCTCTCTTGTATTTTTAGGTCACATTTATCCAATTTATTATAAGTTTAAAGGTGGAAAAGGAGTGGCTACTGCTTTTGGGGTGCTGGTTATATTAAATTTAAACTTGGCATTGATGGTTTTAGTAGTTTGGTTAACAGCCTTTATAATTTCAAGAATATCCTCGCTTTCAGCATTACTAGCTGCTCTATCCGTTCCAGTTATTGCTTACTTAATTAGTGTACAAAGTCCTGAAATGCGATTCTATTTATTTTTAAGTGCAGTCTTGATTTATCGACACAAAGATAACATTAAGAAAATTTTATCTAATAAAGAGTCACAATTTAAATGATTAATTTAACTCATTTAGCTTCCATCTGGGACGAACAGAAAATTCATAGTCTGTTTTTTTTGAAAGCTGATTTCTCATATAACCGGCTATTGCAATCATAGCTCCGTTATCCGTGCAAAATTCTAGGCTTGGAAAATACAGATGAAAATTAAATTTAATTGAGGCTTCTTTTAATTTTTGTCGAAGTTGTTGGTTGGCACCAACCCCTCCAGAAATTACCAAAGTTGATAGATTCCTTTGTTCAAGAGCTTTTAAAGACTTAGATACTAAAACGTCGGTAATTGATTCCTGAAATGAAAAAGCAATATCAGCCTTATCAGCATCAGACAGCGGAGATTGTTTTTTTACTAAATTTAAAACGGCTGTTTTTAAACCACTAAAACTAAAATTTAAATCATCACTGTTAACTAATGGTCTTGGTAATGAGAATTTCTCATTTCCTTGTTGAGCCAATTTTGATAAAGCTGCACCGCCAGGGTAACCCAGGCCAAGGAGCTGCGCACTTTTATCAAAAGCCTCACCAGCAGCATCATCTAACGTATCTCCAATAATTTCATAATCCCCTAATTGCTTCACATGGATCAGTTGCGAATGCCCTCCAGATACCAATAGCGCTAAAAATGGAAACTGAGGCTGATTTTCCTCTAGAAATGGTGATAGTAAATGGCCTTCCAAATGATGAACTGGAATTGTCGGTATACCCAAGCTAAAGGCCAAACTTTCTGCAACACTGGCGCCCACTAATAAAGCACCAGAAAGCCCCGGCCCCTTCGTATATGCAACTGCGTCAATATCCTCCATTGTGGAACTTGTTTTTTTCAAGAGCTCATCTAATAATGGCAAAATAAATTGGATGTGATCGCGAGAAGCCAGCTCAGGTACAACACCCCCATAGAGACGATGTAATTCCACTTGCGAATTCAGCACATGGCCAATTAACCCATTATTTGAGCAATACAGGGCTAAGCCTGTTTCATCGCATGAGCTTTCGATGCCTAAAATTAACATATTTGATTTTTTTGTTGAAAAAAAGTGATATTAGCATTAAAATGTCGACCTTATTAAGTAATTTGTTAAACAACTATGACAACTATTAAAGTAAAAGAAAACGAACCATTTGACGTTGCTCTCAGAAGATTCAAACGTTTAGTTGAAAAAACTGGACTATTAAATGATCTTCGTGCAAAAGAATTCTATGAAAAGCCCACATGGGAAAGAAAAAGAAAAGCTGCAGCTGCTGTTAAAAGACAGTATAGAAGACTTCGCAACCAAATGTTGCCGCCTAAACTGTATTAATTCTTAATGTCACTTCGACAGACTATCTCAGAAGATATGAAAAGTTTCATGCGGGCAAAAGATACGGCTCGCCTTGGTGCTGTTCGTCTTCTTCAGGCTGCCATCAAACAAAAAGAAATCGATGACCAAGTTGAGCTCAAAGATGAGGACATATTATCCGTTATCCAAAAAATGCTTAAACAAAGAAAAGACTCTATCGAGGCTTATCAAAAAGCTTCAAGAGATGACTTAATAGCTCAGGAAGAGTTAGAGGTAGAAGTTCTTAATAAATATATGCCAGAGCAGTTATCAGATGATGAGGTTAATGAAATTGTAACCACTGTAATTCAAGAGATGAATGTTAGCGAGATGAAAGATATGGGTAAGGTTGTCGGTGCTCTGAAGTCAAAATTATCTGGCAAGGCGGATATGGCAAACGTTTCAAAAATTGTTAGATCAAAGCTAGCTTAATTCAAAAAATTTCAAACCTTTTTTCAGTTATTATATTGCTATGATACCTGAGTCTTTTATACAAGAAGTTTTAAACCGGATCGATGTCGTTGATATCGTAGACCAAAGAGTAAAATTAAAAAAATCTGGGGCAAACTTTGTTGCTTGTTGCCCATTTCATCAAGAAAAATCACCCTCATTTACGGTAAGTCCATCGAAACAGTTTTACCACTGTTTTGGTTGCGGAGCCCATGGTTCTGCTATCAGTTTTTTAATGGAATATGATGGTTTGACATTCGTTGAATCCATTCAGCTAATTGCAAACCAGCTAGGCCTAACCGTACCAAACGAACAATCAGGTGGCCAAGTTCAAAATGATTACAGTAGGCTTGAGGAGGTTCTTTCGATGGCTAATAAATTCTATAAAAAAATATTACGCGAAACGCCTGTTTCGATAAATTATTTAAAAAATCGCGGGCTATCTGGAGAAACTGCAAGACAATTTCAAATTGGATTTTCCCCAAACGAATGGCAAGGCCTGCAAACAGTGTTCTCTGATTATGAAGAGAATGTTCTCCAAGCTGCTGGGTTGGTTCAAAGAAATGAGAAAGGAAGGCTCTATGATAGATTCAGAAATAGAATAATGTTCCCTATTTTAAATGCTAAAAATACAATTATAGGTTTTGGTGGCAGAGTAATTGATGATAATGAAAAACCAAAGTATTACAATTCACCAGAAACTCCTCTTTTTAAGAAAAGTTATGAACTTTATGGAATCCCCCAAGCTAAAAAAGGAATCAGAGAAGATAATAATATTATTATTGTTGAGGGCTACATGGATGTAATCTCATTGCATCAGCATGGAATTACAAATGCTGTTGCCACCTTGGGTACTGCCACAACTATTTATCATATAAAAAAATTAGTACGTTATTCCAAAAAAATAACATTCTGCTTTGATGGGGATCAGGCAGGAAGAGAAGCGGCGTGGAAAGCATTAAATACTGCAATAGAAGTAATTGATGACCAAATGGAGTTTTATTTTTTATTTCTGCCTGCCAATGAAGATCCAGATACTTTTATTAAAAAAAATTCACCAGATAAATTTAAAACTCTCATCAATAATGCTACCCCGTTGACGGAATTTATTATTAGAAGATTGACATCCGACAATGATCTTAGATCTCAAGAAAAAAAAATTAAATTCTTGAATAGCTTTGAACCTATTGTTAAAAAAATTTATTCATCCAAATATCGATTGTTTTTAATTAAAAGAGTTTCCGAATTACTAAGCATGTCTCAGGTAGAGTTGGAAAAAATTATTGGAGAAAAATTTTCAGAGGGTGTGAATATTAAAATTAAATACGCCCCAAGTACTAAAAACACTTTAACAGCAAAAAGAAAATATTTGTTAATTCTCCTTTCAAGACCTGATCTGTTTGAGGTCAGCGATCATAAATGTTTTAATGGAACCTCAATTGAAGACGAAATATTTATAGCTTTAAGTAATATTTTCAATAGCAACAACTCATCATTTAATAATAGCGCAAGCATCTTTGCTAGTTTGTCTAACTATTTAGAGGACAAACTAATAGTAGAATTACAAACTCAGGTGATGGACTTTGGTGAAAATATTGACCTAAAAACTGAAATGGAATTGGTAAGGTCGGTTCTGCAAAACATTTCTTCTAAAAGAATTCAATCTGAAAAACTTTCCGCATTAAAAAACAAATCTCTATCGGATTTAACTGATGAGGACAAAGAATTTTTAAAAAATTTCAAGAAATAGCTTGAAATTTGATCAAGGAAAAATATTGATGAAAAAGCTCACATTTGTTATGATGTCGGGTCGTACTGTCAACAAAATATAAGGCACACATGGGAAGACCTAGAAAAAATCCTGAAGCAACAGAAACTCCAAAAAAGGTTAGAAAACCACGAGTTAAAAAGTTAAAAGACTTGTATCTTGATGAGGCCTCTAGTCCGAAAGAAGCTGAAAATAGGCGCAATCAACTAAAGGCGTTAATTATTCTTGGCAAAGAGCGTGGATATTTAACGCACGCCGAGATTAATGATCACCTGCCAGATGAAATTTCAGAAACTGATCAGGTTGATGAAATTGTTTCTATTATCCATGACATGGGGATCAGAACCTATGATGAGGCGCCTGATGCTGAAAGTTTATTGATGGATGATGCACCAGCTCCTGTTACGGATGAAGAAGCTGCAGAAGAGGCTGAGCAAGCCTTAGCTACTGTAGACTCGGAGTTCGGAAGAACAACCGATCCGGTTCGAATGTACATGCGAGAGATGGGTAAAGTTGGCCTATTGGATAAAAAGGAAGAAATTGAAATCGCCAAACGTATCGAAGACGGTCTAAAGCACATGGTTCAGGCAATCTCAGCGTGTCCTGGAATTATTGATGACTTAATGCAGATGGGCGATAAAGTAAAAAACGGAGAGCTCTCTGTTGATGAATTCGTAGATGGATTAATTGATATCGAAGCTGAAAAAGAGCTCAATGAGGCGCTTGGAATGAATGAGGATGATAGTTCTTCAGATGATAGTGCTGATTCTGAAGACGATGACGAATCTTCTTC
>JAHEAL010000017.1:0-7243 GCA_024642775.1 Nitrosomonadales bacterium
ATATCTAACGTTTTTTGGCCTATATTAAGCCCGCCTTCTAAAGCAGATTCAACTTTTACATTGAACCAAGATTCAATTGATTTTGTTAGAAAATTTACTGATACAAAATATAAAACCAATAAGGGAACTATTATCATAAAAGCATATGATGAAACTAATCTAACAGTCAATCTGCTACCTGAAACTTCCTTCTTTACTTCGTTTGCCAAGTGGTAAATCTGATAAGCGATAACAGTAAAAAGCAATGTTACAAAAAATAAATTTATTTTGATAAGAATTTGAAATGAGTTTCCAGAAATAAAATCTGTATTTGAAATTGATTTAAGAAGAATAATCAAAAGGGCGAGACTAATAACCGATATTGATGTAATGATATATTTCATAATATAAATTTATATTGATCTATTTCAAGCCAGTTTTGTTTTTTTATGTTTAATTGTAAACTTTTTGGAAGACTATTTTCATTAATCTTCCATACAATCTGTGTATCGTATATTTTTTTATCTTCAATTTTTAAATCCAGGAAAATAGTCTTTACTCTATTAAGATCATCAACTAGCGAATTTAAATTGTCGTATTGTGATCTATTAACAGAATTTTTTAAATAATATTTCTTTATGAGGGGGTGGAATTCGATCACTATTATATTTATTTTTTTGAAGAGTTGACGATTTGGGAGATACTTTCTTCTTTCATGAACTATTACCTCTTCAGTCATCTCAATTGAAATTCCTTTATTAATTAATTTCTCAAGTTCATCATTTATTTGAAAATTTAACTTATAGTCAACATTTACACCATCTTCATTTTTTTTAATATCTTGTATATCTATCTCTGCAAAAGAGATATTTTGAAGAAATATGATAAATAGACTAATTTTTAATAAATAATTTAAAATATAGCCCATCATGTTCCCTGTTTGGAATCAACTGTGAATTTATAAACATAAAAGATTCAGGAATCTTAATATCTCCGATTTGAATATCATTTTCAGTCTTGAGGAAATTTTCAACAACTTGCTTATTTTCCTCTTCAAAAATGGAACATGTTATATAAAGTAATTTTCCATTTTTCTTTAATCGTTTCCAGCCTTTTTTTAATAAATCCAATTGTTGATTTTGAAATTTTTTAATATCTTCTTCTTTTCTCATCATTTTGATATCAACATGCCTTCTCACTACACCAGAACCCGAGCAGGGAGCATCGACTAACACTCGATCGTATTGACTCTTAAGCTCAAGATTTTTCAAAATCTTTGCATGATGGCCTAATCTTTCTAAATTATCTTTTATTAAATTTAATCTCTCAGCAGATATATCATAACAATCTAAATTAATATTATATTCTTCTAACATATGCGTTGCTTTCCCGCCTGGAGAAGCACAAAGGTCAAGAACACTCATTTCATCTTTTAAATCCAGAAAGTTAACAGCTAGTTGAGCGCCTGGATCTTGAACATAAAAAAATCCATCCATAAATTTAGGTAATTTTTTTATATCTTTTTCATTCTGAATTTGTATATATTTATCGGAAATTATTTTTACATATTCAATATTATGCTTTTCTAATAGATCAAGATACTCACCTTCGGTTGTTTTTCTCTTATTGATCCTAATTACTAAATTACCACGGGTATTTCCTACTCTTAATATTTCCTCATAATCCTCATATTGTTTTTTTAATTTATCAACCCACCATTGAGGGTATGAATAGTTAACATCTCTTTCATTAACCTCATTTATCTCATTTTGCTTTCTTAAATAATTTCTTAATATTGCATTCACAAAATTTGATAACTTTTGATTAATTTTTTTGGATGCCTCAACATTCTGATTTACGATTGTAAATTTCTTTATTGCTTGATGATTTAACTGATAAATTGCATTTATTAACAGATACTTAATATCTTTTGATTTAATTTCAGATTTTAATAATTGATCTAATTGAGCTTCATACAAATAATAGTTTCTTATACTTCCATAAACAATATCTTTAACTAAACTTACATTATTTTTAGCAGAGATATTTTCCATAAAAATTTTATCGATATTTTTACCATCCACTATTTGTTGAACTATCCTTGAGGCAACGATTAAATCATTCTCCATTTTCAAACCTGTCGTTTATTTTAACTTGGTAATTGTATATAAACTCTTTGCCTGATATTGGCTTCCCATTGATTGGTTGAAGTTTATTAATTTTTATAAAATTATCACCGCATGCAACATAGAGATCTTCATTCTCGATATGGATAGATCCTGATGTATACGTTTTAACTTTAATATTAGATCTTTGTGCGTGATAAATTTTTATAAATTTATCCCTAAATTTGCATCTTGAAAACGGAAATGGGTTTAATGCAAGTACTTGATTAATAATTTCATCAGAATTTAAATGCCAATTAATAATTCCATCGTCCTTTTTAATTTTTTTTGCATAACTAACCTCATTTTCATTTTGTTTAATCGGTACTAAACTAACACCTAAAGATATTTCGTGTATTAGTTCCATCATTAAATCAGCGCCATCATTTGAAAATTTTTTGAAATAATCCCCTGAGGTAAGTAATGGATCTCTTTTTTGTTTACTTATCTTAAACATATCTCCGGAGTCCAGCCTCTTTACTACCTCCATTATTGTTACTCCCACCTCCTCATCTCCATTTAAAATTGCCCTTTGTATTGGAGCAGCCCCTCTCCACCTTGGCAGAATTGAGGCATGAATATTAAATGATTTTTTAGGAAACAATTCTAAAAATTCCTGCGGAAGAATAATTCCATATGCAGCCACAATGAGAATATCAGGTCTTAATTGAGATATTTCTTTTTGAAATTCTTCATTAATTTCTTCAGGCTGATAAATTTTTATCTTGTTACTAATTGAATACTCTTTAACTGCGCTTTGCGAAATAGCCATCCCTCTTCCAGCCGGTCTGTCTGGTTGGGTTAATACTGCTATCAATTCATGTTCTGACTTATGTATTTTATCTAAGCAGGTTACTGCAAATTCCGGGGTTCCTGCATAAACAATTCTTAATTTTTGCATTTTAATTTTTTAACAATTTTTGAATTTTTTTCTTAATTCTTTGTTGTTTCAATTGCGAGAGGTACTCAACAAAAACTTTTCCTACAAGATGGTCCATCTCATGCTGAATGCAAACTGACAAAAGCCCATTTGCGGTTAATTCTTTTAGATTACCTTCAATATCTTGGTATTGTATTTTTATATTTTCATGCCTATTTATTGTCTCAAAAAATCCTGGAACCGATAAACATCCCTCATCATATTGCTGGTCGCCTGAGAATTGCATTAGCGTCGGATTTATTAAAGTAATTGCTTCATTTTTATCTTCGCTTACATCAATTACAATAATCCGTTTATGGACATCTACCTGAGTTGCCGCAAGCCCAATTCCTTTTTGATCGTACATAGTATCCTTCATGTCATCAACAAACTTTATTAATGCAGCATCAAAATCCTCAACTCTTTCTGCTACTTTATGAAGTCTAGGGTCAGGGTATTTAAGTACTTTTAGTAAGGCCATTTTTTTCTTGCAATTATGTTTTTTTGCTGTTAATTTATAGTTAGTGAAAATAAAAAAATCAAAATTTCATTTCAACAAATATTATACCCACATTACACTTTCATTGCTTTTCGTTAATGTTTTATTTATGAATTACCACCATGGAGAACTTTATGTTTGATCTTCTTGTTTATGTCTTTGAAAATTATTTGTCCTCAAATAATAATATCGCCGATTTAAGCAAAATGACTACCGAGCTTGAAGAGGCTGGTTTTGAATATAAAGAAATTGAGTTCGCAATAGATTGGTTTGCAACCTTAAAAATACTCTCTGAAAAAATTAATGACAAAAAAATTGATCAGTCCAAAATAAATGCTCGAATTTACTCCAAAAGAGAGTTTGATAAAATTAACAATGAAGGCATTGGTTTTTTAATTTTTCTCGAACAAGCTACAATCCTAACGCCATCAGAAAGAGAAATTATTCTCGATCGAGCTATGGCTGTGAATCAAAGCGAGGTTAATCTAGATGAGCTTAAATGGATTGTTATGATGACCCTTTGGCACTTTGGTCGAGAAAGTGAGTACTTGTTTGTTGAGGACGCTTTATTCAACCCGAAAAACAACATCGTTCATTAATTCGAAATATTTTTAATTATCTTAGTGATGGTGTTAGGTTCATTAAGAGTATAAAAATGAAGCGATTCAACCCCGAACTGATTTAATGTTTCACATAACTCGGATACAAAATCCACACCAAAGTCTCTTATAGATTGTAAATCATCCCCATAGGATTCTAATTTTAATCTCATCCATCGCGGGATCTCAGCACCGCAAGCCTGAGAAAATCTAGATAACTGCTTATAGTTATAGATAGGCATAATCCCAGGGGTCACTGGAATTGTAATATTTAATTTTTGACACTCTTCTATAAATTTAAAATAAGCATCCACATTAAAAAAGAACTGGGTAATTGCTGAATTGGCCCCAGACTCAATTTTCAATTTGAAATTTCTTAGATCATCGTTTGAGTTAACTGACTCTGGATGATATTCCGGGTAAGCAGCGACATCAATATGGAAATAGTCTCCTGTTTTTTCTCTTATGAAGGTAACTAAATCACTAGCATGATTAAATTCACCATGGCCTGATAGTCCAGAAGGATTATCGCCCCGTAATGCAACCAGCCTGCTAATACCCTTAGACTTGTATAGTTCTAGCAATACGTCAATCTCATCTTTGGTTGATGTTATACATGAAATATGAGGAACAGCGTTATAGCCTGCTTGAGCCAACTTATCTATAGTGCCTGCCGTTTTTTCTTTTGTTGAACCTCCCGCCCCAAAAGTAACTGAAAAAAATTCAGGGTTATGTTGCGAGAGGACCTCAACGGTTTTTTCCAGCTTTTTTTCACCCTCTTCTGTCCTGGGTGGAAAAAATTCAAAACTAAAATTAAGCTTATTCATTAATATCTGTAATGCTCAGGCTTAAAGGGTCCGTTGACAGAAACACCAATATATTTTGCTTGCTCGTCAGTTAACTTACTCAATTGAGCATTCAAGGTTTTTAGCTGAAGAACGGCAACTTTTTCATCCAGATGTTTTGGTAGTGTGTACACACCAACTGGATAATCTTTTGGGTTCTTAAATAATTCGATTTGCGCAATTGTTTGGTTTGCAAATGATGAACTCATAACGTAACTCGGATGACCAGTTGCGCAACCTAAGTTAACCAGCCTACCTTTAGCTAACAGAATAATTTTTTTTCCGTCAGGGAAAATTACATGGTCTACTTGGGGCTTAATTTCTTCCCAATCACATTTTTCTAAACTTGCGACATCAATCTCATTATCAAAATGGCCTATGTTACAAACAATGGCCTCATCTTTCATTTTGCTCATATGATCAAAATTAATCACATTATAATTGCCAGTGGCCGTTACAAAAATATCTGCATGTTCAGCAGCATAATCCATTGTAACTACTCTGTAGCCTTCCATAGCTGCTTGAAGGGCACAAATTGGATCTATTTCAGTTACCCAAACTTGGGCAGATAAAGCACGCAGCGCTTGAGCTGACCCTTTACCCACATCGCCATAACCAGCGACTACAGCAACCTTTCCTGCGATCATCACATCAGTCGCCCTTTTGATAGCATCTACCAATGACTCTCGACAGCCATAAAGGTTGTCGAACTTTGATTTAGTAACCGAATCGTTCACATTAATTGCCGGAAATGCCAATTCACCATCCTTATGCATTTGATACAATCGATGAACACCGGTTGTAGTTTCTTCGGTAACGCCTTGGATGTGTTTAATCCTGTCGCTATACCATGTTTGGTTTTGTGATAATTTATTTTTAATAGCTTTAAAAAGTGCTACCTCTTCCTCGCTGTGTGGAGAATTAAGTACGTTGATATCTTTCTCAGCTTTTACACCCAAATGAAGAAGTAAGGTTGCGTCTCCGCCATCGTCGAGAATCATATTGCTGAATTCACCCTCTTCCCATTCAAAAATCCGGTGAGTAAAATCCCAATAGTCGTCTAGTGTTTCACCTTTAAAAGCAAAAACAGGAGTTCCTTTTTTAGCAATTGCAGCAGCGGCATGGTCTTGTGTTGAATAAATATTACAAGATGCCCAACGCACTTTTGCTCCTAGCGCTTCCAGAGTTTCAATTAATACAGCTGTCTGAATGGTCATATGGAGTGAGCCAGTTATCCTTGCTCCCTTAAGTGGCTTTGATGAAGAATACTCCTCACGAATTGCCATTAACCCAGGCATTTCTTTTTCAGCAATGGAGATTTCTTTTCTTCCGAATTCGGCTAAATTAATATCCGCAACGACATGGTCAAGCTGGATATTTTCTTTCGTCACATTATTCATAAATTTATCCCTTTAAATTTAAATAGTGACCAGCTGGCTTCCACCCGAAGCCTTGACTGGCAAGGTTAGGTGAACGCAGTTTAGACGTCGAGCCTGGGAAAGTTTCTTGCAGCGTTCCTCGACGGGTTAGATTATATAATAGATTTAATAGAAAAACAAAAGATAAGTATATGTTTAGGTTAGTTTTTTATCCGTTTTTTCCCAGGTAAATGTCTCTTCATCTCTTCCAAAATGTCCGTATGCTGCAGTCTTTTTGTAGATTGGTTTAAGCAAATCTAGCATATCAACAATACCCTTAGGTCTTAAATCAAAATTATTTTTAATAATTTTAATGAGCTCGGAATCTGATAATTTTCCTGTTCCATAGGTATCAACCATTACTGACGTCGGTTCGGCAACCCCAATCGCATAGGATAGTTGCACTAAGCATCGATCAGCTAAATTACTTGAAACAATATTTTTAGCAACGTATCTGGCCGCGTATGCCGCTGATCGGTCTACTTTTGAAGGATCTTTTCCAGAGAATGCGCCACCTCCATGAGGTGCTGCCCCGCCGTAAGTATCTACTATAATTTTTCTTCCCGTCAAACCACAATCGCCCTGAGGACCTCCAATGACAAAATTACCCGTAGGATTAATCAGATATTTGATGTTTGAGGTATCAATATTATCTGGCAAAGTGGGTTTGATAATCTCCTCTATCACCGCTTCACGAATAGTTGATTGACTTACATTTGGATCATGCTGGGTCGAAAGTACAATCGTATCAATGGCAACGGGTTTGTTGTCAACATACTTTAAAGTTACCTGTGACTTCGCATCCGGCCTTAGCCAGTC
>JAHEAL010000017.1:7343-28079 GCA_024642775.1 Nitrosomonadales bacterium
CTCGCCTTAATACATTTATTGGGTTGTTTGCTAGGACTTTTAATGTATCTTTTTGACTACAAGTTTAGGGACAGGATCATTAAGAATATCCAAAGAACTAATATCAAAAAAACAGACGTTGAAATTAAAAAGCTAGTTATAAGCAATTCAATGCATATTGGTATGACCTTAATGGAATCGTTTTCTATCTGGTTTGCCTCATCAAAGAAAATTGATTCTTGGGTCAAGAAAACAAGCAATTGGTCGTTAATAAATAAAAAACAATCAAAAGATAAGGGGGTTATTTTCCTAACTCCTCATCTTGGTTCATTTGAAATTACAGCCCAATATTATGGTGCACGACACCCCATCAAGGTTATGTACAAACCATCAAAAAATAAATGGCTGGATAATATTATTTTTAAAGGAAGAAGTAAGAACTTGGTATCTCCTGTCAGTATCGAATTAAGCGGGATGAAGCAAATCCTACAAGCTCTCAAAAAGGGAGAGGCTGTTGGCATTCTGCCTGATCAGGTTCCTCCAGAGGGGCACGGGGAATGGTCCTCTTTTTTTAATCAAAAAGTTTATACCATGACGTTAATTCAAAAATTACATAAACTTACCGGGGCACCCATTATTTTTGCGTTTGGAAAAAGAGAGGGAATTGGGAAGGGTTTCAGTATTAATCTTTATGAGTTTAAAGGAGATCCAACTCCAAAAAAAATAGATCAGTTCATTGAGGAACTAGTAAAATCATCCCCAGAACAATATTTATGGAATTATAGGAGATATAAATTACCAAAACTATGAACATACCATTTACAAAAATGCATGCGATCGGAAATGATTTTATTGTCATTAATCAATTGGATCATGACTATCAACTGACTACCGAACAAATCACCATGCTTGCGGATCGTCATATTGGAATTGGTTTTGATCAAATGTTGATTGTTGAAAATAGTCAAAAGTCAGAATGTGATTTTAAATATCGAATTTTTAATGCTGACGGTTCAGAAGTTGAGCACTGTGGAAATGGAGCAAGATGCTTTTATTCATATATCGAAAAAAATAAATTAACTGGTAAAAAAGAGATAACAGTTGAGATTATGAATAACACCATAAAACTGCACTCAATTGATAATCTGATATCTGTAGATATGGGTTCATACCGAGTATCAAAAAATAAGGATCATGTATTTCCGGTTTACAAAAAATCTGGTGATACTTCCATGCAAGGTATTTATGTTTTAGTCAGTAATCCACATATAGTTTTCATGGTTGATAAAATTTCAGATATTGATGTAGAAAAAACGGCTAATCAAATTCAAAAATCTATTCATTTTCCTCAAAGCGTTAATGTAGGTTTTTGTGAGATAAGAGATCGAGATAAAATTAAATTAGTAGTTTATGAGAGAGGGTCTGGTCAAACATTAGGTTGTGGTTCTGGTGCATGTGCCGCAACAGTGGCGGCAATTGAAGAAAAATTGTTGAATGACTCAACCATCGAGATTTTAATGCCAGGTGGAAAAATATTCTGCAAAACCTATCAAGGGAATATTACGCTTATGGGTGATGCAAATTTTGTTTATGAGGGAGTTATTGATTTATGATTGAAAAACCACTTGATCTTTTCTTGAATCATATTCGTTATGAAAAAAGATTGAGTGCGCTTACAATCAAAAGCTATCTTGCAGATTTAAATAAGCTAAAAAAATTATTACAAGTAGAAATACAAGAGGCGAAAACTGAAGATATTCGACTGTCTTTATCAAAACTCCATTCCCAAGGACTGAGCAGTAAATCTCTCGCCAGAATTTTATCTGCCTGGCGAAATTTTTTTCAGTTCCTTGTTAAATCCACAAATCTGAAATCTGATCCAACATCAGGCATTAGGGCACCGAAGGGTGGGAAAAAACTTCCTCAGACATTATCAATTGACCAAGTCTTTAAATTAATTGAAATTAAGGAAAAGGATTTTTATGGGATCCGAGATAAGGCTATCTTAGAGTTATTCTACTCATCTGGATTACGGTTATCAGAATTAACAAATATACGTATGCTTGATTTAGACATGAATGACCGATCAATCCAAGTTCTTGGAAAAGGAAATAAAAGTAGAATAATACCCGTAGGAGGTAAAGCATTTGCCTCCATTCAACTTTGGATCAATGAAAGATCAAAGATTAAAAATTGTGAGGAGTCGGCATTTTTATTTTTAAATCAAAAAGGGGCGAAACTTACAAATCGAGCTATTCAATATCGTTTAAAGTATTGGGCTGAAAAAAATAATATTCCTGAGAATATTCACCCTCATTTGCTTAGACATTCTTTTGCAAGCCATGTTTTGCAATCCAGTCAAGACTTGAGAGCAGTTCAGGAGCTACTTGGACATTCCAATATTTCAACTACACAGATTTATACCCACCTCGATTTCCAACACCTTGCCAAGATATATGATCAGTCCCACCCAAGATCAAAAAAAAAGATGGATTGATCCGTATTCTTTTTTAACATATAGTGATCCTCATGAAACAAGAACTGGAAATACTCGAACAAAAACTCAATGTATTGGTAAATTTACTTAACGAGCTGAAGTCAGACAATGCTGCTTTAAAACAAAAAACTTCGCAACAAGATGAAGAAATTAAATCATTGAATAAAAAAATTCACGAAGCTACCCAAAAGATTGAAAATCTTTTAGGTCAGATTCCAAACGAGGAATTGCTATGAGTGTGATGGTGGAAATTAATATTTTAGGACGTAATTTTCAGGTTAATTGTCCTGATGGTGAGGAAGAAGCATTAAAGCAGTCCGCAGAATATCTTAATAAAAAAGTTGAAGAATTAAAAAATTCTGGCGTAGTCGGTTTTGATCGAATTTTATTAATGGCATCACTGAATATCATTCATGAATCAAATAACCATAGCCCTGAAAACCTTACCCAGCTTAATTTAGTTCAAGAAAAATTGAACAATTTTGGTAGAATTCTGGACCAAGCGTTAAATCAACATTAATCGTAATGATTTTGTTTTACTGTTGCTTAGGCTATATATTCTTTGAACTAGTCTTTGCATCGGTTTAGGCTAATCTGATGTGGTGAGATTGTTTCAATTGGGTTACCTTTTAAGGGCTCTTGATTACAAACCTAAAGCATCATAGGCTTTTACCACTTGAACCTTTGGTTCTAGATGCTAGTCTAGGCAACAGTAAAGTGAAATCTATCGTAAACTATGATATTCAAGATCCGATAATTCGATAATCTCCAGTGCACTGCAGTGTGTCGATTCAAGAATTACTGGGGGGGCCATTCCAGCCTCGGCTGCTTCCAACCATCGACTTGCGCAAAGGCACCATCGGTCACCGGCCTTTAATCCATCAAAATGAAATTCTGGTCTAGGGGTTGAAAGATCATTGCCGAGCGCTTTTGAAAAAATTAAAAATTCTTCGCTAACTTCTGCACATACAGTATGCAACCCATTATCAGATTCACAAGACTCGCAGAACCCATTTCTTAAGAAACCTGTTTTTGGGTTTAAACTGCATACTTGAAGATTTGTACCTTTTACATTTTTTTGTGTCATGTTTAAATATCAAATAAAGTATATGGGAGTAAAGTATAAATGAAATTTTGGTTAATGAAGTCAGAACCAACAGATTATTCAATTGATGATCTAAAAAAAGATAAAAGTATAGACTGGTATGGCATCAGAAATTATCAGGCTCGTAACTTTATGAGGGATGAGATGAAGCTAGGAGATTTGGCTTTTTTTTATCATTCTAATTGCAAAGAGCCTGGGATTGTTGGCATCATGGAAGTCACAAAGATGGCCTATCCCGATAAATTACAGTTTATTAGCGGGCATAAGTACCATGACCCAAAATCAGATCCGAATAATCCAAGATGGGTAAATGTTGATGTTTCTTTTGTAAAAAAAATTCCACTAATAAGCCTTAACAGCTTGAGAACATTTAAAGAATTAGAAACTATGAAAATTCTCCAAAGAGGTAATCGGCTTTCAATTACCCCTTTGACAGAATTTGAGTGGGATTTTATTAATACTATCAATAATTAAATTTTATCGAACGTCATCCAAGCTTCCAATAGCCTTTGGAAAAGTTACTACGCCCCATGGAATTCCTGCAACAGGAATATTGCCTGTTACTTCCAATGATTCAGCATCGATAACAATCAACTCATCTGATCTACCGCAAGACATTAATATTTCTTTGTTATCAGGCGTAAATGAAAAGTGCCAGCATCTCTTGCCATCAAGGGGTATATCTTTGATTTTTGAAAAATCTGATGTATTGAAAACTTCTAACTGTTTCGATTTGCTTGATGCCACAAATAATCTATCTCCATTAGAGTCAAATGAAACCCCATAAGGGTTTTTTCCTGTTGCAACAGTTTTAACATGATTAAATTCACCGTCTAATACAATAAAGTTATCGCTGTGTTCTAAAGTGGATACATATAAATCTCCTTTGGGAGACACCTTAATTCCTCTTGGGCGGTCTCCAAAAGGAACAACATCAATTGTTTTCAACAGATCTCCGGATTGAAAGTCATGAACGGTAATCGTGTTATCGGCCTCATTAGTAACAATCACTTTACTTCCATCTTTGCTCAACTCAATTCCCTCTGTTTCTGGTCCGCCTTCAATCTCTCTTAATTTCTTACCTTGTTTGATATTTACCACAGCAATTTGAGCTGGAGTTTTGTCGTCATCATCGTCAGCCTCTTCCTCATGCTGTGACGGTGGCTTACCCGATGATGCTGGCTCTGTCGAAACAAAAACTAAGTCATTAAACACACGAATAAATTCAGGATTCTTACCCACTTCGACGTGGCTAATCACCTCACCAGAAGATCGGTTGATCACGGATAAATTAGCGTCCCCTTTATTTGCAGTAACCAGATATTTTCCATCAGATGAGATACCTATTCCTCTGGGTCCTGAAGATTGAATATCGATATTATCAATAACTTGCTTGGTTGCTATATCAATAACGGTAATTCCACCTTTTTGAGAAGTCACATAAGCCTTTGGGGATTCTGGAGCACCGCAAGAGGCCAGCATGCAAGCTAAAATAAATATTACAAATCTCATTATTTTTTCCTTAAATTTAAAAGTTGATACTAATTAATCAAATTTGAGAAGATACTTATTTTCCCAAAAATAATTGATAACTTGGGTTAGTTGATTCGTCCCAATAAGGGTAACCTAAATGACTTAAAAAATCCTTAAAAGTTTGTTTTTGTTTTGGTGGCACCTGAATTCCAACCAGAACTCTTGCGGTATCTGCCCCATGATTGCGGTAGTGAAACAAGCTAATATTCCATCCTTTATTAAGGTGTTTAAGAAAGTTCATTAATGCCCCAGGTTTCTCTGGAAACTCGAAACGATAAACCGTTTCATTTTTTACATTTGGCGCATGACCTCCAACCATATGTCTTAAATGAAGCTTAGCCACCTCATCAGCTGTTAGATCAATCGCTTTTAAACCGGACGACTCAAGAGCCCCAATAATCTCTTTTACCTCCTGTAAATTCTCAATACTAATGCCAGTAAAAATCTGAGCGCTGGACTTATCCGCAAACCGATAATTAAATTCTGTTATGTTACGCTTACCTAGAAGTTCGCAAAAACTTTTAAATGCTCCTGGTTTTTCAGGAATAGTAACGGCCAGTAGAGCTTCTCGTTGCTCACCTATTTCGGCTCTTTCTGAAACAAATCTAAGTCGATCAAAATTTATATTAGCGCCTGAAGCAATGCCAATAATATTTTTATCACTTATATTGTTTTTCTCTACATAACTTTTAATTCCGGCAACTGCCAGCGCGCCTGCAGGCTCTAAAATAGTTCTAGAGTCTTCATAAACATCTTTTATAGCGGCGCATATTGCATCATTGTCCACAACTATCATTTCATCAACATACTGCTTACACAAATCGTAAGTATGCTCCCCTACCTGCTTAACGGCAGCGCCATCAGCAAATAATGCTACCTGCCTCAAAGTAACTCTTCTTTTGGATTTTAGTGATTTCGTCATCGCCTCAGCACCTAAGGCCTCAACGCCTATCACTTTGATCTTCGGATTAATAGCTTTTACGTATGAGGAGATGCCAGCAAGCAATCCACCACCGCCAACGCAACAAAATATTGCATATATGGGCTGGTTAAAATTTTCTAAAATTTCTTTGGCTATAGTTCCCTGCCCTGCAATTACGTCCGGGTCGTCATAAGGATGAATAAAACAAAGCTTCTCTTTCTTTTCTATCTTTTTTGCATACTGGTAGGCTTCAGAATAGGACTCTCCATGAAGGACCACTTCAGCACCATAACTTCTCACAGCATTTATTTTTATTAACGGCGTTGTTTCTGGCATTACAATCAAGG
Source organism: Nitrosomonadales bacterium (assembly GCA_024642775.1). GTDB lineage: Bacteria > Pseudomonadota > Gammaproteobacteria > Burkholderiales > Methylophilaceae > BACL14. The sequence goes on from JAHEAL010000017.1 coordinate 13,727, forward strand.
CTCTGGTCTTTAATTTTTTTGCCCCAAGCGCCACTCCTTGAGCATGGTTGCCAGCAGAGGCAGCAATTACACCCCTTTTCAAACTAGCCGTTGATAGTTTGGATAACTTATTAAATGCCCCTCTAATCTTAAATGAATGAACGGTCTGAAGATCTTCTCTTTTCAGGAAGATATTATTCTTAAAACGAAATGAGAGCTGATCTTGTTTTAAAAGTGGTGTTTTTTTAACAACCGTATAGTTATCAATTTGGTCAATTGATCGCTTTAATTTATTTTTGTCTAATTTCATAATTCTCATTCATTCTACAGAGGTGTATCATTGTAATCAAAAATTTTAACTGATAATTAGCAATACTAGAAAGGGAAATAATGTCATTTACTCAAGATGAGCTCAAACAACAAGTCGCAAAAGCTGCCGTTGAATATGTTGAATCCGGAATTATTGGGGTTGGGACCGGCTCTACGGCTAATTACTTCATTGATGAATTGGCTAAGGTAAAACATAAAATTGATGGAGCAATAGCCAGCAGTGAAACCACAGCATCAAAACTAAGAGCTCACGGAATTGAAGTCTTTGATCTAAATAGCGTCAGTGGAATGGAAATTTATGTGGATGGTGCTGATGAGATCACTCCCCACATGCATATGCTCAAAGGTGGAGGCGGTGCCTTGACAAGAGAAAAAATTGTTGCTGCCAATGCCAAAGATTTTATATGTATCTGCGATGAGTCGAAATATGTTGATGTGCTCGGAAAATTTCCCCTACCAGTTGAAGTGCTCCCGATGGCCAGAAGCTATGTTGCCAGAAGATTAACCGCTTTAGGAGGTAATCCTGTATTGAGGGACTTTACTACTGACAATGGAAACGTCATTCTTGATGTGCATAATCTTGTTATAAAAGATCCAATAGAGATGGAAGCCGAAATTAATCAAATCGTTGGCGTTGTAACGAACGGTTTGTTTGCCAAACGCCCAGCCAATATTCTTCTGCTAGCTACCTCAGAGGGTGTAAAAACGATCAAGAAATAAGAAATTTTCATAAAAATGACTTATACTTTAAGTAAGATTAAACAAAAAATTTAGGTTTATATGGCAACACATTCTTTTTCAAAATTTGACACAGAACTTGAATCTCTCAGAAGCAGAGTTCTTGAGATGGGCGGCATTGTCGAAGAACAAATTGTTAACTCCGTGCAGGCATTAAAAGATGCTGATGCTAAGTTAGCAAATAAAGTTATCCAAGCAGATAATCAGGTTAATGAACTTGAAAAATTAATTGATGAAGAGTGTCTGCTTGTTCTGGTTAAGCGAACCCCGGTTGCAAGTGATCTTAGATTTGTTTCTATGGTCCAAAAAACAATCACTGACCTCGAGCGGGTTGGGGATGAATCAACAAAAATTGCTCGTGCCGCTCTTCGTATTTACGAAGATGATAAGATGAGTAAGCCATCGCTTGGCGAAATTAAATCCATGTCAAAATTGGTTGCATCTATGCTTCATGAAGCCCTGGATGCATTCGCACGACTCGATACCGAAATCTCTTTAGACGTCATTAAGACTGATGAGAGTGTTGATGAAACATACCAAGCTTGCATGAGACATCAGCTAACCTTCATGCTTGAAGATCCAAGAAAAATTTCATCCGCTATGGAAGTTATTTACATTGCAAAAGCTCTTGAGAGAATCGGTGACCACGCAAGAAATATTACTGAGTATGTTGTTTATACCGTTAAAGGTACAGACATCAGACACACTGCCGTAAAAGACATCAAGAAAGAACTTAACAACTAACTCTTTGGTGGGACATAGCCCTCAGCTTGGTCCGCTCCATCACCAAAAAAATAATTTTCAGTCTGCTGAGTAAGATACTTGCGAGCCTCTGGATCAATTAAACTTAAACGGTTTTCATTTACCAGCATGGTTTGATGTTTTAACCATTCCGCCCAAGCTTCTTTAGAAACATTTTCAAATATTTTTTTTCCTAACGCTCCCGGATAGGGTGGGAAATCAAGCCCCTCTGCTTCTTTGCCAAGCTTCACGCAATTTACTAATCTAGACATTTTTTTCTCAATAATGATTTATAATTGAACCTGATTTTAACAAGTGAGACCTGATATGGAAAGTCCTTTTAAAGGAAAGACGGGAATAAAAAGATTAATCAATGCTTTTGGATACTCAATTTCAGGTTTCAAAATTGCTTTTCTAAAAGAAGATGCTTTTAGGCAAGAAGTTTTTCTATCCATATTTTTAATTCCCGTTGCTTTTTTCATTGCAACCAGCGCACTAGAATTGATTGCTCTGATCGGGAGCGTACTTCTTGTCCCTATAGTTGAGCTCCTCAACTCCTCAATTGAGGCAACCGTTGACCGCATCTCTTTAGAAAAACATGACCTTGCCAAGAGAGCAAAAGACATTGGGAGTGCGGCCGTCTTCTTAAGCCTTGTCAACCTTGCAATGGTTTGGCTAATTATTCTCTTCTATTAAAAATTCCCCTGAAGCCCAAACAACACCGATCGTCCTGCGCGTAAGAATTTATCCTTCATAAATGAGGAATGATCCCTTATTTCTTGATCCAATAAGTTTCGCCCCTTCATAAAAAACTGAATATCATACTCAACCGGTAGCTGATAGGAGGCGAAAGCAGAAAGATTAGTATAACCATCGGTCTCTAATTCATTAGCCCCTATATTATCCTGCGAAAAAGCTCTCAATACATCCAGCCTCGCAAAAAAACGATTGTTTGTATAATCAATTGTTGCACCCAATCTTAACGGAGATATTCGGGGTAATTCATCGCCATTATCTTGTTCCGCCCTGACATAGTCACCACGGTAGGAAAAATTAAACTGATCGTTTATTTTGTAAACCCCGTCAAATTCAATTCCTTTAAAAGTCGCACCTACAGATCGATACTGAAACACACTCATCCCCTCAGCATCATCCTCACCCTCATGCAAATGGAATAGCTCTGATCCGGTATTAAATAACCCAATAAATCGATTAAATTTAGTGTAGTAAGGGCCGATGTTGAAAGTATGGGCATTGTTTTTCCATCTCAATTTCATATCAATCGTGTTTGAAAGCTCGGTATTAAGATTCTCATTACCTTTGTGTATCTGCTCCGAGGCATGATGTGAACCATAAGGAAACAATTCAAAAAAAGCGGGTGCCCTTTCCGAATGCGCTAAATTCGTATTTAAAGACCAACTTTGACTAAATTGATAAACGCCGCCAATTGAAACATTGTTAGTTTGGAAACTTTTTTCTGTTGCACCGAATTCAGGAGCATCCTCTTCGCCCAAGTTAGATCCCTCTCCACAACCCTCAACGGCTGTGTATGTTGTTGAACATCCTCCATCACCAGTAAATGCATTTCTTTTTACGTCATGGTTTCCTCGACGTAACCCCAACGTTAATTTGTGTTCGTCAATCGGGAGTTCTTCGTAAACGTAGACCGATTGTGAATTGGTATTTGCATTAGGTAGCAACACCCCTGTAGGTTGTTTAAACATGGTATTTTCAAAATGCAGCCCAACGACTCCGCTCATTCCGGCAACCGAGTGATGGCCCAATTCAAGCGTACCATCCAAACCCCGATTTTTAAATGTAGCTTCTATTTCACCTGGCTCATGATGCTCATCATGCTGATAGTCTGTGTGGGCCATTTTAAATTTAAAATGATTGAAGAATCCGCTCAAATCATGAAATTCAGAATGCAGATCCCAGCGATTTGTCCTTTGATCAAAAAAACCTGACGTCGTGAGTGGATTGCTTAACTCCGCATCGTGTTTTGAATAGGACATGCCAACATATCCTTTATCTAAAAAATATGACACTCCAATCGCACCCCCTTCAATATCTGATCCAGAGTTTCTTAGCTCATTTTTCTTTCCATATTGATTCCTAGTAACCTCGTCGTCAGAGCGAGCCAATCTATTGGAGACAGAATAACCTGGTATCCTTAAATCTCCCGTTGTTTTGGTATAAGCATCGAGGTGAATTGTAAAATTACCAATACCAAAGTCCATCACCGCGGCAGAACTTCTTTCGCTATTAGCGCCGCCAGCTCGAGTAATGGCTCGACCAGTTATACCGCTAATTTTTTCTCTAGCGATACGATGATCGATTGCGTTGACAATACCCCCAATTGTTCCTCCGCCATAAAGAACAGTCGCAGGGCCTCGAATAACATCAATTTGCTCAATAATAAGAGGATCTATAGAGACAGCGTGATCTGAGCTGAAGGCGGAAACATCAAGTGAATTAATGCCATTTTGCATTATACGAATACGATCCCCATCCATTCCACGAATAATGGGCCTGCCAATTGAAGGTCCCCAATTAGAAAATGAGACTCCTGGAGTATTCTCTAAAGTTTCTGCCACCGTGCTGGTTCGTTGGATATCTAAATCTCGACCATTTAGAACTGAAAATGGAATAACAAACTCGTCCGAACTGACACCCAAAGGATTTGCAGTGACTGGCGTCATTGGCAAATCTAATTGTTTTTCTGCATTCGCAGAAACGTTTAACGCACTTATTAAGCATACGCTTAATAGTTTTTTATACTTGTTCATGATTAAACCTCTATAAAATTTTAAAAAATAAACTTAAAAATTTTAAGAGATATAGGGCGGGGCTCTAACGGAATTGGTACTTAAGAAATAGCTTCTTAATATTGATGCGGAATCCTGATTGAATGTTTCATCAAATTCAAGCGAAAGCTTACTGCTGTCTAAATTACTAACAAAGCTAGATGTCTGTTTGGCGAATGCGCATAGATCACATTTTTCGGAAACATCATCAGACTGAGACTCATTATCGGCATGATATTGTGCGACGTTATGCCCAACATGAGCAACGCTATGAAATGAGGAAGTAAACAGCATAAACCCGAAAAGGATTAATGCAATTACAGTTATTTTTTTCTGAAACATAAAAATCATTCTATATAAATTCATGCTATAGTCAAATTTGAATGGTGGCCCTGATAAGCATAATCGGGAAATTGGTGAGAGTCCAATACTGCCCCCGCAACGGTAAAAGAGTGTGGAAACAACATAAAGTCACTGAGTTTTTCTTGGGAAGACGTTGTTTTTTGTCTCTTAAGTCCGGATACCGGCCATTCTATAAATCATATTAATACGGGTGAGTGTTAAGCAAGTTCTTCTATGCTTTTCATTTAAAAAAAGTAAAGTCTGGGAGGACATATGCAGTCTCGTGTAGTAAAAATATCTATAATTCTATTCTTTATCCACTTTGCCGCTCACGCGGAGGACCTTTCGACTCCCGAGTTAATTGTTTATTCAAATAAATTTTATACCACCGAAAAGAATTCTGCGCATCATGCAGAAATCTATGACCAGACAGAAATAACCAACTCAGGGTATAACAATCTTTTCGATTTCTTATCAAACAAATCTTCCTTAAATATTTCATCTTACTCAGGGAATAAGGCCACACCTCTTATTGATATGAGGGGTTACGGGTTGGAATCGGGATATCAAAATATTGTTATCAATGTTGATGGATTTAGGATTAACAGTATTGACATGTCGCCAAGCTTCTTAGGTACTTTGAATACAAATGATATTGAGCGCATTGAGATACTCAAAGGGTCAGGTTCGGTAATTCATGGGGATGGATCAAATGCTGGATCCATAAATATTTTCACAAAACATCATAAAAATACCCGTATTTCTTCGAGTTTTGGAAACTTTGGTCAAAAAAATCATTCCTTCAGCACCGGGAAAAAAATCGAGAATTTTGATATCTCCTTTTCTTCAAACTATGAAAGTAATGACGGGTATAGCCAAAAGGATGCCAATGGTAATAAAGATAAAAGCAAAGCATCAAACCAAACCATTAAGATGCGTTATAGCCCAGACGAGAACTCACAGATAAATTTTAAATACTCCAACAACGAGTCCAATGCGCTTTTCCCAGGATCGCTAACCCGCGACCAGTTCAAGAAAAACCCATCTCAAAGACCAACATGGGGAGGATTCGGCGGAGGGTATGACGAATTTGACTACAATGATGACATCTGGGGGGTTGATTATATTACTCACTTATCCAATAACTTTTCGGTCAAACTTTTTCATCAGGGTGAGATAAAAAAATATCAACCCCGTGACTACTCACCAAATAATTTTTATCGGACCAATGCAACGGTTAATGGCATTGAATTTGATTTAACTGGAGACACTTATACCATTACGTCCGGAGTGACTATAAATGAGAGGGAGAGAAATGTTTACAACACCTCCTCCACTAATGTTAATCAAATTAACAAGAAAAATGAATCCGTGTTCTTTCAAGCTAATCATTTTTTAAACAATGAAAAAACTTTGACTGTAAATTATGGCGCAAGAACTGAAAATGTTTCAGTGAAGCTGGATAACGAAAATATTAATGATAAGAATTCAGATCGATTATCGATGTTTGAACTGGGCCTTAACTATGCGGTTAATAATCAAGTTAATATTTTTTCTAACTTTTCCAAGAGCATGCAATCACAAGACATTGACCGAATTCTCCCCTGGAACTTTGGGTCAGGACTTTTGAATCGTTATGACACTTATAACCACAACATCAAACCTATGGAAAGCCGAACCATCAACTTAGGAATGAACTATGATGACGGGGTTCAGAAAATTAAATTTTCAACATTTTTTGCTGACATAGATAATGAAATTGTCTTTAACCCGAACAACAGCGCCTTTCTTTTTGGAACGAATGAAAATATTGATCGAACTAAAAAGTATGGCTATGAATTATTTGTGATGAAAAAACTTAATGAATTAGTCGACTTAAAATTTAATTATAGCTACACACGTGCTCAAATTATTAATGACAATGATTCCACATTCCAAAGTGGTAAGAATTTACCTGGCGTACCAAGAAATGCTATCAACTTGAGTATCAACTATACAAAGGAAAACTTTCTTGCTTCAATAAATCATCACTGGAGACAAAGAAGTTATATTTTTGACGATTTTGATAATAACTCCTCTCAAAAAGCTCCATCATTTGAATCGACAGATCTTTACATGAAGTATAAATTTATGAACACCCCACCTAGTCTATCTTCCTTGAGTATATTTGGCTCTATTAATAATATTTTTAAACAAAAGAATGGCGTTCAATCATATAATGACACTATATATCCTTTTAATTTCCAAAGAACTTGGTTTGTTGGCATGGAGCTTGAATTATGACTTTAAATATTAATCAAAAAATTATTCTACTTTTTACACTATCCTTTTTTATGTTTTTAACAAGAGGAAGTCACTTTTTAACGGAATTTAATTTACCGGATATGTCATTAATACTATTCCTTTCACTCGGTTTTTTTTCATCATCAGTACTTTTATTTACTCTACTGTTTGCTTTAGGTAGTTTTATAGATTTTGGTTCCGCATCACTAGATATCACAAAGGCTTTCTGCTTAACAGACGGTTACTGGGGGCTGATACCGACCTACGCAATACTTTTTTATACAGGGCAATTTTTAAAAGGTAAAAATTTAACTAATAATTTTACTTTATATTCTTCTTTGTTAATCGTATCGATTACTTTCGCATTTATTGTTTCAACCAATACCTACTACTTATTCTCAGGAAGGTTTGGAAATCCAAGTCTTTATGATTCTGTTATGCATGGCTGGAACTATTTCCCAGGCTATCTGCTGCCTAATGTTTTTTATGGCCTAATATTCTTTGTTTTTTTGAAAGTTAAGACATCAAGTCAATTTATGAATAGAATTAAAAGTAGTTAGCCTTAAGACCATATTTTTTGATATAATTTTCGATCTTGATGGCCAGATAGCTCAGTCGGTAGAGCAGTGGATTGAAAATCCTCGTGTCGACAGTTCGATTCTGTCTCTGGCCACCACTCTTTTTGATCTTCAGTAAAAATTAGTCTTCTTTTAGCTTGACCCTTCCCCAATTTGAAAATATATTCAAATTATGAATAATAATGTAAGAATTGGAATTGATCTTGGTGGCACAAAAATTGAATGCGTTGTATTAGAGAATCATCAAGAAATTTTTAGAAAAAGAATAGCTACAGAGTCTGCAAAAGGCGCTGAACATATTATTAATCAAATAAAGAAAATTTATGGTGAAGCCCTTACTTATATTAACAATGCTGATCATAAACTAGGCATATGTTCCCCAGGTTCTATTTCTCAAAAAACGGGGCTACTAAGGAATTCTAATACCACCTGCCTCAATGGTCTTCCGCTTAGCCAAATGCTTGAAGATAAATTAAATCATCAACTATTAATTGAAAATGATGCCAATTGTTTTGCTTTAGCAGAGGCAACCCTTGGAGCGGGTCAAGATTACGAATGCGTTTTCGGGATTATCATGGGTACCGGATGTGGTGGAGGATTTGTATTTAATAAAAGAGTTAGACAGGGGCCAAACCTAATTTCTGGAGAATGGGGCCATTCGATATTACACACAGAGGGACTTAATTGTTATTGCGGTAAAATGGGTTGTGTAGAAAAATATATTTCGGGTGGAGGGATAGCATCAATCCTAAAAGAAAATAATATCAACTTATCGGCTAATGACTTTTTTAATAAATCATATTTTAATAAAAATGAAAAAAAAATCTATGAAAAATTTTTGGATGATTTTGGACAAGCTGTTTCTAACGTTATAAATAGCTTCGACCCTGATGTAATTATTCTGGGAGGAGGGCTATCAAATATATCAGCACTTTATAGCGAGGGTGTCGATAAAATTAAACTAAATACTTTTTCTGATTCATTTAAAACCAGAATTTTACCGAACCAACTTGGAGACTCTTCAGGTGTTATTGGTGCAGCTATGCTCTAATCTATAACTCTATTTTATAAATAATTATTTAGTTTATAATTAATCGTCTTCATTTTTTATCTATCTTTATGGTTCCTACTACTGCACTATTAAGCTCAATTCTTTTTCTTTTATATTGGCGATTATCTAAAAATGTAATTTCCTTAAGAAGAAAATCTAAAATTATTCTGGGTGTCGGAAAACAAAAGGATCTCGAACAAGCTGTCGCAGCCCACTCTAATTTTAATCAGTATGTTCCTTTAGCATTAATCATGTTAGCTTGCATGGAGTTAAATAAAATTCATTTTTCACTCGTTTTCTTGGTTGGATGTATTTTTATTGCAGGAAGAATTATTCATGCGAAGTCCTTCTTGAAAGAAAAGATGGATATCAGCCAAAGAGTTCTCGGCATGAAGCTCACATTTTATTCAATGATTGCAATGTCAATATTTAATGTCGTTTCATTCTTAATAAGAATCTAAATAACAATCATTCTTGTTTCTGCATTTGTTTTTTTATTATGGTTAAATGACACGTCAATTTATTTTAAGGGATACAAAAATGGACAGTAAAAAAGTAATAGATGCATTAAATAAAATACTTGAGCTTGAGCTTGCTGGTGTTGTTCGATACACCCACTATAGTTTAATGGTTTATGGTTTCAGTCGTATACCAATTATTTCATGGCTAAGAGATCAGGCAGTTGAGTCTTTAGACCATGCAAACAAGGCAGGTGAATTAATCACCAATCTGGGTGGTCATCCATCTTTAGGAATTGGCCCCCTTCTTGAAACAGAAAACCATGATATTGGAAATATTTTAAGAGAATCACTGGATCATGAATTGTCTGCATTAAATTCATACAAGGATCTTTTGAAACATGTTGATGGGCACTCTGTAATGCTTGAGGAGTATGCAAGGGAAATGATCTACAACGAGGAGCTACATCTTGGAGAGGTTGATAAAATGCTTAGAAACCCAGGTGATATTGAATCATTTAAGAAATAATCATGAATGATCAAGCAAGCGAAGTTGAATTGGATGCTATTGGGCAGAAATGCCCAATGCCTCTGCTATCAACCAAAAAAGCATTGAGTAAAATTGCACCTGGACAAGTTCTGAAGATTATGGCTACAGACAAGAATGCAGTCAAAGATCTTAAAGCATTTTGTGACTATACGGACCACCAGTTTCTTAATTATGAAGATAACAGTGAGGTCTTAATTATTCGAATAGTTAAGGGCTAAAGTTTAAGACGATCTAATTGCCCTATAAATTTATCAAGCTCTTCTGTAAATTTGTTTAGTCTATCTTTTTCTTGATCAACAACAGCCTGAGGGGCTCGCTCGATAAATGACTGATTATTTAACTTAGCCTCAGCTTTATTCAACTCAGTCTGAATTCGATTAATTTCTTTTTCTAGCCTCAGTTTTTCTTCCTCAGGGTCGATTTCTATATTCAACATAAGCTTGTATTTTCCAACCAAAGCAACAGGGGCATCTTTTTTCTCGAATTGCTCCACAACCTGAACTGATTCAAGCTTTGCTAGGGCTATTAAATAGCTATCAAATTTTGCCACTTCATCCTTATCACCAATTATAAATAAAGGTACTTTTTCTGCTGGGGATACGTTCATTTCACCACGTAATTTTCTACAATCTTCAACCATATTTTTTATGGACTTAATCCAGTCTTCCGCATCCAAATCTATCTTCTTTTCTCGGGCTAATGGGTATGATTGAAGCATAATGGTTTGCCCACTAATGCCAACTTTTTTAGATATCGTTTGCCAAATTTCTTCACTAATAAATGGCATGACCGGATGTATCATTCTTAATACAGACTCAAGAATACCTAGCAATGTTCTTTTTGTTGCTCTTATGCTTGCATCATTTGGTGTATTTAATTGAACCTTAGCTAATTCCAGATACCAGTCACAATATTCATCCCAAATAAATTGATACATTTCCTGTGCGGCAAGATCAAACCGATAGCTTGCAAAATGATTCTCTATATTTTTTAATGTTTTCTGGAATACTGAAACTATCCAGCGATCAGCTTGCGAGAAATCCATGTAACCATCTTTGCATTTTTCAAACCCATTATCATCGCCCTCGCAATTCATCAAAACAAATCGGGTAGCATTCCAGATTTTATTACAGAAATTTCGGTATCCTTCGCATCGATTTAAGTCAAACTTAATATCTCTGCCCGGGGAGGCCAAACTAGCAAAAGTGAATCTTAACGCATCTGTACCGTATGCCATAATCCCATCAGGAAATTCTTTTTTTGTTTTTTTTGATATTGATTCAGCTTGCTTCGGATTCATTAATCCATATGTTCTTTTTTTAATTAGATCATCAAGTGAAATTCCATCAATTAAATCGATTGGATCCAGGACATTTCCCTTAGACTTGCTCATTTTTTGGCCTTCTGAATCTCTAATCAATCCATGAACATAAACATGTTTAAATGGGATTTTTCCGGTCACATAATTGGTCATCATCACCATTCGCGCAACCCAAAAAAAGATGATATCGAAACCCGTTACTAAAACAGAGGATGGCAAAAACTTATCTAAAACAGGGTTGCTTTGATTTGGATAATCAGGCGTCCAGTCTAATGTTGAAAATGGCCATAAGGCAGAGGAAAACCATGTATCCAAAACATCTTCATCTTGTTTTAAATTTTCAGGATTGAGCCCTTTTTGTAGAGCAATTTTTTTAGCTTCATCAATATCGTGAGCAACAATTATTTCTTCATTTTCTGCATACCAAGCCGGTATCTGATGGCCCCACCACAGTTGCCTGGAGATACACCAGTCCTGAATATTTTCTAGCCATTGGTTATAAGTATTCGCCCAATTATCAGGATAAAATTTTATGTCACCAGATTTAACTAATTCCAGAGCCTCAGAGGCGATGCTCTTACCATTACCAATTGGCTTACTCATTGCGACAAACCATTGATCTGTTAACAAAGGTTCGATAATAGTATTTGTTCTGTCACCCCTTGGAATCTTCAAGCGGTAATCTTCCACTTTAACCAAAAGTCCAATTGATTCTAGTTTTTCTACTATCGACTTACGCGCATCAAATCTTTCAAGACCTTTGAACTCGCCACCATTGTCATTTATAAATCCATCAAGGGTCATAATATTAATGGATTCTAAGGAGTGCCTTTTCCCCACCTCATTGTCATTAAAATCATGGGCTGGGGTAACTTTAACAACACCTGTACCAAACTCCATATCAACATATTCGTCTGCAATAATTGGAATCTCTCGGTTCATTATTGGAAGCATGACATGTTTGCCAATTAATTTTTTGTACCGATCATCATCTGGATGAACCATAACCGCAACATCACCGAGCATTGTTTCAGGCCTAGTTGTTGCAACAACCAACTGTATTTCTTCATTACCAGATACTGGGTAAGCAATGTGCCATAGATATCCATTTTCTTCTTCTTGAACTACCTCTAGGTCTGAAACAGCAGTTTTTAACTTCACATCCCAGTTAACAAGTCTCTTGCCACGATAAATTAGTCCATCACGATAGAGTTTAACAAAAACCTCTCCTACACTTTTTGAGAGGCCATCATCCATTGTAAACCTTTCGCGACTCCAATCAGGGGATGTGCCAAGTCTTCGCATCTGCTTGGTTATTTTCCCTCCAGACTCTTCTTTCCAATCCCACACCTTTTCTAAAAATTTCTCTCTCCCCAAGTCGTACCTGCTGATGCCTTTTTGCTCTAGTTGCCTTTCAACTACAATTTGTGTAGCTATTCCGGCATGGTCCGTTCCTGGTTGCCAGAGTGTGTTATGACCCATCATACGATGATAACGAGTGAGGCTATCCATTAAAGTTTGGTTAAACCCATGCCCCATATGAAGGGTCCCAGTTACATTGGGAGGAGGTAAAAGTATGGAGAAATTTTCTTCTTTTTCATCATCTAACCCACATTGATAGTAACCTTTTTCTTCCCAAAAGGCGTACCATTTCGATTCTATTGATGATGGATTAAACGATTTTTCTAATTCTTGCATAACTGATATTTTATCACGGTAGGTTTACTAAATACTTGATGCAGAGCATATTTTACACTCTTTATCCTTGTGATATTTAATCACCTTCCATTCATTTTGATTACCGTCGAATAACAAAAATTTTGACTGCATATTATTGATATTTAGGATAAGTTTTATGGCTTCTAGAGCCTGCATAGTTCCAATAATCCCAACTACAGGAGCCAAAATCCCATGATCTGCGCAACGCAATTCTTCATCGACATTATTATTGGGAAATATACATTCATAACATCCAATTTTTTCTTTAAATCGAAAATCGAAAACACAAAGTTGCCCTTGCATTCTTATTGCGGAGCCAGATACTAAAGGAGTACTTGTCTTAAATGAAACTTTATTAATAATGTAACGAGTATGAAAATTATCCGAACAATCCAAAAGAACATCAACCCCATTATTTAATAATTCTTCTAGCTCAAATTCATTAAGCTTTTGATCTATGGTTTGAATATCAATATTTGAATTAATCTTTAATAAATTATTTTTTGCCGCTATAACTTTTTTTTCATTTAAGTTTTCTTCATTATAAATGATCTGCCTTTGAAGATTGGATAGATCAACTTTATCAAAATCACAAATGGTTAATTTTTTAATTCCAGAAGATGCAAGGTATAACGCTGCTGGAGAACCTAATCCACCAACTCCAACAATCACAACGTGGGCATTTAAAAGTTTTTGCTGACCTTCATAATCCACCTCAGGGAGAAGAATGTGTCTGCCGTATCTCTCTAATTCTTTATCATTCATTATTTGTAAAGTTATATCTTTTTGACATAAAAGGGTTTCTCGACATGTCAGAACAGGTGTCGGGACGATAACTCTCGATATTTTCTAGAATGTTAAAATTTTCTAAATCCTTTTGATAAGTTATTTTTCGATCAAAAGAAATTTTTTTTTCTCCTGATAAATCTTTTAACGAACAATTAGATAAAACTAATAAAATAAGAATTTTTTTAATGATCAATTCTCGCAAATTAAAATTGTTAATAGAGATATTATAATCTAGAATTTGGGGTGGCTGATGGGGCTCGAACCCACGACAACAGGAATCACAATCCTGGACTCTACCAACTGAGCTACAGCCACCAATGAAATTGGCCTGCCCGACAGGAATCGAACCTGTAACCTACGGCTTAGAAGGCCGTTGCTCTATCCAGTTGAGCTACGGGCAGCTTAACTTACAAATAAAGCTTGATACAGTATATACCTTTATTTGATAAAAATGGTCGGGGTGGAGAGATTCGAACTCCCGACATCCTGCTCCCAAAGCAGGCGCGCTACCAGGCTACGCTACACCCCGAACGCGCAAATATATATCAAATTTTTGTTTTGGTCAAATACTCAATAAGATAATAGATAAAAAGAAGATATTTGGTTATACTTTTTCGTTTGAGTATAGAAAAATGACGGCCAAAATTATTGATGGAAAACAAATTGC
>JAHEAL010000021.1 GCA_024642775.1 Nitrosomonadales bacterium
ACATACCGATTTATTTTTTATGTATTGGCTCAAAATTAATGGGCTATCGATAGTCCCCTTATCAATAAAAATCGGGTAGCTTCTTTCACCAAGTTTGACTGTTATATTATTCATTAAAATTTAATTCCCTTAAAATTACGTCAATCACTTTTGTTGATTTTATTTGAGTTGTGTCAATAACGAGAGATGCAACCTCTTCGTAAAAACTCTCTCTTTTTCTTAATAATAAATTTAGCGTATCTAACTTATTTTTTTCATTAAGCATTGGCCTTGTTTTATCATTTTTTAAGCGTTCATTCAAAATCTGTAAACTAGCTTTAAGATAAATCACAAAAGCACCCTCTGATTTTAAAAGATCCCTATTTGATTGATTGGTAATGATTCCACCTCCGGTTGAGATAATCACCTTGTCAAGATTTAACGAATCTTGCAGCATCAAATGTTCACGCTCTCTAAATCCCTCTTCGCCCTCAAACTCAAAAATTGTATTTATCTTGACGCCACTTTTTTCTTCAATCTTTTTATCAATATCACAAAAAACATAGTCTAATTTTTTTGCCAATAGCTTTCCAACGGTTGTTTTTCCAGCCCCCATCATTCCAACTAAAATAATTTTTGTAACCATTTCTCATATATAATTGAACTCAATAAAATCATTATACAAGCATATCTGCGGATATGGATTGAACATGTATTCACTAAAAAATATACTTTTTATCTTATTTACATCACTTCTTTCATTTTTAGCATTAGCCTATTACGTATATCTTTTAGTTATTCCAACCTTGCCTTCCATTGACAATCTCTCTGAATACAGACCAAAAGAGCCGCTTCAAATATTTACTAAAGAAGGTGATTTAATTGCTGAATTTGGTGAAGAACATAGAGACTTTATTAAGATTAACAAAGTCCCACAAAAAATGATTAATGCAATCATCGCAACTGAGGATAGAAGATTCTTTGAACATAATGGTATTGATGCAATTGGTATCTTGCGCGCAACATACAAAACTCTGCTAGGGATAAGCTTTGAAGGTGCGAGTACAATCACTATGCAAGTTGCAAGAAACTTCTTTTTATCATCAGAGAAAACTATAAAAAGAAAAATTAGTGAAATCTTTTTGTCATTAGAAATCGAAAAAAAATTATCAAAAGAGCAGATACTTGAACTTTACATTAACCAAATTTATTTAGGTCAAAGAAGTTTTGGTTTTAATTCAGCTGCAAATACCTATTTTGATAAAAATTTAGATCAGTTGAATCTAGCTGAAATCTCCTTATTAGCCGGACTCCCAAAAGCTCCCAGTAAATACAACCCATTTAACAACTATGATTTATCAATAAAAAGGCAACGGGATGTTCTTGCAAGCCTTAAAAGACATGGTTTTATTGATGAGGCTACTTACATCATTGCACTCGAAGAGCCGATCAATCTTAAACAATCCAAAGATAAAACAGAAGTTGAAGCTTCATACGTTGCAGAAATGGTAAGAAAAGATCTATACGAAGAGTTTGGAGAAAGAATTTATTCAAGCGGTTTGCGAGTTTTTACTACAATAAGGACTAAAAATCAAAAACTAGCAAATCAAGCCGTTGAGAAAGGTATTATTGATTACATTAATAGACATCAACCAAGAAAACCAGATGCATTCATTGAAATAGGTTCGTCTGATTTCGATAAATCCAAGAATTTAAAAGAAGAATCATTTAAAAATATTAAAGAGTTTCTAAAGTCTTACCCAATTTATAATAATTTTTATCCGGGAGTAATAACTAAAATTCAACCTTTAAGCATAGAGGCTGTTCTTAAAGATGGTCGAAAAGTTAATATTTACCAAAAGGGTTTGAAACTTCTTGAAAATGATAAAAATTATGAGGAGGAGGATGAAAAAAGAATTGTTGTCGGGGGACTTTATCATTTCACCCAGAGTAATAAAAAAGATTGGCTTTTAACTCAGATACCAGAAGTAGAATCGGCTCTTGTATCAATGGACCCAAATACCGGAGAAATTCTTGCTTTAGTTGGTGGCTTTGATTTTAATAAAAACAAATTTAACCACATTACACAAGCTTACCGTCAGCCTGGATCGATCTTTAAACCCTTCATATATTCTGCGGCACTAGAAAAGGGTGTTACACCAGCCACATTGGTTAATGATAATACCTTTTTTATGACAGCAGATGAATTGTTAACCAAAGAAAATTGGGAACCAAAAAATTACAATGATAAATATGATGGGCCTATTAGATTGCGGGAGGGGCTTGCTAAATCAAAAAATATGGTAGCAATTCGAGTTCTAAAATATATTGATCCAAAATACGCACAAGACTATGTTTCAAAATTTGGCTTTGAAAAGAAAAAAATTCCTCCATACCTATCCTTAGCTTTAGGGGTTGCAGAAGTAAAACCTATAAATTTAATTTCTGGGTTTGCAGTTTTTGCTAATGGTGGCTATTTAAAAGAACCTTATTACATAGACAAAATTATTGATTCTAACGACAGTAAAATTGGACTAAAATCCAGCATCACCAATCTTGATACACCACGCATTATTGATCCAAGAAATGCATTTGTAATGGATTCGATGCTCAAAGATGTTATTAAAGTCGGAACAGCCAGAAGAGCCAATTCACTTAAAAGAACCGACATTGCAGGAAAAACTGGAACAACTAACGATCTTATTGATGCATGGTTCGTTGGATACAATCCAGAAGTTATTACCCTAACTTGGTTTGGTTATGATGTACCTAAGAGTTTAGGAGAAAATGAAACGGGCTCAAGAGCAGCCTTGCCAATTTGGATTGATTACATGAGAGGTGCTCTTGATGGAATCCCTGAAAAAATTTACGAGGAACCAGATGGCATCATTCCTCATAAAATTAATTTAAAGGATGGAACGTTGGTTGATAATGAAAGCGAATCCGGGGTATATGAATACTTCTTCGAAGAGTACCTTCCCCATGACAATGCATTTTTTATGATTAACTAGCGAGGTCAATGAAGAAACTTTCAGATAAGCTTATAAAAAAACATATTGCTGCTTTAGCTGCAGAAATTATTATAGAGGAAGGAATGAATGATTATCTGTTTGCAAAAAGAAAGGCAGCAAAAATCCTAAATTACTTAGATCAGATGATATTACCCTCAAATCAAGATATTGATGTGGCTATAAGAGAATACCAATCAACATATTCATCTAATGCTCCAAATGACTTCGATTTTTTCAAACCATTAGTAGTAAAATTGATGAGCGCACTCAAAAAATTTAATCCTCATATAACAGGTATTCTTCAAGAAGGTAGGACTTCTGTAAATCAAAAAATTTTAATCAATCTTTTTACAGATGACGTAAAAGAAATTGAGTATTTTTTACTCAGCCAAAATATTCAATTTAAAACCAAAGATGGTCAAAAACTTGATTATTACATAGCAAAATACGTTTATTTTTATGAGGATATCGAGACCGAGTTAATAGTCTCTGACCTTAATGATTTGAGAGTAAACAACAAGAATACAAGTTTAATGAAAAAACGGGGCCTTTCAATCGATGAATTTAAAAAAGTTCAAGCTGCATTTAATTCTGATCTTTTATCCAGCTAGCTGCATCGATTGCATAGTAGGTAAGTATTCCGTCTGCTCCAGCTCTTTTTATACTAAGAAGCGACTCCAGTACAGAATCTTTTTCATTTAGCCAATTATTTTTTGAAGCTGCCTTTAGCATCGCATATTCACCCGAAACTTGATAGGCCAAGGTTGGCTTCATGAAATGCTCTTTAATTTTAGAAATAATGTCTAGGTAAAGTCCAGCTGGTTTAATCATGACCATGTCGGCTCCCTCAAGAATATCTTGCTCAACTTCATGAAAAGCTTCATCTGAATTTGCAGGATCCATTTGATAAGTTTCTTTATTCGACTTTCCTAAATTATTTTTAGAGCCAACAGCATCTCGGAATGGACCATAAAAAGAGGAGGCGTACTTTGCTGCATAAGATAAAATTTTAGTGTTCTTAAAGTTTTCTTGTTCTAACGCATTTCTAATAGCGCCAATTCTTCCATCCATCATATCTGACGGGGCAACAACATCAGCACCTGCATTTGCATGACTAATAGCTTGTTGAATCAATACATCAACTGTTTGATCATTGAGGACATAACCATTTTTATCTACTAGGCCGTCTTGCCCATGAATTGTGTATGGATCTAGAGCAATATCAGTTATTACACCTATATTATTAAATTCTTTTTTTATCTCTCGAACTGCCCTCTGCACTAATCCATTATCATTAAATGACTCTTCGGCTTTATCACTCTTCAGCGCGGCATCGACAACAGGAAAAAGCACAATCGAATTAATATTTAATTTATGAGCTTGTTCAACTTTTTTTAGCATCAAATCTAAAGATAATCTTTCCACACCAGGCATAGAGTCAATCTGCTCCGATTTTGCATCTCCCTCCATAATAAATAACGGGAGTATTAAATCATCTGTATGCAGTCTGTTTTCTCTCATCAATGCCCTTGAAAAATCATCAGAACGCATTCTTCTTAATCGGTTAATTAAATTCATACCTAATTATAGAACAAATTTTGCAGTGCACTACCCGGATCTTCTTCCCTCATGAATGACTCACCAACTAGAAAAGTTTTTATTCCAGCATCGCTCATAAGCATGACATCTTGTTTTGAAAAAATTCCTGATTCAGTAACTACTATTCGATCTTCACTGACATTTTTCTTTAACGATAATGATGTTTCAAGCGAGACATCAAAAGTTTTTAAATTTCGGTTATTAATTCCCAACAATGGGGTTTGCATTTTCAGAGCCACTTCTAATTCTTCCTGACTGTGAACTTCAACCAATACTGATAAATCAAGATCAAAAGCAATTTTTTCAAACTCAAGCAACTGTCTCTCTGAGAGAATCGCCACAATTAGCAAAATACAGTCAGCGCCATAAGCCTTTGCTTGATAAATCTGATAGGGGTCAATAATAAAATCTTTTCTTAAAATTGGCAGTTCTACTTGAGATCGTACCAGATTTAGATAGGACAAATGTCCTTTAAAATACTGTTCATCCGTAAGCACTGACAAACAAGCAGCGCCCCCTTTTTCATATGACATTGCAATCTCAACGGGGTTAAAATTTTCTCTAATTATCCCTTTGGATGGACTTGCTTTTTTTACTTCTGCAATTACTGCTGAACTATTTCTTGTATGATGGAATTTTATTGCCTCTACAAAATTCCTAGAAGATGTTTTTATGCCCTTATGGTTTTTTAACGAATCCATGGATTCATGTTCAATATGCTTTTTAACTTCCTGAAGCTTTGTATTAACAATTTTTTCAAGGATATTACTCATTTGATTCCTTAACAAGATCTTCTAATTTTGATAAAGCAGTCCCACTTTCAATCGACTTTAAGGCCAGATAAATTGCATCTTTTAGGCTCTCGGCCTTATCTGCAACATAAATTGCGGCTGCGGCATTTAATAAAACAATATTTTTTGCTGGGATGTCTTCATTCTGTAAAATCTTTAGGATAATATCTTTAGAAGAGAAAACGTCCTCTGCGTATAAAAAATCATTTGCTTGACTCTTTAAATTGAACATTTCAGGATTGATTTCATAATTTTTTATCGAATCTTCGGAAAGCTCTGAGACGAATGTAGTTCCTGACATAGATATTTCGTCCATTCCATCAGCTCCATGAACCACAAGTATTTTTTTTGAGCCCAAATTCTTCAAAACCTTTGCAAATACCTCAGTAAGATTTTTTTTGTATACGCCTATAACTTGGCGCTTAGCATTTGCTGGATTTGCTAGTGGTCCAAGTAAATTAAATATTGTCCGTATACCAAGATCTTTTCGGATAGGGGCAACATTTTTCATGGCTGGATGAAAGTTTGGTGCAAACATAAAGCCTATACCTATTTTCTCGACCATTTCTTTCATTTTTTTAGAATCAATAGTGACATTGACTCCTAATTTTTCGAGAACATCCGCACTACCAGATGATGAGGAAATAGACCTTCCCCCATGTTTTGCAACTCTTACTCCTGCTCCGGCTGCAACAAAAGCCGAGCAGGTTGAAATATTAAACGTTTTTAATCCATCACCACCCGTACCGCAAGTGTCAACAATGTCGGAATTATCTTTAAAATTTACGGCTTTATAATTTTCTCTTAACACTTCTGTAGCTGCAGTGATTTCTTCAATCGTTTCCCCTTTTGTTGCAAGTGCTGCAAGTATTCCTGAGACGAGATTTGGCAAAAGAGAACCATCCATCATTTCCCTCATGAGGATTTTCATCTCATCATGAGATAAATTTTTTCCAGAAACAATTTCTGATAAATAATTATTCATATTCATTTAAAAAATTTTTCAAAAGATCGTGTCCATGTTCAGTAAGAATTGATTCTGGATGAAACTGAACACCTTCAATTGGCAAAGTTTTGTGTTTAATACCCATTATTTCATTGTCATCTTTTGACCATGCAGTAATTTCAAATTCAGCTGGACAAGATTCTCTTTCTATAACCAATGAGTGGTATCTCGTTGCTATAAATGGGTTGTTAAGGTTTTTAAATACTCCTGAATTCGTATGTTCAATATCGGATGTTTTACCATGCATAATATTTTTAGCATGAACTATTTTTCCACCGAATGCTTGTCCAATTGTCTGGTGCCCAAGGCAAACCCCTAGGATTGGGATGATTCCTTTGAATGAGTTAACGATTTCTAAGGATATACCCGCTTCATTTGGTGTACAAGGTCCTGGTGATATTACGATATACGATGGCTCAAGTTGCTTTATTTTATCTAAAGAAATTTGATCATTACGATAAACCTCAACTTCCTGACCCAATTCAGAGAAGTACTGTACTAAGTTATAAGTAAATGAGTCGTAATTGTCGAGCATCAATAACATTAACTAAAATCCTTTTCAGCAATTTCGGCTGCTCTTAAAATAGCTTTCGCCTTGTTGTTTGTTTCATCCCATTCGTTCTTTGGCATTGAATCTGAAACTACTCCAGCGCCGGCTTGAACATAAAGTTTTTGATTTTTAACCACACCAGTCCTTATAGCAATAGCAACATCCAATTTTCCATCGTAACCAATATAACCTACAGCTCCTGCATAAACTCCCCTTTTGGTCGACTCAAGCTCATTGATAATTTCCATTGCTCTTACCTTTGGGGCCCCACTAACAGTTCCAGCAGGAAATGTAGCTCTCAACACATCAATAGCAGAAAGATTTTTTTGTATTTTTCCTTCAACATTGGAGACAATATGCATAACATGAGAGTATCTTTCAATTTTCATTTTCTCAGTCACTTTTACTGTTCCTGGCAATGAAACACGCCCAATATCATTTCGCCCCAAGTCCATTAATTGAATATGCTCGGCTATTTCTTTTGGATCGTTTAATAATTCAATTTCTAATTCTTTATCATTTTCGACATTCCAACCCCTTGGTCTTGTCCCAGCAATTGGCCGCACAGTTACTTTATCCATTTCAAGGCGAACCAGGATCTCAGGGGATGCTCCAATAACAAAGTGATCATCAAAATGATAATAAAACATATAAGGTGAAGGGTTCAAGCTTCTTAACGCCCTGTAAAGAAATATGGGAGGCAGATTAAATTCTTTAACTATCCTCTGTGACAAAACTACCTGCATCACATCACCATCCGTAATATAATTTTTAATTTTAAGAACAGCTGCCTTAAATTTATCTTCTCCAAACTCAGACTCTGCAGTAGTTGACGCCTCTTTTTTTAAAAACTTTTCCTCTTTTAGCTCGGCTTCATTGATTGACTGCATAATTTCTTTTAGTCTTTTCTCTGATCTCTCATAAGAATCAGATAATTCATTGCCGTAAACAATTATGGATAACTTACTTGTAAGGTTATCAAAGACAATAACTTCATCTGATTCCATCAAATATATATCAGGGAGATTTAAAGCATCATTTTTGTATTCTTTAAAAAGACGTGGCTCAATATAATGAATGGTTTCATAACCAAAATAACCAGCTAGACCCCCCGAGAATCTTGGTAATTCAAGATCATGTGGCACATTAAATCTTTTAACAAAACTATCTATAAATTCTAATGGATCATCGTGTTTTTCTGACTCAACCAAATCACCATTACTGAATATTTGAACCAAATTTTCTTTAGCCTGAATTGTTCTTTTTGCCGATAAGCCAATTATTGAGTATCTACCAAAATTTTCGCCCCCTTCAACAGATTCCAGAAGGTATGAATATGAATTATTAGCAATCTTCAAGTATATTGAAAGCGGGGTATCTAAATCTGCATAGCACTCAGAGACAAGAGGGATTCTATTAAAACCCTGAAGCTGATACTTTTCAAATTGACTTTTTGATAGATTAATTTTCATAAAAACTTAATGGAAGATTTTCTTCAAATCAAAAAAATTGTTTAATTGAAAATCGATCTTAAAATTTTCAATTGGATCGTCAAATTGATACCCATAAGGAACGGTAGCAATTTTAACTCCAGCGCTTAGTGCGGATTGAATATCATGACTGGAATCTCCGACCATCAAGATATTATCCTTGGAAATTCCAAGTTCTGACTGAATGAGATTAATTGGGTAAGGGTCTGGTTTTTTAAACTTCATCTGATCTCCACATAAAATAACCTCAAAATATGAATCCATTTTATTTTTTTTTAAAATTAAATTTGTGTAGCCCGAAGGTTTATTTGTCACACAAGCTAATCTTACTTTTTTGGAACTAAGGTACTCAAGCATTTCAATAACCCCCTCGTAGGGGTCACTTTGATCAACAACCTCTGAATAAAATTTACCAAAATAAGATTTCGCATCTTTAAGATTAACCATATATCCACCAGACTCTTGAAGTGACTGATTGATTAAATTATCTACGCCTTTTCCAATAAAATTTCTACCAACTTCAAAAGACAGTTCTTGGAGACCGTAAAAATCTAGCATGCGGTTAACTGATGATACTAATTCAGGAGCGGTATCAAACATGGTTCCATCAAGATCAAAAAAAATGGCTTCACAATTGAAACTATTTGATGTCACTGTGATTAAACGCTAGCGAGCGAATCTCTTAATTTCTTAATAATTGTGTCATATTTATTAGGATCATTTTCATTAACGGCTCCAAAAACCGCTGATCCAGCAACAAATGTATCTGCTCCTGCTTTTGCAATATCTGCAATATTATCGGCATTGACACCGCCATCAATCTCAAGCCATACCTCTCGACCTGATTTATCCATATACCGATCTATCTTTTCACGTGCTATTTTTAGCTTTTCAAGTGCAGATGGTAAAAATTTTTGTCCCCCAAATCCAGGGTTAACTGACATTAGCAGAACCATATCCACTTTATCCATAACATGATCGAGATAGTCCAAAGGAGTTGCTGGGTTAAAAACTAAGCCAGACTTACAGCCTTGTTCACGAACTAAGGACAAACTTCTATCAATATGATTTGAAGCTTCTGGATGAAAAGTTATTATATTAGCGCCAGCCTTAGCAAAATCAGGAATAATGCGGTCCACTGGCTCAATCATCAAGTGAACATCAATAATAGCATCTGTAACTGGACGGATAGCCTCACATACCAGAGGCCCAATTGTTAAATTTGGAACGTAGTGATTATCCATCACATCAAAATGAACGATATCTGCACCTGAAGCGATTACGTTAGAAACTTCTTCACCAAGCCTTGCAAAGTCAGCTGACAAGATACTGGGCGCAATTCTGAAATCTTTACTCATACTTTTAATCCTTAAAATCCATTAGTCATGTAAAATATCTATTTTAACTGCATTTTACTATTATTTAGTAACAACATAGACAGAATCTCATTATTCAAGCAAATGAAAGTTAGCGTTCTAGGCATAAATCATAAAACAGCACCCATTTCTTTAAGAAATCAGCTGGTCTTTAATCAAGACATTCTTGTGCATTCATTAGAAAATTTTAAACACACATTTAAGTGTGGAGTGGTTATTTTGTCAACTTGTAACAGAACTGAAATTTATTCATCCGAAATTTCACAAAAAAATCTTGAGAAATGGCTATCAAAGCAGTGCAACGTAAACCTTCAAATTTTAAGAAAATATACGTATTTTTTCACTGAGGAAAATGCACTTAATCACTCCTCTGCAGTTGGGTCAGGGCTTGATAGCATGATTATAGGTGAGCCCCAAATACTCGGACAAATGAAACAAGCCTTTAAAGTCTCAGAAAATAGCAATCTGGTTGATAAGAATTTGGTTAATTTTTTTGCAAAAGTTTTTGAGTTTGCAAAAATTATAAGAAATAAAACACAAATTGGTACGAACTCAACAACTATTGCCTCAACGGCACTAAAATTAATTAATCAACTGTTTGGCACCATTGAATCTTTATCTATCTTGTTTATTGGTGCAGGCGAAATGAATGAACTGTGTGCTAAATATTTTGCTAAATCTATTCCAAAAAAAATTATGGTTGCTAATAGAACTTTAGAAAAAGCCTCTACTTTGGCTAAAAAAATTAATGCGGAATGTTGCTTAATCAGTGATGTAAATTCAATTATCAAGAATTACGATGTAGTTATCTCTTGCACCGGAAGCCAACTCCCTATTATTGGCCTCGGAATGGTTGAGGAAGCTATTAAATTACGAAAGCATCAGCCAATGTTTTTTATTGATCTTGCCGTTCCGGCGGATATTGAAAAAGAGATTGGCGATCTAGATGATATCTTTCTCTATAATTTAGAGGATTTAGCAAATATTGCTAAAGAAGGAATTAACTTAAGAAAAAATGAACTTGAGAAAGCATTTAATTTATTAAAAGAAATGGTTGATGAATTTGTACAAAATAAAAAAACCTCAAATGTTCCATTAACAATTGCATTAAAACAATTTTTCAACAATACACAAGAGATTGAGCTTAAAAAGGCACTCAAGGACATCAAAAATGGGGTGAGCGCTGAGGAGGTTTGCGAAAAACTCTCAAGGAATCTGACAAAAAAACTCCTCCATTACCCAACAAAAGCAATTAACCAAGATAGTGGACAAGCAAAAATTATTAAAACCATGTTCAATTTAAAGGATTAAATAAATGAAAGATTCAATGAAAAATAAACTAGAGAATTTAATCCAAAAATATAATGAATTAAATTCAAAATTAAGCAGTGAGGGCATCACCGATGATTTAGATTTATTTAAAAAAATCTCCAAGGAGCATTCTGACTTAACTCCCATTATTGATACTTACTCACTATTCAAAAAAACAAATGAAAATATTTTTGAAGCAAAAGAGATGCTTTCTGATCCTGAGATGAAGGAATTTGCGAATGAGGAAATTGAAAATGGTAAAGAAAAAATTATTACGCTAGAGGAAGAGTTACAAAAATTACTGATCCCTAAAGATCCGAATGATGATAAAAATATTTTCCTTGAAATTAGAGCTGGAACGGGAGGAGATGAGTCTGCTCTATTTGCAGCAGACCTTTACAGAATGTATTCAAGATTTGCCGAAAGAAATAAATGGCAAGTTGAAGTGATTTCTTCTAATGAAAGTGGCCTAGGCGGCTTTAAAGAAATTGTCGCAAAAGTAAATGGCGACGGAGCTTATTCAAAGCTTAAATTTGAGTCTGGAGGCCACAGGGTTCAGAGGGTACCTGATACTGAAACGCAAGGAAGGATACATACTTCAGCATGCACGGTAGCCATTCTCCCGGAAGCCGACGAAATCGAAGATATTGACATTAATCCAGCAGATATAAGAATAGATACATATCGCGCATCCGGAGCTGGTGGGCAGCACATCAACAAAACTGATTCTGCTGTTCGCATCACTCACGAACCAACAGGAATTGTTGTTGAGTGCCAAGATGATCGTTCTCAACATAGAAATAAGGCACAGGCAATGAGTATATTAGCTGCTAAAATTAAAGATAACCAAATTCAAGAGCAACAATCTGAAAGGGCATCGCAAAGAAAAAGTCTTATTGGAAGTGGTGATCGAAGTGAAAGAATAAGAACCTACAACTTTCCCCAAGGGAGAATTACAGATCACCGTATTAATCTTACACTGTACAAAATAGATTTTATTATGGATGGTGATCTTGATGAAATGATTAATGCTCTCTCACTAGAACATCAAGCATCTCTGTTGGCTGAAGATAATGAATAATGAATTCAACTGCATATTTTCATAAAATTAAAAGTTTATTTATTCAATCTTTTAAAGAAAAACTTAACCTCACATCAAGAGAGGCATCGATTGAATTAAATCTTATTTTTCAGCATGTCATGAAGTGTAAATTTTCACAGATAATTACAAATTCATTTGAAATCAGTAAAAAAAAAGAATCACAAATTGAAAAATTAATCGAAAAAAGGTTAAGTGGCACTCCTTTAGCCTATTTATTTCGGGAGTGGAGTTTTTATGGTAGGAAGTTTTATGTAAATAATGCTTCACTCATACCAAGGGCAGATACCGAGCTTATTGTTGACTTATTAAAAGATGAACTCAAAAGCCATCAGAACCTTAGCCTACTAGACTTAGGTTCAGGTACTGGGGTGATTGGTATATCTGCGAAATTAGAAATCGAACAAATAACAGAGTTAACTCTTTCTGATATTAGCAAAAGATGCGTTGAGCTTATTAATAAAAATTTATATTTTCATGAGGTTAAAGCCAATGTAATTCAAAGCAACTGGTTTAAAAATTTTCCATTAAATAAATATGACATTATTGTCTCAAACCCTCCTTATATAGATCAAAATGACCGCCATCTTGATGACCTAAAATTTGAGCCAAAGAAGGCATTGATTTCAAAAAAAAATGGGCTCAATGATATAGAAATTATTCTTAAAGAAGCATACGATTACCTCAAAGAAAATGGGGCCATTTATATTGAACATGGTTATAATCAGGGTAAAGACGTAATTAAATTATTTAATGATAACGGTTTTCAAAAAAATAAATGTTTTAAAGATATAAATGGAAATGAACGCGTTTCTCGAGGATATAAATTAAATTGATTAACTCTGTAGGAATTGTAAAAGCCAAAAAGTTTAATTGCAATGAAAAGCTTGTGCTCTCTTGCGGAGATGTTCTTTCATCTTTTACTCTCATATATGAAACTTATGGATCACTTAATGCCAAAAAGAATAATGCTATTTTAATACCGCATGCTCTTTCTGGTAATCATCATGTTGCTGGGAAATATAAAAAAGAAGATAAGCATTCTGGCTGGTGGGATAACATGGTCGGTCCAAACAAGCCAATCGATACAAATAAATTTTATGTAATTGGGGTCAATAACCTAGGTGGTAATGATGGATCAACGAGTTCAAAATCAATAAACCCTAAAACAAAAAAAGTTTGGGGGTCCTCTTTCCCAATCGTAACAGTCAAAGATTGGGTTGCCTCTCAAAAAAAATTAACTGAACACTTAGGGATTGATAAATTATTTGCCATCGTTGGTGGGAGTTTGGGAGGAATGCAGGCTATTCAGTGGTCACTCGATTTTCCAGACTATGTTAATAAAGTTATTTGCATTGCCTCTGCTCCAAATTTAACAGCTCAAAATATCGCCTTTAATGAAGTTGCCAGACAGGCGATTTTAAAGGATGAAAATTTTTCAAAAGGTAATTTTTATAATCACAATAAGAAACCCAAAAATGGTTTAAGGTTAGCGAGAATGTTAGGTCACATAACTTACTTATCTAACGATACCATGGATAAAAAATTTGGAAGAAAACTTGTAAATAATAAATTTAATTATGATTTTTCAACCAATTACGAAATTGAGTCATACCTTAATTATCAGGGTGATAAATTTGCAGAATCATTTGATGCTAATACTTATTTAAGAATGACAAAGGCTTTGGATTACTTTGATCTGGAAAAAAATTATAAGAAAAAACTTTCATCCTTATTCAAAAAAATTAAAGCTGATTATCTTGTTGTTTCTTTCTCAAGTGATTGGCGATTTCCACCCAGCCGATCCAAAGAGATAGTAAAAGCATTGCTTGATAATAATATTAATGTTTCTTATGCAGAAATAGAGGCAGAAACGGGACATGATGCTTTTCTCTTAGCGAGTAATCATTATCACAATTTAATATCAAATTATTTAAATCAAAAAATATGAATAGACTAGATTTTATTAAAATTTCAGAATGGATTAAGCCCGAATCAAAAATTCTTGATCTCGGTTGTGCTGATGGCGCATTAATAAAATTTCTTAAGGAAAATAAAAAAACCAATGGCTATGGAGTTGAAATAGACTCAAGAAATATTGAACATGGAATGAAAAATAAAATTAACATCTTACAAATGAACCTTGAAGATGGTTTGTCTGTTTTTGATGATCAATTTTTTGATACTGTAATTCTGTCACAGACCTTGCAAGCTATGGTCAATATTGAAAAAATTATGGATGAAATGAAAAGAGTTGGGAAAAATATAATCGTCTCATTTCCAAATTTTGGGTATTGGAGAAATAGGGTCCAAGTTTTAGGTGGAAAGATGCCCAAATCTCGAGAATTACCGCATGAGTGGTATAACACCCCTAATATTCATTTATGTACTATTGATGATTTTGAGGACCTTTGTCATAAAAAAAATGTGAAAATCATTGATCAACTATTTCTAACAAATAACAAACCGATCAAATTTTTTACAAACTTTAGAAGCTCAATCGCAATATTCAGACTTACTAAATAACTAATGAGAAAATACATAGACACCATTTTAACCAAAAAAATGGGCATCTGTTGTCTAACAGGCTTTTCTTCAGGTCTTCCTCTATTTATTCTCATCAGCCTCATCCCAGCTTGGCTTAGGATTGAAAATATCGATCTTAAGATAATTGGTCTTTTCTCATTAATTCAACTTCCATTCACCTGGAAATTTATTTGGGCCCCTTTATTTGATCGTTATAAAATTTTTATGGGCAGAAGGAGAGGCTGGTTAATTCTCTTTCAAATATTGCTTTTAACAACCGTTAGTATCTTAGGCTTTTTCAATCCATCTTTAAATTTGAATATAATCATTTTTTTATCATTAATGATTGCAGTTTTTAGTGCCAGTTATGATGTTGTGATTGATGCGTATCGTAGAGAAATTCTTTCTGACCATGAACTCGGAGTCGGAAACGCTATTCATGTAAATGCATACAAAATTTCGAGTATTATCCCAGGGTCTTTATCGTTAATTCTTGCTGATCTAATATCATGGCATTATGTTTTTTTAATTACCTCCAGCTTTATGCTTGTTGGGATAATAATGACCCTTTGTATAAGTGAGCCTCGTATTAAATTTTCAGGCCCTAAAACGATCAAAGAATCAATAACAGAACCTTTCAATAATTTCTTCAAAAGAAATGGCCTTGCCAGCTCGATCTATATTTTATTATTTATCTTTTTATATAAATTAGGCGATAGCATGGCAACTGCATTAGTCACTCCTTTTTATATCGATCTTGAATTTACTCTAACTGAGATCGGGATCATTGCAAAAAATGCTGGGCTTTGGTCAAGTGTTATTGGAGGATTTATTGGAGGAGTCTGGATGATTAAATTAGGTATTAATAAATCACTTTGGATTTTTGGAATATTTCAAATGATTACTATCATTCCATTCATAGTTTTATCTATCGTTGGTCATAACGTTTACCTTCTTGGAATAACTGTAGGTTTTGAATACTTTGCAATGGGTTTGGGCACTACGGCTCTTATTGCATATATTTCTATAAATACTGACTCAAGATACACTGCAACACAATTTGCTTTATTTACAAGTTTAGCTTCTATTCCAAGGACAATTACCAATGCTTCAACAGGCTATATTGTTGATTACATGGGTTGGACAAACTTTTTTTATTTATGCTTTTTATTAGCTATACCCGGAATGATTCTTCTACTAAAAGTAGCACCCTATAGCTATAAACTGAAATCATAGTCTACAATCAGAGGAGCATGATCACTAAATCGGTTATCTTTATATACCCACGATTTTAAAATCTTGCCTGCTAATTCTTTTGTAACTAATTGATAGTCAATTCTCCATCCAACATTATTTGCCCAAGCTTGACCTCTATTGCTCCACCACGTGTAGGCCATTGACTCCTCATCAGGATGGATTTTCCTGTAGGCATCTGTCCACCCTCCAGAATTTAACATTAACTCTATCCACTCACGCTCCTCAGGAAGAAAGCCAGAATTTTTTTTATTTCCTTTATCATTCTTTAAGTCTATTTCTTTATGAGCAATATTTAAATCGCCAGTAAGGATAAAATTTTTTCTTGATTGAATTTTATTTTTTAAAAAACCCTCCAAATACTCAAGACATCTAAATTTAAAATTCTGACGGACTTCACCGCTTGAGCCTGATGGAAAATACGAAGATATGATTGAGAGATGTTTGAATTCAAGTTCAATATATCTCCCTTCCACGTCAAACTGATCAAAATTGGTATGTCTAGTTATGCTCTTAGGTTCTTCTTTAGTATAAACCCCAACGCCGCTATAGCCTGGTTTTTCTGCATATGAAAAAAATCCTTTCAATCCCTGGCTACTCAACATGTCATCGGTCATATCTTTTTCCTGAGCTTTTAATTCCTGAACGCAAACAATATCTGCATCCTGTGAACTCACCCATTCAAAAAAGCCCTTTCTTTTGGCAGATCTGATACCATTTAAATTAACTGAAATAACTCGCATATATGAAAAACTCGACAAAAAAATTTATTAAATTTGCTATCGAACAGGATATCTTAAAGTTTGGTGAATTCAAAACCAAAGCTGGAAGACTTTCACCCTACTTTTTTAATCTCGGACTTATAAATGATGGTCAAAGCTTGAAAAAAATCGGTGAATTTTTTGCTGAATTTATCCATAACAATAATCTAAGCTTTGATCTTTTATACGGACCTGCTTATAAGGGTATATCTCTTGTAAGTTCAACTTCTATTGCACTTACTCAGTTTAATAAAAATATTCCTTTTGCATTTAATCGAAAAGAAATAAAAGACCATGGCGAAGGCGGACAAATTATTGGTCACCCAATTGAAGGGAATGTTTTGATATTAGACGACGTTATATCAGCTGGAACATCAATCAGAGAATCCGTAGATATAATTAAATCTAATGGTGGAAACCCAAGTGGAATAATAGTTGCCATAGACAGACAAGAAAAAGGGAAGGCTAACTTAACTGCCATTGATGAAGTAAAAAAAGAGCTTCATGTTAATGTCTACTCATTAATTAACCTCACAGATGTGATTAGTTACTTGTCTGAAGACGAAAAATACAGTAACTTTCTGCCTCAAGTTCAAACCTATCAGGAGATGTATGGAGCTTAAAACTCCTTTAATTTTTCTTTCAATAAATCACTAACTTGCCCTGGATTTGCTTTTCCTTTAGAAATTTTCATAACCTGGCCCACCAAAGCGTTGAAAGCTTTGTCTTTTCCTGACCTATACTGATCAATCATTTGTTGATTATTAGCTAGCACCTCTTCAATCATTGGAACAATTGATGATGAATCACTTACTTGCGTTAAACCAAGCTCTTCAATTAACTGATCTACATTCTTATTTGAATCTTCCCAAAGTAGATCAAAAATCTTCTTGGCAGCATTATTAGATATAGTTTTATCCATAATCCGTTTGATCAATAAAGAAAACTGATCTGAAGAAATAGGAATTTGATGTATATTTAATTCCATTTCTTTCATTTTAGCAAAAAGATAGCCTAGAACCCAGTTTGCAGTAATCTTAGGATCTAAGTCATATCCAATGAGATTTAAGTAATAATCATATGTCGCCTTATCGGATGCAATTAAATCAGCATCAGAATCATTTAGGCTAAAGTTATTTTTTAATTTAGAAATTGCATCTACTGGTAGTTCACCTAGTGATTCAGAAATCTCGGAAATATCTTTTTCGGTTACTTCAAGAGGAAGTAAATCCGGGTCAGGAAAATACCGATAATCATTTGCTTCTTCTTTTGACCGCATGGCTCTTGTTTCACCATTATCTGGATTAAATAAAACGGTAGATTGGATAATTTCATTTCCATCTTCAAGCTGCTCTATTTGCCAATTAACTTCATAATCTATAGCTTGTTGCATATACCTAAAAGAGTTTAAATTTTTAATTTCTCTTCTAGTTCCTAATTTTTCAGAACCTTTTGGCTTCACAGATACGTTAACGTCACAACGGAAACTACCCTCCTGCATATTTCCATCACATATACCAATCCACTGAACAAGATTGTGAAGTTTTCTCGCATATTCAATTGCCTCTTCTGCAGAACTCATGTCTGGTTCAGTAACAATCTCTAACAATGGTGTCCCAGCTCTATTCAGATCAATACCTGTGGCATTATCATGAATACCATGAACTGACTTTCCAGCATCTTCTTCTAAATGTGCCCTTAAAATTCGAATTTTTTTTTCTTGATTTTTAATATTAATATTTAAAAATCCATGGTTTACAATTGGCAATTCAAATTGGCTTATTTGATAGCCCTTTGGCAAGTCAGGATAAAAATAATTTTTTCTTGCAAAAATCGACTTTTTAGCAATTTGAGCATCGACTGCCAAACCAAATCTAATTGCTTTTTTTACTACCTCCCTGTTTAAAACAGGTAATGTTCCAGGGTAAGCCAAACTCACTAAACAGGCATTTTCATTTGGTGGTTTACCAAAAGCAGTCGATGCGCCGGAAAAAATTTTTGTATTTGTTGTCAGCTGAACATGGGTTTCTATACCAATAACTATATCCCAATTCATTATCTAACCTCCGGATATTCTTGATGCCAGCCAGTTTGTTTTTGATACTCGTGAACAAAATTTAAAATCGTTGATTCACTGAAGTAATTTCCAATCAGCTGAAACCCAATTGGCATATTATTGATAAATCCAGCTGGAGCACTAATTGCTGGCAATCCAGCAAGGTTAGTGGAAATAGTATACATGTCTTGCATGTACATCGAGACCGGGTCTTCTTTTTTTTCACCTATCTTGAACGCTGTCGACGGAGATGAAGGGGCTAAAATAAGATCGCATTCAGAAAACGATTTTTTGAAATCAGTAGCAATCAATCTCCTTATTTTCTGAGCTTTCAAATAATAAGCATCATAATAACCTGCACTTAGGACATATGTTCCGACCAATATTCTTCTCTTTACCTCGTCCCCAAAACCCTCTTCACGGGTTTTTAAGTACATATTCTCAATGTCTTGATAATCAGAAGCGCGATATCCATACCTAACTCCATCGTATCTTGATAAATTACTTGATGCCTCAGCTGGAGCAATTACATAGTAAACCGGTATTGATAAATGCGAATTCTCAAGAGAGATTTCTTTAAAATTAACACCTAACAATTTATATTCATCAATTACCCTATCAAGTACTTTTTTAACGTCCTCATCTAAATCTGAATTGAAAAATTCTTTAGGGATACCGATTGTTTTTCCTTTAATTGAATCATTCAAATTATCAAGATAATTTAGCTTATCTCTTTTAATTGATGTCGAATCACGATGGTCATGTCCTGCCATGACATTTAGCATCATGGCACAATCTTCAGAAGTTTTAGCTATAGGGCCTGCCTGATCAAGGCTGGAGGCAAATGCAATCATTCCATAACGAGACACAAGACCGTATGTTGGCTTTAAGCCTGTTAAACCACATAATGATGCAGGCTGTCTTATTGATCCACCAGTATCTGTCGCTGTGGCCGCAGGGGCCATTCCAGAAGATACAGCTGCAGCACTTCCGCCAGAACTCCCTCCTGGAACACAATCAAGATTCCAAGGATTTTTTACATTTCCATAAAAGGACGTTTCATTTGACGAACCCATAGCGAACTCATCCATATTAGTCTTACCAAGATTGATAGCTCCTGATTGATTGAATAGCTCAACTACCTTTGAGTCATATGGGGAAATGAAGTTATCAAGCATTTTTGACCCACAAGTGGTTCTCCAGCCATCTGCACAAAAAATATCTTTTTGTGCTATCGGAATTCCTGTTAAGTCAGAAGATTTATTTAATTTCAACTGTTCATCGGCTAATTTTGCTTGAGCCAATGATTTCTCATAATCAACAGTTATGAATGCGTTAACACTATTATTGTATTTATTGATCTGGTCAATATAGTAATTTGTTAACTCAACACTGGAGTAATCTTTATTTTGTAATCCATTTTGGAGCTGTTTAAGAGTTAAGTGATTTTTCATTACTCGATTACCCTTGGAACAATAAAATAATCCTCATTAGAATCTGGTCCGAGTTCTAAATATCGATCTTTGTTACTAAACTCAGTTTGAGTATCTTCCCTTAGAGGCTGACTAATATCTAATGCATGTGACATCGGTTCTATGCTTTTTGTATCTACCATTTGCATGGCATTTATCAATTCTAAAATACCATCCAATTTTTTAATGACTAACTCTTTGTCTTTATCATTAATATTTATTTTTGCTAGCTTACTAAGTTTTGCTATATCTTTTTGTGTGATTGACATATCAGGATATAATAATCGTTTAAAATAAATGCAATATTATACATTGCACAATGTTAATCGTTACTATTTTTGAGATTTAATAACATCATGAGAAAGCTTTTAGGTAAATTTTCAAATTTTTTATCAGAAAATGATATGGCAATTGATCTTGGGACAGCCAATACCTTAATTTACGTAAAGGGAAAAGGTGTCGTTCTAGATGAACCATCTGTTGTAGCGATGCAATATCATCCAGGACCAACAGGATCTCACCCAAAATCAGATATATTGGCTGTGGGTAAAAAGGCCAAAACCATGCTTGGAAGGTCCCCTCAAAATATTACGGCTATTCGACCCATGAAAGATGGCGTAATTGCTGACTTTAATGTTACGGAAGAAATGATTAAATACTTCATTACAGAAGTAAACTCACATAGCTGGTTTACACCAAATCCAAGAATCGTAATTTGTGTTCCATATGGTGCAACCCAAGTTGAGCGGAGAGCAATTAGAGAGTCAGCTGAACGTGCCGGGGCAAAACAAGTATTCCTCATTGAAGAACCCATGGCGGCTGCAATAGGTGCTGGACTCCCAGTTAATGATCCAACGGGATCCATGGTCATTGATATTGGCGGGGGAACAACAGAGGTTGGCATAACCTCATTGGGTGGAATTGTTTACGCCGAATCTGCTCGGGTTGGTGGGGATAAAATCGACCAAGCAATCATTGATTATATGAGAAGAAATTACGGAATGATGATCTCTGAACCAACGGCCGAAAAAATAAAAGCACAAATTGGCAGCGCTTTCCCAATGAACGAGATCCTTGAGATGGAAATTACGGGCAGAAGTCTATCAGAAGGTCTGCCAAGAAAAATTATCATCAGCAGTAATGAAATACTAGAGGCTTTATCAGAGCCAATAAACGCTATCGTTGGCGCAGTTAAAAGTGCATTAGAAAAAACTCCGCCTGAGTTAGGTGCAGATATTGCAGAAAATGGAATGGTTCTTACAGGTGGTGGCGCTTTACTTAAAAATTTAGATAGACTTCTTATGGAAGAAACCGGTATCCCTGTTATTGTGGCTGAAGAACCTTTGATGTGCGTTGTGAGAGGTTGTGGAATGGCGCTGGATTCTCTTGATGAATTTAAAAATGCATTTGCATATGATTGATGTTTTCGTCAACCCATAAAAAAAGAACAAAACTTTTTACAAACAAAAAATTAAGCCCTATAGCTTTAATTTTAATATTTATTGTTAATCTTGTTATTTACAATATAAACCAAGAAAATGAAGCGATTAAGAAAATTAGAAGCTTTACTGACCTAACTCCTTATTCCATAAACTATATAATTATAAATACTTCAAGCGCCATATCATCATTTACCGACTATTTCATAAATATTGATAAGCTAAATAAAAAAATTACGCAACTGGAGACTGAACTTCTGTTGCTAAGAAAAGATTTATCATCAAATAATTACATTCAACATGAAAATAAAGAGTTATTAACGCATCTATCTATAAAGAAAAATTATTTTAAAAATGCAATTGTGGCAAGATTATTGCCCATCAATTATGCGGGCAAAGCACATCATTTAGAGATTGACAAAGGGCTTACCCAGGGAGTAAAACCTGGCCTTATAACCATCGATCAAGGAGGTATTACAGGACAAATAATTAATTCATATGACAATTCATCCGAAATCCAAACAATCTTTTCCAAAAAATTTTATATAACAGGGTATATTCAAAACGACGAAAAATCTCAGCAGGTGTTGATCCAAGGAAATCAAAACCATCTCGAAATTAAACATTTCAACACTAAAGAATCAATTGCAATTGGTGACATTGTTTACACTTCAGGTGATAATAATCTTATTCCTAAAGGAATAAAAATAGGATTTGTTTCAGATATTC
Organism: Nitrosomonadales bacterium; assembly: GCA_024642775.1. Taxonomy (GTDB): domain Bacteria; phylum Pseudomonadota; class Gammaproteobacteria; order Burkholderiales; family Methylophilaceae; genus BACL14. The sequence goes on from JAHEAL010000021.1 coordinate 22,450, forward strand.
TTTCTTCGGAAATAGAAAATTTTTCAAAAATAATCATACAGCCTTTATCAAAACCATACTCTCATAACTTTTTAATGGTGCTCTTACCATGAATATCGTTAATCTAAAATTGACCTTTAAACTATTTTTGTTGACTCTTTTTTTATTACTATTAATTTCAAGCTTTGCTATGCATCTTTATATCAACAGCTTTATTCTTTCATTAAGTATTTTTTTATACTTCTCTCTAAAAATAGCGAGTATTTACAAGATATTAATCATCGGGCTAATAGTGGATGCTGTTTTGGGTTATCAATTTGGATTAACTAATATAGCTTTCTTGTTGTTAATTTTTGTAGATATTTTAATTAGTAAATTTCTTTCCATTAATGAAAATGAATTATTTCTGTATCATCTATCGCTTTTATTAGTTGGTTCGATAATTTACTCGTGGTTAATTTTAGGACAGGATTTTTTTACTCTCCACTTAATTATTAATTTTTTCACATCAGCCATTTACTTTATTTTATTAAATAGATATGCAACAAGATAAATATTTATTTAATAAAAGAATAAAATTTTTATCCGTTCTTTTTGGCCTATTCTTAGTTATCCTTATCAGTAGACTTTTTTGGTTGCAAATTTATAAAAATGATTTTTATGATCAAAGATCTGAGATTAATTCTACTCGCATTGAACCTCTAAAGCCGCTTAGAGGAATAATTTACGACAGAAATAAAAATGTACTCGCTGAAAATCGTTTAGCACATAGTCTAGTAATAAACATTGAAAATAAAAATCGAGAAGAAATCCAGGAGATAGTCTCAAATTTAAAAAAAACCATAAATCTTTCAGAGCTTGATATTGAATTTTTTAAAAAATTAATGAATCAAAAAAAGTTTCTTAAAGAGTTACCTATCAAAGCCAATTTAACTTTAAATGATTTATCAACCTTTGTAGGTCAAAAATATCTCCATCCCAATGTTGAACTAAAAGAAGATTTTATTAGATATTATCCAGAATCGTTATATACATCTCATTTGATTGGATATATTAATAGAATTAGCGCTGCAGATTTAAAAAATATCAAAGAGAATCCTGAGCTTGAAGATAAATATTTTGGATTGACTCATATTGGCAAGCAAGGTGTTGAAAAATCATACGAAGATATACTTAAAGGGAGGTCAGGATTTAAAAAAATAAGGGTTGACTCCAGAAATTCATTTGTTCGTGACGTTGAGGTAAAAGCTTCAACTCCTGGGACAAACATAGATCTTACAATTGATATTATTTTACAAAAGAAAGCTTTTGAACTTTTAAAAAAATATAAAGGCGCGATTATTTTAACTAACGTCGAATCGAATGAAATACTCGCATATCAAAGTCTTCCCTCCTTTGACCCCAATCTATTTGTTAATGGAATCAGTCACGTAAATTGGAATGAATTATTACATGATCCTACTAAACCACTTTTGGATAGGGTTATTGGAGCAACTTATCCGCCTGGTTCTACTATCAAACCATTTATTGCATTATCCGGACTTGAGAATAAAATCATCAATAAAACTAGCGCAATTAATGACCCAGGTTTTTATACGCTACCTAAAACAAAAAAAGTTTTTCGGGACTGGAAAAAAGAAGGCCATGGACGAGTTGATCTAATAACTGCAATAGCGGAATCATGCGATGTATATTTTTATGATCTGGGTTTTAACTTGGGAATTAGAAATATTGCCAACACTTTAGAACAGTTTAATTTTGGTTCAATAACTAACATTCCACTTCCATCCGAGAAATCAGGGATACTTCCCTCCCCTGAATGGAAGCAAAAATATAAGAAAAAAAAATGGTATTCTTATGAGACTATCAATACTTCCATAGGGCAAGGTGATTTTTTAGTAACTCCGCTGCAGTTAGTCAACGCACTGAATACACTTTTAAACAATCGACAACTCCCCAAACCAAAAATAACTTTAAATGATGATGATAAACTTCTTGATTCAGTTACTGAACAAGTTGGATCCAGTGAAAATATTAATTTAATAAAACAGGGGATGATTGAGGTTACTCAAGAAAATGGAACATTTCGCAGCATATCAAGCAAAAATCCAAATAAGCTTGCAGGGAAAACTGGTACTGCGCAGGTTTTTTCTTTAAAAAACCAAGATTACAATGAGGATTTAATTGAAGATGATTTAAAAGATCATTCGCTATTTATTGGTTTTGCGCCGTATGATAAACCCATAATATCGATTGCCGTTGTGATCGAAAATGGTGGCCATGGAAGTACTGCAGCCGCACCTGTTGCAAAAGAATTAGTTGATTTTTATTTTAAGTACTCAAATGAATAGACTCATAACAAACATACTTAATCACACAGATAAGCAAATCAGTATTCTGATTATTTTTTTAATGACTATCAGTCTTTACTTAATTGGGGAAGCATCTGGATTTGACTCCGTATTCTTTTTCAAACAATTATTTTTTATAATGCTAGGACTAATAGTTTACTACCTCGTTAGTATTTTTAATATCAATATGATTTACCGGTATGCTTTTTTTATTTATTTATTTTCAATTGCGTTACTAATCTTGACATTATTTTTAGGCCACGAAAGCCATGGCTCAAAAAGATGGATTGACCTTATTTACTTCAAACTGCAAACATCAGAAATAATTAAACTAACATTACCTATTGTTCTTGTTAAAGTCTATGATATGAACAAAAAAAGGAGTATCCACTTTAACGAAATTTTTGCATTGGCTCTGACAATAATACCTTTTTTATTAATTTTTGTTCAGCCAGACCTTGGCACAAGTTTGATTATTCTTTTTACTGGTTTCTTAATTATTTTTTTAAATGGTTTAAATTACAAGAAGATACTTTTTATTGTTTTATCATTCTTAATTATTTCACCTTATCTATGGATTAATGTTCTAAAAGATTACCAGAAATCCCGCGTCTTAAATCTTCTTGATCCATTTTCTAACCCTTTAGAAGGTGGCTACCATTCCATTCAAGCTTCAATAGCGATTGGGTCAGGTGGTTTATTTGGGAGAAACTCTAGTTCAGCATCCCAAGTTGATCTATCTTTTCTTCCTGAAACCCATACGGACTTCATCTTTGCAGTTCTTTCAGAACATTATGGTTTTATTGGAAATATTATTTTCTTCACTGTAGTTATTTTATTAATCTCGAGAGCTATGCACATTTCTCTTAACCTTCACTCTCATGTAAACCGAGTTTTGGCATCGACCTATGTTATTATTTTCACATTATGCTTTTTCATCAACGTGGCAATGGTTTCAGGTCTTATACCAATTGTTGGAGTTCCACTTCCCATCATTAGTTATGGAGGGAGTGCATTAATTGTTTACTTAATTTTATTTGGATTCATCAATTCATTGAATAATAACAAAACCCTAATCGCTGACTAAATTATGAAATATCTACTAGTTATATTTTTTATTCTCTTATCTTCTTGTACGACCACTAAGGTATCGGACAGCAATAAGGGTGCTTATTACCAAGATGATGGCCCACATGAAACCATTAATGCAAAACTTGATGATATTCAGGATGCAATACCAAAGGTCGAGGAAATAAATCCAAATGCAAAAAAACCTTACAAAGTATTTGGTGAAAAATATGTTCCCATGACGAAAATAATTCCATACAAAGAGAAGGGTTACGCCTCTTGGTATGGAAAAAAATATCATGGCAATAAAACTTCAACCGGTGAAGTTTATGACATGTATTCCATGACTGGAGCCCATAAGACATTACCTCTTCCTTCTTACGTAAAAGTAAGAAATTTAAAAAACCGAAAAGAAATTATTATTCGACTAAATGATCGAGGTCCCTTCTTAAAAGATCGAATTATTGATTTGTCGTATGCCGCTGCACATAAACTGAATATTATCGAGAAAGGAAGTGAGTTGGTTGAGGTTGAATTAATTGACCCCACTAAATTTACAAACTCAAAAGTTTCCAATGGTAAATTTATTCAAGCTGGAGCATTCAAAAACTACTCTAATGGTGAGCTTTTGTTAAAAAAATTAGAGCAATTAAATTTTTTAAACAATTTAGATCTAAAGGTTATCCAAATTGATAACTTGTACCATGTTCTAATTGGGCCTTTTGATGATGATCGATTGATAGAATTAACAAAAGATAAACTTAAAAATGAATACGAACTGACAACTTATATAAAAAATTATGGAAGATAATAGTCAAGACTCCTTAATAGAATTTCCGTGTGATTTTCATATCAAAGTAATTGGGATTATGAGTGATACCTTTTCCGACTCAGTTATAAAGATCATTAAACAAACGGATAGTACATTTAATTCAAGCAAGATTGAAATGAAGCCAAGTCAAAATAAAACATACATTAGCCTTACATGCTCAGTTTATGTTAATAAT
>JAHEAL010000025.1:0-15101 GCA_024642775.1 Nitrosomonadales bacterium
AATATCAATTTCTTACGATTCAGCTTTTTACCAGTGACAATGGATTTCTTTTAGCCTCACTTCCTCCTGGGGCTTTCCTTGCTCTATCCTTCTTAATTTTAATCATGAATCTGATAAACAAACGATTAAAATGAATCAGTTAAAACGAAAAGAAATTTTTCGACTTTTAAAAAAAACCATTAAAAATCCAAAAACAGAACTTATCTATAACTCCCCTTTTCAACTTCTAATTGCGGTTATCCTTTCTGCCCAAACAACAGATATACAAGTGAATAGAGTAACAGAAGAATTATTTAGAGTTGCGCCGGATCCAAAAAATCTTGCTTTGCTTGAAATTAAAACCATAGAAAAAATTATCAACAAAATAGGTCTTTTTAAAACAAAAGCTAAAAATATAAAACAAACCAGCAAATTACTAATTGATCTATTTAATGAGAAAGTACCCTCTAAGCTTAATGAACTTCAATTACTTCCAGGGGTTGGAAGGAAAACAGCCAATGTGATCCTTAATACCATATTTAAAAAACCCGTTATAGCAGTTGATACTCATATCTTTAGATTGGCCAATAGAATTAATTTATGTAAAGGAAAGACTCCTTTAGAAGTTGAAATTAAATTAACTAAATTAATTCCAAAAGAGTATTTAGTTGATGCTCACCACCTTCTGATATTGCATGGCAGATATGTTTGTAAAGCTCAAAAGCCCGATTGTGTTAATTGTGTTTTAAATAATCTATGCGAGTATAAACAAAAACTACTCAAATAATTTTTTCGCCCTGTCATTCAGCTGATTCATTATTTTTTCTCTTTCATCATCGCTCATGTCAAACCAGTTTGAAATTTCTTCAAAATTACGATAACAACCTACACATAAGTCATTATCGTTATAAGAGCATATACCTACACAGGGAGTTTTAATAGCTTTAGTCATTATTTATTTCAATACCCCGTGGCAATGTTTATATTTTTTTCCGCTTCCACATGGGCAAGATTCATTTCTGCCAATTTTTCTCTCTTGAGGTGTATTATTTTTTTCTGGAGATTCTAATTTAGAATCATCAACTTCTTTTTGATTTTTTTGATCTAATTTTTCAGCTTGCTCCTCATTTTTTACTTCAACCAACATCAAGACTCTCGCAATTTCATCTTTAATATTTTTTAAAAGAACCTCAAACATCGTATAAGCTTCTTTTTTAAACTCTTGCTTTGGATCTTTACCTCCATAGGCACGCATACTTACGCCTTGGCGAAGATGATCAAGTGAGGTTAGGTGTGACCTCCAGTGATGATCTATAATTTGCAACATAATAGATTTCTCAAAGTGACGTATAGCCTCTTTTCCAGCTAATTTTTCTTTATTAAAATAATTTTTTTCTGCTTCTTTTATGATATTTTTTGCTAAATCTGCTATTTCAATATTTGGATTATTATCCAACATCTTTTTCACATTAATTTTTAAATTATAGTCCGACTGCAGTCTTTTTTCTAAGCCTGGAATATCCCACAACTCCTCAAAACTTTCCGGTGGAATGTATTCAAAAACTGTGTCGCTGATGCATTCATCTAAAATATTTTTTACCATTACGTCTGTGTCTTCAGAATTGAGCACGTCATTTCTTTGCTCATAGATAACTTTCCTTTGACTATTAGGGACTTCATCAAATTCAAGAAGCTGTTTTCTAATTTCGAAGTTTCTTCCTTCAACTTTCTTTTGAGCGCCTTCAATTGACCTTGAAACCCAGCTATGCTCAATTGCTTCATCGTCAGGCATATTTAATTTTTTCATAATGCCGGCTATGCGATCTGATGCAAAAATTCGCATCAAAGAATCCTCTAATGATAAATAGAAAATACTTGATCCTGGATCCCCTTGCCTTCCTGACCTTCCACGCAACTGGTTATCAATCCTTCTTGACTCATGTCTTTCTGTTCCAATAATATGAAGACCGCCTGCATCAAGAACAATCTTATGGTCTTTTTTCCATCTTTCTTTTAAATCATCTATCTGCTTTTGTACTGCTTTAGTCATTTTTTCTACATGCATCAATCGATTTATTTCGGGTTCAATATTTCCTCCCAAAACAATATCTGTACCTCGACCAGCCATATTAGTCGCAATTGTGATCATCCCTGGCTTTCCCGCCTGTTCAATAATATGAGCTTCTCTTTCATGTTGTTTGGCATTAAGAACTTGATGATTGAGTTTGTGTTTAGTTAAGATTGACCCAATAAACTCAGACGTTTCAATAGAGGTCGTCCCAATTAGTATAGGTTGTTTATTCTTATTCCTGGCAAGTACATCATTAATTACTGCTTTATATCTCTCGTCGGATGTCCGGTAAATTTTATCCATGTTGTCAATACGATTGATAACTCTATGTGGAGGTATTATTACCGTCTCGAGATTATAAATTTCATTAAACTCCTCGGCTTCCGTCTCGGCAGTTCCAGTCATACCGGAAATTTTATTGTATAGGCGAAAATAATTTTGAAATGTAATTCCAGCTAACGTTTTTGATTCTCTTTGAATCTTAACTCTCTCTTTTGCTTCTATTGCCTGGTGCAAGCCTTCAGACCACCTTCTTCCTGGCATCATTCTTCCAGTAAATTCATCAATAATTACAATTGCACCATCTTTGACGACGTAGTCTTTATCTTTAGTAAAAAGATTATGGGCTTTTAAAGCTGACTGAACATAATGCAAAAGATTAATATTTTCAGGGTCATATAAATTCGAGCCTTTAGATAAAACCCCCAGCTTTGCTAATACTTTTTCAACATTATCATGGCCATTTTCTGACAAAATTACCCCGGATGTTTTTTCATCAATCAAATAATCTCCGTCTGCATCCTCTTTATCTTGTCTTTTAAGCATCGATGAAACTTTATTAATTTTTTCATATAATGAAATATCAATGTCTGACTGTCCGGATATAACCAAAGGTGTTCTTGCCTCATCAATTAAAATTGAGTCAACTTCATCGATTAATGCAAAATTTAAGCCCTTTTGTACTTTTTGATCTTGAGAGTAAACCATGTTATCTCTTAAATAATCAAAGCCAAATTCATTATTGGTTCCATAAGTGATATCGGCAGAATAAGCTTTAACCTTCTCTTCTGCAGGTAATTGGGATTGATTTACGCCAACAGTTAATCCAAGAAATTCATATACTTTACCCATCCATTCAGCATCACGTCTGGCTAAATAGTCATTAACGGTAATAACATGAACGCCATTTCCAGTAAGAGCATTCAAATAAACCGGAAGGGTTGCTACGAGCGTCTTTCCCTCGCCCGTTTTCATTTCCGAGATTTTCCCTTCATGGAGAGCCATTCCGCCCATTAGCTGTTCATCAAAATGTCTTAAACCCAAAGTCCTAACACTGGCTTCTCTTACTAATGCAAATGACTCAATTAGCAAATCATCATTGAAGCCATTTGATTTAATACTCTCTTTTAATTTTTCTGTTCGTTTAGGAAAGTCGGGGTCTTTTAATTTTTTTATTTCCGGTTCAAGATGATTGATTTTTGCAACCAATGCAGAATATTTTTTTAATATTCTGTTATTCCTACTGCCAAAAACAGTATTCAATATAGATTTCAACATAATTTATTTTTTCTTTAGATATTTTCGTGGATCAAGAGATCGGCCATTAAGCCTTATTTCATAATGCAAGTGCGGTCCAGTTGATCTTCCAGTATTGCCAACTAACGCTATAACATCATCTTTGTTAACAATATCACCCTTTTTAACAAACAGTTTTGAAGCGTGAGCATAACGTGTTTCAATTCCATCTCCGTGTTTTATTTTAATGTAGTTTCCATAATCTGGAGCTACTCCCGCTGCTGTAACAATCCCTGAAGCAGTAGCAATTATTTCATCACCGTCAGCTGCGGAAAAGTCCAAACCTTCATGAAATGATCGAATACCGAGAATTGGATCTACCCTCCATCCATAACTTGATGATCGATATCCGACATTCACAGGATATAGGGTTGGAAGCGTGTCTTTAAGAACACTTTGCTTTAAAAGAATAGACTCTGTCTCATTAAAAATATCCTCTCTAATCTGGATTCTATTCATAACTTGCTGAAGAGCAATCTGAACATCTTGATCTCTTAATTGATTATTAACAAAAGGGCCACCTTGACCTTCAGAAGTCTCTTTCTTTGGAAGCTTAGGTAGTTTTTGCTTACCTATGATTTGTTTCTTCAATATAGATTGCAATCTTTCCGTTTGATTGTCCAACTCAACAACCCTTGCATTAAGTTCACCAATTTGCTGAATATATAAATTTAAATTTTTTTGATAACTACTGAAACCAAGGTCTAATTTTAGTGTTTCGATTTTTGGAGCAAAAGTTTCTTGCGTTTTCCTTTCTGCATACAAAAAAGAAGCGTATGAAACAGCTATAACTAAACCCAGCATTAAGATAAAAGCTGTCCAAAAACTTACTGAAAGAGGTTTTCGTGTATTATTTTTACTTAGTAAAAGAATTTTCATAATTAACCTAACATTATATATGGAATCAATAAAAAAATTACTTAAAAACGATCAATTTTCAAAAATTATTGACGATCAAAGCGTTATTAATAAATTTAAAACGGACTTAAATTTGATTATTGGTGATCCTTATTGCAGATTCACCATTAAAGGCCATTCTGTCTTAATTGCGGTTAGCAGAAATATATACGCCACTAAAATAAAACAACATAAACTCAATATTCTCAAGTTAGCAAATAATGCTAAACCCGATGAGTCATTTAAAGAAATTTTATGTAAAGTAGATCCTCATTTATTACCAAACAACAAAACTCCAAAAAAAAATATTTCCAAAAATGCTAGAGAGGTTTTATTAAATTTATCCAAATCTTTAAGTGATTCACCCCTCAAGCAATATTTACTTAAAAGAAAATGATTGAAGTTTTTATCTTAGTATTGACTGGCTTGTTTGTAGGGTTTTTAGCAGGACTTTTTGGTATTGGGGGCGGATTGATAATTGTTCCTGCAGTCACATATATTCTTATATTTTTTCACAATATAACACCTGATATAGCCTATTCATCTGCTATTGCTTCTTCAATGATTTCAATTATTTTTACAGGATCGGTTGCTACTTTTTTTAATATTCGCAATCAAAACTTTGAATTTCGACTAATAAATAAAACTATTTTTCCGGTTGCTATTGGCGCCTTAGCTGGTGGTTTAATAATCAATATCGCAAACTTTTATTTCTTAAAATTCTTTTTTATTTTTTATTGTTTCTTGTCTGCACTAAAGCTGCTGAGCTCAAAAAATATTCTAAAACCCATCTATTTATTTTCTGAAAAGATAGTATTTACAGTGTTCGGCTTAATTTCATCAATCGTTGGAATTGGTGGTGGGACTTTATTTGTTCCATATTTTGAAAATAATCATGTGGATATTAGAAAGTCCGTTTCGGGATCTTCGTTTATAGGAGTAATTATTGGTCTTTCAACAATTTTAAGTTTTATAATACAAAACATACTTTTTAATAATGATTATATTTATTCTGAAAAGATATCTACTTTAAGCAATGTTTATATGCCCTCCTTTATATTTCTTACGTTACCCAGTTTAATTTCTATTTATTTCTCCACAAAATTGTTAATTACAATATCCAAAAAGAAAGTGAAGTATTATTTTGCTCTTTTGCTTGTTTTTATTGGGGCTATCTCCATATTTAATTTTTAAATCCTATATATTTGTCCAAATGTAGTGATTTATGAGATAATTCTCTTTTTTTCGAAGTTCATAGGGAGGAAGTATGTCGGAAATTCAAATGGCGCTTGGTGCAGCAATTATTGCAGTTATTTATGGCGCTTTAGTTTCAAAATCTATTCTTAGCCTACCGGCTGGGAATAAAAAAATGCAAGAGATTGCTGGAGCGATTCAAAAAGGTGCCTCAGCATATTTATCTCGTCAATATAAAACAATTGCTATCGTTGGTATTGTTCTAACGATTCTGATTGCTCAATTTATCGACCTAGATACAGCAATAGGCTTCGTTGTTGGTGCTGTCCTTTCGGGCGCATGTGGTTTTATTGGGATGAACGTTTCTGTTCGATCAAATGTTAGAACTGCTCAAGCAGCTACAAAAGGAATTGTTCCTGCGTTTGATGTTGCTTTTAAAGGCGGCGCAATAACTGGAATGTTAGTTGTTGGTCTTGGACTTTTGGGTGTTGCAGGCTTCTATTTATATCTTGGCGGTACTGAAGCTGAAAACCTAAACCCATTAATTGGTCTTGCATTTGGTTCCTCTCTAATATCAATTTTTGCTCGTTTGGGTGGTGGTATTTTTACCAAAGGCGCTGATGTTGGTGCTGACTTAGTTGGTAAAGTCGAAGCAGGAATTCCTGAAGATGATCCTCGTAACCCAGCAGTTATTGCAGATAACGTTGGAGATAACGTTGGTGATTGCGCTGGTATGGCAGCTGACTTATTTGAAACTTATGCAGTAACAATTATTGCAACTATGGTTTTAGGAAGCCTAATGATTACTGGTGATAGTATTAACGGTGTTCTTTATCCATTAATGCTGGGTGCCGTTTCAATTATTGCGTCTATTATTGGATGTTTTTTTGTTAAAGCCAATAATAAAATGACTAACGTGATGCCAGCACTATATAGAGGGCTTGCTATTGCAGGAATTTTGTCTTTAGGTGCTTTTTATTACGTTACTAACGATTTGTTCCCAGAGGGTATTGTTGTCGATGGAATAACTTATCCTGCGATTGGTTTATTTGCCTCAGCTGCAATAGGTCTAGTGTTAACAGCTGCCCTAGTTGTTATTACTGAATATTACACAAGTACCGAATACAAACCAGTTCAACACGTTGCACAGGCTTCTGAAACTGGTCACGCTACTAACATCATTGCGGGTATTGGGATTTCCATGAAATCAACAGCACTTCCAGTTTTGTCAGTATGTTTAGCTATATTCTTATCATACTCATTCGCAAACTTATATGGTGTTGCCGTTGCTGCAACTTCAATGTTAAGTATGGCAGGAATCATTGTAGCTCTTGACGCTTATGGTCCAATCACAGACAACGCTGGTGGTATTGCAGAAATGTCAGGATTACCACAGAAAGTTAGAGATGTAACAGATCCACTTGATGCTGTAGGTAATACGACAAAAGCGGTTACAAAAGGTTATGCTATTGGTTCAGCTGGTTTAGCCTCATTAGTACTTTTTGCTGATTACACACATAAATTAGATGTATACGGCATCATAGCTACATTTGATTTAAGTGAACCAAATGTAATTATTGGTTTGATTATCGGCGGTTTAATACCCTACTTATTTGCTGCTATGGCAATGGAAGCTGTTGGAAGAGCTGCGGGATCAGTGGTTGAGGAAGTAAGAAGACAGTTTAAAACCATTAAGGGTATTATGACTGGAAAAGGTCAACCTGATTATGCAAAGGCAGTTGATCTATTGACTACATCAGCCATTAAGGAAATGATTGTTCCATCATTACTTCCTGTTGCAGTTCCTGTAATTGTTGGGCTTTCACCGTTAGGCGCTCAAGGCCTTGGTGGTTTGTTAATGGGTACGATTGTGACTGGCTTATTTGTAGCTATTTCTATGTGTACCGGTGGTGGTGCATGGGATAATGCTAAAAAACATATTGAAGACGGAAATCACGGTGGAAAAGGTTCTGAGGCTCACAAGGCATCAGTTACCGGTGACACTGTTGGAGATCCTTATAAAGATACGGCTGGACCTGCTATTAATCCACTAATTAAAATTATTAATATCGTGGCATTATTAATTGTTCCATTGCTTTAATAAAATCTTATATGTACTCAAAAGCCCATCGTTTAGATGGGCTTTTTTTTATGAATGAACCCTAAAAAGGAGATACGTAACAACAATAATCCATATTGAAGTAAAAAAAATAAAGGTCGAAAGTTTAGCAGACTCATTAAATAACATTCCAGCAGCAAATGAAGATAAAGCCAAAGTAATCAAATTACCCAGAAATATTAACGATAAAACAGAAAATCCTAAAGTATAAATAGGGTAAGCCATACATGAAAAAATTAATAATAAAACTAACTTTGTACTATTTTCATTTTCTGTGTACTTAAAAACAAATGTTTGAAATAAAATTAATATTGTCCAAACTAAACCTATAAACCACCCTTTAGGGAAAAAAATTTCGTTTTGTTGAGATAAGTTTTGAGTTATCCCAACAAAATTAAATTTTAAAATTACAATATTAATTAACAATAGCAAGATTAAAGCGGCTGCTAGCAACTTAAAAAGATTTATTCCTTTAAGTTTAATTATCATACTTCGCTAATAAAAGTTCTCGTACATGTTGATATTTTTTAATGGTTTGTTGAATAACATCATCCGGAAGTGTCGGTGGAGGAGGCGTTTTATCCCACAGGGAGCCCTCAAGCCAATCTCGTAAATATTGCTTATCAAAACTATCTGGAGAGTTTCCGACAGAGTAATTGGACTTATCCCAAAATCGAGATGAATCAGGGGTAAGAATCTCATCCATTAAAACCAAATTACTCTCCTCATCTAAACCAAATTCAAATTTAGTATCAGCAATAATTATATTTTTACTTTCTGCATATTTTAATGCGGTAGCATACAATTCTAAACTTACGTCCTTAATTTGATTTGAAAGTTCTTTACCAATTTTATTCACCATGATCTCAAAAGAAATATTTTCATCATGATCACCTACATCCGCTTTAGTTGATGGTGTAAATATCGGCTGATCTAATTTTTGAGCAAGCTTTAGGCCACTAGGTAAGGGTATTTCACAAACAGAACCTGTTGATTGATAGTCTTTCCACCCACTTCCTATTATATAGCCCCTAACTATTGCTTCCATTGGAATTGGCTTTAACCTTTTTACTACAACCGATCTTCCAGAAACAAATCTTTTTTCTTCACTACTGACAACTGACTCAGGATCGATTTCTGTTAAGTGATTTTTAATAATGGGGCTAGTTTTATTAAACCAAAAATTAGAAATCGAGGACAAGATCTCACCTTTACCTGGAATTAACTCATTCATAATCACATCAAAAGCTGATATTCGGTCAGATGTAATCATCAAAAAATGAGAGTCATCAACAATATATGTATCTCTAACTTTTCCCTGATGGTAAAGCTTAAGGCTTGTAATTTTATTACTCATCATTTTGTTCCAGAATTTCGATCGCTGGTAATTTCTTTCCTTCAGCAAATTCTAAGAATGCTCCACCAGCTGTTGATATATACGATATTTCTTTTGTTATGTGATATTTTTCAATAGCAGCAATTGTATCTCCACCTCCTGCAAGCGAGAATGCTTTACTTTTAGCAATTGATTTTGCTAGCTGCTCAGTACCATTGCTGAATTGATCAAATTCAAACACACCAAGCGGTCCATTCCATAAAATCGTATTTGCATTACCTAAACATGAAGATATTTCATTAAAGGATTTTGGACCAATATCAAATATCATATCGTCATCTTCTATTTCGCTGATATTTTTTATTGTTGATTTAGCATCTTCCCTGAACTCTTTGCCACAAACCACATCGATTGTCTTTGGAAAAAATACTTTTCTATTCACTAATTCATTAAGAATAAATTTTGCATCATCAATCAACTCTTCTTCATACAAAGATTTTCCTATATTAAATCCTTGAGCAGCTAAAAACGTATTAAGGATGCCGCCGCCAAGAATTAATCCATCGACTTGCTGGGAGAGTTTTTTTAATATGGATAGCTTGGTAGATACCTTACTTCCACCCACAATTGCGATCATGGGTTTTTTGGGATTATCAAATGTTTGAGTTAAGGCTTGAATCTCATTATTAAATAAGAAGCCAGCACATTTTTCATTAACATATTTACCAATACCATATGTGCTAGATTCTTTTCGATGAGCAGTACCAAAAGCATCCATTACAAAAACGTCTGCAATCTCAGCATAGCGTTTTGATAATCCTTCCTCACAATTCTTTTCACCCGCGTTAAATCGCGTATTTTCAAGGACATACAGAATCCCAGTTTTAAATTTCAAGTCTTGGTCAAGATAATTTTTTACTAACTCTACCTTAATTCCTAATTTTTTTTTTAAATAGTCAACCACCGGTTTCAGCGAAAAAATTTCATCGTATTTACCTTCTTCTGGTCTACCCATATGTGAGGTCAATAGGACAAAACCTCCCTCGTTTATTGCATAATTGATTGTTGGGATTGAGGCATCAATTCTACTAGCTGATGATATTATTCCATCTTTAATTGGAACATTTAAGTCGGAACGAATAAAAATTTTTTTATTTTTTAATTGCAACTGATTAATACATTTTAAAGGCACGTTATTTTGCTTTCATCATTGCAACAGCGGTATCTAACATTCTGCAACTAAAACCATACTCATTATCGTACCAACCAAAAACTTTGATAAGATTTCCATTTCCACTAACTTTAGTAAGCAAGGAATCAAAATATGATGATGCAGAAGTATGATTAAAGTCTACTGATACTAAGGGAATATCTGAGTATACTAAAATATTTTTTAAATCGCCTTCAGAGGCCTTTCGCATTAATTGGTTTATGGTATTTACATCTGTTTTTTCTTTAATATGTAAGGTTAAATCCACTAGTGATACATTTGCAGTAGGCACTCGGATAGCCACTCCATCGAGCTTTCCCTGTAAATTTGGAATCACCAGACCAACTGCTGAGGCTGCTCCTGTTTTAGTTGGAACCATAGAGGATGTTGCTGTTCTAGCTCTTCTAATGTCTTTATGAATATTATCTAATAATGATTGGTCATTTGTAAAAGAGTGGATCGTATTCATCAAGCCTGACTCAATTGTAAATGCTTCATTAAGAACATGTACTATTGGGGCCAATCCATTTGTAGTGCATGATGCATTTGATACTACTAAATCATTTTTATTAAGTATTTGATGATTAACTCCATAGACTATAGTCGCATCCACATCATCTTCACCGGGTGCAGAAATTAAAACTTTCTTAGCGCCTTGATCCAGATGCGCTTGATTACTTTTTTTACTTCGATTTGCTCCAGTGCATTCTAGAACAACATCGACATCAAGGTCACCCCACGGTAATTCTGAAGGGTTCCTAGTTGCAAAATACTTTATAACATCGCCATTTATTGTAAATTCATCATCACCATGATGAATATCACAATTAAATCTCCCGTGAGCAGAGTCAAATTTTAATAGATGCAGATTAGATTCAATATTTCCCCTGCTGCTGCCATTAACTGCTACAACTTTTATATCATCACGATTTTGTTCATAAATTGCTCGTAAAACAAGTCTTCCAATTCTTCCAAAACCAGTGATCGCAATTTTAATAGTCATTATTTTCCACTTTAATTAACGTTTAAAAAAAAAGGTATCTCAACTATCCATGTTGAGATACCAAATTTTATGACATTAAATCAGATTTAAAGAACTGATTTAACTGTTTTCACAACGTTCTCAACAGTAAATCCAAAATGCTCGAATAGTTTTCCACCAGGCGCAGACTCGCCATAAGTATTTATACCCACTGAAGCACCGTCTAATCCAACGTACTTTCTCCAGAAGTCTGTTACTCCAGCTTCAATAGAAACTCGCTTAACACCAGGAAGTAAAACTGAATCTTGGTATGCTTTATCTTGACGATCAAACACGTTCGTAGACGGCATTGAAACTACTCTAGAATCGATTCCTTCGGCTTTCAAAGCTTCAGATGACTTAATTGCAAGATCTAATTCTGACCCTGTCGCTATTAAGATAACACTTGGTTTATCAGAATCCGATAAAACATAACCGCCTTTTTTAATACCTTCTAATTGCTCATTAGTTCTTTGATTAAAACCAACACCCTGTCTAGACAATACCAAACTGGTTGGATTATTTTTATTAGCTACTGCCTGAGTCCATGCTACTGCTGTTTCTGTAGCATCGCCTGGGCGCCAGACCTCCATATTTGGGATATACCTCAATCCTGAGGTAGTTTCAATTGGTTGATGGGTTGGACCATCCTCACCTTGACCAATTGAATCGTGAGTTAGAACATAAATAACACGCTGCTTCATTAAGGCAGACATTCTCATCCCGTTTCTCATGTAATCAGAGAACATATGGAATGTACCTCCAAATGGAAGCAGACCACCATGAAGAGCCATACCATTCATAATTGCTGCCATGCCAAATTCACGAACACCATATGAAATATAATTTCCTGGCTTTTTACCGCTAACATGATCAAAACTCGCGCAACTTGTTAAGTTAGATCCAGTCAAATCCGCAGAGCCTCCAACAAATTCTGGAAGTGTTGCAGCAAGTTTAGTAATAGCGTTCTGTGATGCTTTTCTAGTAGCAACTTTATCACCAGACTCATTAACTTCTTTTATTAATGCATCTGCTTTAGCCTGCCAGTCACTTGGAAGATCATTTGCCATTCTACGTTTAAATTCAGCCGCCAATTCTGGAAATTCTTTTTCATATGAAGCGAATTTTTCATTCCAGTCTGCCTCGGATTTTTGCCCTTTTTCCTTTTGATTCCATCCATCATAAACTTCTTGTGGGATAACAAATGGGTCATGAGTCCAACCCAATTCTTTTCTTGTTAATGCAACTTCATCCTCACCAAGTGCAGCACCGTGACAATCATGAGATCCTGATTTGTTTGGAGAACCCTTACCGATAATTGTTTTTGTACAAATTAATGTTGGTTTATCTGTAACGGATTTAGCTTCTGTAATCGCTTTTTCAATGGCATCAAAATCATGTCCATCAACATTTCTTACAACATGCCATCCATAAGATTCAAATCTGCCGGCCGTATCGTCGGTATACCATCCTTCAATGTGTCCATCAATAGAAATACCATTATCATCCCAAAATGCTACTAATTTACCAAG
This sequence comes from Nitrosomonadales bacterium, assembly GCA_024642775.1. Taxonomy (GTDB): domain Bacteria; phylum Pseudomonadota; class Gammaproteobacteria; order Burkholderiales; family Methylophilaceae; genus BACL14. Next base: position 12,935 of record JAHEAL010000025.1, read on the forward strand.
ACCCCAAGTCCCAGCAAGCGCACATGTTTCATGAGATACGCCCTCCATCAAACAGCCATCGCCCATGAAAACATAAGTGTAATGATCAACGATATCATGTCCGGGCTTATTAAATTGATTAGCCATTAATTTTTCCGCCATCGCGAAACCAACAGCATTACTTATACCTTGACCTAAAGGACCGGTAGTTGTTTCAACACCAGGAGCATAACCGTATTCAGGGTGTCCCGCACACTTGGAGTGAAGTTGTCTAAAGGATTGTATTTCGCTCATTGGAAGATCGTAACCAGTTAAATGAAGCAATGAGTAAATTAACATTGATCCATGACCATTAGAGAGGATGAATCGATCTCTGTTTGCCCATTCTGGATTGGTAGGATTATGATTCATGTGATGATTCCAAAGAACCTCACCTATCTCAGCCATCCCCATTGGCGCACCAGGATGTCCAGAGTTCGCCTTCTGAACTGCATCCATTGATAGGGCACGGATTGCATTTGCTAATTCTTGTCTACTTGCCATTCTTTTAATCTCCCATGATTTATTAACATTGATTTCAATTCAACACATCTAATCAATTGAACATCAAATAAATTTGTTAATTATTAAACAATTAACTTGTAATTATTGCTTAATAAGCCTTTTTCTTCAAGATTTTGTTTAATTTTCTTTCCATTTTATTGAGCAACCAATACTTGAAATTTGCTCTTTTGGACCCTTTTGAGTCTCTGAAACCATCTTCATTGCATTAAATAAATCCCTTTCGTTATCTGCTGATAACTCACCCCTGCCAGTAGAGTCGAATCGGCCACGATATTGCAACTTCAAATCTCTATTAAATCCATAAAAATCAGGAGTACAAATTGCTTTATAGGCTTTAGCGACCTCCTGAGTTTCATCAAACAAATAAGGAAAAGAAAAGTTATATTCAGTAGCCAAGGATTTCATTTTATCGAATGAGTCTTCTGGGTAATTAATTACATCATTAGATGAAATAGCAATGGTATTAATCCCATGGGACTTTAATTCTTTCGCATCTTTAACTAATCTTGTTAAAATAGCTTGCACGTAAGGACAATGATTACATATGAACATAATCACTAAACCATTTGTACCAACTGAATTATATAAATCTACTTTTTTGCCCTCAGTAGAGATTAATTCAAATGGTTTTGCTTTCCAATTAAAGTCGCATATAGGGGTTGTTAAACTAACCAATTTTTTTCCTTATTTAAATAATTATGAATAGATTCTATCATTCTGATGATATTAAAATAAACGAGCTTATTCAACTTAATGAATTATCTTCTAATCATATTTCACGTGTTTTAAGAATGAAAGAAGGAGATGATTTAATCATTTTTAATGGTGATGAAAATGATTATATTGCTTCCATCATTTCGCTTGAGAGAAAAAAAGTTTTTGTTAAAATCCGCGAGATATTAAAAAATCAATCACAATCGTCAATTGACATTACCCTAGTACAAGCTATTACTTCAAGAGAAAAGCTTGATTTTATTTTACAAAAAACTACTGAACTGGGTGTGAATAAAATACAGCTCATGCAATCAGAGCGATGTAATTTTAAAATTGCAAAGCACAAAGAAGATTCTCGTATCTCTCACTGGGAAAATGTAGTGATCGCTGCATGTGAGCAATCGGGTAGGACCTCTTTACCAGCAATATTTAACCCCGTTAATTTTCAAGAGGTATTAAGTCTATACAAAAATAAAGGCAACAAAATTATTCTTGATCCATACTCAAATATAAATTTGAAACAACTGACTATAAAAAAGAATATAGATTTTCATGAATTTATAATATTAATTGGTCCTGAGGGAGGCTTCACGCCTGAAGAAATCTGCATTGCCAAAAAACATGATTTTCAACCGATTTCTTTGGGTAAAAGGATTCTTCGAACAGAAACTGCTTCCATTGCAATTTTAAGTGCTTTACATGCCCTACACGGTGATTTTGTATAAATTACAAATTTTTTTAAATTATTTTTTAAAATAATGTAAAATATACATATTATGGACTTAAAAATACTCAGAAAAAAAAGAGCGATAACAATCCAACAGGTTGCTAATAAGCTAGACATTGATGCAGGTAATCTATCAAAAATTGAACAAGGAAAGCTTAAACCATCTGTGACTGTTTTAATGAA
>JAHEAL010000025.1:15201-26221 GCA_024642775.1 Nitrosomonadales bacterium
TCCATCATAACTGAGTTATTTACGAATCAAGGTCAAGGAACGGTAATTACTCATGAACGAATTGAGAAATTTAGGTCAGCCAAGACTGAGGATGCAAAAATAATTGAGAAACTAATAAAACCACTTGCGGATAATCAAGTATTGGTTAATAGATCTTTAGAAAATATTGAAAATGAAATTGATTCATTTTTTATACTAGAATTCGACAAAAAAATTATAGGGTGTGCGAAAATAAACCATTATAAAAATATGTCAGAAATAGGTTGTTTTGCGATTAATGAAAATTACCAAGATATGGGTTATGGAAAAAAACTTCTAACATATTGTGAGGCTAAATGTCATGAAGAAAATCGTAGACCATTTGTTATGACTACACAATCAGCCCATTGGTTTTTAGAAAATGGGTATAAACTTTCTGAAATTGAGGCTTTACCCGATGAAAAGAAAGCCTTGTATTCTACCCAGAGAAACTCAAAAGTACTTATAAAAGAATTGGAGAAAGAATGATACCAAACGATAAAGCAAAAGTTCTCAGCGAAGCCCTGCCTTACATTAAACAATTTTTTGACAAAACCATTGTTATCAAATTTGGGGGCAATGCGATGATTGATGAACAACTAAAGAGTTCTTTTGCAAAAGATGTAGTTCTTTTAAAACTTGTTGGAATGAACCCTGTGATTGTTCATGGAGGTGGTCCACAAATTAATGAACATTTGGAAAAAATTGGTAAGAAAGGTGAATTCATCAATGGCATTAGATTTACAGATGAAGAAACTATGGATGTTGTTGAAATGATACTAGGCGGCCAGATTAATAAAGAAATTGTGCATCAACTAAATATTCATGGAGGAAAAGCAGTAGGCCTCACAGGGCAAGATGGTAATTTTATTCACGCATCAAAATTAAATACGAATAAAAAAGGAGATAAAATTGATCTTGGATATGTTGGAAAGATTGATAGCATTGATGCAAGCTTAATTCAGTTTTTAGATCAAGGCGATTTTATTCCAGTTATAGCTCCTATAGGAATTGGTGAGGATGGGAAAACATACAATATTAATGCTGATGTAGTTGCAGGAAAGTTAGCAGAAGTCTTGAAAGCTGAAAAATTGATTTTAATGACAAACACCGCTGGTGTTCTGGATAAAAATCAAAATCTTATAACAGGAATAAAGCCAAAAGATATTGAGGAGTTAATAGCCGATGGAACACTGAGTGGTGGCATGCTTCCAAAAATAGAATCGGCCATGGATGCCGCAAAGGGTGGAGTTAATACTGTTCATATAATTGATGGAAGAGTTGAGCATGCTCTATTACTAGAAATTTTAACTAATCAAGGTGTAGGTACATTAATCAAAGGAAAAAATTAAAAACACTTATAGTGTTTGATCTGGATGATACACTTCATTATGCATCACCAGAAATATTTAAAATAATTAATGAAGACATGACAAGCTTTATTATGAAACATTTAAAAATTAACAAAGAAAAAGCTAATGAAATACGCCAGAATTATTGGCATAAGTATGGGTCTACCCTTAGAGGCTTAATGAATAATCATCAAGTAAATCCAAAAAAATTTTTAAGTGAGACGCATAATCTAGAAAAAATTGAGCCTTTGATTCATTCTGAAAAATCACTACCAAGAATTTTACGGAATATAAAATCTGATAAAGTAATTCTAACTAATGCACCAAAAGAATACGCCACCTTTATTCTAGAAAAAATAAAAGTAAAAAAGATGTTTAAAAAAATAATTTGTATTGAGGACAACAGTTTTTACTCCAAGCCAAATCTAAAAATATTTAAAAAAATTAAAGCCTTTGGTTATAAAAATTATGTAATGATTGATGACTCAATAGATAACATAAAGTCAGCAAAGATCTGCAATTTTAAAACCGTACATATTTCAAATATTAAAAAAAACAGTAAATACATTGATTATTCAATAAAAAAAATTAACGAATTATTGAAAATAAAATTTATTAATTAATTTTTGACGTTCTGATTTTATAAATTGTGCAACTTGATTCCGATCAACATTCATTGGAATCTTAATTATATTTTGTTTAAAAAAATCATCTAATTTTCGAATTTCCGAAAGGAATTGGTCGTCTTGATCTTCAGAAATATTGTTATCAAACTTATATAAACTTAAAAACAAATTAAAGCCTGATCTATTTCCATAAAACCCGACTCTTTCAAGCAATAAATTTTTATGCTGCGCATCCAAGATTGAGAACTGTTTAACCTGATCAAGTAATTGAAAATACAGCTCAGTAATTTGTTTATGTTTTTTTGAAAAAACATCCGCATTATTTATAAGCTTAAAGTTATATCTTTTTTGTAAAAAATTCCATAAAAGATTGAATTCCAAATTTAATCTTTGGCTATTATTAAAACTTATTTTTAATTTCTCAGAAAGATTGTTATCCTCCGTCTTGAAGATTATCTTAAAAGCACCTATTTCATCCAATATTTCAAAAAATATATATCCATACTTTAGTTTTAAAACTTTTTTTATTTCTGTAATTACTCGATCGTATGACAGAGTCTCTAGTTCATTATTTGAGACCATTTCTTTTAGAATTTTTAAAGTATCAGCATGAATAGTAAATTTGTTAAATTTAGCTTTAAATCTGGCGATTCTTAAAACTCTGAGCGGATCCTCAATAAATGATTCGGAAACATGCTTAAGGATCCCGTCTCGAAGATCATTAATTCCCCCGAAAGGATCAATCAATTCTCCAGATTCAGATTTAGCTATAGCATTTATAGTTAGATCTCTTCTTTTCAGATCTTCTTCAATCGTTATGTTTGGATTTGTGTAAAAAACAAATCCTTTGTAACCTTTACCTTGTTTTTTTTCCGTTCGGGCCAGCGCATATTCTTCATGTGTTTTTGGATGCAAAAAAACAGGGAAGTCTTTTCCAACTGGTTTAAATCCTTTGCTAATCATTTCTTCTGGACTTGAACCAATTACTAAAAAATCTTTTTCTTCGAAAGGGATGTCTAGAATATCATCCCTAACCGCTCCGCCGACAAGAAAGACTTTCATAATTTTGTTATATGTTCTTTTAATGATTTCAGTGAAGTTAAAAATTCATAAGCATGATTTACAGAACAAGTATTTGGAATTGATAATGACTTAAGATTATCCTTTGTAATTATTTTTACCGGCATCAAGCCGAACATGGCAACAACTATTTTATTTAAGAAATATGGAAGTTTAATTAAGATACAGTTAATATTTTTGGTTTTCTTTATAAGGTCAACTATCTCGTAGAAAGAGTAATCACGCTCTCCACCCAAGTCAAAACTTCTTGTTTGAAATCGATTCTTTTTAACTAATAATTTTACAATCTCAGTTACATCATCAACAGATATTGGTTGAAATCTTGATTGATAGGAAATAATTGAAAATATTGGAAAAATTTTAATTAATTTATAAAAAAGATTTATAAAATTATCGCCATCACCAAAAATTATTGATGGCTTAAGTACATACGTTCTTAGACTTCCTTTTCGATTGAGCAAGTTTATTTCCGCATGATTCTTGGAAGACAGGTATTGGCTGGCTCTCGTTTCAGATTTTAAAGCGCTAAAATGAATTAATTTTCTTACATTTAAATCTATACATAAATTTTGTATTAGTTTTGGAAATTGTGCGTGAATAATGTCAAACTTATTAATTTTATCCTCATGTAAAATCCCCATTAAATTTATTACCACATGCGATCCAGAAATTGCTTTTTTAAAATTTGATTTAGATAATTGATCAAATAAATATATATCAACATTTGGTAACACTTTAAATTTTGATATTTTTTTACTATCCCTGGTTACAAGTCTTATTCTATATTTGGAGTTATTTGCTAATTTAAAAATAATTTTTGAGCCAACAAAACCAGTGCCTCCAAAAATTGTAATGATTTGAGTCATTTAAAGATGAGCTACTCTAAGAAAAATATACATAATTAAGACAATGAGTGCTGCCGATATTGTGTATCGTGTGATTTTTTTTAATACTTCTAAATATTTATTATTTTTAGTTATCACAAATAAAATCATCAGGATTATACATGTTATGGCTAATATAAATGCGGCTGTTCTAAAGATCAAACCATCACCTCATTAAAATTATTCTCTAACTTCTGATTGTGAATATTCACTTGATCAAAAATTGTTTGATCTTGATCAATATTTATAATTTCATACGCACTTTTATCATTCATAAGGAGCCTTAATAACTGATTGTTAATTTCATGACCCGATTTAAAGGCAGTAAATTTACCAATAATGGGATGACCACCTAGATATAAATCACCAATTGCATCTAAGACTTTATGCCTTACAAACTCATCTTCATATCTTAAGCGATCGTTATTAATGATTTTATATTCATCCATCACAATTGCATTATCTAATGAGCCTCCCTTTGCTAAACCATTTGATCTTAAAAACTCTACCTCTTGCATAAATCCAAAAGTTCTTGCTCTTGCAATCTCATCAAAATACGAATCTTTGTATAAATCGATAACTATTTGGTTATTCCTATTAGCAAAAACTGGATGCGGAAATTCGATTGAAAAATCAATTTTAAAACCTTCGTAGGGTTCCAACATTGCAAACTTGCCATCCACCTCAAACTTCAATGCTTTCTTAATTCTGATAAATTTTTTATCTACATCTTGCTCCACAGGAATTGCCGATTGAATTAGATAAATAAATGGGTTTGAGCTTCCGTCAAGAATAGGAATTTCTGTTCCCAATACCTCGATAACAACATTGTCTATTGCGCAAGCATAAAGTGCAGACATTATATGTTCAACAGTCATTATTTTGAATTCATCTTTTTTTAACGTTGAACAAAGCTTAGTATCAGACACAACAAAGGGATTAACTTTAATTTCACAATTTCTTTTTTTATTTTTTCGAACAAAGACAATTCCTGTATCTGGCTTACCCGGCTTTAAAGTTAATTTAACGGTTTCTCCAGAATGAAGCCCGATGCCTTTTATTGAAACATTTTTGGATATCGTTTTTTGTCTTATCATTTTTTCCTTCTCAAGAAAGATGGGACATCATATTCATCTTCAGCAAGACCGGCATCCATGCTATTAAATGATTCTTCATTACCATCAAAGAATACACTAGGCACGGCTTCTTCTATATTGTTAGATTTTCTTATTTCAGGTCCTGAGCTATAAAAATCGTCGTTATTAACGGTATTGACTTCTTCATTAGAACTTGATGATAATTCATTGGTGATTTCCGAACCATCTCCATCAAGTCCTGTTGCAACGATAGTTACTTTTATCTTATTTTCCATCTCGTCATCAATAACATTACCTACAATAACAGTCGCATCATCAGCAGTGATATGTTTTACTTCACCCATCACATCTACATATTCTTTCATTTTAAATGAACTACTCGCAGAAATATTAACCAATATTCCTTTTGCATTCTTTAATTGAATATTTTCTAATAAAGGACTATTGATTGCTAATTGTGCAGCTTTAACGGCCCTATTCTCGCCTTCAAAAGTACCTGAGCCAATAATTGCAGAGCCCATTTCAGCCATTACTGTTTTAACATCCGAAAAATCGACATTAATTAGTCCAGTATGATTAATAATATCTGAAATACCAGAAACAGAATTGTATAAAACTTCATTTGCTGCAGAAAAAGCATTAATAAAAGTTACATCAGCACCTAAGACATTCATTAATTTTTCATTAGGAATTACAATTAAAGAATCAACATAATTTTTTAGCTCTTTAATACCCTCTTCGGCAATTTGGTTCCTTTTTCCTTCGAAACTAAAGGGTTTAGTAACAACTGCAACAGTTAGAATACCTAAATCTTTTGCTAGTTCAGCTATAACAGGAGCCGCACCAGTTCCTGTTCCACCACCCATACCAGCGGTTATAAATAACATATCAGCATCTTGTATAGCTTCTTTTAATTTTTCTTTGTCTTCAATTGCTGCTTGTTTTCCGGAATCAGGCCTGGCTCCGGAACCAAGTCCTTTTGTTAAATTTAGTCCAATTTGAACTATATTGTTTGCCTGTGATTTTTTCAAAGACTGAAGGTCAGTATTTACAGATATAAAGTCAACACCTTCAACATTTTTTTCAATCATGTAATCAACAGCATTATTTCCGCAGCCGCCTACTCCAATTACTTTAATAATTGCTTCTTGTTTTTTTTGATTGATCACTTCAAACATAAATTTTTCTCACTTAAAAATTTCCCTGGAACCAAAGTTTCATTTTTTCTAGTATGCTCATAAAAGAAGTACCCTCTATTTTTCTTCTCTTATCATTATCAAAGTCAGCCTTACCTCTTTTGATAAGTCCAATTGCTGTTGAATATCTAGGGTTTTCAATAATTTGCTTTAGTCCATCTACCCCCATTGGATATCCTATTCTAACTGATTGTTTAAAATTTTTCTCAGCAACATCAACCATATGCTTCATTAAACCAGATCCACCCGTTATCACAATTCCGGATGCTATTTGATTATTTAGCTTACTTCTAGTCAGCTCGTTCATAACTAATTCAAAAAGCTCATTAACTCTTGGCTCAATAATTTCTGATAAGTCTTTTGCGTTGATTTTTTTAGGAGCTCTTCCATCAACCAATGGAACATCGATTAATTCTTGAGAGCTCGCCTTTGTTGAATCACATGATCCATGGTTAATTTTTATATCTTCTGCTGATTGCTGGGGCGTTCTAAAAGCAACGGAAATATCATTTGTAATTTGATCACCGGCAATTGGAATAACAGCGGTGTGACGGACGGCTCCATCTTTATAAACAATAATATCTGTAGTCCCTCCCCCGATATCCATTAAACAAACACCCAATTCTTTTTCGTCATCGGTTAATACTGCGTCAGCTGAAGCTAATGGTTGCAATATCAGCTCCATCACGTCTAATCCGGATCTTTTAATACACTTAACAATATTTTGTGCAGCCGCAATTGCACCAGAGATGATATGAACTTTTACTTCAAGCCTCATTCCACTCATACCTCTTGGCTCCTTAATATCGTATTGATCATCAATAATATATTCCTGAACCAATGTATGAAGAACTTGTTGATCAGGAGGTAGGGTAATCGCCTGAGCAGTTTCAATTACTCTTTCTACGTCTGAATTATCTACCTCAAGATCGCGTATTTTAACCATGCCAGTTGAATTTATGCTTCTTATGTGACTTCCTGCAATTCCTGTATAAACTTCTTTGATTTTACAATCCGCCATCAATTCAGCTTCCTCCAATGATCTCTGAATTGCTTGCATCGTAGATTCAATATTTACTACCACGCCTTTTTTTAAACCCCTAGATACATGTTGACCAATGCCTAATATTTGTATCTCTCCATCATCTTTTAATTCTGAAACAATAGTTACTATCTTTGATGTGCCAATATCTAAAGCAATTATTAAATTTTTTTCTTCTTTTTGTTTAATCATTTATTATTTATTTAATTCCTAGTTTTTTGTTCCTATCGAGAACCCATCTCTATATCTTAAATCCACATACGTAACTCTTTTATTTAAGCTTTTGAGTACATTTTGATAGTTTTTAATAAATCTTTTAAGGTCATATTCAGGTCTTATATTATTTAATTTAATTTTCATTCCATCAGTCGAAATAATTTCCCAATCTTTTTTTTTGGTAAAAGTGATTTTGTGAATTTTGATTAACTCTTCCTTTAATATTTCATTGAAAGAGTAATATTTTATAGTAAGAATAGGAATTTCTTCTCTAGGGCCATAAAAAATAGGTAGGTAGTCCTCATATGCTGCTCCAAAAAACTCACCTTCTTCATTTATTAACCCTTGCATACCATATCTTGCAATAGGTTTATGTTGGCTTATGATCATCGTGATTCTATTGGGCCACTTGCGATATATATCAACATCTTTTACCCAAGGCAATTTTTTCATACCTTTCCTTAATAAATTGATATTTAACGTAAAAAAATTACCTTCAAGATAATTTTCTGCAACTAAAATCACTTGATCTCTTTCAAGATATTTATAATCTCCACTGATAGTAATCTCATCTATTGGGAACCAATCATCGAATGTGTATGGTGAAATGATTTTAAAAAGTAAAATTAAAACGCCTAAGCAGGTTATTCTAAATAAAAATTTATATAGATTTTTTTCCAAAATTTATTTTATTAATTTCACAATTTCTTCTACAACTGTATTAAAAGTCATTCCAGAATATTTTGCCGCTAATGGGAATAGGCTGTGACCGGTCATTCCAGGTATTGTGTTGACTTCTATAAGGTAAAACTTTCCTTTTTTATCCATAATATAATCTACTCTTCCCCAAGAAGAGCAACCCAAAGCCCGAAATGCTTCAATAGCATTTTCTTTTAAGGATTTTAACTCTTTTTCGTTGATATCAATAGGTTTCGAGAAAGTTGTTTCATCCGAAAGGTATTTTGCATTGTAATCATAAAAACTGTTAGTTGTCCGGATCTCTACTACCTCAAGTGCTTTTTCCCCCAAAATTGAAACAGTCAGCTCTCTTCCTCTAATAAACTCCTCAGCTAAGATAGTTGAATCAAAATCAATAGCATCCCGATACGCCTTAACAAGATCATCTTGGCTATTTACGATAGATACACCAAGTGAAGATCCTGATTTTGCTGGTTTAATGATAAAGGGAGCTCCAAGTGAGCTTAAAAGTTCATCGAATTGAGTCGTGCTATTAACTATCTTAAATTTTGGAGTAATAAAACCTAACTTTTCCCAAATTAATTTAGTTAAAAACTTATCCATTGCAATCATAGATGAATTTGATCTAGATCCAGTATATGGAATATCCATTAGATCTAAGAAAGACTGAATTTTACCATCCTCACCATTTTCACCATGCAAGCAGATAAATACCGAATCAAAATTATTTAAGCTGTTTAAATCACCGTTTTTTGGATCAATTAATTCAACGGAATAATTAAGCTCTTTTAATGCATTAAAAACTGCTTTCCCACTTTCTAATGAAATATCTCTTTCTTTGGAGATTCCTCCAGCAAGTAATGCAATTTTTTTAGCCAATCTTATCTCCAATTATTTTTATTTCTGTATGTAATTCAATTCTTTTTATATCTCTCACTTTATTTTGTGCTAATTTAATCAAATCCTCAATGTCTTGAGCAGTAGCATTTCCCATATTTTCAATAAAATTGGCGTGTTTTTCAGAAATTCTAGCTCCACCAATAATAAAACCTTTTAGACCCACTTCTTCTATTAATCTTGCCGCATAGTGATTTTCCGGATTTCTAAAAGTTGATCCAGCGGTTGGCCAGTTGATTGGCTGACTAGTTTTTCGCTTGTTTAACAAATTTTTTATATTATTTGATTCATCTTCATCATTGTCTTGTTTTAATGGAAAATTAAACCATGCTGCAATAAAAATTTCATCATTTCCTTTGTTTACTGACCGATAACCAATATCAAATTCTTCTTTGCTACGAATTTCAACTAATCCATTAAATTTAATAATTTTTACCTTTTGAACAAAATCCCAGATCTCATTTCCATAACAACCTGCATTCATTGCTAGCGCACCTCCTACAGAACCTGGAATACCAGCTAAAAATGCACAATTTTTCTTGTTGTCTTTTGCCGAAAATCTTGCCAGAGTTGAACAAGAAACTCCGGATTCGCAATATATATACTCATGATCATGATCAATAGCTTTCAACCCTTTTGATAAATTAATCACTGTTCCCTTTACTCCTCCATCTCTTATGAGGGTGTTTGATCCAAGACCTAAAATAGTGATTGGAAGTTGTATTTCATTTTTTAGTAGGGTTATAAGTGACTCTTCCGTACTTATTTCGACGTAACATTCAGCCACACCCCCAACTTTCCATGAGTTAAATTTCTTTAGTGAAATATTTTGTTGAATGTTATCTTTAATCATTGTATTGATTAAGAAATTGATCTTTAACCCAAGTCCCTATTGACCCAGCTCCCATAATTAACAAAATTTCATTAGCATTAATTTTACCCTCAATCAATTCTTTAGCTGATTCCATATCTTTTAAGTATGTAGTATTGCAATTTATTTTTTTAATCAAATTTTTACTTGATAATTTTTTTATTTCTTTCTCACCAGCAGAATAGATATCAAAAAGAAATAATTGATCAAATTTTGAAAGAGTTGATATAAACTCATCCAGCAAATTTAGTGTTCTACTGAATCGATGTGGCTGAAAAACTAAGTTAATTCTTTTTCTAGGAAAACCATTTCTGATTGATTTAAGCACAGCATCTATCTCAGTCGGATGATGCCCATAATCATCAATCAAAATAATTTTTTTACCATTAAAATTGTAATTATCATAAAAATCAAATCTTCTTGCCACACCATCAAAATCTTTTAATGATTTTGTGATACTTTGAGGCGTAATTCCATAACTTAGAGCAATTGCAATAGCGCCAAGTGTATTTGATATATAATGTCTTCCAGGCATTTTTATTTCAACAAAAAACGGCCGTATATCAAACTTTGTTGAACAAACCCGAAAAATCGAGGAATTTCCTTTAATCTTAATTTTATCTGCATAGATATCAGATTTTTTGGTTAATCCAAAAGTAATGACTGGTCTAGCAATTCTTTTAATAATTGATTTAATTTTCTTATCATCATTACATAGGAATACATCGTTATAAAATGGAACTTGATGAATGAAGTCAATAAAAGTTTGAATTAATCTTGCCTCATCATTTCCATATGTTTCCATATGATCATTATCGATATTTGTAACTAAAATATGGCTTGGGTTTAGATGAAGAAAGGATGCATCAGATTCATCAGCTTCTACTATCATTATTTCACTTTTTCCAAGTCTTGCACTTTGCTTCAATGAATTAATCCTGCCTCCAATCACGTATGTTGGATCTAATCCAGCCTCATTCATTATTGAAGCAAGTATGCTTGTTGTTGAAGTTTTTCCATGAGTTCCAGCTATTGCAATACC
>JAHEAL010000043.1 GCA_024642775.1 Nitrosomonadales bacterium
ATGTGGAAAAAGTCTTTTTTTGTTACGATGGTGATAACAATTTTTTTCTTTATTAACCGTGAACGTTTTCATGAAGAATTCTGGATCGCTATCCTAGCTTCGGTAGATTTTCTTATTTTATTCCTTGCGTCCTATGTTGCATTTCCTAGTAAGTTGAAGGCGCGAGATACGTTGATTTTGACCTACGGCTTTTTAATTTTCTTTTTTTTGATTAACTACTTTTCGCTTACGGTTATTTCGACCAGCTCCTAATTTACTATTTGAGAATGATTCTTATTTAAGTAATTGATTTTAATATAAAAAGTATTGAAATATAAAAAATCCTTAGTTATAATAATTCATGATATTAATTAGTATATGCTACAAATAATCATGACAAATATTATTGTAAGCTTTCATGGCATGTTAAATTTTCTCCTTCAGACCCTGCGATGGAGGAATATATTAGTAATAGTCTTTTTTGGACTATTTCTTGAATTGTCGCTAATCGCTCATGAGCAACAAGATATCTTGCATGGCTCCCAGGATCAAACGCAAGAAGATATCAACAAAAATCTGGATGATGAATCTTCAAAAGTTGCTGACAGTGATCTACATAATACTCATCAATATTTAACTTTTAAAGATGAATTCAAAACCCTTTCATTTTCAATAGTTTTCATTTTCTTAAAACCTCTTTTCTTTTATTCAGAGAGATCGCAAGCACCCTAATAAACTTTTTAATTATTTTTTTCATGAATAATAAAAGGAGTTTGTATGTTGCAAGAAAATTTAGTTATCGATGCATTCAGTCAAAATATTAAAACATGTACGGTGTCTTGGATTTATCCAAGACATAAGGCAAGAAAGGCATTAGAGCACTTCATTCATCAAAATTACTTGAGAGTTCATCAGGCAGAAATTAATCACTTCTTTGATCACCTTTTCGCCTGTTCTGATGGTGAAAATTTTATGGCCAGCCTGGGGATTAATTTTCTTAAAGATACCCAACACGGCTTTGTCGAGCAGTACCTCAATGATTCGGCAGAAAAGGTTATTTCTATATTATTAAATCAATCCATTAGTCGTGATGAGATAGTTGAGCTTGGTAATCTTTCTTCCGTTATAGCGGGTGCCACTAGGCGGATGATTCATAAAATTTCTCCCCAGTTAATTACTAAGAGAGTCAGATGGGCAATTTTTACCATTAATAAATCTGTTTTAAATGCTTTCATTAAATCAGGCTTGAACCCAATTTTTATAACAGCCGCTGAAAAAACTAAGTTAATCGACCAATCTACCAATTGGGGTAATTATTACAAGACGAATCCAGGGGTTTATGTTGTTAGGATACCTAACTAATGATGGATTATAACGATTTCATAATTCAGACTGAATTCAGCCACTTTTCAGGACATGAAATTCAAAGAATAGGGAGGAGCTATCAACAACTTATACCAAACCAATCAAAACGAATTGGCCTGCATATAGATAATAGCGCAGACTGGCTGGCTATTGATTTGATTTGTCATAAGTCGAACCGGACGCTTATTCCAATTCCTAATTTTTTTAATCAAGACCAGGTTTCACATTTGATTAGTAGCGCTGAAGTACAAACTTTAATCACCCAGGATCGTTTATTATTAAAAAAATATGGATTTAGTGATAACCAAGACTCGCTGGGTGATATATTTATTGGATCGATTCCATTCGATCAGCTCAGCAAGGGTCCTTGCGATTTAAGGGATGTACAAAAAATTACCTTTACCTCAGGTTCAACAGGAGACCCAAAAGGGGTTTGTCTTTCTTCAAGGGCACAATGGCAAGTAGCGACTGATTTAAAGTTGTCACTAAATAGGTTGAAAATAAAAAGTCACTTAACTCTTTTGCCATTTTCCATTCTTCTTGAAAATGTGGCAGGAGCATACACTTCAATGGCTTTGGGTAATACCAACTTTGTTTTCTCCCTGAAAACACTGGGATTTAATGGAGTTAGTTTTGATGAAAGCAAATGCATTGACCTGATCCAGAAACACCAAATTGAATCGCTCATTTTATTGCCACAAATGTTACAACAGGTAACCGACTTTTTAATTGCAAAAGACATTCATCTTGACTCACTAAAGTTTGTTGCTGTAGGGGGTGCAAAAGTTCCTGTGGATTTAATTAAAAAAGCAAAGTCAACGGGCCTTCCTGTATATGAGGGCTATGGTCTCTCTGAGTGTTCATCAGTAGTCTCAGTAAATCTACCCCAGATAGAAAAAGTTGGGACCGTAGGACAGTTACTATCTAGTCGAAAAGTGCGAATTATTGACAACGAGATAGAGGTATTTCTTGATGAAGGATTGAGATATTTTAATGGGGATACAATTCCACCATCTTGGTTTAAAACAGGAGATATCGGTTATTTTGATAATCGATTCCTGGTGATTAATGGCCGTAAAAATAATCTATTAATCACTTCGATGGGAAGGAATATTTCACCAGAATGGCCGGAGTCATTATTAGTTAATGAGAAGGAAATTTATCAAGCTATGGTAACTTGTGAAAATAAACCATACCTAAAAGCTTTAGTGGTGGGAGCTGCGGGAAAGTCAATTTACATTCCAGAGGCTATCGCTCGTGTAAATAAACAACTTCCATCTTATTCACAAATCAACGATTACGAAATTATATCCATACCATTCACATTTGAAGATGGGACCTTAACCGCGAATGGAAGGCTTAGAAGAGCAGAAATTTTGAAACGAACTGAACAAGAATTAAACCTATATGAAAGTGAGATTGTATGAGTTTTTATAAAAGATTATTTCAAGAAACGGAACAAGTAAGGAATGATTTATATGCGACACCAATGATAAAAGATGCGCTTGAAGGGAAAATAACTAAGGAGCTTTACGTTACTTTTTTATCACAAGCCTACCATCATGTTCGTCACACTGTACCATTATTAATGGCATGTGGAAGTCGAATAACTAAAGAAAATGAATTCATGAAAAAGGCGATCGTTGAATACGTTGAAGAAGAATACGGTCATGAGCAATGGATTTTAAATGACATTAAGAACTGTGATTATAATCCTGACATTGTTAAAAACTCAAATCCACACATTACAACCGACCTTATGGTTCGCTATGCCTATCATCAGATTGACCGAGGGAATCCGATTGGTTTTTTCGGTATGGTTTTTGTGCTTGAGGGTACGAGTACAGCCCTAGCTTCACAAGCGGCAGAGGCGATAAAAAAATCACTTAACCTTCCTAATCAGGCTTTTAGTTACCTTTTATCTCATGGGTCACTAGATCTTGAGCATGTTAAGTTTTTTGAGGACTTGGTAAATCAACTAACCTCAAAAGAGGACCAAGAATGCATTATAGAATGTGCAAAAGATATTTTTAAGTTATACGGTGATATGTTTCGATCTATTCCGTCCATGGAGGCTTTGAGTAAATGAATAAGCCACTAAGATTAGTAATTACAGGAGCTACGGGTGGAATTGGGCGAGAGCTAATAAGGGTGATGCAGCCCTACGCCCAGATCATGATAATCAATGGTTTATCCGAAGAAAATCTTCAGAAATTAAAAAATGATTTACTTATTGAGAATTGTTTTTGCATTGCAGGTGATGTAGCCACCAAGAGAGTTCGTGACAATATATACTCTGCCGCTGAAGAGCACGGCGGTATTAACTTGTTAATAAATAATGCCGGGATAAATGATTTCAATTTATTACAAGAGCAGTCAGATGAGGTAGTTACTTCAATTATTAATGCCAATCTTTTGGCGCCAGTCTTGTTAACGAAAAGACTAATTCCACTGTTGAGGAAAAATAAAAGCCAAATTATCAATACCGGCTCAATTTTTGGCTATCTTGGCTATCCTGGGTTTTCAGTTTACGCAGCATCTAAGTTTGGGTTGAGGGGTTTTGCACAATCTCTTCGAAGAGAGTTGGGCGATAGTAATATTGTAGTTCGCTATTTCGCTCCACGAGCCACAAGAACCCCATTTAATAATTCCTTAGTTGAGCAGGTCAATCGTGAAACTAAAACAGCTATGGATACTCCACAAAAAGTAGCTAAGATGTTTCTTAAGTTTTTATTTAAATCGACGTGGCAGAAAAAAATTGGATTCAAGGAAAGTTTCTTTACTATCATTAATGATTTGGTTCCATCAATCCCTGATGCTGCGATCATTAAACAGCTTCCACTAATTAAAAAATATTTAAATCGAAAGGAATTGTAAAATGAAGAAAATTTTTGCATTATGTTTTTTTTACCCCGTTATTGTAATGGCGGATTGGGTTGGCGACATGAAAGATATGCAGGACAGTTGGGCTGATATTAAATATCAGAAGGATGAAGACCAACAGCAGAATAGATATGAGAAATTATTAGCAAGGTCCGATGCAAAATTAAAAAGCTACCCAGATCAGCCAGAGATATTAATTTGGCATGCAATCATTGAGGCGTCTTATGCAGGTTCGCTCAGTGCGATAAATCCAACCGCTTTAGGATACGTAAGAAATGCAAAAAAGGATCTGGAGAAGGCGATAGATCTTGATCCGGATGTATTGGATGGTTCGGCATATACTTCACTTGGCTCACTCTACTATCAAGTTCCAGGTTGGCCCTTAGGTTTTGGTGACGACGACAAAGCCGACAAGTACTTAAAAAAAGGCTTAGAAGTAAATCCTGATGGAATAGACGCTAACTATTTTTATGCCGATTTTTTAATCAGCAAAGGTGAGAGTGATAGGGCGAAAACTTACCTAAATAAAGCTAAAAAGGCACCGCCTAGAGAGGGGCGTGATGTCGCTGACCAAGGGCGAAGAAAAGAAATTTTAAAGCTTATAAATAAAATACAAAAATAGTAATTTGACTATTTTAACCAATTTTAAATGCATTTTAAAATCAGTTAAGGGTATTTTTATTAATTTTACTGTTTTAGTTATAATGTTGATTTTATAGGGGTATCTACCATGTCAAAAGCAATTTTTCTCAAGCCGGGCGGGGGTTACGATAATATATACACGGGAAAATCAGAGCCGGCCATGCCCCAAGAAGGTGAGGTCGTCGTAAG
>JAHEAL010000018.1 GCA_024642775.1 Nitrosomonadales bacterium
CTAATTTTAGTAAAAAGTTCACGAAAAATCAATGATTCAAGCATTATTTTTGATTTTATTCAGGGAGCGTGTACTAGCAAAAAAGGATGACAACCAGCCAATGGCGACACATATCATTATTGTAAAGAAGTAATGATTAAATCTGAGATCGAGCAATGAAATATTGAAACCTAAAGTTTTTTCTATGGCCATAGAATTCAAATTAAATATATAAATCAATGACTTAATTAGTCCTATAGTTACCAATCCTCCTCCTAGTCCATAAAATGATCCTGTGTAAAGAAATGGCCTGCGTATGAAAGAATTTGAAGCTCCAATGAGTTTACTAACCTCAATTTCATCCTTGTAGGAAAGTGTTTGCAATCGGATAGTATTTCCAATGATTACGGATAAAACCACTAAGAGAAGAAACCCTATAAAGTTCACAATCAACTGAGATAACGACAGTATAGAGTTAAGTTTGTTGATCCATGCTGAATCAACCGTTATTTCATCGATAATTTCGAAGTTTTTCGACTCTTCAATAAAAAAATCAATCTCTTTTTCGTCTAACGTATTTAAAGATAAATAAAGGCTATCTGGTAAAGGGTTATTGTCAATTAAATCTAACCCATTTATATTGAGTTTTTTTTGTAATTTCTGCCATGAATCGTCCCTTTTTTCAAAGACTATTTTGTTCACAATGGGCTGTTCTTTTAAAAAAACATTTAATTCTTTTAAATTGTCATCTGAATACTTTGTCTTTAAGAAAATACTTATTTCCGCTTTATATTCAATTTGTGATGAGGCTTGTTTAATATTTTCAAGAAACAAGAATGCTAGCGCTGGTAAACACATGGTGATACCAATAACAATAAACATCATAAAGGTCGCACTTTTTGAATAAACAAGGCGTCGGATTGCAACGGCCAATGACTCTTTTTGATTAAGCAGGTAATTCAGCATATCTTTGATTATTTGATGTTAATAGGCCATTAGCAAGATGGAAATGTTTAAATTTTACAGGAATATTAGGTAACTCATGTGTTGATATAATGACCGTCACTCCAACCTGATGAAAACTTAAAAAAATATTCATGATTTCATTGGCATAGGCTTTGTCTAAGTTCCCAGTTGGTTCGTCAGCAGTTATAATCGCTGGTCTACAGACAATAGCCCTGGCAATAGCTAAACGCTGCTGTTCTCCACCTGATAGAGTAATTGGCATCATACGTTCTTTGTTTAGAAGGCCAACTTTATCGAGAGCTGCTCTAATTCGTTTATTGGCTTCATTTCCAAAGATATTATTAACCGCCAAAGGAAGCGCAACGTTCTCATAACAATTTCTATCGTAAAGTAATTTGTGGTCTTGAAAAACCATTCCAAATTTTTTACGAATCGTATTTAAGGTTTTATCTTTGGCCCGGCTGAGGTTGTAATTTTCAAACATTACAGTTCCAGAAGATGGCTTCTCAATAGAGGATAAAACTTTTAAAAGAGTAGATTTTCCTGCGCCAGAGGCCCCAGTAACAAAAACAATTTCTCCTGGAGTAATTTCGAAATTTATATTTTGCAAAGCTTCTTGATAGCCAGGATATCTTTTATATACTTGATCAAATCGTATCATTCTATTAAACCTTCAACATAATGTTCAGCACTGAAAATTTTGAGATCGTCAATTTGTTCACCAACACCAATAAATCTCATAGGGATTGAATATTCCTGTGCAATCGCTGCCACAATTCCACCTTTAGCTGTGCCATCCAGCTTAGTCATTATCAAGCCTGAAAGTGGAACGGCTTCATTAAAGGTTTTGATTTGATTAAGAGCATTTTGACCCGTATTGGCATCGAGGACTAAAACCGTCTCATGCGGCGCATTAGAGTCAAATTTTTGAATAACTCTTTTAATTTTTTCAAGCTCATCGATTAGGTGTTTTTGAGTTGGAAGTCTTCCAGCTGTATCTGCTATCACTATGTCAATTCCTTTTGCCTTGGCGGATTGCATCGAGTCAAATATAACTGCGCTTGGGTCTCCAGTGGCTTGAGAAATTACAGTTACATTATTTCGATCACCCCACACTTGCAGTTGCTCCTTTGCTGCAGCTCTAAATGTGTCTCCTGCAGCTATCAAAACACTTTTATTTTCATCAAGCAATAGTTTGGTTAATTTTCCAATTGTTGTAGTTTTTCCAGCTCCATTAACACCAACAACTAAAATAACAAATGGAGTTGAATTTATTTCTATAAGAGGAGATTCTATTTTTTTTAATAGCTCTACAAGTATTTTTTTTAAAAGAGGTTTAAGTTCTTGAGACTCTTTTAAGCCATTTATTTTTACCTCTTTTTTTAATTTTTCTAAGATCATTTGTGTTGCCTGGTAACCTACGTCTGCCGTAATGAGTGAAACCTCTAAATCTTCATAGAATTCATCATCAATTGAGCCTGATTCAATTAACGATGAAATATTAGTGGATATTGCTTCCCTAGTTTTTTTTAGGCCCAGTTTAATCTTTTCTGAAAATGATAAAGTTTTTTCAGAATTTTGTTTTGTGTTTGAATCTAAATTAACGGATGGTTTTCTAGTTGATTTCGTTTTGGAGTCTTTTGAAGTATTTGTTTTTTTTAGCTTTTGTGTGTCTTTTTTTTTGCTTGTATCTTTAACTTTAGTTTTTTTTACTACTTTTTTTTGTAATGGCTTATTTTCAATCTCTGGTTTTCCAGAATCTTTACCTTTAATAAGCTTTTTTAGAAAATCAAACATATGCTTGTGATGAAAACGAACTAAGTTTGTGTTTTGAAGTCATTAAAGATTATTATACCAACAATTATTAATTTTTATTTTCAATTTATTATGCGAAACCTTATTTTTTTTAGTTTTTTTTTCTCATTTAATGTTTTTTCATCCGTCAGTGAATATACACTTGATAATGGAATGAGGGTTATTGTTAATGAAGATCATAGGGCGCCAGTTGTTGTCTCTCAGGTATGGTACCAGGCTGGAAGTATCGATGAAGTAAATGGTAAAACAGGTGTAGCACATGTCTTGGAACATATGATGTTTAAAGGTACAAAAAATACCAAGCCGGGAGAATTCTCAGAAATTATTGCTCGTTCCGGAGGGCGAGAAAATGCTTTTACAGGAACGGATTACACTTGTTATTTTCAAACAATGGAAAAATCTAATCTAGAGTTGTCATTCCGAATGGAATCAGATCGTATGCAAAATTTAATAATTTCAGAAGAAGAATTTAATAAAGAGATTAAAGTAGTAATGGAGGAAAGAAGGTGGAGAACAGAAGATAAACCTGAAGGTCAGCTAAATGAATCTTTTAATGCTCTAGCTTTTAAGGCACACCCATATTCAAGACCTATTGTTGGATGGATGAATGATCTCGAGTCAATGACGTATGAAGATGCACAAGAATGGTATGCAAATTGGTATTCACCCAATAATGCGCTGTTAGTAGTTTCGGGTGATGTTGAGCCAGATAATGTTCATAAATTGGCTAAAATGTACTTTGGTCCATTATCTAAAAAGACTACTCCAAAAAGAAAGCCTCAGTTAGAACCAATACAAAAAGGTAAAATTCAAGCAGCCATTAAAGCTCAGAGCAAGTTGCCAATGCTTCAAATGGGATTTAAGGTTCCCTTGCTTAGTAAAGATGAAGACACTCAAGATTCAGAGCCGTTTGCTTTAGAGGTGATGGCAGGTATTCTTTCTGGAACATCAACATCCAGAATACAAAGAGCATTAATTCAAAGCGGTAAAGCATTAAGTGCTTATGCTAGTTATCCATTGTTATCCCGAGGAGATGTTGGAACATTTGAGTTTGTTGTAACCTTAAATGATAAAACATCAGTCAAAGAGGTTGAAGATATAATATTTAATGAGATAAAAGAAATAATAACAAAGGGAGTAACAGAGAAAGAGTTGAACAGAGTGAAGGCTAATGTTATTGCAGGTGAGGTATATGAAAAAGATTCAATGTTTTATCAGGCAATGATTATAGGCCAGCTCGAAACGATGGGATACTCATATAAAATTAAAGACAACTATATAGAAAATGTTGAGAAGATTACTTCCAAAGATATAGCTGATGTTGCAAAAAAATATTTTATTAATGACAGTCTAACTGTTGTTGAGCTCATCCCAACCAATTAATAAATCTCTATTACTGAGGGTTCTTATGAAACAATTTATTTTAATATTTACATTATTCTTTTTATTTACAGCCGAAGCTAAAACAAATATAAACTTTTGGGAGACTCAAAATGGAGTTAGAGTTTATTTCATAGAGTCTCATGAGCTTCCGATTGTCGATATCAATGTAAATTTTGATGCTGGCTCAGCAAGAGATAATCCAAAAAAATCTGGTGTATCCAACTTAACTAATTATTTAATGATGCTGGGTTCAGCGAACTTAAATGAAAATCAATTAAGTGATAGCTTTTCTGATATTGGTGCAACAATAGGTGGAGGAGTCGACCCTGATCATGCGAAAATTACTCTTAGATCATTATCAAAAAAAGAAACTCTGAATCAAGCTCTAAAAACATTTCAGTTGGTGCTTTCCTCACCACGTTTCGACAAAACAGTTTTTGATAGAGAGAAATTAAGTACTTTGTCCTTGATTGAGCAATCACAAACGCAACCTGATTCGATCGGAGCGAATGCATTTAAAAAATTATTATATGGTGATCATCCATATGCCTTTCCAGAAGAGGGTTTGCTGGAGACAGTAAGGGGCTTAAAGCAGTCGGATGTCATTGATTTCTATAAGCAATTTTATACTGCCCAGAATGCTTCAATTGTGATTGTAGGAGACCTTAATAAAAACGAAGCGCAAGATATTTCCGATCAATTAACTCGGCATCTGAAAGAAGGGAAGAATCCAGAAATCTCTGATGTTCAGTCGATAAGTTCAGGCGAAAATCTAATTGAAAACTCTGCTCAGCAGGCTCACCTTTTTTATGGCATGCCAACATTAGAGAGGCAAGACCAAGATTTTTTTCCATTGTATGTAGGTAATTATATTTTAGGTGGCGGTGGTTTTGTATCTCGATTGACAGGGGAAGTAAGAGAAAAAAATGGTTTAGTCTATAGTGTTTATTCTTACTTTATGCCCATGACTAAAGCAGGGCCATTCCAAATAGGATTGCAGACTAAGAAAGATCAAATCGATGACGCTTTTAGTTTGGTCAAGAAAGTAGTATCCGAATTTGTTCAAAATGGGCCTTCACAAAAAGAACTTGAAGACGCCAAAAAAAATCTTATCGGAGGATTTCCTCTAAGACTAGACAGTAATAAAAAAATTACAGAATATATCTCTATGATGGCGGTTTATAATTACCCATTAGATTACTTGGAAACTTTTTCACAAAAAGTTGAATCTGTAACTATTGATCAGATAAAAGATGCTTTCAAAAGAAGGATTGATATGTCAAAATTTTCAACAGTTATTGTTGGAAAAAAATAATATTTCAAATTCAGTAAAAATTATTGGCGGTTCACTAAAAAGAAAATCAATCTTATTTGAGGGATCTGATGATTTGAGGCCAACTTTAGGCCGAATTAAAGAAACTCTTTTTAATTGGCTGGGAAATGATTTATCCGATAAAAACTGTTTGGATCTTTTCGCGGGCTCAGGAAGTTTAGGATTTGAATCCATTTCTAGAGGAGCCCTTTCCTGTACTTTTATTGATCACACTCATTCAAATATCGAAAATATCCAAAAGAATATTATCGATTTAGATTTGTCCAACTGCGAGGTTGTAATTTCGGAAGCTTATCGTTATGTCAATTCAGTTGATTGCAAATATGATTTAATTTTTTTTGACCCACCTTACCATTCTGATTGTTATGATTGGCTTGAGTTTGCAGCAGGTAAATTGTTATCTGAAGACGGTATAATATATATTGAATCATCAAAAAAAATTAATCTAGACAAAATTAAGATGCTTAAAGAGAAAAAAACAAAGTCCCTTTATTATGGAATATACAGATTATGATCGATAAAATTTTATATCCAGGGTCTTTTGATCCTGTAACACTTGGTCATGAGGATATTATTTCTCAACTATGCGATATATCAAAAAAAGTATATGTTGGAGTTGCTAAAAATAATAACAAGAATTCCTTTTTGTCTCTTGATCAAAGGTTAGATTTGTTGGAGTTACTAAAAGTAAACCATCCAAATATAATCCCAGTCACATATGAAGGGTTAACAGTTGAATTGGCTAATGAATTGGAAATAACTTACATTGCAAGAGGAATTCGCAATCAGTCAGATTATATATACGAGAAAGATTTAACGGAAATGAATTATGCACTTAATTCAAACATAAGAACAATTTATTTTCAGTCGAAAGCTGAATTGCTCGGCATTTCCTCATCGCTTGTTCGTCAACTGATCAGTCTGGATAAGAATTTCAGCCCATTTGTTAATGAGGTTGTTTTTAGAAAAATTAAATCATGGCGCTAAAAATTACTGAAGAGTGCATTAATTGTGATGTTTGTGAGCCTGTCTGTCCAAATAACGCCATTTTCATGGGCCCTGAAATTTATGAAATTGCACCTGATCTTTGCACGGAATGTGTTGGCCACTATGACGAACCAAAATGCGTTGAAATATGTCCCATTGATTGCATTCCAAAGAACGAGAATTTTTTAGAATCAAAAGCACAGCTTTATCAGAAGTTTTTAACTATCACAAGTGCTGATAAAGTTAGTAAATAATTTATTAGGAGACCCAAGTGAGAATTCTACATACAATGATTAGAGTTAATGATTTGAGCGAGTCAATTAGCTTTTATGAAAAATTTTTTGGTATGAAGCTTCTTAGAAAACATGACTTTCCTGATGGAAAATTTTCTTTAGCTTTTATCGGCTATGGAAGTGAAAGTGATAATACGGTCATTGAATTAACCCATAATTGGGATACAAACTCTTATGACCACGGTAATGCTTTTGGACATATTGCACTAGAAGTGGATGATGCTTATAAGAAATGTGAAGAAATCAAAGCTCTTGGTGGAAAAGTTATTCGCGAGGCCGGTCCCATGATGCATGGAAAAACCGTTATTGCCTTCATCGAGGATCCTAACGGTTACAAGATTGAATTAATCCAAAAAGGAACATTTTAGTCAAAAAAATCTTTGACTTTATCCAGCCAGCTTTTTGATCGAGGACTGTGTTTTCCGCTATCAACTTGGTTTAAATCTTCAAGCTCAGTTAAAATTTCTTTTTGTCTTTCTGTTAACTTCACAGGCGTTTCAACGACAACATGACACATCAGATCACCAATATAATTTTCTCGAACGGGTTTAACGCCTTTGCCCTTTAATCTAAAAGTTGCTCCGGTTTGAGTTTCCGGTGGTATTTTCATTTTAGCATTGCCATTAAGAGTAGGTATTTCAATTTCCCCGCCTAAGGCAGCAATAGAAAAACTGATCGGCATTTCACAATGGAGATTTGCCCCATCTCTTTCAAAAATAGAGTGTTTCTTAAGTGAAACAACGACATAAAGATCTCCAGATGGACCTCCATTTACGCCTGCTTCTCCTTCATTGCTCAACCTTATGCGGTCCCCTTCATCAACGCCAGCAGGAATTTTAACTGATAAAGTTTTTGATTCTTTTACTCTACCTTGGCCAGAACAATCATTACAAGGATCATTAATCACTTTTCCTGAACCTTGGCACTTAGGGCAAGTTTGCTGGACAGAGAAAAACCCTTGTTGCATTCTTACTTGCCCATGTCCACCACAAGTTCCACATGTCGATGGTTGAGTGCCTTTTTTGGCTCCAGAACCAGAGCAAGTTTTACATTGTGTTAAAACAGGTATGCGTATTTTTTTTTCAGTACCCTGAGCAGCTTCTTCTAAAGAAATTTCTAGGTTATACCTAAGATCAGCTCCTCTATAAACATTAGATCGTCCTGATCCTCCTGATCTTCCTCCGCCAAAGATATCACCAAAAATATCTCCAAAAGCATCTCCAAAATCAGAAAAACCACCCTGAAAGCCTGCTCCACCACCCATAGATTGATCCACGCCAGCATGCCCATATTGATCATAGGCCGCTTTTTTTTGCGGTTCAGATAAGATTTCATAAGCCTCTTTTGCTTCTTTGAAATTTTCTTCAGCCTTTGGATTATCCGGATTCCTATCCGGATGATATTTCATTGCTAATTTTTTAAATGCTTTTTTTATATCCTCGGCAGATGCGTCTCTGTTTAATCCAAGAATTTCGTAATAATCTCTTTTTGTTGCCATGGGTATCCGTTGTATTGAATTGGCCTGATTAATGAATCAGGCCATATTAAAAAATAAAGATTACTTACCTTCTTCTTTGTCGTTATTCACTTCTTCAAATTCAGCATCAACTACGTCTCCATCAACCGTTTTTTCTGATTCTGATGAATCATTTGTATTGTTGCCTTGGGGTTGATTTTGCTGCTGAGAGGCATAAACCTTCTCACCAAATTTTTGAGCAGATTCTGCTAATAATTTACTTTTTTCTTCAATTATTGCCTTGTCATCAGAAGCAATTGATTCTTCTAATTCTTTGATAGCAGCTTCAATTTTTTCTTTTTCATCACCTTCAAGCTTATCTTCGTGATCTTTAAGTGATTTTTTTGTTCCATGAATTAGAGCTTCTGCCGAATTCTTAGCATCAACAAGTTCTTTGAGCTTTTTATCTTCCTCAGCATGTTTTGCCGCATCTTCTTCCATTTTTTTAATTTCTTCTTCACTTAAGCCACTATTGGCTTTTATTGTAATTTTATTTTCTTTTCCAGTGGCTTTATCTTTTGCTGAAACGTTTAAAATTCCATTTGCATCAATATCAAAAGTTACTTCAATTTGAGGAGTTCCTCTTGATGCTGGAGGAATATCAGTTAAATTAAATTGACCTAAGCTTTTATTGCCGTTGGCCATTTCTCTTTCACCTTGAAGCACATGGATAGTAACAGCACTCTGGTTATCTTCAGCGGTTGAGAACACTTGCGATGCTTTGGTTGGGATTGTAGTATTTTTTTTAATAAGTTTTGTACAAACTCCCCCAAGCGTTTCAATGCCCAAGCTTAGTGGTGTTACATCTAGCAGAAGAACATCTTTAACATCGCCTTGAAGAACACCGCCTTGCACAGCTGCACCAACAGCAACAGCCTCATCAGGATTTACATCTTTTCTGGGCTCAACATTAAAAATCGCTTTTACTTTTTCTTGAACCTTAGGCATTCTGGTTTGACCACCTACAAGAATTACGTCAGAAATATCTGAGCTTGACAAGCCAGCATCGCTCAGAGCTTGCTCACATGGAGCAGCTGTTCTTGCGATTAGATCCTCTACTAGCGATTCAAATTTAGATCGTGTTATTTTAACTACCAAATGTTTTGGGCCTGATGCGTCTGCTGTGATATAAGGCAGATTAACTTCTGTTTGTGAGCTGCTTGAAAGTTCTATTTTTGCTTTTTCAGCCGCCTCTTTTAGACGCTGTTTAGCAAGCATGTCTTTAGTTAAATCAACGCCACTTTCTTTTTTGAATTCTTCAGC
Organism: Nitrosomonadales bacterium; assembly: GCA_024642775.1. Classification (GTDB taxonomy): domain Bacteria; phylum Pseudomonadota; class Gammaproteobacteria; order Burkholderiales; family Methylophilaceae; genus BACL14. Next base: position 9,536 of record JAHEAL010000018.1, read on the forward strand.
AAGGAAATCAATGATGCGGTTATCAAAGTCTTCACCACCCAGAAAAGTATCACCGTTAGTTGATAGAACTTCAAATTGGTGCTCACCGTCCACACTTGATATTTCAATGATTGATACATCAAAAGTACCGCCACCAAGGTCGTAAACAGCAATCTTTCGATCCCCTTCTTGTTTGTCCAAACCAAATGCTAGTGCAGCAGCGGTGGGTTCATTAATAATACGTTTAACTTCGAGACCAGCAATACGACCTGCATCTTTAGTAGCTTGTCGTTGACTATCATTAAAGTAAGCGGGTACTGTAATAACTGCTTCTGTAACTTCTTCACCTAAATAATCTTCTGCAGTTTTTTTCATTTTCTTTAATGTTTCAGCTGAGATTTGAGGAGGTGCAATTTTTTCACCATTGACTTCAATCCATGCATCACCGTTATCAGCTTTAGTAATTGTATAGGGCATAAGTTTGATATCTTTTTGAACTTCATCTTCTTCAAACCTTCTTCCAATCAATCTTTTAACTGCGTACAGCGTATTTTTTGGGTTTGTGACTGCCTGTCTTTTTGCAGGTGCACCTGTAAGGATTTCTCCATTATCTTGATATGCAATTATTGAAGGAGTTGTTCGATTTCCTTCTGAGTTTTCAATAACCTTAGGTTTTCCATTCTCCATTACAGCTACGCAAGAGTTTGTTGTTCCTAAGTCAATTCCAATTATCTTTGCCATTGTTTTTTTTCCTTTAAAAAATTCTATAACTAATATTGAGTCAAATTATTTTATTTCAAGCCGAAGTTTTTATTTCTTTGATACTACAACCATTGCTGGGCGGATTACTCGATCGTTTAGCTTGTAACCTTTTTGCAAAACGTCTAATACGGTATTAGGTTCTTGATCTTTTGAATCAATCATTGATATGGCTTGATGTTCATTTGGATCAAATTTTTCATTAATGGGATCAATTTCATTAATATTAAACTTGGTAAATACAGCATTTAATTGCTTTAAAGTAAGCTCTACCCCATCTTTTAAAATATTAAAATCAATATTATCCTGACTTAATGAAGCCTCGAGACTATCTTTAACCGTGAGTATCTCTTGACTGAAAGATTCAACCGCATACTTCCTAGTTTTATCTGCCTCTTCATAACTTCTTTTGCGAATATTCTCTGTTTCAGCTTTAGCATAAAGAACTTGATTATTTAATTCTTCAATAATTTTTTCAAAATTTTCTGATTCTTCATTGTTATTTTGTTCCGAATTAACTGCATCTTCGCTGTGGTTTAAATCTTTTTCTTGAGATTCATTTGTGGATTTTTTATCTTTTGCCATAAAAATTAAAGTAGTAATTAATAATATTTAAATATGGAGATGGAAGCTAAAATTTCAAGCAATTTTTTGAATTTTTTTCAAAACATCTTCCAAAGATGGATCAGAATTGTAGTTTCCGACATTTGCACTAAGTGTTTCTTGAGATTTAAGACCGGTTAGCTCTGGGAAGCTATGTTTAAAAATACAAACTGTCGGTATACCAAAGGCCGAAGCGAGATGGGTAATTCCACTATCGACTCCAATAACAAGTTTTGAATAACTAATTTCTTTCGCTAGATTATCAATACTTGTTTTTGGTAAGATCGAGGTATTAATTGTTTTATCATAAATTGCCAGACAGTCTTCATATTCTTTTGTGTTTCCCCATATAAGGAGAATCTTGGTATTTTCAGCTTCAAATATTTTTGCAAGTTCAACCCATTTTGTTAAAGACCATTTTTTTTTATCATTACTTGTACCCGTTACAAAAAGTATCTGATTTTTTGTTTCGTTGACGGGTTTAATTTTTAATGAAAAGTGTGGCTTATCAAGGTTGATAGAATAACCAAGTGCTTTTGCAACTAAAAGTCTATTTCGATCGATTGCATGTAATTTTTTACTCAGATTAATTTTATTTTTATAAAAAAAACTAGCGAAAGGCTCTTTTATAGAATTTTTATTATAGCCATGAGAGTTTTTTAAATTCGATAAGATTCCTGTTCTTATTAAGCCCTGACAATCAATAACAGCGTCATAATTTCCTGCCTTAATTATTTTTTTGGTGTCGAGAAGGCCAGAAAGTGATTTAAAGGATAGGATATTTTTTTTCCATGACCTAAAATCACTTAAAATAACTTTATTAATTGGAAATAGCTTTAGTAAGTCAGCAAACCCTTTTTCAACGACCCAGTCAACCTGTAAATTACCTATATTTTTGTTTAGATCACTTATAATAGGATTGCAATGGACTATGTCACCTAAAGAAGAGGTTTTAATAATTAAGATTTTCAAGTTGTTTTATGCATAACTATTTACTTACGATCATTATACCCACATATAATTACGGACAATATATATTGAATTGCCTTTATTCAATTCCAGTGACTGGTAATTTGGAAATTATAGTTATAGACGATGGCTCAACTGATAATACTCGATCCATCGTAGCAGATTACATCAAGCAAAATAAATCATGTCGGTATTTTTATAAAAAAAATGGCGGATCCTCCTCAGCCAGAAATTTTGGAATTAGTAAGGCTAAATCAGATTTCCTCATGTTCTTAGACTCTGATGATTCAGTAGAGACGAAATCCATTGAAAAATTACTCACAATAATGAATAACGGCGCTTTCACCCAGGAAAATCTGATTATCGGAAATCATTTTTCAAAAAATTTCGAAAAAAGAAAGTTGGTAAAGCAATATTTAACTAGTGGACTTAAATCGAATTATATCTATGATTATTTGATTGCAAAAAAAATAAAAATGTTAAGTGGCGCTTTGGTTTTTCCTAAAAAATTTTTTAGGATTACTAACTATCCAGAATCTTATAAGTCATCTGAAGATATCCCGGTTAATATTGCTGCATTATTTTTTTTAAACCCAATATATTTAAATCTGCCACTAATGACATATAATCACCATCCTGATAGTTTGAGGCATTCAGGATTGGGTGACGATAATTACAATGTCGATGAATATGTTAATTATTGTTTTAAAGCTCCATTGGCATTTGCCTCAGCCAAAGAAAAAAAAGATATTTTAAGAATAAAAAAACTTTTTCTCTCTCAGAAACTTTTATCACTATCAAGATCATTTTTTATAAAGAAAAAGTACAATCTTTCAACCGATTATTTCAACAAGGCTTTGGGTAAGAATTTTATTAATATCACTAAATTATCTTATTTAAGAAAATATATTGCTGCTTTTATTGCAATTTTGAGATTACATTTTTTTACAGTACTTAAGCGAGAAGAATCTTTTTTAAAGATTTCGCATCATATGAATTTTGATGAATTTTTTTTAATTCAAGGCAATGTTGTGAGACAGGTCGACAACAGGCAAACGATTTTTTGTTCACTTAATAAATTAAGTTTTTTTATAAAAAAACATAAATTTCCTTCACTCAATGAAATTCTAAAAAGCTTTTTAAGTTTAAAGTACCCAATCTTTGGAGCGAAGAATGAATATATTGCTTTATCTTTTCTTAAAAAAAACAAAATCAATAGTCTTACCCCTTTAGCATACGGAAGTAGCGGATTCTTTTTTAAATCATCTTTTTTAATAACCAAGCCAATGGAAAATGTTGAACAACTTGATAATTTTTTTAAAAAAACCAAATCTTTAGCACTAAAAAAACAAATCCTTATTGAGTTAGCTAAAATTATTCGCATTATTCAGAGCCTCGGTATGATTCATCGAGATTTGTATTTATGCCACTTTTGGATTGATCTGAAAAAGTTAAAAAAAAACGAAATTAAGATATATATCATCGATCTCCATAGGGCAGTCTTTAAAAATAAACTTTCTCAAAATCATAAGATGAAAGAGTTAAGTGATTTTATTTTTTCTCTGGAACTAGTTGCAAGCAACTTAGTATTATTTTTTATAGATGAGTTTGATAAAAAGTTTTATATCAACAATAAGGTAAATATTGATAACAGATTAAATTACCTAAAAAAAAGATATCAAAAAAATTTAGGAAAAAAATGAAATTAATAAAAAAAGAACAGTTGATTAGGGTAGTTAAAAATAAAAGGTCTGTTTTTTATGGAGAATATAAAAATATTCCTTGTGTAATAAAATTATTTGAGATTAAAAATGATTACCTAAATGAATTAAACGGAATTCTTTTGTTGCTTACTGAGAAAGTTTTAACTCCTGAGCTTATTTTTTCAGGACTATGTGAGGATAAATGGTGCATCATTACAAAGCGAATTCTCAATTCAAAAAATGTTTATGATTATCTTAAAGAAAATAAAAATCAGAAAAAACAATTTAACGTTATTAAATCAGTATTAGAGGTCAACAAGAAGCTAGCAGCTAAGAATATTGTACAAGTTGATAACTACCTTAAAAACTATTTAATTGATAGTAAAGATAATGTTTATGTTTTAGATGGCGGTCAAGTAATTAGGGTCAATAAATGGAATTTTATTAGTAAAGTAAAATTTCAAGCTTTAATTTTTTCTAAACTAGATTTATATCAATTTAATAATTTTAAAGAAACTGCTTTTAACATCAAGAGCTTCATTTTTAATTACTTTGTTCAATATCATAGATATAGACAGATAATTAAGTACAAAAAAAAATGCTTAAGAAATTCATCAGATTTTTCAGTTACTAAAAATAAAGGAATTAAAGTCTATGGCGCGAATGATGAGTCTTTTGATTTGAGTATTCTAAATAATCTTGAAAAGTTGAGTATATTAAAGGACGGAAACTCCTCAACTGTTTTTTTGTACAAGGATTTAGTCATTAAAAGGTATAATATCCAAAATTTTTGGCAGCTTTTTAAATTTCAATTTTGCAAAAACAGAGCAGTTAAATCATGGCAAGCTTGTAATGTTTTTAATTTAATTGGTATTCCAAGTGCAAAACCGGTTTGCTTGATTGTTAAAGAAAAGCGTTGCATAGCATTTGAATATTTTTTTGTAAGCAAAAAAATTGAAGGTATTAATTTATTTGAACATCTTGATTCTTTTAAATTAAATGAATCAAAAGATAATGCTATTAATCGGCTAACAACAAGTGTTTTGGATCTTTTATATTTTTATAAAGTTCATCATAGTGATTTAAAGTTCTCAAATATTTTGATTAATAATAAAACTGGGTACACTTATTTGATAGATTACGATTCTGTAAAGTTTTTTAGAACCCAATTTTTCTTTAAATTTTTTCATAAAAAAGACAAAATAAGGCTATTTGAAAATTTTATACAATATAAAGCTTTAAAAAAATAAATTTATGGGTATTAAATGATGAAAATATTAGGTATTTCTGGAGTTTTGGGGCATGACGCATCAGCAGCATTGATTGTTGATGGTAAGGTTGTTGCTGCTGCAGAAGAGGAAAGATTTGTTAGAGATAAACATGCAAAAAATTTATTCCCTACAGAATCAGTAAAGTTTTGCCTTGAAGAAGCGAACCTTGCAGCCTCTGAAATAGATATTGTTACATTTCCCTATGCAAAAATTCCTCTTTTTAGTAAAGCTAGGTGGCATTATGCAAGAAGATATTGGTATGCACCTGACAGGGCCTTAGATGCTATCTTTAATGGAAATAGACGTTATCGCCGAAATCTCCGTAAAGCTAAACAATTAATGGATTCTCTTGGTATCAATAATGCAAAAATCTTACCTGTAGAGCATCACTTATCTCATGCCTCTAGCGCTTATCATTTGTCTGGATTTAAAGAAAAAACAGCAATTGTTGGCATAGACGGCAAGGGTGAGTATGCAACTACTTTCTTTGGTTACGGAGAAAATGGCCAAATTCATAAAATAAAAGAGTTTTATGATCCTGAATCTCTTGGGGGACTTTATGGTGCGATTACAGAGTTTTTAGGTTTTGATATGCTTGATGGGGAATTTAAGGTAATGGGTATGGCGCCCTATGGCAACCCAAATTTATATGATTTCTCGAATTTAGTTTCATTCAAGAATGGAGAACTTAAAATAAACACTTCCCTGGTTAATGTCATTGGATTTAGAAGATACAAAGAAAATGGAAAGGGATATTACTTTTCTCCAAAATTTGTTCAACTTTATGGGCCAAAAAGAAATGGAGATAGTATTGATGAACCCTATATTCATTATGCAGCTGCGATTCAAAAAAAATTAGAAGAAGTCGCGCTGCAAATGATCGATTATTATTTGGGGGACATAATCAGGGAAACTGGAAAAATTTGTATGGCTGGTGGGGTTGCTTTGAATGTGAAATTGAATCAAAAAATAATCAGCCTTCCTTATGTTAAAGAGCTTTTTGTTCAGCCTGCATCTGGCGACTCGGGAACTTCTCTTGGCGCTGCAACTTTTATTTCATCAATTCATGATCCCGAAAGTAAAATTTCAAAAATGGATCATGTGTACTTGGGCCCTTCATATTCATCATCTGAATGCGAGGATGCATGTAGAAAACATTCCGCAAAGCCAAAGTATACCAAAATTAAAGATCAAGCTAAGGTTGGTGCGGAGATATTAGCAGCTGGAAATCCTTTAGCATGGTTCCAGGGAAAAATGGAGTTTGGCCCGCGTGCATTGGGCTGTAGAAGTATTTTGGGGGATCCTACAACTCCCAAGATTTCAGATAAAATAAACGAACAAATCAAATATAGAGAAAGATGGAGACCCTTTTGTCCAAGTGTCTTGGATGCAGATGCTGAATCAATAATCGGATCTAAACACCCATCTCCCTTTATGACATTTACTTTTAACGTTCAGCCACAATGGATAAGTAAGATACCGGAGGTTGTTCATGAGGATAAAACTATAAGAGTCCAAGTTGTATCGAAAGAAACAAATAAAGTATATTATCAACTTCTTGAAAACTTTAAAGAGCTTAAAGGGGTTCCGGTAGTTTTAAATACATCGCTCAATAGGCGAGGTGAGCCAATGGTTTGTTCTCCTGAGGATGCTTTAAATATGTTTTATGGTTGTGACTTAGAGTACATGCTAATGGAAAATATTCTTGTAACAAAATAGATTGCTAAAATTATGAAAAATCCAATTATTGAATTAACAGAGAAAATAAAAGAAAAAAGCAGACCTACACGCTCTGCTTACTTAAAAAGAATCAAAAATATGCTTGATCGAGAAAAAGGGGCTGATCGATTAGGATGTGCTAATGTTGCTCATGCTTTTGCTTCATTGTCGAGTGACAAAAGATTTCAAATTGTTGAAGAAAAAAAACCAAATATCGCGATTGTAACTGCATACAATGATATGCTTTCTGCTCATAAACCCTACGAGGATTACCCTCAATTTATTCGCGAGGTTGCAAATAAAAATGGTGCAACAGTTCAAGTTGCTGCTGGTGTTCCTGCTATGTGTGATGGTGTTACCCAAGGTGAGCCTGGTATGGAATTGAGTTTATTCTCTAGAGATACTATTGCAATGAGCACTTCGGTAGGTCTCTCTCATGATGTTTTTGATGGTTCCTTATTATTGGGAATATGCGACAAAATTGTACCTGGATTACTAATCGGGGCTCTTCATTTTGGGCATATGCCTGCTGTTTTTATTCCTGCCGGACCAATGGCAACTGGGATTGATAATACCTCCAAATCTAAAGTCAGAGAGCAGTATGCTTTGGGTAATGTAGGAAGATCTGAGTTGCTTGAATCTGAGTCAAAGGCATATCATGGAGAAGGTACTTGTACTTTTTATGGTACTGCTAATAGCAACCAAATGTTACTTGAGGCAATGGGACTTCATGTTCCTGGAGCAGCTTTTATTCATCCGAGAGATGATTCGAGAGAGCATATAACAGCTGAAGCAGTAAAATTGCTTATAAGAAATATAAAAGATAAAAATTCATATGCGCTTGGAGAAATGGTTGATGAGAGAGTAATCATAAATGCTATGTCTGCTCTTCTGGCAACTGGGGGGTCTACTAATCATTTAATTCACTGGGTTGCAATTGCACGTGCGGCAGGGATTGTAATTGATTGGACAGACTTTCATGAGTTAGCAAAACATGTTCCATTGCTTGCGAGTGTCTATCCAAACGGTGTTGCTGATGTAAATGAATTTCAGAATGCCGGGGGACCGAGTTTTGTAATTAGAGAATTATTAGAAAATGGATGTATGTTTGAAGATGTGTTGTCAGTAGATGGACCAGGAATGGAGAAGTACGGACAAAAACTGTCTTTTAATGACGGTCACTTGATTTGGGAGGATTTCCCAAAAGAGTCTGATGACGATTCTATTGTAAGAACTCACGCTTCTCCATTTTCACAAACTGGGGGTCTAAAATTATTAAAAGGAAATATTGGTCGATCAGTGATGAAAACCTCAGCAATTCCAGAAGATAAATATATCCTTGAAGGACCAGCCATGATATTTGACAGTCAAGAAGAGTTGCTTGAAGCTTTTGATAATGGCAAGCTAGAAAAAGATTTTATAGCTGTTGTTCGCTTCCAAGGACCAAAAGCAAATGGTATGCCAGAATTACATAAATTAACCCCGCCAATGTCAGTATTACAAAATAAAGGTTTCAAGGTTGCAATCGTTACTGATGGAAGAATGAGCGGTGCATCAGGAAAAGTTCCTGCAGCAATTCATATGAGCCCAGAGGCTGCACTAGGCGGAGCAATATCTAAAATTAGAGAAGGGGATATGATAAGAATTAATGCTGTTGTTGGATCTTTAAATGTTTTAGTTGATGAAGATACCTGGCATGAAAGAAAGATTGAAACCTTATCTGATGCAAAAAAAATTAATAATGCTCATGGAATGGGAAGAGAGTTATTTGGAGCTTTTAGAAAAAACGTACTTACTGCAGAAGAAGGTGCAGTTACCTGGATTTAATTTAAATAAGGAAATTATGAATACTTTAGAATTAGCAAACTATGGACCAGTTATACCGGTTATTGTAATTAATCATATTGATGACGCTGTTCCAATTGCTGAATCACTATTAGAGGGAGGTATTCGTGTACTAGAGATTACAATGAGATCGGAATGTGCTTTAGATGCAATCAGCCTGATAAACGATAAACTACCTGAGTCCATAACTGGAGCAGGTACATTAAGAACCGCAGCTGATGCTTTGAAAGCAAAACAAGCAGGATCCAAATTTGCAGTAAGTCCAGGATTTACCAAAACTTTGTCCGACGAATGCAAGAAAATTAATTTGCCTCTTCTTCCTGGAGTTTCAACGGGTAGTGAGGTAATGATGGCAGCAGATGAGGGATATAATTTCCTTAAACTTTTTCCTGCAGTTGCAGTTGGGGGAATCCCATTGCTCAAAGGTTTTTCAGGACCATTTGCAAATATTAAATTCTGTCCAACAGGTGGAGTTAAAGTTGATACGGCTTCAGAATTTTTGGCGCTACCAAATGTTCCGGTATGCGGAGGAACATGGCTCACTCCAGATGAATTGATTCAGCAAAAAAATTGGTCAGCCATAACTAAACTGGCTAAGGAAGCCTCCTCAATTAAGGTCTAATGAATTTATCAAAGTACTCTACCTTAATCTTTGATTGTGATGGGGTACTATTAAATTCAAATTTCAAAAAATCTGAAGCTTATCGAAAGGCTGCTTTAGATTTTGGCGCATCACCACACCAAGCAGACCAATTAGTCCAGTATCATATTGAAAATACTGGAATATCAAGATATGTAAAATTCGAATATTTCATTAAAGAAATCTTAAATGATGAGTTTTTAGAGAGTAATTTTTCTAGTTTAGTAACGCTGCTTAATAAGCATGTTCTTCAAATACTAAAGGATTGTGAGATAGCTGAAGGTTTATTCGAATTGAGAGAATATACAAAGAATCAAAATTGGATGGTCATGAGTGGTGGTGATCAGAATGAGGTAAGGCAAGTTTTAAGGGAAAAAAAAATTGATCATTTTTTTAATTGGGGTATTTATGGAAGCCCAACATCAAAAATTGATATAGTGGAAAATCAACTTAATAATAATTTAAATTTCCGGCCCGTAATTTTTTTTGGTGACTCAAAATATGATATTGAGGTAGCAAAGAAATTTAATTTAGATTTTGTTTTTGTCTACGAATGGACAGATTTTAAATTATGGAAAGATGAAATTGACAAAGGTAAGATTCAGTTTGTAAAAAAAATAAGTGACTTAATGGTCTAATTTATCATCATCCAATATCGCTTTGATATGTTTCTGATTCATATAGTTGAAGTATTTCTTTAAGACTCTTGATGCAGTCCTAATTTTAAATTCAGAGTTAATTGCTTGTGTCGCATGATTGATGTGGTGAACATAATTTATTAGTTCATCAGCTTCCAAAAAAATCATTCCATAGCCAGCGTCAGAAAGTTTTTTGTGTAAAATTTTTCCTGCACTTTCATTTTTATCAGAGAAATGAGAATTAACTTTTTTGATAGCACTTACATCATAGGCGGCACAATGACTCCTGAGGTAGTGATAATTTTTATCAAATCGCTGGGGATTACTTTTTAGGTGAAATAATTTCTTTAAATAAAACTCTATTTTTCTGCCTAAGATTTTTAATTTACCTTTGTTCTCAAGCTTCCATGAACCTACACCGGCAACATTTGGAATTGAAAAAGGTGAGAGTAGAAAATTTAACCACTCTTTATTAATTACAAAAGTATCTGTATGAAAAGAGATAACATATTTAGTCTTTACTTTTTTCAATGCCAGATCTAATCCTCTTGCATGTGACATAGGCCCACCTTCATTCGGAATTCCTTTTCTTTCAAATAATGTGATCCATTTTAATGATCTTAGGTAGTTGAGTGATTCATCGTTGGAGTTATTATCAATCACATAGATGTCCACTTTTTTTAAATCAGTATTTTTTTTGAGTAGTCTTAGACAAATCTTAGTCAGATTCAGGGTTTTGTAATTGGGTATTAAAACGGTGGCTATTTTTTGGTTGACCATAAGATTCTTTCAAGGACTTTATTCTCATCAATTAATTTCATGCATTTAAAATGTTCAAGTGGACAATTTCTTTCAAAACATGGGCTGCACTCGATATTTAGATAATTTATTACAGAGTTCTTGTTTAGGGGGGGTGTGTTTGAAGGGTCTGAGGAACCAAAAAACGATTCTTGTTTTATACTTAATGAAGCTGCGATATGCATCAAACCTGAATCATTGCTCAAAAAGTAATCACAAATACCAATAATATCAATTACTTCATCAAGTTTTGTTTGACCTGTAATATCATGACAACGCATATTAGCAAATAGATTAATTTTGTTATTCACTTTTATATCTTTGTTTGATCCTAACAAAATAACATTAAAACCATTATTCACTAGCTCTTTTGCAATATAGCCATATTTTTCTTGAGGGAGCATTTTAGCTGGACCAAATTCAGCACCTCCGGCAATAACAACTAATTTATCATGAGGAATTTTTCTTTTATTTAGAAATTTTTTAGCCTTTAATTTATTAGGTTTAAGTTTTGGGATAATAGTCTTTGGGTTTTGGTAGTAGTTATTGCTAGACAATGTTGTGAATTTATCAATGGTTGGCAAATTTGAATTGTGATGCCAATTATTTAGAAAAAATTTTCTAAATTCGCCGTTAAAACCTGTTCTTATTGGAATACTTGAAAATGTAATTGAGAAAAGAGACTTTAAAGTATTTATTAAAAAAATACACTCATCATAATTTTCTTTTCTGAGTTCGATACTTAATTTAATTCTTTTTAATAGATTTAATTTGCCATGAGGAAAATCTGTTTCAATAATTTTATCAATTTCATCAAACCTTTTTGCAAGTCCAATTGACCATCCGGGAGCTGCTAAATGAAGTTCACAATTACCATTTCTTTTTTTTAAATTTGTGAATAAAGATTTTGCCATCATCATGTCACCCACCCATGAAGGTCCGAAGATAAGAATTTTTTCTTTTTTCACTTTTTATTAATTTTTTTTATTATCTTAGTGCTACTTTGTCCAGGAATTAAATCAATTAAAATTACTTTTCCACCCCATTTGCTCATTTCTTTTGAGCCAATAACTTCTTCAATTTTGTAATCACTTCCTTTTATCAAGGCATTTGGTTTAATTGAGGTGATTAATTTTAGTGGTGTTTTTTCATCAAAAAATATGATTGCATCTATTGAAGATAGTCCAGACAGAACTTTTGCTCGATTCAATTGATCGACAATAGGTCTGTCATTTCCTTTGATTTTTTTTATAGAATAGTCAGTATTCAATCCGAGTATAAGGAAATCTACTTTTTTCTTTGCCTCTTCAAGGTATGACACATGTCCAGAATGAAGAATGTCAAAGCATCCATTGGTGAAACCAATTATCTTATTTTTCTTTTTTAATTTATCCGTTAAAAATTTTAAATCACCAATTTCCATTATTTTTTCATTATTGGCAGCAATATTTTTTGTAAAGTAGGATTCAAGCTCTTCTAATTGGATAGCTTCTGTACCAACTTTTTGTATAACCATGCTAGCGGCAATATTGGCCAATTTAATTGAGCTTTCTAAATCATAACCTGCATGAAGAACAGCAGCAATCGTTCCAATGACAGTATCCCCAGCTCCTGATACGTCAAAAACTTGCTTGGGAGAGTTCGCAGGATAATGTTTAGATTGATTTTTGCTAAATTGCTGAATACCATTTTTCCCATCGGTCATAATAATATTTTTTATATGATATTTTTTTAAAATTATTTTTAAGTTGGCTTCCAAATCACATCTGATATTTTCTAACATTGATAGCTCTATCGCTTCTTTTTTATTTGGAGTAATAGCATAAGATCCCTCATACTTTTTAACATCATTTCCTTTTGGATCTACTATGACCGGGATGTTAAATTTTTCAGCCCTTTGTATTATTTTTTTACATAGCTGATTTGTTAGAAAGCCTTTTGCATAATCTGATAGAACTATCACTGATATTTGCTCTGAAATTGAATTCATTATTTTATTAATGTCATTGTTACTAAGGGCAATGTTTTGACAGTCATAGTCTTGCCTAATCAATTGTTGATTTGATGCAATACTTCTAATTTTTGTGGTTGTCTGATCATTTTTTTTAAATATTAAGGTTGTACTTATCTTTTTTTCTTTTAATA
>JAHEAL010000006.1:0-26338 GCA_024642775.1 Nitrosomonadales bacterium
CAAATAAAAAATCACTAGAAGCACCCTCAAGACTTGAATTTGAAAATAAAGGATCATTGAGAACGGTTCGATCGGATAAGTAGTGCCTTTGGGCAAAAGTTAGGGCAAGTCTTTCAATCGAACTTGAATCGATAAATCTTGAAGTAAGGCCTGTCGTAATCTGATTGGTGTCTTGAATACGGTCATGCCCAATAAATTGATTTTCAGAGAATACATTGTACATATTCAAATCCATTAATCTTGTATCATACAATGGCAGCATCGATTGATTTTGGTATGGGGTATAAGAGTAGAACGCCCTCGGCTCTAATGTCTGAGTATAAGCCTCACCAAATAGATTAAATGATCGATCGAAGAATAAGCCACTATCTATAGAGGTTGTTGGAATTGCAATATTTTCAGAAGAAGAGGTCGCTCCATGATTAATGTCATAACTTCTAAAGTTCAATGATAGTTTTGGCCTTACAAACGAGTAACTGTTTTCAATTAACGAGGTGCTGAATGATTGGTTGTAAACAAATCTGTTTCCAGTTGGTTTTAGATCTCCATCGCTGTAGCCTCTTGGTTTAAGGTCAGTGGACACAAATTTATTGTGAGAGTTATTTGCATCAAATTCCGTAAACTGGAACATTGTCTCCGATTTGATTTTTGAAAACTCATCGCTTCTATTAAGGTTCAGCTGGGGAAGTTTTTCATAGGGTGAGCTTGTTGTCAGGGATTGAAATTTTTGTACATGGAGACCTGCGTTCCATCCATCTGTTTGGTAATCTAACCTAAACTCTTGGGGTAGTATAACCCGAGAGGTCTTTGAAACTAACGATGACATATCTGAAAAATAATCATTATCGGAAACTTTTTGAATTTTGTAACTACCCGATAAGTTTTTAGTAAACTGTTGTTTATGTTTTAGGTTAATAAGGTACCTTTCCTTATTGGTCATGGCGTCATTATTTAGAAATTCTACGTTCGCCTCGCCATCATAATTGTCTGATAAATATCTATACTGCCCGCCAATCTGCATACCCCTTTTGCCCATATATCTGGGTGTAACGGTTGCATCTTGATTTGGGGCGATATTAAAATAATAGGGCATTTTGAATTGGAAACCACTTCTTGTGGTTGTTCCCCAAGTTGGGGAGAGGAAGCCCGATTTTCTTTCTTGATTAAATGAAAAATTAACTTTCGGCGAGTAGAGTATGGGGACTCCCTTAAATTCCATTCTTGCATTGGTTGCATCAACAGACTTTGTTTTATTGTCAATCTCAATCTCACTGCCCTTAATAAACCAATCAGTTTTTCCAACCTCGCATGTAGTGATTTCTGCACCTGAAAGCTTTGTTTTGTTTTCACCGTCCATAAATAATTTGGACGCAAAACCTCTTATGGATTGATTTATAGAAGATTTATTTTCTGTGTCGGAATCAAAAGTTGCATTTGGTATCTCTCCCACAGAATTGTCCACGTCAAGAGACAGCTCATCCCCAGTGATTAAAGTTGCACCAGCATTTAGCCGGACATTTCCATTTGCTTTGAGTTTATTTGAAACTTGATCATAAATAATTGTGTCAGCTTGTATCTTCTTTCCTGATTTAATCAGCACTGCATCACCTGTGGCCTTTAATTGTTTGTCAATGGTGTTTTCTAAAATCTCACCTTCAATAATCAAGTCTGTGGAGTTTGGGTTGTCAATGGCAATTGCATTAGACAGCAGAAAAGAAGTTACAATATATGTAACAAAAGGAAAAAATATAAATATTTTAATTTGCTGCATTTATATAAAAATCATATTCCTTGAGTATCGGGGCATTCATTTTAAATGAATTTTTAATTAAATCAAATGAAATCAACAATTTATATTATATTTTTAATCTTATAAAAGGGATTTTTTTAGCATAAATGACAGTATTGGATGACAACATTTTAGAATTTTTAGGACTTTTTTTTAAATCTCCTTTTTCATATGAAAAAGCTTCCGAAGACGCAAGTTTTAGAAAATACTATCGAATAAGTTCTGATAATCAACAATTTATTTTGATGGTCGCCCCGCCTGAAAAAGAATCCATTAACCAATTTTTATTTCTTGCTGACGAATTAAAAATAAGAGGCGTTAATGTGCCGAAAATCTTCATGAAGGATATTCCCAAAGGGCTGATCATTATGGAGGATTTTGGCAAAAAATCTTTATTAGATTTTTTATACAACCTTGATAAGCAATCAATGAAAGACATTTATAAAACGTTGATTAACTCAATTTTTCATATGCAAAACAATGCTTTAGATGTTGATATTCCTTTATACTCTAATCAAATTCTACACCAGGAGTTATGTTTATTTCACGATTGGTATTTGAAAGATGTTGAATATAATTCCGAACAAATTCATACAATTTATACTTTTTTGATTAACAGGGCATTGGCCCAGCAGCAAGTATTTGTGCACCGCGATTTTCATTGTAGAAATGTGCTGGCAAAGTCAGTAAGTGATCTAGGGATAATAGACTTTCAAGATGCACTAATTGGCCCAGTTTCTTATGATTTAGTTTCAATTCTTAAGGATGCTTATATTAAATTAGAGCCAGAATTTATATTAGATCAATGTATAAATTTTTGGCAATTATTAAGATCGAAGTCGCAGGTTTCTGATGATTTTTCTGAATTTTTTGTTGATTTTGAATTAATGGGAGCCCAAAGGCACCTAAAAATATTGGGTATTTTCACTAGACTTTCTTTACGAGATGGAAAACATCAATACTTAAATGATATCCCTCTGGTGGAGGAATACTTGATTGATGTATCCAAGAGATATCCTCAGCTGTCCTATATTGAACAGTTAATTCTTAGCAAAAGGAATAAAGGTTGATGAAGGCCATGGTGTTAGCTGCAGGAAGAGGGGTAAGAATGGGTCATTTAACCTCTCATAAGCCAAAGCCCCTATTAGAAATAAATGGGAAAAAGTTAATTGAAATTCAATTGAATAAATTAATTGATGCAGGATTTAATGATTTTTTAATTAATGTTTCTTATTTGCATGATCAAATTATTCATTTTGTAGAAACAAGATTTAGTGAGCACGCTAAAATTAATTTTTCTATTGAAAAAGACCCGCTTGAAACTGCTGGTGGAATTTTAAACGCTATAAATTACTTTGACCAAAACCCTTTTTTGGTAACAAATGCTGATATACATACGGATTTTGATTATAAAAACCTTTTTGATTATGAGCTGTCAGATAAAAATGAAAGCCATTTGATTTTGGTCAACAATCCAGAATTTAAGAAGGAAGGTGATTTTGGTTTGAAAAATGCCATGGTGGATTTAAATAAAGATTATACTTATTCAGGAATTGGTATTTTTAAAAAAAAGTTTTTCGAAGGTTTTATGGCTGGAGAAAAGATAAAGTTAAAAGACGTTATTGACAAAGGGATATCTAAAAAAACCGTTTCAGGTTCGGTCTACGACGGTTACTGGTCAGATATTGGAACCACTGAGAGGCTCGAACAGGCTAATAAAAGATCGAGTAAAAACTAATGCAAATAAAATTAAAGACATTCAAACAAAGAAGAAAAAACTTAGCTAATCTTATTAAAGGTGGTATCGCCATCATTCGAAGTGGTTCTGAAAAAACTAGGTCGAACGATACCTTTTATCCATATCGATCAAACAGTTACTTCGAGTATTTTTCTGGATTTCCAGAGCCTGACTCTATTCTTGTCATTATGGCAAAACCATTAAAATCTATTATTTTTTCAAAAACCAAAAATCCAGAGAAAGAAATATGGGATGGTTACATTTATGGGCCTGAAAAAGCATGTATCGATTTTAATCTAGATGAAGGATTACCCATCCAGGAATTTGATAAATTTTTAAAAGATATACTGATCACCGAAGAAAATATTTATCTCTTGGATGAAGACGTCGAGCTGAGGTCAAAATTGTCTCACATAGCCCTTTCTATAAAGGGATCTGCAAGATCGCGATTACAAAAAAAGAATCAGATTTCCTCACTGAACTATTATGCTGACCAGCTCAGAATAATTAAATCCAAAGAAGAAATTGATTGTATAAGAAAAGCTTGTAGTATTTCTTCAAGCGCTCATAGGTATGTGATGGAGAATATTCATAATGACTCTAATGAATTTCAGATAGATGCTAGATTAAATTATATTTTTTCGATGCAGGGAGCTCAAGCAGAGGCTTATAAGTCAATTGTTGCCTCAGGTAATAATGCCTGCACATTGCATTATATTAAAAATAACTCGAAATTAAATAAAGGGGATCTTGTTTTAATTGATGCGGGTTGTGAATACAATCACTATGCTTCAGATATCACAAGAACTTTTCCGATTGGCGGTAGTTTCTCGGCCCCACAACGGGATGTTTATGAGATTGTTTTGGCGGCACAAAAAAAAGCAATTGATCAAGTTAAGAAGAATAATCGTTTTGACGACCCCCACAAGTCAGCTGTTGAAGTACTTTCTCAGGGTTTGATAGATCTTAAAGTATTGAAGAAATCAATTTCTGAAATTGTAGAAAAAAAACTTTATGCTAAATTTTTTATGCACCGAACCTCACACTGGATGGGCATGGATGTTCATGATGTTGGTAATTACTTTACTGCCAATTCCGGGTCTGCAGTTTTGTCAGATGGTCAAGTTTTAACTATCGAGCCGGGACTCTATTTTGCAGATAATGCCTCAGTACCAAAGGCTTTTAGAGGAATTGGTATTCGCATAGAGGATGACGTTCTTGTATCAGGAAAAGAAGCAGAAATTTTAACTTCTGATTGCCCAAAAGAAATTTCTGCACTAGAGAGTATTATTGGAAAAAGTTAAAAAAATTGATGTGATTGGTGGAGGCCCTGTAGGACTGTTGTTTGCTCTATTTAATGCTTCAAAAAATCTTTCCATTTCCATTCATGAGCGATTGAGTAAGAACGATCTTACAATTCAAAATAAGGCTTTGGCTTTATCCCATTCAACAATAGATGTATTGAATAAGTTTGATATAAAGCCAAATCAGGCAACTGGATTTATTCCGATCAGTAAAATTCACACCAGTCAAAAAGGCTCTTTTGGAAGAGCTATTTTGTCATTAAACGAAAATACGCCAATAGGGTTTGTCATTAAATATGGTGATCTTGTTAGCGTACTGCTAGAGAAGGTCTGTAAAAATAGCTTTATAGAGCTAAGTTTTTCTAAAGAAATAAAGAAAGTAAATTTTAGTAGTAATAATTTTGAGGACAATGACGGCCATAAAAATAATTATGATTTCATAGTTTTTTCAGATGGAATAGGTAATTTGTTAACTGATAAATTTACCTTTCATACGCACGATGATTTTGATAATCTCTTTGGACTAGTCGCCGAGGTTGATTCTGAACTTAATCATAATAACGTAGCGTATGAGCGATTTACCCCAGATGGGCCAATGGCTTTATTGCCGATCGATGATTACAGAAAATCAACTCTTATCTGGACAGGTGAAAAGAAAAAAGTTGACCGACTTTTGGCTTTGGGCGACACTGAATTTAAATATATGTTCTTGAAGAATTTTGGCGAAAGGCTGGGATCTCTTAAGCTTGTAAATCATAAAAAAATATTTCCTCTAAGGCATCAGTATTTGAATTCGACAGCGCTTGAAAATATTTTGGTCTTAGGGAATGCGGCTCATTCTATGCACCCTGTTGCTGGGCAAGGGTTTAATCTAACCGTAAGGGATTTAAATAGTTTTAATATGATCTTAGAAGGTAATAAATCATTATTGGATGATCAAGTCTTAAATTTATACCAAGATGCGCGAAGAAAAGAAATGATTTCTTTGATGCAGATCACATCAGGCTTAGTTAAAGGCTTCTCTAATAATTATTTTGGAATCAATAAATTAAGGAGTATTGGACTTAATCTATTGGATAACAACGCGTTCTTAAAGAAAGAATTTATCAGTAGATTTAGCTATGGAAAAGACTAGTATTGTAATTCTTGGGGATAATATAGTTTCCAACATCTTGAAATTGCTCCTCAAGAAGGCTGGTGTCAACTTCATAAATGTTGCTTTACCGGGTAAGCCACACAGTAAAAGATATTTTGCTATTAAACCTTCATTTATTGATTGGTTTTCCAAGACGCTTGATTTTAAATTAGCCGAAAGCTATCTTATAAAAAAAATTAAAATTTTTTTTAATGAAGAATTGATTGAGTTAGATCAGAAACAATCCCCATTCAGATCTTTATTCCATATCGTTTGCAGTGATTCAATCTTTAAAACTATTCATGAAAAATTAGACTCTAGCTTAATAAGGGTTGATAACATAAAGGATGTAGAGTTTGAGAGTGAATGCAAAAAAATGACCCTTCCTGACAAAGAGGTTGATTATGAATTAATAATCAACACAGATTTTAATTTTAACCCACTCTTTACCATCGAGGAGAGAAATACTGATTTTAAAGAGCATGCAATTGTAGCTTCTTTTTCTTCAGAGGCTGATATGTCAAATGAGGCACGGCAATATTTTTTTGACGAAAAGATTTTGGCTGTGTTACCGAATTCATCTAATGAATTTTCAATTGTCTTTTCATGCAAAGAGGATGAATTTATAAAATTTATGAATTTCTCTGATCAAGAATTTACTATGTATATATCAAGTAAAACTTGCTTGGAAAAAATAAAACTTTTAGATAAAAGAAACTCTTACCCACTTAAAGCAAGTCAGGCTAAATCTACTTATGGAGATAGATTTATTCTTATTGGTGATGCTGCGCATAAAATCCACCCACTTGCCGGGCAAGGATTAAATCTAGGTCTTGATGACGTCAAAGAATTTTATGAAGCAATTGTAGATGGAAATTACCGTGACTATGGCCAGAGAAATTTTATCCGTGATTATTCAATTACGAGAAAACATAGGGTAGCTTTTATTTATAAGTTAACAAAATTAATTGATGGTATGATGGTTCAAAGTAAGTTCTTTTCTCCTTTAGTTAGATTTTGCTCTAAATTTGTAAATCGACTAAATTTTTTAAAACAACTAATAGTTAGGACTGTGATTTAATGAAATACTATCTTATTCTGTTAATTACTTTTTTTTCAATAAATGTTTCAGCTAACGAGCAAGCGTTAAAAAACATTATCGAAAAACAGTACCCTGAAATTAAAGTGCAAAGCATTAAGAGAACTAATTTTAATGATCTTTATGAGGTCTATCTCGGTGGGCAAATAATTTACACGGACAAGGATTTTAAGTTCCTCATAGTTGATGGGAGGCTTGTTGATCCTAAAACTAAGGTTGATATGACAGCGGAAAGTCTTGCTGAATTTGAGAAGATCCCTTTTGACGACTTACCTCTTGATCTTGCAATTAAGATAAAAAAAGGCAATGGCAAGAATAGGGTAGCCATTTTTTCAGATTTAGATTGCCCCTACTGTAGGAAATTAGAAAAAGAAGTTTTAGCAAAGATTGAGGATGTTGAGATTTATACTTTTATTTTTCCTCTTGCAATTCATCCAGAGGCAGAGGAAAAGTCCATGAAAATTTGGTGTTCTAATGATCCATCAGCTAATTGGATTAAGTTCATGGTCGAAGCTGAATTGCCTAAAAATAATGGTGATTGTAAGTCACCAGTCCCTAAAATTCAGAAATTTGCCAAGGAAATGGGCATACAGTCAACCCCAACTATCATTTTCGGAAATGGTAAACGTATTTCAGGGGCAATCCCTCTTAAGGACTTCATTTCTTTAATGTAACAAATTCTTGACTTTGGTCAAATTTTTACGTAACCTCATGAACTCAAGGTGTTTGTATTAATTGATATTGTTTTGACTTAGTTTTTTTAAAGCACAACAGCATTTGATTCAAATTTTTTAGGGGCGCCTCCCCAAACTAATGTAGGAAGTTTTATGGCTGAAGGAACAGTAAAGTGGTTTAACGACGCAAAAGGTTTTGGATTCATCACACCTGATGATGGTTCTGAGGATTTGTTTGCACATTTTTCATCTATTACAGGTGACGGATATAAAAGTTTGAAAGAAGGACAACGTGTAACTTTTGAAGTTACTGATGGTCCTAAAGGTAAGCAAGCTTCAAATATAGCAAAAGCTTAACTTTTTTCGATATTCTCAATTAATGCTCGGGCAAAGTCACTCGTTGACAGGGCTTCAACCCCCATATAGCTCGAAAAATCTGCAGTAACTTTCTTTTCAAGTAAAGTTTTTCTGAAGGCATTATCAAGCACATCTGCTGCATCAAGCCATTTTAGGTGAGTTAGCATCATATGTGCTGAGAGTATTAGAGAACTTGGATTGGCAATGTCCTTTCCTGCTATATCTGGTGCAGTCCCATGTGTAGCCTCAAATATCGCTAACTTGCTTGACAGATTTGCCCCTGGGGAAATTCCTATGCCACCAACTTGTGCAGCAAGCGCATCCGATACGTAATCGCCATTTAAATTTAGAGTAGCCACAACGTCATATCTTTCAGGCCTCAATAATATTTCTTGTAAAAATGCATCGGCAATGCAGTCTTTGATGATTATCTTTTCGTTAACTACCATTTGTCCCTGTTCGTTAATTTTTGCACCAAATTCTTCTTTAGCAACCTCATAGCCCCATTCCTTAAACCCACCCTCAGTAAATTTCATAATATTTCCCTTATGAACCAATGTTACCGAGTCTCTATTGTTATCAATTGCATAATGTATAGCCTTGCTTATTAATCGTTTGGAGCCCTCTGATGATACTGGCTTGATGCCTATGGCCGAAGAACTGGGAAATCGAATTTTAGCTCCAACTCCAAGGTCATTTAAAAGGCCGATAATTTTTTTAACCTCCTGTGAATCTTTTGCCCACTCAATTCCAGCATAAATATCCTCCGTATTTTCTCGAAAAATTACCATATTGGTATTTTCAGGATTTTTTAAAGGACTAGGGACTCCTTGGTAATATTGAATCGGCCTTAGGCAAACATATAGGTCTAGCCTCTGTCTCATTGCTACATTTAGTGAACGAATTCCACCTCCGACTGGTGTAGCAAGCGGCCCCTTAATTGAGACTATATATTTTTCTAATGATTCGAGTGTTTCCTCGGGAAGCCATTCATTTTCACCATACACTTTGGTTGCTTTTTCTCCGGCATATACTTCAAGCCATTTTATTTTTTTCCTGGTTCCATATGCTTTGTTCACAGTCTTATCTATAACCGAAATCATGGCTGGTGAAATATCAACCCCAATACCATCTCCCTCTATAAATGGAATTATGGGATTTTCTGGTATATTAAGGTCACCGGCTGATGAGATGCTTATTAATTCTCCGTCAGGATTCTGTGTTATAAATTTTTTCATTAACTTCTTTCTTTAATTATGATTATTTTGTTCAATAAACCTTATGGGGTAATTAGCCAGTTTTCGGAGCATCCCATTCACCCTACACTTAAAAATTACATCAACATTCCCAATGTATACCCAGCTGGAAGATTAGATACTGATAGTGAAGGACTAATTCTTCTTACAGATCAGGGAAAAATTCAACATGAGATTTCCACTCCCAAGTACGATAAGTATAAAGGATATTGGGTTCAAGTTGAAGGAGATGTCTCAGATTTGGCAATCAAAAATTTAGAAGAGGGTGTTATTTTTAAAGATTACAAAACAAAAAAGGCTGTTGTTAAAAAAATTGCAGAACCGAAGCTTTGGGAGAGATCAAAGCCAATAAGATTTCGAAGAAATATACCTACAAGTTGGATTGATATTCAGATTGCAGAGGGTAAAAATCGACAAGTAAGAAAAATGACGGCTCATGTTGGTTTTCCAACTTTAAGAATTGTCAGGTATAAGATCGATATATTTGAATTGAATAATTTAAAACCAGGGCAGTATGAAATTATTAAGTAAATTAACAACAATGATATAATTGAACTATTAAAAGGGGTTAAAATTGTCAGGCAATACATTAGGAAAAATTTTTACACTCACTACATTTGGTGAGTCTCACGGTCATGCTATCGGCGGTATTATTGATGGCTGTCCTCCAGGGCTAGAGTTGTCTGAAAAAGATATTCAAATTGACTTGGATAGAAGAAAGCCTGGAACCTCAAAATTTGTAACCCAAAGAAAAGAAAGCGACACCGTTAAAATACTTTCGGGTATTTTTGAAGGGAAAACTACAGGTACGCCGATTGGTTTAATTATTTATAATGAAGATCAACGATCAAAAGATTATTCTGAAATAAAAGATACTTTTAGACCAGGGCATGCTGATATTACCTACCAGCAAAAATACGGTATCCGAGATTACAGGGGAGGTGGGAGGTCTAGCGCTAGAGAGACTGCTGTAAGAGTCGCAGCTGGAGCAATAGCAAAAAAATGGTTATTTAAAAATCATAAAATAACAATTCAAGCTTGTTTACAAAAAATTGGCAGTATTGAAATTCCTTTCAAGTCCTGGAATCAGGTTAATAAAAATTCTTTTTTCTCTCCCAATGAGAAAGTTATTCCTGATCTAGAAGAATATCTAAATAAGATTAGATCTGAAAAAGACTCAATCGGAGCGCTTATTCATGTGGAAGCTAAAAATGTTCCCTCTAGCTTAGGTGAGCCAATATTTGATCGCATGGATGCCGATATTGCTCATGCAATGATGAGTATTAATGCGGTTAAGGGAGTTGAAATTGGTTCAGGTTTTGATTCAGTTGAACAAAGAGGCTCTCAGCATAGTGATGAAATTACTCCTGAAGGATATAGCACAAACAATGCTGGTGGTATACTCGGAGGAATAACAACTGGCCAGAATATAAAGGCAAATATAGCCTTTAAGCCAACCTCAAGCATCCCGCAAGATAGAAACTCAGTGGATAAAAAAAATAAACCTGTCTTGATGAAAACAAAAGGAAGACATGACCCTTGTGTCGCTATAAGGGCGGTTCCTATAGTTGAAGCAATGCTAGCACTTGTCTTAATGGATCATTTATTAAGAGATAAGGGTCAAAACTATTTGGTAAAAAGAAGTTAATTTTTTTGGCTCATAAGCTCCATTTCAATTTATCCAAATTCTATTTTATTTATTACTTCTTTGTGGGGTTATTTGTTCCTTACTGGGGTCTTTTTCTTACTTACAAGTCATTTACCCCTATTGAAATTGGTTTTTTGCTATCTTTTTTTCAGTTAAGTCGAATTATTTCTCCAAATTTCTGGGGCTGGGTGGCAGATCATACTGAAAAAAGATCATTTTGGATTAGACTAACTTCTTTTTTTGGGTTTTTAGGCTTCATTGGAGTGTTTTGGGCAGATAGCTTCTCTTTCATTTTCTTCACAATGATGGCAATGAGTATATTCACTAGTTCTACATTACCTTTAGCAGAATCATTAACTTTATCTCATTTGGCAACAACAAATGGTCATTACAGTAAAATAAGAGCATGGGGTTCTTTTGGTTTTATTATCGCCTCATTTGGTTTTGGGTTTATTTTTGACTCAATAGGTATTAAACATTTGTTAATTACATTATTGCTCACTCAGTTGTTAATTTTTATTTTTAGTTTTGGAATACCGGAAAAAGAATACAGCAAAGATAAGGGGGTTATTCCATCGGTACTTAAAATTGTTTGTAAAAAAGAGGTAGCTAGTTTATTAATTGCATGTGCCATGATGGTAACTTCCCACGGTCTTCTTTATAACTTTTTTTCAATCTACCTAAGCGAAGAAGGTTACAGTAACTCATTAATTGGTTTTCTATGGGCACTAGGAGTGTGTTGTGAAATCATTGTTTTTTTAAACATGCCCAAAATTTTAAGATTTTTGAATATAAGGCAAATTCTACTTTTTAGCTTGGCTGTGGCTATCGCACGATTTTTTTTAATTGGTAATTATACTGAGTATTTGTATCTAATAATTTTAGCCCAAACTTTACATGCGTTTACTTTTGGATCATTTCATGTTGCTTCAATTGAGTTAGTTAATAAATTTTTTACAGGAAAAAATCATGCAAGAGGACAAGCAATTTATAATAGTATTACGTATGGTTTAGGAGGGACTGTGGGAGGTTTAGGTGGTGGATATATTATTGAATATTATTCGTCATCAACTGCTTTTACTCTGGCAGCGATATTTCCATTAATGGGATTCGTAATTATTTACTTAGGTTTGAAAAGAAATAAGATAAGTAAGTCGTTATTTGATTAATGGCTTCTGATCATCGCGTAAGCTGAATGATTATGAATGGATTCAAAATTTTCTGACTCTACTTCGAAATAACTAATTCGACTATCTTTTTTAAGATCAGTAGCAATATCTCTCACCATATCTTCAACAAACTTTGGATTATCGTATGCTTTTTCAGTTACATATTTCTCATCAGGCCTTTTGAGAAGTCCGTAAAGTTCAGATGATGCATTTTGCTCAACAAGTTTAATAATATCCTCTATCCAAACAAATTCATTAGTTTCAACAGTGACGGTTACATGCGATCTTTGGTTATGTGCCCCGTAATCAGATATTTTCTTTGAACATGGGCAAAGGCTGGTAACAGGAACCACGACCTTGATTTGATTGACAAATTGATCGTTTTTAATTTTTCCTATAAATGTTACCTCATAATCTAGAAGACTTTGCACTTTAGAGACTGGAGCAATTTTGTTAATAAAGTAGGGAAATTTCATCTCGACATCACATGCCTCTGATTCAAGTCTAATTAACATATCCCTTAGAATTTTTTCAAAATTCTTTACACTAATTGTCTTTTCGTTTTCATTCAGAATCTCAACAAAACGCGACATGTGCGTGCCCTTGAAATTATGAGGAAGGTGGACATACATATCAAACATAGCAATTGTGGACTGATCCCCACCTGTTTTATCTTTTACTGAAATTGGATGCCTAATTGATTTAATTCCAACCTTGTCAATATCTAAATGTCGCTTGTCTGGGGTGTTTTGTACGTCTTCGATTTTATCAGCAATTTTATTCATAATTTAAGTTTATCATTTGCTCATAAAGTTAACAATTCTCTTTTTGATATAAAACTCATTTAACTGTATTTTTTCATAGATTTCATCCTGACTTCCATGTTCAGGAAAGCTGTCTGGATAACCCAAGAGTAAAGTCTTTAAATAGATATTATTTTTTGATAATACTTCTAGAACAGCCGTCCCACTTCCTCCGGAAACTGTATTATCTTCAATTGTGACAAGATGAGTGTGTTCTTTAGCTAATTTCGTTATTAAATTTTCATCCAAAGGTTTTGAAAAGCGCATGTTGATAATAGTAAAGTCAAACTCTTGAGCGAGCTGTTCTATTTTTGAGATTAATGGCCCAAAACATAAGATGGCTAACTTTTTACCTTTCCTATGAAGTTTTGCTTTTCCTAACTTTATTGTAATCTTTTTATTTCGTGACTCCGGAGCATATCCTCTAGGATATCTGATAAAACATATTTTATTACTTCTAAAACCGAAACTAAGCATTGATTTAAGTTCATCTTCGTTAATTGGGTTCATTATTACAGTATTCGGAATGCAGCGTATGAAAGAAATATCAAAATTTCCTGTATGTGTGGCCCCGTCAGCACCAACAATTCCTGCACGATCAACGGCAAAAAGCATGGGTATTTTTTGTAATGCTACATCATGAATGATTTGATCATAGGCTCTTTGCATGAATGTTGAATATATTGCCACAACCGGCTTTAGTCCTTTTAGTCTCAAGCCGGCAGCAAATGTTACGGCATGCTGTTCAGCAATACCAACATCAAAAAATCGTTTAGGATACTTTTTAGCAAATGAATTTAGCCCACTTCCATCTGACATTGCAGGTGTTATGGCGCAAAGTAGTTTGTTAATTTTAGCTTCTTCAATAATCCATTCTTCAAAAATTTGTGTAAAAGTTTTTTGTTGCAAAATTTTTGTACTTGATTTAGAAATTCCATGGAACTTATTTGGATCTTTTTCCGCAGGTAAAAACCCATTTCCTTTTTTGGTTACAATGTGCAGAAATTGAGGACCATTTAAATTTTTTATGTTATCAAGCATCTCGACTAATACTTCGACATTATGCCCATCAACGGGACCAATATAATTAAAGCCAAATTCTTCAAATAATGTTCCTGGTGTAACCATGCCCTTTACATGTTCCTCAGTTTTTTTTGCAAACTCAAGGATAGAAGGGACTTTTTCAAAGATCTGTTTGCTGGTGGATTTAAATCCACCATAAATCTTTCCTGAAAGAAGTTTTGCAAGGTAGTTATTTAATGCACCGACATTTTTTGATATGGACATATCATTATCATTGAGGATGACAAGTATATTACTTTTGCTATTTCCAGCATTGTTTAGTGCTTCAAATGCCATTCCTGCAGTCATTGCACCGTCTCCAATTATGGCAATACTTTTTGCTGATTTTTTATTTATTTTAAGTGCCTCAGCCATGCCGAGTGCTGCTGATATCGAAGTGCTTGAATGACCAGTCCCAAAATGGTCGTGTTCACTTTCCTCGATTTTGGGGAATCCTGAAATTCCTCCTAATTGCCTTAGTGTGTTTAATTTATTTTTTCTGCCGGTAAGTATTTTGTGGGTATAGGTCTGGTGACCAACGTCCCAGACAATGTTGTCTGTTGGAGAATCAAAAACGTAGTGAAGAGCGATTGATAATTCTACAACACCAAGATTTGATGAAAGATGACCTCCAGTTTCTTGTACCGAATCGACAAGGACTGATCGTATTTCTTTTGATAGATCTTTTAACTCACTTTTCTTGAGTTTTTTTAAATCTTCAGGATAGCTAATTTTATTTAATAATTTATTTTTATACTCTTCCATATATTTTCTCTATTAGCTCACTAAATTCAACAGGAAGTTTTAAGATTCTAGATTTTACATAAATTTGTTCATAAGAGTCAGTTATTATTTTTTTAGTTTTAACTAAGCCAAATAAATTACAGTATGTAATTTTCCCGGAGGTTTTATCTTTACCTGGAACTTTTCCAAGTAATTTTTTGGTTGATGTTGCATCCATATAGTCATCAATTACCTGATACATTAGGCCGAGTAATTCTGCTAATTCATTAAATTCATTTAAGCATGCTTCACTTTGATTGGATATAACTGCTGGGATAATCATACTGGCTTTAATTAACTTGCCTGTTTTATTTTTATGAATTGACTCTAAAACTTTTTTTGTAGGTTTTTTGTTCTCAGATGCAATATCAATAGATTGACCATAAATCATTCCATCCATCCCAATAGATTCTGCTAAAATTTTTATACAAGCTACTTTATTTTCATTATTTATTTGTAATTCTTTTGAACTCAGTATTTCAAATGCAAAAGTTTGCAGGGCGTCTCCAATTAAAAGACCTTGGGCCTCACCATATTTTTTATGAGTAGATAATTTTCCACGTCTTAAATCATCATTATCCATACAAGGCATGTCATCATGAACAAGCGAGTATGCATGAATCGATTCAATTGACGAGGCTAAGTAAAATAAATCTTTTTTTGGAATTTTAAAGTGACTACCAATTAAAAATAATAGGTAAGCTCTAAACCTTTTACCCCCGTTAATTAGAGCATAACGTGCCCCTGTCGAAATTAGATTGCTTGATTTTGGGATAAGTTTTTCTAGAAAAGAATTAAAATCTTTAACAAATATTTGGTAACTATCAACTTTCTTCATCAAAATCTTCTAATTCATTTTTTTCATTTAGAATTTGAATTTTCTTTTCAAAAGATTTCAAACTTATTTGGGCCTCTTTTATAAGATTGATTCCTCGTTCGTAGGAATGAATTGTTTCTTCAAGTTTTAGATTTCCATCATCCATAGCCTCAACAATAACCTCTAATTCCCTCAGAATTTCGTCAAATCCTTTTTTTCCCTTAGTCATTATTCACCTCCATAAATTCAATTAGGTCAAAAGCTTGTTTATTGATTACATTATGTTTCATATTGTAACTTTTTGAAGTCAAATTCGTTAACTTTAAATTAATAAAAGAGTTTTTTGACAACTCGATGGGTATAACATCGTCATCTGTTCCATGGATGGCTAAGGTTGGTAATAATTTATTTATATTGGGGTAGTCAAATAAAGGCGCAAAACCGGAAAAACATACTATTCCATTAGCTTTCACCTTCATTTTTAATCCAAGATAAACTGACAATGCTGCCCCTTGAGAAAAACCACCAATAAATAACTTCTGTTTTTTGTCCCAATATTGGTTAATAACTGAAATTATTTGATCTGCTGATTCTCTAAAATCATTTTCATTTAATTTGCTAAATTTTAAATCATGAATATCAAACCAAGATGGCATTTCAATACCATTATTTAACGTAACTTTTTTTATTGGGGCATTTGGTAAAATAATTTCATAATCATGAAAGATTTTTTGTGAAAAGAATGGATAGAAGTCTTCACCATCTGCACCAAGGCCATGCATCCATATGAGCAATGCCTTGGTTTCAGATTTTTGGTTGATATGAATCATCTTGGGGATGATTCATTTATTTCGATTCTATTAGTTTTTTCAATGCTGGAAGGCCAGCGTCAAATGCCTCGTTGATTGCATTTTTAGCTGATTCGTCATCCTGACCTTCAGGTATTGGAGGATTTAATTTATAAACTCTGTAGAATCTTCCAGTCCATTCAACTTCAGATTCATTATCGTTACTACCTTTTTTTACTGTTATGTAGCCATTAAAGTCAGCAACAGGGATATCGCCTTCAACAATTTCATATTTAATCTTCATTAAATCATCATCAATACCCTTGAGTCTTTCAAGAATCTTTCCACCACTTTTTAAAGTAAGTGTTCTAAATTTATCTTCACCTTTCGTTTCTAATTTAATTCCAGTTACAAATGGTAACCATTTGTTACCGTTATCAAAATCCTTTACCACCGCCCAAACTTTGTCAGGACTTGCAGCAATTGTTACAGTTTTTTGAACTTTTTGAGGTGTGGGGCCATGTGCGACCGCTAGGATACTGAACGTTAATGCAAATAATACTACTAATAATTTTTTCATCTATTAATCCTTAATATTTAAATCAAAATCTACTCCACATATTACTATATTTAAATTATTTTTCATCTTTTTGGCCAAATAAAATTACCAAAGGATCGACTTTCACTGCCTGTTTCAAGATTTTTGATATGCTCATAGGTATCAATATTGAAGATACTTACTGAATTTGACCCCCAGTTTGTCACAACAAGTAACTTTTTATCTTCATTGATATCAAGATTTTCCGGTACCTCTTCTGTTAATAATTGTTGAATGATTTTTTTAGTCATTAGGTCAACAATACTCACCGAGTCATCTTGTGTGTTCGTGACAAAGATTTTATTTTTATAAACTATTGCATTATAGGGATGACTACCAACTTTAAAATTATTTTTTGTATAGTCAAGTAAATTTACTTCTGTAACATCATCCGAATATACATTGACAGAGTAGGCAAAATCTCCGCTACTTGTTATTCCAAATGGATGCTGACCAACGCTAACAGTTTTTATAACGGCATCATCTTTAATAATTTGCATTAGATTTTCATCACGACTTACACAAATAATTAAATTATGTTTTTTATTAAATGTAATACCTGACGGAGTAGAGTTAACATTAATTTGACCTTTTTCTTGCCATGAGTTTGTATCAAAAATATAAATTTTACTTTCATACCAAGATGTAACATAAAGAGCATTTTTTTTCGCAACGAACGCCATACCCAATGGAGTAAAGTTAGTATTTATTTTTTTTTCAAATTCAAAATTTTTAAGATTTAATATTTCCAGCGACTTTCCATCTGTGCTCGCAATTACTGCTTTTGAGTTTCCAATCATTTCAACACTTAGGGGTTTATTTGCAGTTTCAATTGAATTTATAACTTTTAGAGTTTTTAAATCAATAATGGATAAAGAGTCCTCACCTTGGTTCGTGATTAAGGCATAATTTTTCTCGGTGCATGCTGAGATAATCGTTAAAAGAAAAATAATAGGAAAAATTTTTATAAATTTATTTATCAATGTTAAGTTTTATGGAAAAATTAAGTAAGTAGAACACTAAGGATTGTAACAATGATTGACTTGGATGGATATAGACCAAATGTTGCTTCAGTAATTTTAAACTATAAAGATGAAGTGTTGTGGGCCAAAAGAACAAATGAAGAAAATTGGCAATTCCCCCAGGGTGGAATCCAAGATGGCGAAACTCCGGAAGAGGCAATGTATCGTGAAATCTATGAAGAGGTCGGTCTTAAACCAAATAATATTGAAATTCTCGGCAGCTCAAATGGCTGGTTAAAGTACGATGTTCCGGAAAAATTTATACGACAGTATTGGCAAGGAAAATATAGGGGGCAGAAACAGAAGTGGTTCTTATTGAGACTTATTGGAGAAGATGCTCTAATCAACCTAAATACACACGATAAACCTGAATTTGATGATTGGCGATGGGAGAGTTTTTGGAAGCCTATTCAGGAAGTAGTTGATTTTAAAAAAGAGGTATACGAACAGGCTTTAAAGGAGTTATCAAGTTTTATGAAGAGTTAAAAGCTAAATCTCTGCAATTATACTTTCTACATTTTTTACTTTTTGTCCAAGCTTTACTTTTACTTGTGCATTTGCAGGAAGGTAATGATCAACTCTTGATCCAAAGCGAATAAAGCCATAGCGATCTCCAATATTTAGAGACTCTCCTTCATATACATAGCATAGTATTCTTCGTGCAATTAGCCCAGCAATTTGAACTGAAGTAACAATTTTCTTATTTTTGGTTTGTATAGTAATTGCACACAACTCATTTTCGGAGGATGCTTTATCAAGTGCTGCATTAAAAAATCTTCCGGGGCGGTATGCTTTATTTATTATTTTTCCTGAAACAGGAGCTTTGTTAGAATGAACATTAAACACATTCATAAATACACTGACTTTAATTGAGTCCCTGTTGTTGTTAAAGGGATCCTTTATTTTTTCAATCGCAATTACTCGACCGTCCGCTGCTGATACAACCTCATTATCTTTAGTTAGGATTTTCCGGTTTGGGTCGCGAAAAAATTGAATAACAAAAATAAGAATTAAAAAGCAAAACGCTGCAACAGTATTGTTAATAAAATAAGTAGATAAAATGAAAATAAGAAGAGCGAGGGCTATGAATGGCCAGCCCTCACGCGCTAAAAGTGGAAAATTAGTTTTCATTAGTTTTTAGATTGATCTACTAATTTATTTTTAGCGATCCATGGCATCATTGATCGAAGTTGTGACCCAACTTTTTCAATTGCATGCTCACTGTTTTCTTTTCTGTGAATCGTCATTTCGGGATATCCATCATTACCTTCATCAATGAATCTTTTTGCATAGACGCCATTCTGAATATTTTCTAAAGCCTTCTTCATAGCCTTTTTAGATTCAGCATTAATTACTTCCTTACCAGTAACATACTCACCAAATTCAGCATTATTGGAAATTGAGTAATTCATATTAGCTATCCCACCTTCATACATCAGGTCGACTATTAACTTTAGCTCATGAAGGCATTCAAAGTAAGCCATTTCAGGTGCATAACCAGCTTCAGTCAAGGTTTCAAATCCAGCCTTAACCAGTTCAACAGCGCCGCCGCATAAAACAGCCTGCTCTCCAAATAAATCAGTTTCTGTTTCTTCTCTAAAGTCTGTTTCTATTACTCCACCCTTTGTTCCACCATTAGCCATTGCATATGAGAGTGCTTTGTCTTTGGCTTGACCCGATTTATTTTGGTAAACCGCTATCAAGGTTGGTACACCGCCACCTTTAAGATATTCCGACCTTACTGTGTGGCCTGGTCCTTTTGGTGCAATCATGATCACATCAAGACCTTCTTTGGGTTCGATGAAGTTATAGTGAACATTAAATCCATGAGCAAAAGCTAAGGTCGCATTATCTTTTAAGTTAGGCTCTATTTGCTCTTTGTATATTTTTGCCATTGTTTCGTCAGGAATTAGAAGCATCACGATATCTGCATCACTGACTGAGTCAGCTACTTCTTTTACATTATGTCCAGCATTTACAGCTTTATCCCATGAGGAGCCATCTTTTCTTAAGCCGATAGTTACATTCACCCCAGAATCTTTAAGATTCGCTGCATGAGCATGTCCTTGAGACCCATAACCAACAATGGTTACATTTAAATTTTTTATAATGTTTAAATCTGCATCTTGATCGTAATAAACTTTCATTATTTTTTCATCCTAAATTAAATTTTTAGTATTCTATCACCTCTACCAATACCTGAAGCACCTGTTCTAACTGTCTCAATAATTGCTAATTTATCAAGACTGTCAATATAAGCATCAAGTTTTGTAGATGACCCAGTGATCTCAATTGTGAAAGTATTATCAGATACATCAATAATTCTTCCTCTAAAGATGTCACTTATTCTTTTCATTTCATCTCTGTATTGATGGTTTGCTTTAACTTTTACTAGCATTAATTCTCTCTCGATATGTTTTCCATCATTTAAGTCCAAAACTTTAACTACATCTATTAGCTTGTTAAGCTGTTTAATTATTTGCTCAATAATGGCATCTGATCCAGATGTAATAATCGTCATTCTTGAGAGAGATGGATCTTCTGTAGGAGCTACTGTTAATGATTCAATGTTATAACCTCTGGCAGAAAAAAGCCCTGATACTCTTGAAAGAGCTCCAGCTTCATTTTCCATTAAAAGAGAAATAATATGACGCATTATAAATCCTCAGACAAAATCATTTGCGATAGACCTTTGCCATTGGGTACCATTGGATAAACATTTTCTGTTTGGTCTGTTAAGAAGTCCAAAAAAACTAACCTTTCTTTATTTTTTGGTGAAAATGCCTCTTCTAATGCACCTGTTACGTCTGATGGTTTTTCAATTTGCATTCCGATATGGCCATATGACTCCGCTAATTTGACAAAGTCTGGTAAGGCGTCCATATAAGATTCAGCATACCTATTACCGTAAAAGAATTCCTGCCATTGTCGAACCATTCCCATATATCTATTATTTAAATTAATTATTTTAATAGGTAGGTGGAATTGCTTGCATGTAGAAAGTTCTTGAATACACATTTGAATTGATGCCTCACCTGTAACGCAAGCCACTTGTGAATCGGGATGAGCCAATTGAGCACCCATTGCATAAGGTAAGCCCACTCCCATTGTGCCGAGTCCTCCAGAATTCAGCCATCTTCTTGGTTTGTTAAACGGATAATATTGAGCAGCCCACATCTGGTGCTGACCTACATCACTCGTTACAAATGCGTCACCCTTTGTTACTCTGTGGAGTTCTTGAACAACATATTGAGGTTTGATGACCTCTTTACTATTCTTGAAAGATAAAGATTTTTTTGATTTCCACTCTTCTATTTGCTTCATCCAATCTTTTTGGATGTCTTTATTATGTTTATCTTTTATGGTTTCGTATATTGCTAGCATATCTTCTAGGACAAATTTTACATTTCCAACAATTGGTACATCAATCTTTACCCTTTTAGAAATTGAAGCGGGGTCAATGTCAATATGAATGATTTTTCTAGATTTGGATAGAAAATGATCTGGATTACCGATTACTCGATCATCAAATCGAGAGCCCACTGCTATTAAAACATCACATTCTTGCATTGCCATATTAGCTTCATATGTACCATGCATACCAAGCATACCTAAAAATTGTGGCTCACTTGCAGGGAATCCTCCAAGCCCCATCAAGGTGCTTGTAACAGGAAAACCAGTCTTTTTCATAAGTTTGGTAAGTGGATCTGATCCGTCACCAAGAACTACACCGCCCCCCGTGTAAACCATAGGTTTTTTTGAAGTTATTAATAACTCTAGCGCCTTAGTAATTTGGCCCTGGTGTCCTTTTTCAATAGGATTATAAGACCTAATTTCTATACTGTCTGGGTAATTGAATTCTGTCTCTTCAGCTGTTATATCTTTAGGGATGTCAACGAGAACTGGGCCTGGTCGCCCGGTTTTAGCAATATGAAATGCTTTTTTGATTGTAGGAGCAATGTCCTCTATTCTCTTAACAAGAAAATTGTGTTTTACACAAGGCCTTGTAATGCCAACCGTATCACATTCTTGGAATGCATCTTCCCCAATCGCATATGTTGGTACCTGACCAGAAATAACAACCATAGGAACGGAATCCATATATGCAGTAGCAATTCCAGTAACAGCATTTGTTGCTCCTGGACCTGATGTCACAAGCGCAACACCAACTTTTCCTGTAGATCTTGCGAACGCGTCTGCTGCGTGAACAGCGGCTTGTTCGTGTCTAACAAGAACATGCTTAAATTTCTTTAATTGGAATATGGCATCGTATATATTAAGAACTGCGCCACCGGGATATCCAAAAACAAATTCTGTATTTTCTTTATGAAGGGAGTGAATGACAATCTCAGCCCCAGTTAACAATTTTGTTTTCATTTATATGTGTAATAACTAAACCGCTAAAATAACCTATTTATAGGGGTTAGGTCAAGTATTATGGGCATTTTTACTATTAATTAACATTGAAAAATCAATAGCTTGTATGTTTTTTGTTAAAGCGCCGATTGAAATTCTTAATTCCCCTAAGGATGCATACTTTAGAATATTCTTTGGTGTTATATTTCCAGACACTTCTAAAGTTGCTTTATGGCTGTTGATAGCTACTGCTTGCTTGACCTGACTAACCGTAAAATTATCCAATAATATGTTTTTTACCTGGTATTGAAGGGCAATTTTTAATTGTTTAATATTTTCAACTTCAATTTGATATGGATTTTTGAAATTTTCTTTTTTTAACTTGTTTAATAAAATTTCCAAATTACCGTTAGCAGAGATATGATTTTCTTTAAATAGAGCTTTATCAAAAAGACCGATTCGTTGATTCTCCCCGCCACCAATATAGACTGCATATTTCTGAGCTAGCCTCAATCCCGGAATTGTTTTTCTTGTGTCATAAATCTTAGATTTAGTATGTTTGATTAAATTTACGTAAAAATTTGTAATAGTTGATGTAGCAGATAAAATTTGTAAATAATTAAGGATCAATCTTTCAGTAGATAGAATTTCGTTTAATTTTCCACTGATTAAACAGATGATCTGACCCTTATTAATTTTTTCGCCATCTTTCACAAACCACTTAATTTTAAAATTTTTTTTACTTTTAATTAATTCGTTTACAACAATTTTCCCACAAAAAATAGCTTCTTCTTTGCAGGTTACTGATGCTGATCCATTTGAATTTTTTGGAATCATTGTAGAGGTAAGATCTCCTGATTTTAGATCTTCGTTATAAGAGAAATCAATGTGCGACCGAATTTCACTGAGAAAATGTTTTTTATTTACTAATTTAAAAAAATCCATATTATGCAAAACTATTGAAGGCAGATTTAATTATGCCTCCACCTAAACAAACATTACTTTCGTAAAAAACAACGTATTGACCTGGGGTAATCGCCCACTGTTTCTGACCGAAATGAGTTTTAAGGGTACCATCATTAATTTCATCAATCTGACAAGCAGCATCCGGCTGTCGGTATCTTGTTTTTGCACCTATGACTTTTTTAATAGGATAGTCATTGCCTATGATATGAAGATTGTTTGCAATTAGGCTATCACTTAATAAGAGTGGGTGGTCATGACCCTGAACTGCTAAAAGTGTATTAGCTTCAATATTTTTTTTTGCAACAAACCATGGCTTACCATTGCTATTAGCTGTTCCACCTATACCCAGTCCTTGACGTTGTCCGATTGTATAAAACATCAAGCCGTCATGAGTTCCAATAACTTTACCCGAGTCATTGACAATGTCTCCCGGATTTTTTTTGATAAACTGATTTAAGAATTCAGCAAACGGTCTTTCTCCAATAAAACAAATACCTGTGGAGTCTTTTCTTTCATGGTTGTGAAGGTTGTTTAGTTTTGCAATTTCCCTAACTTCCTTTTTTAGTAATTTACCTAATGGGAAAATAGATTTAGAAAGTTGTTTTTGGTTAAGTTTGTGAAGAAAATAACTTTGATCTTTTGAGGAGTCATCCCCCTTGCTTAGATAAAAATTGCCATTTATTTCCTTTACGTTTGCGTAATGACCTGTTGCAATTTTATCGGCACCTAGCTCCATGGCATGATTTAAAAATGCTTCAAATTTAATTTCAGAATTACATAAAATATCTGGATTAGGAGTTAAGCCCAAATTAATATCATGCAGGAATAAATTAAAGACTTTTTCTTTATATTCCTTAGCAAAATTAACAACTTCTATATCGATGCCTATTTTTTCAGCAACACTGATTGCATCAATAAGATCTTGTTTGCTGGAACAATATTCATCGTCATCATCTGCCTCCCAATTTTTCATAAAGAGGCCTGTAACATTATGACCTTGTTCCTTAAGAATTTGAGCCGTGACAGCAGAATCAACTCCGCCTGAGAGGCCTACAACAATATTTTGTTTTAACATGTTTTAATTATCTCATCTGAGTAGTGTATCCCACTCTCAAAGTCTGCAATTGATTTTAGAATCATTGGACTTCTCAATTTTTCAGCGGCTGAATAAATTTCTTCGCTAGAGAGCCAATGAGTTCTAATTATACCTTTATCGAGTTTTGCTTTATCATCAAAATTAATTATTTCAGCAAAAAATGTAAATCTTATGAAATAACTTTTTGTCATTTTCCATGTATAGATTCCAATTAATGAATTTAGCTCAACTAAATAGCCGGTCTCCTCATAAGTTTCTCTTATGGCTGCATTTTGAATAGTTTCATTTTGTTCTAGATGTCCAGCAGGTTGGTTGAGTTTAATTTTTTCATTAATTTTTTCTTCAACCATTAAATATTTATCATTTTTTTTTACGATTGTTGCTACGGTGACTTCGGGTTTAAACATTTTTCAAATCATCATCAATTTCTTTTGCTCTTTTTGTTGCAGCATTAATTGCTTTTGATATCGTATTTGCTAGATCATTATCCTTCATTATGTTTATAGCTGCTTCCGTAGTGCCTCCTTTTGATGAAACATTTTTTACTAAATCATTTAATTGATTAATATTTTTTTTGGCAACAAAATATGACCCTTCAAATGTTTTTAAAACTAACTCTTTTGCTTCGCTATCTGACAACCCTATATTTTTTGCAGATTCAATTAGCAATTGAGTGAAGTAGAAAAAATAGGCAGGACCGCTTCCAGAAATTGCTGTAGATAAGTCGATAAATTTTTCTTCTTTAAAAAAAATATTTGATCCTATGTTTTTAAAGATATCGTCAATTATTTTGACTGAATTTTCAGTGACACAATTATTTGGATAAATAGCATTTGTACTAAGCCCTTCAAACGCACATAAGTTGGGCATTACTCTTACAAGATTCTTGTAACCTTTTAAATAAACTGAAATAGTGTTTAATGAAACTCCTGCCGCAATGCTTACTATTACTGAGTTTTTTGGATCTAAATTTTCACATATACCTGCTATATCTTTTGGCTTTGCTGACAAAATGATTATGTCAGACTGAATTTCATTTATAGATTCTAGAATTTTGATCTTTGATTTATGTTTAAAATTTTCAAATACAGAGACATTAATGTCATATGCAAAAATTTCATAGTTATCTTTTGAGGAGAATAGTCCAGAAATTATTGCTTGAGCCATGTTTCCGCAGCCAATAAAAGAAATATTTAGACTCATAGTCGTTCCCCGAAAATTTTTGTTCCAATCCTTACCATTGTTGAGCCATTATCAATTGCAATTTGATAGTCATTAGACATTCCCATTGATAGCGTATCTATGGTCTGATATTTTGCTCGAAGTTCATTAAAGACTGATTGCATTAATGTAAATTCTGAAGTTAATATATTTGTATCGTTCGTATTAGTTGGTAAAGCCATTATCCCACGTAAGATCATTCCTGTACTATTTGTATCAAGTTGATTAATAAAGTCATCTAAATCATCAAGTGATAACCCACTTTTACTTTCTTCTTTACTTATATTTATTTGAATAAGATAATTAATTTTTTTATTTAACTCAAAAGAACACTTTTCAATTTTGTTAAAAATTTTGACTCTGTCTATACTATGTATCCAGTCAAAATTTTTGGCAATCAATTGACACTTATTACTTTGTATAGGTCCAATGAAGTGCCATGTAATATCCTTGTCTTTAAAGTATTCAATTTTTTCTATGGCTTCTTGAACGTAATTTTCTCCAAAATCTTTTTGACCTAAATCATATAATTTCTTAATTTTTTCTACGCCATGCTTTTTACTTACAGCCACTAATTTAAGATTACTTATTTGATTATTTTCTTGATGAAGATCGAGAGAGTTTTTTATATTTTTAAAATAATCTAAATTCATTTTT
>JAHEAL010000006.1:26438-39184 GCA_024642775.1 Nitrosomonadales bacterium
AATTTTTTCTACGCCATGCTTTTTACTTACAGCCACTAATTTAAGATTACTTATTTGATTATTTTCTTGATGAAGATCGAGAGAGTTTTTTATATTTTTAAAATAATCTAAATTCATTTTTAGAAAAAAAAACCAAGCAAAAGCCTGGTTTTTTTATGGATATGTTAGAGCAAATAGTTATTTTTTCTTAGCGGCTGGTTTCTTAGCGGCTGGTTTCTTAGCGGCTGGTTTTTTAGCGGCTGGTTTTTTAGCAGCAGGTTTTTTAGCAGCAGGTTTTTTAGCAGCAGGTTTTTTAGCAGCAGGTTTTTGTGTATCTCTTCCTAATAATGCATTAATCAACTTTTCCAACATATCCAAATCTCCCTATATAAAATTATGTGAGTGTTGATTATTATATTATCTTTAATTTATCTTGCAATACATATATTTATGTTTAAATTTAAATTTTTCTTCTGTAAATTTCAGCCCCATCCACAAAAGTATTTGTCACACATCCCTCAAGCTCCCAATCAAAAGGAATATTTTTTCCTGAACTTTTAAGTTGTTCATTTACTGGTAACCAAGTTATTGATGTGTCAAATAGGCAAAAATCTAAATTTTGATTTTTAAATAAATCATAATCTTCACCATAAATAATTTTATAGGGTTGGTAGCTAATTTTTGATAACAGCTTTTCTATTTCAATATTTTTTATTTTAGAAATTTTAAAAATTAATGATAAATAAGTTTCAAATGCAGATGCTCCAGCTTCTGAGTTTTCAAAGGGCTGCATTTTTCTATCTGGGTCAACTGGATGATGGTCAGAACATATTGCGTCAACAATATTTTTTCTTATGCCTTCAGAAATTGTGTTTTGGTCTGCCTGACTTCTCAGGGGGGGCGTTAAATGAAAGTTGGTATTGTAATGATCAATATCTAACTCATTAAATAAAATCTGATTTATAGAAACATCACACGTAACATTTATATTTTCATTTTTGGCTCTTTCTATAATCTCAATGGATTCTCCACAAGATATTTTAGATAGATGTATTTTCGTTTTTGTGGTCTTTGCAATTGCCAAATATTTTAAAACTTCAATAATTTCCGAATTTTTATTTAAACCTTTGATTCCAAGCCTTGTAGCAATTGACCCTTGATTAGCAAATGTACTATCACTTAAAAATTGATCATTAGGTCTTAGGTATAAAGTGAAGCCATATGTTGCCGCATATTCAAAAGCCCTAATAAGTACATTCGTATTGATTATTGATTTTTCAGCTTGAGAAAATCCAGTCGCCCCAGCATCATGAAGCTCTATCATTTCTGTAATTAGATGCCCCTCTAGATTTTTTGTAATTGCTCCATAAGGATTAATATTGATTGGAAAAATTTTATTTGCTTTACTAATTAAATCTTTAATCAAGCTTGGTTCATCTAAAACAGGGTCTGTATCTGGATGACAAGAAATATTTGTTATTCCCCCTGCAATTGCTGCTGTTATCTCTTTATTAAGTATTGATTGATATTCTTGTCCTGGTGATTTTAAATTAGCGTATAAATCAGTAACCGAGGGGATTAAAATTTTATTTAAACAATCAATCTCTTCATAATCTTTTTCAATTTTTATTTCGTCATAATTAACAATCTTTATTTTTCCATAACTGATAACTAGATCCAGAGGTTCAGTAATGGTGTTGTTATCTTGAAATAATTTTACTTTTTTTAGGAGATATTTCATTAGTCTTCCAACAGAATTGCCATTACAGCCATTCTAATTGCGATACCAAAGCTTACTTGAGAGAGAATTACTGCTTGTTTAGAGTCTGCCACAGCTGACTCAATTTCCACTCCACGATTCATTGGGCCTGGGTGCATAACAATTGCATTTTTATTAGCTAAAAGCATTCTTTCTTTTGTTAAACCATATGCCTTGAAATATTCTTCCTGAGACGGAATCAAGGCATTATCCATCCTTTCTTTTTGAAGACGTAGCATCATAATAACGTCTACATCTTTAATACCATCGTTCATATTTGAGTAAGGAATTACACCTAAATCTTCAATACCAGATGGAATAAGAGTATTGGGTCCAACAACTCGAATTTCTGGAACACCAAGTAAATTCAGAGCATTTATATCCGATCTAGCTACTCTTGAGTGCTTTATATCTCCAATAATGGCAATTTTAAGGTTATGAAATTCTTTTTTAAAATGTCTGATTGTGTAAGCATCAAGCAATCCCTGAGTAGGATGTGCATGATTGCCATCACCTGCATTAATTACTTTGATTCTTGAATCAATATTTTTAGCTATGAAATACGGTGCACCTGATTGACCATGTCGAATAACAAACATGTCGGCATGCATGGCAATCAAATTATTAATAGTATCAAGTATTGATTCACCTTTTGATTGAGATGATGTGTCAACATTCAGATTAATAACATCGGCAGAAAGTTTTTTTGCTGCAATTTCAAAGGTAGTTCTGGTTCTTGTACTATTTTCAAAAAATAAATTGAATATGGTTTTCCCATTTAATAGATCTACTTTTTTTACATTATTATTATTAGAATCGAGGAATGAGTCTGCTTTCAGGAAAATATCTTCTATGATCTTTTTTGATAAACCTTCAATACTTAAAAGGTGGTTAAGTTTTCCATCACTTGTTATTTGAATATTTTCCATGTTAAACCTTTGCCTTTTGCTCTTCCAAATGTGATTGCAGAATAATATCAGCTGCTATTTGATCGACGAGATCATTATTTTTTCTTACATCCAATTCTAGATTATTTTTGATAAAATTTTCGGATGCTGTAGATGAGAAGTTTTCATTTACATAGATGACAGACAGTGAGAGCTTATTTTCTATTTCTTTGCCAATATTAAGAGAGAATTTTGACATCTCATTCATTGATCCATCTTTATTTGATGGGTAGCCTAAAATAATATAAATTGGCTTCCACTCATCAATAATTTTTTTTATTTTATTAAATCGCTCTTTTTTATTGGAAGCATACAGAGTCTTTAAATTTTCAGATGTATTTAAAAGATTATTCCCAACAGCAACACCAATTTTTTTCTTGCCCAAATCAAATGCAATGACCACTCCTTTTTTCTTAAGGAACTCATTGTTTTCTTTATGACTATTTGGATCCATTTAAAACCAAAAAAAAGGGGAGGTATGACTCAAAGAATCTTAAGATAAATGTATGATTTAATTCAATTATTTTCAACGAAAAAATTATACCATAATTTTATTTTTCAATAAATTCTTTTACTTCTAAGCCAAATCCTATCATGCTAGGCATTTTTCTTGGTGATGCTAATAGCTTCATATTTTTAACTCCCAAGTCAACCAATATCTGGGATCCAATCCCGTAATTTCTTAGGTCATTTTCTTTATTTTTTGGTTGCTGATCTAAGTCATTTATTTTTTCAAGTTTATTAAATGATCCATAATTTAGGAAAAGCATTATCCCAGTCTTTTCTCTTGAAATTTTTTCAAAGGCTTCGTTTGGAGCCCATGAATGTTTATCATTTTGGATTAAAAAATCTAAGACAGAGAGAGGCTCATGAACTCGCACCATAACTGTTTCATCATGGTCAACTTTACCTTTAACAAAAGCCAGGTGAATGTACTTTGAAATAATATCTTTATAAGTAATAAGCTTAAAATCACCAAAATGAGTTGATATTGTCTCCTCACTAGTTCTGGTAATTAAATTTTCTTTTTTTCTTCTGTATTCTATCAGTTCGGCTATTGAACCAATTCTTATGGAATGCTCTTGAGAAAACTTTTTTAAATCATCTAATCTTGCCATAGACCCATCATCATTTAGTATTTCACAAATAACAGAATAGGGTTGATATCCTGCGATTTGTGCTAAATCACACCCGGCTTCGGTATGACCAGCACGATATAAAACACCTCCAGAATGGGCAATTAAAGGAAAAATATGTCCGGGACGCACAATACTTTTTTCATCAGCATTAGGATTTATTGCTGCTTTTACTGTTTGAGATCTGTCACTCGCAGATATACCTGTTGTTACTCCCTCAGCCGCCTCAATTGAAACCGTAAAATTGGTCCCTAGCTTTGCTTCATTTTCTTGAACCATCAAAGGCAATTTTAATTTTTTTGCTTTTTCTTCTGTAAGGGTTAAACAAATTAAACCTCTCCCAAACTTGGCCATGAAATTAATAGTTTCTGGAGAAATATTATCAGCCGGTATAACTAAATCGCCTTCGTTTTCACGATCTTCATCGTCAACAAGAATAACCATTTTTCCTTGTTTAAGGTCTTCTAT
Source organism: Nitrosomonadales bacterium (assembly GCA_024642775.1). Classification (GTDB taxonomy): domain Bacteria; phylum Pseudomonadota; class Gammaproteobacteria; order Burkholderiales; family Methylophilaceae; genus BACL14. Next base: position 30,728 of record JAHEAL010000006.1, read on the forward strand.
TATGTTTTCAATATTGTCTAACATTTTTTAATTTTTATTAAGGATATATCTAGCAAGTAAATCAACCTCAAAATTTAGTTTATCTCCCGGTTTTCTATACTTAAAATTGGTATTATTAATTGTATGTGGAATTAAATTCACCGTAAAAGAGTTTTCATAGACCTGATTAACTGTAAGACTTACCCCATTTAATGCTATTGAGCCTTTGGGAGCTATAAATCTTTTAAAATCTTTATTTAAAGATAAAGACCATATTTCACAAGCACTTTCTTTGTGAATTTCCAGTATTTCTAGCATTCCATCAACATGTCCGGAAACGTAATGCCCGCCAAGCTTATCACCAACTCGAAGAGAGTCTTCAATATTTATTTTCTCTCCAATGGTTAACCCTGTAATTTTTGATAATGTTTCTTTGGATAAATGAAAAATAACTTTATTTTCAAGGAACTTAGAAATGGTGAGGCAAGCTCCATTCACGCAGATACTGTCCCCTAATTCAAGATTGTCGATTCCAGAAAAATCAATACTAATTTCTATATCATTTTGGATATTTTTTATAGAATTTATTTCGCCGACAGTTTTAATTATTCCAGTAAACATGCCATAATTCTATCAGATCAAATCATCTATTATTAAAATGATTCATAAATTAAAAGCTATATATCTAGACTTATGGATATCAAAAAAAATTCTGACAAAGGGACAAAGAAGTAAGTTTATTTCTTTTATTGGGCTATCCAGTATTCTTGGAATTTCAATTGGTGTTATGGCTTTAATTGTTGTGATGTCTGTTATGAACGGTTTTCATTATGAGCTCAAAAAGAGAATTTTAGATGCTACTGCGCATATAGAAATTATTGGCGATATTGATGATCAAGAGAAGGCTGAAATAATAACTAACCAGATTTCAGATTTGGAAAATGTTTATGGCTTAGCTCCATATATCAGTGGGGAAGCTCTTTTATCAAAGGGGAAAAATAACCTTGGTGTGATTGTAAGAGGGGTTGATGAAAATAAAGAGCGGAATGTAAATAATCTCTTCAATAAAATTACTATAGGATCAAATCATTTATCAAATGATAAATATGAAATGATTATTGGACTTGATTTGGCTAGGAATTTAAGTGTAACTGTGGGAGATTCGGTTACCTTGCTAATTCCGCAGTTAACTTTTACTCCTGTTGGTAACTTTCCTGTTATGAAAAAATTTGTAATATCTGGAATCTTTGATGCGGGCGTATATGAATACGACAATGGTTTGGTTCTCATTAACGATAATAATGCTCGAAAAATTTTTTTTAAAAACAAAATTTCTTTTTATTCAGGATTTAAAGTTCAATTAAATGACCCAGAGAAAACAGTGGATACTGAACTAAAAATAAAGGAAATTTTATTAAATGCTAATCTATATCCCTATGTAACAAATTGGACCAAAAAAAATCAAAACTTTTTTTCTGCTATTCAGATGGAGAAAAAAGTTATGGCCATAATTTTAACTTTAATTATTGCTGTCGCCGCATTTAACTTAATTGCATCACTTACCATGAGTGTTAATGAGAGAAAGAAGGATATTGCAATCCTTAAAACAATAGGATTTTCGAAATTACAAATTACAAGAATTTTTATATTTCAAGGTTTTCTTGTTGGATTGATTGGATCATTATTTGGATTGCTCTTAGGAATAATTATTTCAGTAAATATTAATACAATCGTTCCATTCATCGAAAACTTATTCAATACCCATTTCTTATCTAAGGACGTTTACTACATAGACGAACTTCCTTCTTTAATATTAATTTCAGATTTATATTTTGTGGTTGGTATTTCGATTGTTTTATCTTTATTAGCTACGCTATACCCGAGCTACATGGCGGCATCTTACAACCCTGCAGAAATTTTAAAAAATGAATAATTATGTTCAAGTTACAAAGCTAACAAAATCATACGATGGGATGGAAAAACCATTATTTAATGGACTCTCTTTCTCCTTAGATGATAGCGCTGTTATTTCTGGCGTTTCTGGGTCTGGAAAAAGCACCTTGTTGCAAATAATCGCAGGTTTAGATTCATCGGATTCCGGAGAAATTAAAATTTTAGGTAAAGACATTACTAAAATTAATAAGGAAGATCTTAATCAATTTAGAAAAAACTACTTAGGCTTTGTTTATCAGTTTCATCACCTTTTGAATGACTTTACAGCAGTTGAAAATGTTATGTTACCGCTTCAAGTAAATGGAATGTCACATGCCGAATCTTATATAGCAGCAAAAAAAATAATAAATGAAGTTGGATTGGGAGATCGATTAAATCATTTTCCAAATCAACTATCTGGCGGTGAAAGACAGAGAATTGCTATATGCAGAGCGATAATTCATAAGCCAAAATTAATTTTCGCCGATGAACCAACTGGAAATCTCGACAAAAAAAATTCACAACTAGTGATGCAACTTCTATTTAAGTTAGTTAAGGTAAATGGGATTAAAATTATTCTAGTTACTCATGATCAAAGTATTCTGAAAAAATTTAAGAATAGATTTCTAATTATCGATGGTAAGTTGAAAAAATGTTAATATTGTTAATAAATTAATAAGGAGTTAATGCTGTGTGGGAGATTATTCAAGGTGCTGGTTGGCCAATTTGGCCTCTAATTATTTCATCAATTGTTGCCCTGGCAATAATCATTGAACGACTATGGTCGCTGAGGGAGGATGTTATTGCTCCTAAAAATTTACTAAATGAAGTAAAAACACTAATAAGTCAAAAAGGCGTGAATCAAAAATCTATTGACTTACTTAAAAGCCATTCTTATCTTGGTGAAATATTTGCCACGGCATTAAATCATATCTCTAGTTCACCTGGACTTACAAAAGAATCAATTGAAGAGACTGGAAGGGCAGTTTTTCATAAATTGGAAAAGTACCTTTCAACTCTAGGAACAATAGCAACAGTAGCTCCTCTTTTAGGGCTTTTTGGAACCATTATCGGCATGGTAGAGTTATTTAGTTCTTTTACCAGTAGTGGTGCTGATGTAACTGTTTTTGCTAGAGGGATATCAATTGCACTTTACAATACTGCGGGTGGAATTGTAGTTGCAGTTCCGGCGATGATCGCCTATAGGTATTTTAAGGCCAAGGTTGAATCTCTTATAGTAGAGATGGAGCAGCAGGCAATTACGCTTGTAGAAATCATTCATCAAAAAGGGAAATGAAATGAATTTTAGACGGGGCACTCAGTCTGAAGAACTCGAGATAAACTTTATTCCCTTAATCGATGTGCTTTTGGTGATTATTATTTTTCTTGTTGTAAGCACCACATTCTCAAAATTTAGCGAATTAAAAATCAATCTACCAACTGCCGAAGCTGTTGCTCAAGATAAGCAGTTAGAAAAGATCGATATTGTGGTTACAGCTCAGAATGAGTTAATTATAAATAATAATAAAATCAGTGATCCAACTGTACAAAATCTAGTGGATGAATTATCCAAATTAAAAGCATCAGTTTTAGAAAAAGATTTACCCCCCGTCATTATTAATGCTGACTCGCTATCTCATCACCAATCGGTCATAAATGTTATGGAAGCTTCACGCTTAAGTGGATTAACAAAAATAACTTTTGCAACTGTCACAAAATAATATATGGCATCTAAAAAAAATTCACCAATAAATCTAAGTGAATTTAAATCTATCTATAAGAAGTTAATTAAATATGCCTTAAATTACAAATCATCATTATTTTTGAGTATCTTTTTTATGGTTATATACTCATTAACTAATACTGGATTTTTGGCTCTATTAAAACAGATTACTGACAATGGTTTTGACTCTCAAAATAGCTGGTTAAAAATCGCTCTTCCACTTTCATTAATGGGCTTGATGTTTGTAAGAGCTTTCTCAGCTTTTATCTCTGGTTACCATATTAGAAAGACATCAAGGGGTGTCGTAGCGGACTTGCGCTTAGACACTTTTAAAAAATATCTAAAACTACCTATCACTTTTTTTGATAATAATAACGCAGGTATGTTAGTTTCAAAGCTAACCTATGAGACCAATCAACTTTCTACAGTCATTACACGTATCGGGATCACCATTATTAGAGAATCATTTACAGTCATTGCATTATTTATTTATATGATTTATTTGGACTGGTTCTTGACATTAGTTTTTCTCTTAATGGCCCCAGTAATCGCAAGATATTTAAAAAAAGTTTCGCCAAGGTTAAGAGCATTTGGGTTTGAAGTGCAAGAATCGATGGGCCAAATGACTTCTGCAGCTGAAGAAGCTGTATCCGGACAAAGGGTAATTAAGGTATTTGGCGCCGCGAAATATGAACTTAAAAGATTTGCAGAAATTGTCCAAAGAAATAAGATTATGGAAATTAGGCTGGCCAAATTATCTTTGGTTAATAGTATGTTAATTGAAATAATTGCATCAATTGCTCTTGGTTTGATTGTCTATTATTCTTTAGGAAATTTTTCAACAGGGGAGTTTGCTGCATTTGTTGGCGCCCTTCTTATGATGATAAAACCAATAAAAAGTCTTACTGAAGTCAATGAATCTTTACAGGTTAGTATAGCCGCTGCGAAAAGTATTATGAATGTATTATCCGAAACCAATGAGAGTGATACAGGAAGGTTAGAAATAAAAAGAGCAACGGGCAATATAAAAATTCAAAACTTATCTTTTAGATACAAGAATGACGACAGACTTATTTTAAATAATATTTCGTTGGAAATAAAAAAAGGTCAAAAAATAGCATTAGTTGGTAAATCAGGCGGAGGGAAGACTACATTATTAAATTTATTACCAAGGTTTTATAATTATATTGATGGAGATATTTTTCTTGACGGAGAAAACATTAAAAATTTGCGCTTAGGAAGTCTTAGGGATCAATTTTCATTAGTTACTCAAGATACAATCTTATTTAATGATTCCATAAAAAATAATATTTGCTATGGATCTCAAACAAAAACACCTAGCGATGAAGAATTAAATCAAATTCTTGAACAGTCAAATTCTAAAGAGTTTGTAGATAAATTACCAAAAGGAATTAATAATATTATTGGCGATAGAGGGGTTAAACTCTCTGGAGGCCAGAAGCAAAGATTATCTATTGCGAGAGCGATTTCAAAGAATGCCCCAATCTTGCTTCTTGATGAAGCTACTTCTGCTCTAGATCAGGAATCAGAAAAGCTTGTTCAACTAGCCTTAGACAACCTCATGAAGAATAGAACATCAATAGTTATTGCACATAGACTCTCAACAGTAATTAATGCGGATAAGATTTTTCTTATTGATAAAGGAAGGGTAGCTGAAGAGGGAACTCATGACCAGCTAATTGCAAAAAAAGGGCTGTATTCAAGGATGTATAAAAAAGAGTTAACCTAATGAGTTTTTTAGAAAAATTTTTCACCGATCAGTATTTTAAAAAATCAAATCTTATTTGGCTCTTATTTCCCATATCAATAATTCACTATTTTTACTTTTATATCGTTAAATTCTTATTCAAGTCTGGCTTACTTGCTAAAAATAAAATAAATATTCCAACTCTTGTCGTAGGTAATATTATTCTAGGAGGTTCAGGTAAAACACAATTAGTGCAATATATAGTCAATTTATTAAAAGAAAAAAATTTTAAAGTGGGGATTATATCTAGGGGCTATAAAGGAACCTACAGACACACAATGGAAGTTTTGAAATCATCTGATCCAATTGTAACGGGAGATGAACCAGTTTTATTAAAACAAAAACTTAACGTTCCTGTTTTTATTGGAAAATCTAGATACCAGGCTGCTATTAAATTGTTAGATAAATATCGAGATATTAACTTTATTGTGTCGGATGATGGATTGCAGCATAAAGATATGTACTTTGATTATAAAATTTTAATTGATGATGATCGATGGGTTACCAATAAGATGATTATGCCAGTTGGCCCTTTTAGGGAGCCTTACTCTGAGATAAAAAAGTTTGATGGATTTAGGATATCAAATTCAAGAAAAGCTAAGCGAAACTTTATAAAATTTTCATCAACCTATGCAGTTAATCTGTTCAACAAAAAACGAGTTAAGATAAGTTCTTTAAAAAATATTTATTTATCAGTAGGTATTGGTAATCCAGAAAAATTAATAACATCACTGAAATTAATTGCTAAATTTGAGTATAAAATATATAACGATCATTATTTTTTCAAGGAATCAGACTTTGCTGATGAATATAATTACCTTCTTACAGAAAAAGATGCTATCAAGTGTAAGCGTTTTAGGAAAAAGAATCTGTGGGTTATTGAACCAGAAATTAGTATTTGCTCTCAGTTTAAAAAAAACTTTTTAAAAGGAATAGGGTATGAATAAAGATCTTTTAGAAATTTTGGTTTGTCCGATCACTAAAGAAAAGTTAATCTATGACAAAGAAAATAATGAGCTTATTTCAAAAGGAGCAAACTTAGCCTATCCTATTAGAGATGATATCCCTGTGATGCTCCCAGATCAGGCAAGGAAATTAGATTGAATTTTTCTGTAATAATCCCTGCGCGATTAAATAGTACCCGTTTAAAAAATAAGTTACTAATGGAGATTAATGGAGAGCCGTTGATTATCCATACATTAAAAAGAGCTATGAGTTCTCATGCATCATCAATTATTGTAGCTACTGATTCTGATGAGATAAATAACACAATAAAAAGTTTTGGTTTTAAATCTGTGATGACTTCTTCTGATCATCAATCAGGGACTGATCGTATTAACGAAGTCATTAATAAGTTAAAAATTAATGATGATGACATCCTAGTTAATGTTCAGGGAGATGAACCACTGGTTGATCCAAATTTAATCAATAATATTGCTAAAGCTGTTGAGACGAGTTCATCAGAATTTCCTTTTGTTTCAGCTTATAAAAAATTTAAATCTTATGATGAGTATCTGTCTCCGAATAATGTAAAAGTTTCACTTGATTCTAATAATGACGCACTTACATTCAGTAGAAATTTGATAGGCAACTTAGTAATCAATGACTTTCAGCCAAAAACTATTGGGCATCATTTAGGTATCTATGGGTATAAAGCAAAATCCATCAGAAAATTTTGTGCACTACCTCAGCCAGAGATTGAGCTTAATGAGAAGCTAGAGCAACTGAGGGCTTTGTATTATGGATTAAAGATCAGATTAGTTGAACACATTGGTAATGATATGATTGGTGTTGACACTTTGCATGACTTTAACAATGTTAAAAAAATTATTACGTCCTCTTAAAATTATAAAAAATTATAAAGCTTCATCATCCTTTTCATTGGTTCTAATTCTTATAGCTGCATCAATATTGGATACAAAAATTTTTCCATCACCGATCTTGCCTGTATGAGCTGATTTTTTAATTGTTTCGATAACAGATTCAAGCTTATTGTCAGGTATCACGATTTCAAGTTTAATTTTTGGTAGGAAATCTATTACATATTCAGCACCCCTGTATAGCTCAGTATGGCCCTTTTGCCTTCCAAATCCTTTAACTTCAGTAACGGTTAAACCCTCAACACCTATTTCAGATAAAGCTTCTCTAACCTCATCTAATTTAAACGGTTTTATTATTGCATCAATTTTTTTCATTAATCATCCTAAATAATTATTCGTTATCGGGTACCTTCTGTCTCGTCCAAAAGCTTTGGTGGTGACTTTGGGACCCGGAGGGCTTTGCCTTCTTTTAAATTCGCTTGATAGTATCAATTTTACAATTTTTTTTACAATAATGGGTTGAAATCCCGCTTTTATTATCTCATTTATACTTTTATTTTTTTCAATATATAAATCTATAACTTTATCTAATGTTTCATAATCGGGAAGGGAATCCTGATCTTTTTGATTATCTCTAAGCTCTGCTGATGGCGCCCTTGTAATAATTCGTTCTGGAATAATTTCTTGATTCTTGTTTATATACTTTGCTAATTGATACACCATAGTCTTAGGGATGTCTTTGATTGGAGCATAAGCACCAACCATGTCTCCATATAATGTTGAATATCCTACAGCTGACTCACTCTTGTTGCTGGTTGATAGAACGACTCCTTTTTCTTTGTTGGCTAATGCCATTAAAAAAATACCTCTTGCTCGCGCTTGAATATTTTCCTCTGTTACGTCAGCAGACTTACCCTTGAAATCTATTTTTAAAGCATTGTTAATCTGTTTGATCAGGGTACTTAAATTCCTATTTTTGTAGGTAATCCCTAAATTATCTGATAATTTTTTTGCATCAAACTTACTAATTTTGGATGTAAATACGGAGCTCATCATCACACAGGTAATGGAAGTTTTATTTATAGCCTTGCTAGCAATGTAAGTAACTAATGCTGAATCTATGCCTCCAGATAATCCAATAAAGACTCTTTTAATTTTGTTCTTCTTTAAATAATCTTGAGTCCCTGCTACTAGAGCTTTAAGGATTATTTCTTCTGGATGTTTTGTAAATTTCC
>JAHEAL010000006.1:39284-97832 GCA_024642775.1 Nitrosomonadales bacterium
AACGCCATTTCAGGCGCTATAAATAAATCTGCATCAGTGGCTATAACTTTATTTGATATCCAATTAAAATTTTTTTTTAAATTCCCCATTTCTGGATTAGATTGTAGTATGCATATTCTCATTAATATGAGCCACCATTTACTTTAATAAGTTCGGCTATTGCTTTATTTTTTTCTTTTAGCGCGTACACATACGCTGTTAGACCGTATTTATCTTTTGCTTTTAAATTCACTTTGTTGGAGATCAACAAGTCGACAATTGCAAGATTATTATTTAATACAGCGTAATGAAGAAGAGGGGTGTCTTGGTCATCGGTTTGATTGACGCTTGATCCTTTCTTGATAAGAGCTTCAGCAATCTCTGTGTGGTCTTTTTCTACAGCCCATGTCAATGCTGACCACCTAGATTTATCTTTTTCATCTATGCTTGCACCTCTATTTAGTAAAAATTTAACGACATCTAAATTTCCATAAGAGGCTGCAATCATTAAGGCCGTTTTTCCGTTGGGATCTTTGAGAGAGATATCAGCCTTATTATCTACAAGGCTGTTTATTACAGGAAGACTTCCTTTTTTTGCAGCTATCATTAAGACAGTTTGGCCGCTATTGTTTCGATTATTTGGATCTATTCCATAATTAATCAATAAATTAATTGTTTCAGCATGACCTCCAGAAGCTGCCAAACCAAAAGCAGACCATCCATCTGGATCCGTAATTTTGGGATCAGCTTTATTATTTAAAAGTAATTTAACAGTTTCAACATAATTTTTTTTGGCTGCATACATCAGTGCAGTCCATCCTGAATTGTCTTTGTGGTTTACCTTAATATTATTTTTAATAAGTGTTTCAACAATCTTAAATTCATTTTTTCTGGCTGCATACATCAATGCATTAAGACTATTTTGATCAATTACATTAATATCGGCTCCACTTTGTATTATTGCATTGACTGTTTCAATGTCCCCTTTAGCTGCAGACGTTAGAAGGTAGTTTACGTCTTCTGATTTACATACTATGGGGCTAATTAGTATAAAAATTAAGATTAATATTTTATGCATTATTTAGGGCTGTGATCATTGATTGACCAATATTTGATGGAGTTTCTGAAATAATCACTCCAGACTGTTCTAATGCTTTAATCTTATCAATCGCCTTACCACTGGACCTAGAGATTATTGCGCCTGCATGACCCATTCTTTTCCCCTCTGGGGCGCTGACACCGGCAATGTACCCAGCAACAGGTTTTGTAACATTCGACTTAATGAACTCTGCCGCCTCTTCTTCATCACTTCCACCAATCTCTCCAACTAGGATAATGCCCTTTGTCTCTGGGTCGTTTTCAAAAAATTCTAAACACTCGATAAAGTTGAGACCTTTAATTGGATCACCTCCAATTCCAATGCATGTTGTTTGTCCTAATTTGTTTTGGGTTGTCTGATTAACCGCTTCATAAGTTAAAGTTCCGGATCTTGATACAATCCCAATTTTACCGGGAAGATGAATGCTTCCAGGCATAATACCTATCTTGCATTCACCAGGTGTGATAATTCCAGGACAGTTCGGTCCAATTAAGATCGATCGATTGGAGTTAATAATTGATTTTACTTTGAGCATGTCAAAAGTCGGAATCCCTTCAGTTATGCAAACAATAATTTCAATTCCTGCTTCACTGGCCTCAATTATTGAATCAGCTGCATAAGCAGGGGGGACATAAATCATTGTTGCATTCGCTTTTGTTTGATTGACCGCTTCTCTAACAGTATTAAATACTGGAAGCTCAAGATGTTTTGATCCACCTTTTCCAGGGGTAACTCCTCCGACCAAATTTGTACCATACTCTTTACATTGTTCCGAGTGAAAAGTCCCTTGTTTTCCTGTAAATCCTTGGCAAATTAATTTTGTTTCTTTATTTATTAGAACCGACATAACCTAATCCTTTGCAAAACTTACCGCTATTTCAGCCGCAGATGTTAAATCATCAGCTGTAGTTATATTTAATTTGCTTTCGTTTAACAGTTTTTTCCCTGAGTCTACATTTGTCCCTTCCAACCTAACAACTACGGGAATTGAAATGCCGATATCTTTAGCAGCATTAATAATTCCTTGTGCAATGATATCGCAGCGCATAATACCTCCAAAAATATTCACTAGAACAACCTTAACATTTTGGTCAGACAATAAAATTTGAAATGCCTTTGAAACTGTTTCCGTGGAAGCGCCCCCTCCAACATCCAGAAAATTAGCGGGACTACCGCCACAAAATTTTATTAAATCCATAGTAGCCATTGCAAGTCCTGCGCCGTTAACCATACAACCAATGTTACCATCCAAGGTAATGTAATTTAAACCAGAGTGATGCGCTTCCGCCTCTTTCGAGTCATCCTGAGACCAGTCTCTTAGTTCTGATAATTTTTTTTGTTTGAATAGGGCGTTATCATCAATGCTTATTTTGCAGTCAAGTGCTATGAATTCATTATTATGGTTAATTACCAGTGGGTTTATTTCTAATAATGATAGATTATTTTCTGTAAATACTTTATAGGCAGCTTTGGCAAATTGATTAAATCGACCGGCTAAAACTGAATCAAACTGAAGTGCATTGGCTAACTCTCTGACTTGGTAATCCATCAAACCCGTTATAGGATTACAAAATTCTTTAAGAATGAGTTCAGGGCTATTTTTCCCAATCTCTTCAATTTCCATACCACCTGCACTGGACACTACAAGACAAATTTTTTCTTTTTCACGATCTATAAGAATTGAAAAGTAAAGTTCCGATTGGATACTTTCTGTTTCTTCAAATAAAATTTTATGGACGGGTTGTCCGTTTGGTCTATTTTGGTAAGTTACTAAATTTTTACCCAGTAATTTTGTTGCGAACTGTACTGCTTCTTCTTTATTTTTTAATAATTTAACGCCGCCTGACTTTCCGCGGCCACCTGCATGAATTTGAGCCTTCACAACAATTTCATTTTTGAAATTATTTGCTATATTTTTAACCTCATTTAAAGTTTCAGCAACATGACCATTTGGTGTTGATATGCCGTAATTCCTTAATAGATTTTTTGCTTGATACTCGTGTAAATTCATTTGTTAGACTTATTGCTTAAATCCATATGATATCAGATTGATAAGGGTTGTATAATTAAGTGATGGAAAATTTTTTATTATTAAAAAAAGATTATGAAAGCCTAATATTGGAGGATGAAATTTCTCAATATCTAAACGAATTTAAACTTTGTGAGAACGATATTTATTCATTCAAAAAAAACTCAACAATATTCAATCTACTTGTCTCAGAACCCAGATATACTAAGATTCAATTTTTTCCTAATTTGCAAAAGAAGCTTTCCGATTACAAGCTAATGGTTTGTGATATGGATTCAACTTTAATCCAAAATGAATGTATTGATGAAATTGCTGATTTAATCAATATAAAAAAAGAAGTGTCTGAAATTACTGAGATGGCAATGCAAGGGAAGCTAAGTTTTGATGAGAGCATTAAAAAAAGAGTAATGCTTTTACAAGGGGTAGATATCTCATCATTTGAATTTATAGTCAAAGAAAAAATAAGAATGCAGCCATTTGTTCATCAATGGTTAAAATTAGTTAAGTCTTGCGGAATTGAGACAGTTATTGTTTCGGGTGGATTTTCATATTTTGTGAATGATGTGAAGGACAAATTAGGTTTTGATCATGCATTTTCAAATAAATTGGATGTTCGTTCAGGAAAGCTTACAGGGAGTTTAAAGGATCGAATAATTAATGGGGAAATGAAAGCTGAAATTGTTAGGGATTTTAAAAGAAAGTTAAATATAAGCAGTGATGAAGTTATCACGATTGGCGATGGTGCAAATGATATTGAAATGTTTAAAGAATCAGATTTAAGCATCTCCATGCATGGAAAGCCCATCTTGGACAAATTGGTAACCTGGAATGTTAAAAACAATTATTACCAGACATTAATTAATTTATTTAAGTCTGAATAAAAAAAGGCATCGAAGAATGCCCTTTTTTATTATTTATTTTTAGGATTTATTTAGAAGCACTTTTCCTCTTCACAACCCTCTTTGCTTACCCCGATTGTTAGTAGGTATTCAGCCATATCTTTTTTACCGTCATCAACCAATGCTCTTATGATTGAAACCCCACCTTTGAGCTTTTTATTAACATCAGCCCCATGTTCTGAGAGATATTTCGCCATATCTTTATTGCCATTGAATGCAGCGTGATGAAAACCAGACATTCTGGTAACCGGATGAACGTAATTAACGTCAGCACCTTTTTCGGTTAAGTACTTTAAGATTTCGAATTGATTTTTAGCAGCAGTAATTAGGAAGGGTGTCCATGCAAAGTACTTATCTTCCAAGCTAACGCCCATTTTCTCAACATAACGTTGAACGGTTTTTAAATCACCGTCATTTAAAGCACCGGTAAACTCGAGCTCTTCTGGATCTGTCAGAGCAAATGCATTAAAACTTAAAACTAAAACAAAAAATAAACTAATTAATCTTTTCATAATATTCCTAATTATTTTTAATAAAATATGCTGCGTTGGTAAAAAATTTAAACCAGGCCCCATACCCATCTTTTTTATTGCGTGACCACGTTTGTTGATCAAACCTAAAAACCCTTTCTGGATGAGGCATCATTATGTTAAATCGACCATCATCATTCGAGAATCCAGTAACACCTTGTAAAGAACCATTTGGATTAAATGGGAAAACTTCTGTTACAACATGCTTATTATCGACATATTGTAATGTAATTTGTTCCATTTTAATCAATTTGTTTAGGTCATCCTGATCTTTAAACTCAGCTCTTCCTTCGCCATGTGCTGTAATTACTGGTATAAACGAATTCTCCATGTCTTTAAAAAAGATCGAATTTGTTCTAGGAACTCTTACAGTCACCACTCTAGATTCGAATTGATCTGAATAATTTCTTACTAATTTAGGCCAGGATGAAGCTCCTGGTATGAGTGTCTTGATATTGCTCAACATTTGACAGCCATTGCATACACCTAGTGCAATGGTATCTTTTCGGGTAAAGAAGTCCTCAAACTGATCTTTGAGTAAATGATTATTTAAAATAACTTTAGCCCAACCCTCTCCAGCACCAAGGACATCCCCATATGAGAATCCGCCGCAAGCTACGAATGCTTTAAATTCTGAGAGTCTTCTATCCCCTGAAATCAAATCTTGCATGTGAACATCAATTGACTCAAAGCCTGCATAATGAAAGGCTGCTGCCATCTCATAATGACCATTAACACCTTGTTCTCTTAAGATAGCAATCTTTGGTTTATTATTAACTACAATATTTGGGAACTCTAATTTATAAGATAATTTTTCATTAATTCCAGGATCGTTATTATCAAAAATTAGATTTAATTCTTCTTTTGCTAAGTTTTCATTGTCTCTTAAAGATTGAATGTGAAAACTATTTAGAGACCATAAATTTTCTAGACGAGAACGGTCATCTGATAAATTCATGTCGTGGTGTTTAATATTTATTTGATTGGATTTGTTGGCGGTTCCAATTTTATAAATGTTTTGTACTTTTTTTTGCTTAAATGCACTTATTATATTTTCTGCATCTTCATTATGAATTTGAATAACAAAGCCGAGCTCTTCGCTGAATAAAATTTTACTTAATTCGTTATCTATTGCGCTAAGATCGATATCCAAGCCACAACGACCTGCAAAAGCCATTTCAAGCAATAATGCTACAAGCCCTCCATCAGATCTGTCATGATAGGCTTTAATCATTCTATTCTTCAATAGCGATTGCAGAACCATTGAAGTATTTTTAAACAGCTCCGGATCATCTAAGTCTGGCGCATCATTAGTTATTATTTGGTTTACTTGCTCTGCAATTGATCCACCCATTCTGTAGTTTTCATTTCCTAGATCCACATAAAGCAAGATGAAATCTTCATCAGGCAGAAGTTCTGGTGAAGCTGTCTTAGTAACATCTGGACATTCTGAAAACGCAGTAACTATTAGAGATATAGGTGACTTAACTTCATTATCTCCCCATGATGACTTCATAGACATTGAGTCTTTGCCAACAGGGATTGATATACCCAGTGCGGGACACAGTTCCATACCAACTGTTTCAACTGCATCAAAAAGCTTTTTATCCTCAATGTCTGTGCCACAAGCAGCCATCCAGTTTGCAGATAATTTAATATTGGATATCTCTCCAATATATGAGCTTTGAATATTCGTAATGGATTCCCCGATAGCCATCCTAGCTGATTTTTTTGAATCAATGACAGCAATTGGAGATCTTTCGCCAATCGCAAAAGACTCACCAAAGAGGTCCTCAAAACTCTGTTTTGTAACAGCCACATCAGAAACTGGAACTTGCCAGGGGCCAACCATCTGATCTTGAGCAATTAATCCTGTAACTGACCTATCTCCAATTTGAATTAGAAATTTTTTGGAAGCAACGCTTGGATGAGACATTACTAAATCTATGGTTTTAGTTATGTCAAAATTAAATTCTTCAGAAAATTTTTCTTTTGGTAAGGTTTTAATATTTTTAAGGGTTTTGGGAGGCCTCCCAAGCAAAACATCCAGATTCATTTCCACAAGATTTTTATTCAATAACGAATCCTTTACAATCAAATCTTTTTTAGTTGTTGCATGACCAACAATGCTGAATGGACATCTTTCTCTGGCACATATTTTTGTAAATAGGTCTATTGAATCTTTGCTAATTGCTAATACATATCTTTCTTGAGATTCATTACACCATAGCTCATGGGGTGCCATTCCTTTTTCTTCAGAATGAACGTTCCTTATATCAAAAATTGCACCAACTCCACCATCATTTATAAGCTCTGGAAATGCATTTGACAATCCACCAGCACCAACATCATGAATGCTTAAAATAGGGTTACCTTCATTTAACTGCCAACATCTGTCAATAACTTCTTGAGCTCGCCTTTGAATTTCTGGATTTCCTCTTTGAACAGAGGCAAAATCTAAATCTTTTTCATTAGATCCACTATCCATGCTCGAGGCTGCTCCCCCGCCCAGGCCAATAAGCATTCCAGGGCCACCAAGTTGTATTAATAAGACATCCTCGTTTAATGGTTTTTTTTCTGTATGGTTTACATTGATATTTCCAACACCACCAGCGAGCATAATTGGTTTGTGATAACCATAATGTACTTGATTAATTTTTTGCTCGAATACCCTGAAATATCCAGCAATATTTGGTCTACCAAATTCATTGTTGTATGCAGCGCCACCAATTGGAGCATCAATCATTATCTCTAAGGGTGATGCAATATGATCAGGTCGACTTGAATCAAATTCCCAATCTTGTTTAAATGATGGAATGTTGAGGTTTGATACTGAAAATCCTGTTAAACCCGCCTTTGGCTTTGAGCCTCTCCCCGTGGCTCCTTCATCTCTTATTTCGCCTCCAGAACCAGTAGCAGCACCGGGGAATGGTGAAATGGCTGTCGGGTGGTTATGGGTTTCAACTTTCATTAGGTAATGAGTTTTTTCTTTATGAGCTGAATACACATTATTGGTAGATGGATAAAAGCGATTAGCATCAAACCCCTCGACTACTGATGAGTTATCCGAGTAAGCTGTGATCGTTTTATTTGGGTTTATTTTATGTGTATTCCTGATCATTGAGAATAAAGAATGCGACTTCTCCGTGCCATCAATGATCCATGAAGCATTAAAAATTTTATGTCGGCAATGCTCTGAATTTGCCTGAGCAAACATCATTAGCTCTGCATCCGTTGGGTTCTTATTCACACTGAGAAAGTAGTTATAAAGATAGGTAATCTCATCATCAGAAAGAGCAAGTCCCATTTTATGATTGTATTCAGCTATAGCAATTTGCCCGTTATTTAAAATATCGATTTCTTGCAATTGTTTTGGTGGCTTTTCATCGAAAAGTTTGTATCCATCTGTTTCTGTAAGAATTAGACTCTCAGTCATTTTGTCAAATAGTAAACTGGAGATATTGTTTAATTCACTTTGACTAAGAGTCGCATTATCTTGCGTAAAAAGATAAATAACTCGGCCACGCTCAATTCTATTAATATCCAGATGACATTTTTTTGCGATCTCAGTTGCTTTAGATGACCATGGTGAAATAGTCCCTAGTCTTGGTATGACGATTAATTTATTTGATGTACTTGGAATTTTTTGATTTTGATCTCCATATGAAAGTAAGTCTTGAAGGAGGTGGATTTCTTTTTCATTTGGATCTGATGTGAATTGTGTGTAATGAATATTTAAAGAGTTAATTTTAATGATACTGCTATCAATTACTTGTATATTTTTTAGTAAATTATTGAGCTTGCTCTCAGAGGATGATGAGCCATTAATATATTGATGAATCACGTTTTTATACCAGAATTTTTAATTTGAATATTTTACCAGATACACAACCTAAAAATCTTAGAATTCACTATGAAATTATTTTTAAGGTTTGATATAGTGAATAACTAACTATCCAGGCAAGGATCAGTGACCACAATAACGACTTAATGACTAAATTCATACTCTTTGACTCATTTTTAAGAGTGGCAATGGTTGATAGACATGGTGTATAAATTAATGTAAAAGTCATAAAACTTAAGGCTTGTTGCCATGTGATTTGTGAGCTAAGAACCAAGGAAAGATTAGTCGACTCCGTAGCAAAAATAACTGCTAACGCCCCAATTAGAATTTCCTTAGCAATAAATCCAAATATTAAGGCAAGAATTAAACTTTCATTTATTCCAATGGGACTAAAAATAGGGCTTAAATTTTCAGTCATAAATTGAGCCATATTAAAATGATTATCACCAATCGAAAAATTGAAATTTAACATTATCCAAACCATAATTACACCAGCTAAGATAAATTTCGACGCTCTTTGAATGAAGTGCTTGATTTCATTATAAGCCCTCATAAATGTTTGCTTTAGGGAAGGTAATCGATAAGGGGGTAATTCAATAATGATTGACTCAAGAGAGGCATTCCTGTCTCTAAAAACGAGAGCCGTAATTACAATTATTAGAAAGCTTAAAAGATACATTGAGAATAATACGAGAGCTCCAAGCTGCGCATCAAAAAAAATGGCAGTAAAAAAAAGAAACACTTGTAACCTTGCAGAGCACAGGGAAAAAGGAATTACTAGCATGGTTAAAAACCTTGTACTTTTTGATCGCATGATCTTAGAGCCAATTAGGGCAGGAACGTTACATCCAAAACCAAACAAGATCATAACAAACCCTCGACCATCAAGCCCAATTTTCTCCATGAATTTATCCATGATAAATGCCGATCTAGATAAGTAACCGCTGTCCTCGACAAATGACATCACAATAAAAAAAATAATTATTACTGGTACAAAGCTTAAAATTGTAGTGACACCCAAGTAGATCCCATCAAAAATAAATGAATTCAAGGTTTCGGGTAAATGATAAGAAATTTTCTGCTGCGTGTATATTCCAAACCAGTCAAATAATAAATTGAGTTTGTCTTGTATGGGCTCTGCAATTCCATAAATAAATTGAAATAATAAAAATAATAAAATAAAGAAAAATGGGAGACCTGCCACCGGGTGAAGCATTAGATTATCAAGAATCGAAGTTATCTTGGAGTTTAAAACCTTGGGGTAAGAGATAAATTTTTTTAATTCGGCATCTTCAATAGGAATAAACTTTTTTAAAATTACAGACTTTGTTTTTTTTTGGGCTAAAAACTCATATCCTTTATGATATTTTGCGCTTATTTCGTGAACAGGGACACCTAGTCGTCTTTCAAGACCTTTGTGATCAATTTTTATTGATAGGGAGTGGGCTTCATCCGCCATGTTGCATAAAATTCTTAATTTATAGCCCAATTCAATAAGTGTGTTGGCTAACATTAGCTGGCGATCGATTTGAGTTGAGTTCAATATGTAATATATTTCATCCACTTGATTGTTATCTAAATAATTCATAACAACAACTTCATCATCACTTGACGCTTTCAGAGAATAAATTCCAGGAAGGTCAATAAGCTCTGATAGCTCACCGTTTATCATTGTTTTGACTGACTGAATATCAACCGTAGCCCCTGGCCAGTTTGCTACTTTTGCTGATGCGCCACTGATCGAATTAAAAAAGGTTGACTTACCTGAGTTTGGCATTCCTATTAAAGCAATTTTTTTCATAAAGATTCAACTTTAATTCGTTTTGCGTCAACGGCTCTAATCATAAAGCTCGTGGTGCTGATTCTGATGTAGAGAGGCCCATTGGTTCTTTTATGGATAATTGTAGCAATTTTATTTTTTTTCATGCCCAAAGCATTAAGTCTTGTTACAAAGGTTTCATCGTGATCGATTAATATAATCTTTGCGCTCTGATTTATCCCGATATCAGCTAGAGTTTTATTTTTCAATATTTGCCTCTCGCTTTAGCTCATCGATATGTTTTTTTAGTTTTGTTTTCTGAGCCTTTTCAATAATTTTTTTTCGTATATCTTTTAATTCAGGAGCTTTGAGTTTTCGTTTTTCTGCGATAACTAAAAGATGCCATCCAAATTGAGTTTGAAAAGGGTCACTTAATTTGTTTAATTCAATCTGTTCCGCCTGGACTATGATTCCATCAACCATATCTTTTTTACTGAACCATCCAAGCTCTCCACCTTTATCCTTGGACGATTTGTCCAAAGACAAGTTTTTAGCTAGCTCTTGAAATTCTTCTCCAGCTTGAATTCTTTTATAAATTTGGTTGGCCTCATTCTTGGATTTAACCAAAATATGCTTCCCATTAAATTCAATATCCTTAAAATTTTTTACATAAGAAGAATAAGTTTTTTTAATTTCTTCCTCTTCAATTGGATTTTTTTTTAAAAAATCTTTGAGGTATTCTGTATAAGCCATCTCCATGTAGGTTAATTCAACTTTTGAAAGAAACTTAGATTCATTTGTTATCCCATCTTCAACCGCCTTTTGGGTGATAACTTCAAGCTCAATCAACCTGTCTTTGATGTTTGTTTTCATTTCATCAGATACCTCTTTTCCCTGAATTTCAAGTTCACCTTTAATATAATTTATTAGCTCATTATTTATAACCGACTCATTTACATAAATATTCACTTCAGCAAATGATCTGCAGCAAATAAAGAAAATAATAAGCAAAAAAGAAAATTTGGTATTCATGGAGTTTCAGTCTTAATTTGAAGAGCATGAATTTTATTTGGTATCAAATCCTTAAGGGGGTCATAAACCATTCTGTGTCTTTCAAGACTTGATTTATACTCAAAAAAATTACTAGAAATCACGATAGAGAAATGACCTCCACCATTATTACCAGCATGACCTGCATGATGATGAGAGTCATCTGTAATTTCTAACTTAATGGGTTCCAGTATTGAAAGTCTGGATTTTATTTCGTCGATCATAATAATTTAGGGTAAAACTTTCTTAAAAGGACTGACTTCGGAATTTTCGTAAACTCCAGATTTTAAATAGGGGTCATTATTTGCCCAAATTTTTGCCTCTTCCAGTGACTCAAATTCAGCAACAATTAAACTTCCAAGATAACCATTTGGTCCTGGATCGATATTATCAATTGCAGGAAGTGGGCCGGCAAGCAATAGCCTTCCTTTATTTTGAAGTTCTTGCAGTCTTTTTATATGCTCAGGTCTCGAGGCGAGTCTTTGTTCTAAACAATCTTTGTTATCTTTACTGTAAATGCAATACCACATTATTGATTTTCCTTTGCAATAATCAGTCCTATATAAAAAACAAATATCAGTAATAAAGAAGTGATGCCAAATAGCTTAAAATTAACCCAAGTATCTTCATTAAAATTGAATGCAACATACAAATTTAAAATACCAAGAAAGATCATAAAAAATGATGTATTTAAATTTATCTTTGACCATATTTTTTGATTCAATTTTACTTGATGGCCCATCATTCTTTCCATTAAATTTTTTTTAAAAACGTAATTACTTATTAACAGAGCAAGAGCGAGTAGCCAATATATGGCTGTTGGTTTCCACATTATAAAAGTATTGTCTTTAAGGATAATAGTCAGTCCCCCAAGTATGCTGATAAGGAGGGTATTGACTAACATCATTTTTTCTATTTTTTTATTAATGAAATAAGATCCAATAAGCAAAACAATGCTTACTACAATTGCACCAAAAGTTGCCAAAAAAATATTTGAAACTTTATAAATTGTAAAAAAAACAATAACGGGTAGTAGGTCTAAAAAAAATTTCATAATTTAATAACTGACAGTTGATATAAACTATAGTACATTTAAGTCATATGTATATAGTTGATTTGCACTCACATTCTAACGTATCTGATGGTATTTTAAAGCCTGAAGAATTAATTTCATACGCAAAAGAAAAGAAAGTTAATATGATTGCTTTAACAGATCATGATGATATTTCTGGTTTAGATGAAGCAAGAAATAAGGCACAAGCCCTAGGAATTCATTTTATCAATGGCGTAGAGATCTCAGTTACATGGAGATCAAGGACTATTCATATGCTCGGGCTTAATTTCGATTCAAATAATGATAATTTAATAAAAGGTCTCAAGTCTATAAGAGAAGGAAGGGTTGAGCGAGCAAAAAAGATTGCTTATGGTTTAGCAATGGTCGGAATACCGAATGCTTATGAAGGAGCGAAGTCATTTGCTTCACATCAGGTTATTGGTAGAGTTCATTTTGCCCATTTTTTAGTATCTCAAGGCTACTCTAAGAATATAAAAAGTGTTTTTAACAAATTTATGACTAAAGGCAAGCCTGGGTATGTTGACCATGACTGGGCAAGCATGGAGGAAGCTACAAGCTGGATAAGGGGTGCTGGAGGAATGCCGGTAATAGCTCATCCAGGACGCTATGACATGGGAAGTAAGCTCTATCCACAATTTTTTGAGGAGTTTAAAAATATGGGCGGTGCTGGAATAGAAGTCATTTCAGGTAGCCAAAGTATGAATCAAGTAGATTACTTCGCAGCTTATTCAGAAAAACATGAATTGTATGCGTCTGTTGGGTCTGATTTTCATGGACACGGAGTTTCACATAGAGATTTAGGTCCATTACATGAACTTCCCAAAAATACCGTTCCAATTTGGGAAAATTTTTAGAAAAGGTATTGGTATAATAAGCATATGGAATTAAACACAATTCAATACTTTACAATTTCTATTATCCCAGTGTTGTTGGCAATTACTGTTCATGAGGCAGCTCATGGCTATGCGGCTAAGTATTTTGGGGATAAGACAGCCTTTTTCTTAGGTAGGATCACTCTAAATCCAACAAAACACATAGATCCTATAGGAACAGTTTTAATTCCTGGAGCACTCTTGCTGTTAGGTGCGCCTTTTTTGTTCGGATGGGCAAAGCCTGTTCCGGTAAATTTTTCAAATCTTAAAAATCCAAAAAAAAATATGCTTTGGGTTGCATTGGCTGGACCTGCATCTAATTTTATAATGGCTATCTTGTGGACAATATTATTAGCTTTATCTCAAAAGATATCGGGATCAATTTTTCTTCTAGGAATGTGCCAGGTAGGTGTTATGATCAATTTGGTGTTAATGCTTTTAAATCTCTTGCCTATTCCTCCTCTGGACGGAGGTAGGGTCGCGATCAGCTTACTCCCCAACCCTTGGTCGTTTAAGCTAGCAGGAATGGAAAGATACGGTATGTTTTTTCTACTTTTTTTAATTATGAGCGGCCTACTATCAACAATATTATTACCTTTAATTCGACTGTTTCAGGGGTTGTTAGCAGGTATTTTTTTATAAATAAATTATGGAAGTGTAATGGCAATTGAGCGAATTGTTTCTGGAATGAGACCTACGGGCAACCTTCATTTAGGTCACTATAACGGTGTTTTAAAAAATTGGATTCAACTTCAACATGAATGTGAATGTTTTTTCTTTGTTGCAGACTGGCATGCACTAACCACACATTATGATTCACCTGAAGTTATTGAAGAAAATGTCTGGGAAATGGTTATTGACTGGCTTGCTGCTGGAGTTGACCCTTCTCACGCAACTGTTTTTATCCAATCTCATGTTCCAGAGCATGCCGAATTACATACCTTGTTAAGTATGATTACTCCTCTGGGATGGCTCGAGCGTGTCCCTACCTACAAAGATCAGCAAGAAAAGTTAAGTGCTAAGGATCTTTCTACCTATGGATTTTTGGGATACCCTTTATTGCAAAGCGCTGACATATTAATTTATAAAGCAACTCAAGTTCCTGTTGGTGAGGATCAGGTTCCACACGTTGAATTCACAAGAGAGGTTGCCCGACGTTTTAATCATTTGTATGGAAAAGAAGCTGGGTATGAAGAAAAAGCACAAGAAGCAATAAAAAAATTAGGTTCAAAGAAAAGTAAGCTTTATTATGAGCTAAAAAGCACTTACCAAGAAGAAGGTGATGATCAAGCTTTAGAGTCTGGACAATCCTTAATTGATGATCATCAAGGGTTAAGTCTGGGGGATAAAGAAAGATTATTGGGCTATTTAGAAGGAGGCGGAAAGATAATATTACTCGAACCTGAGTATAAGCTGGCTCCAGCCTCAAAGATGATTGGTTTAGATGGACAAAAAATGTCCAAATCCTACAACAATACTATTGCTTTAAGAGAGTCAAAAGAAAGCGTTGAGAAAAAAATTAAAACAATGCCAACCGATCCTGCTAGAGTCAGACGGACAGATCCTGGCGACCCTAATAAATGCCCTGTATGGCAATTGCATCAAGTATATTCAACTGAAGAGGTTCAATTATGGTCAAGAAAAGGGTGTACTTCTGCTGGTATTGGATGTATTGAATGTAAACAGCCAATTATTGATGAGGTAACTAAAGAATTAAAACCCATTCAAGAACGAGCCATTCATTATGTTGAAAATCCTGATTTGGTAAAAAGTGTAGTGGCTGAGGGCTCAGAGAAGGCGAGAAAGTTAGCTCGAGAAACCATGAGAGAAGTTCGAGAAGCTATGGGGTTAAATTTTTAGTGGAAAACTTATCGATTAACCCTAACTTGCAAGCTAAAATTCATGGAGAACTTATTGCTGAATTTCCTCAGGATTTATATATACCTCCAGATGCTTTGGAAGTGTATTTGGAATCTTTTGAGGGGCCTCTGGATCTCCTATTGTATTTAATTAGAAAAAATAATTTGGATATATTAAATATACCAATGTTGGATTTAACCAACCAGTATATGGCATATGTCGACAAAATGAAGCAGGTTAAATTAGAATTAGCAGCAGATTATTTATTAATGACGGCGATGTTAATTGAAATTAAGTCGAGAATGCTTGTGCCAAAACCTGAAGCAGCAGAGGAGGAGGGTGATGACCCAAGGTCAGAATTGGTACGTAAGTTAATTGAATACGAGTTAATTAAAGAGGCTTCGCTAAATCTTAATGAAATCCCACAATTAGGTCATGATAGATTTGCCACCGAAAATTATTTTCATAAGGTGGTAAAGACCTCTTTTCCTGAGGTTTCAATTGATGATATTTTTGATGCTTGGCACAACGTAGTAAAAAGAGCTAGTCAGTTCAGTAGCCACCAAATTGATCGTTCTGAACTTTCCGTGAGAGAGCACATGTCATCTATTTTAAGAAAATTGGAAAATGAGGAGCAAGTTTTATTTGAGGATTTATTTCTCAAGGATGAGCAGCCTATACAAAAATTAGTTGTATGTTTTTTAGCAATTTTAGAGTTATCAAAGGAAATGATGATTAAAATTTTTCAACAAGGAAACAATTCAAAAATATATTTAACAAAAATTTAATATGGAAGAAATAATTAAATTAAAAGAAGTTATAGAGGCAGCACTTCTTACCTCTTCAAAACCCTTATCTATTGATGAACTTCAAAAGCTTTACGAAGAAAAGATTGATCGATCGACCATAAGAATGATTATTGATGAGCTTATGATTGACTGGAAAGATAAAACGTTAGATTTAGTAGAAGTTGCATCTGGCTATCGATTTGAGGCTAAGGTTAAATTTACTGAACATTTGATGCGAATGAACCCTGATCGAGCACCCAAATATTCAAGGGCTGTATTAGAAGTCTTAGCAATTATTGCATACAGGCAGCCAGTTACCAGAGGCGATATTGAAAGTATTAGGGGTGTGGCATTGAATCCTAATGCTATAAGGCAGTTAAGTGAGCGTGAGTGGATTGATATTATTGGTGTCAAGGAAACACCAGGTAGACCATCCTTGTATGGAACTACAAAGCATTTTTTAAATGATTTTGGGTTAAAAGATCTTTCAGAACTGCCTGATATTCAAAAATTTGAAGAACAATTAAATCTAGATTTATCGGACACTCAAGTATTGGTAAATTCAGTTGTTAAAAAATCCGAGGACCAGAAAAACACGGATCAAGAAAGTTATGAAGAGTAAGGATAACTCTTTCCTACCAGAAAAGGAACGTATTCAAAAAGTGCTCGCAAATCATGGTATTGGATCTCGAAGGTCTATCGAGGAGTTAATTCGTCAAAATAAAATAACTGTCAATAAACAATTAGCTGAACTAGGTCAATTAATTAGTGGACAAGAACTTATTCATATAAATGGTAAAAGAATTTTTCTCAAAAACATACAAAGTTTTGAGACCAGAGTTCTTATTTATCATAAGCCAGATGGCGAAATAGTTTCACATTCTGATCCCAAGCATCAAAAAACAGTCTTTCAGTCTTTACCTAAAATAAAAAATAGCAAATGGATTTCTATTGGCCGTTTGGATATCAATACATCTGGTTTATTATTGATTACCAATGATGGTAAGTTAGCTAATCATATGATGCACCCAAGGTATGAAATTGATCGTGAATATTCGGTTCGCGTTCTCGGAAATGTTAATGATGAGGTAATTCGTAAAATCCAAAAAGGCGTGCATTTGAGTGATGGTATAGCAAAAGTTGATTTATTTGAGCATACTGGCGGAGAGGGAGCGAATCAGTGGTATCGAATGGTTTTGCGGGAAGGAAGAAATCGTGAGGTAAGAAGAATAATTGAGTCTCAAGATTTAAAAGTAAGCCGTCTTATTAGAACAAGGTATGGACAGTTTGTCTTGCCATCTTATCTGAAACGAGGTCAGTATAAAGAGCTTGAAACAAAAGATGTGGAAAAGCTTTTAAAAGGTCTTGGAATCAATTAGGCAAATCTTCTTTGTTAATCATAAAAATATAATCAGAGCTCGATCCTGTATCTACCCACCATATATTTAGGTCTTTAAAAACTTCATCAACTCTATCCCTGTTATGTCCAATTTCAATGAATATTTTACCGCCATCATTAAGGTAGCTCTTTGATTCGGTGATAATTTTTCTGGTTAAATCTAAACCATCTTCCCCACTTGCGAGGGCAAGTTTTGGTTCTTTTTGATACTCAGCAGGAAGATCTTGCATAGATTTAGCATTCACATATGGTGGGTTGGTAAGAATTAAATCATACTTTTTATTTTTAATATTAGAAAATAAATCTGTATGTATCGCTGTAACCTTTTGCTCTAGGTTGTATTTTTTTATATTAATTTTAGCAACAGCTATGGCTGAATCAGAAATATCTGCAACATCTACCTGAATATTTTTATAGTTGAGGCTCATCAAGATTCCAAGGCATCCTGACCCACAACATAAATCTAAAACTGATTCTGTTCTGGTTATAGACTCGATCCAAGGATAAAAATCTTCATCAATTAGATCTGCTATTATAGACCGGGGAATAATGACTCTTTCATCAACATAAAAATTATAACCCTTAAGCCATGCCTCCTTAAGGATATAAGCTAGTG
Organism: Nitrosomonadales bacterium; assembly: GCA_024642775.1. Classification (GTDB taxonomy): domain Bacteria; phylum Pseudomonadota; class Gammaproteobacteria; order Burkholderiales; family Methylophilaceae; genus BACL14. Next base: position 57,084 of record JAHEAL010000006.1, read on the forward strand.
GAATTTTTTGATTTATTCTTATAGATTTAAGTTGATCAATTTTTTTAATATCAGCGTCTGTAATGACTCGTTCAAGGTCTGAGTTGATAGAAGAGAAAGGAATATTCAATGTGCTTGATACAAGCCATACTGCTTCATCGAATGCGTTAAAAGTACCGTGACCAAAAAAAATGTCAGAGTTTTCAAAATCCATTGAAATTCGATCAATTAAGGCTCTTAGTCTCAATTAAATCTCGTCGCTATGGGCCAGTAAATTTTTTAAAGTTAATTTGTAAATATCTTTTAACTGGGCAATATTGTTTATATTAACGTGCTCATTAATTTTATGGATTGATTCATTAATGGGTCCAAATTCAACAACTTGTTTACAAATTTTTGCAATAAATCTTCCATCAGAAGTTCCGCCAGTAGTTGAAACTTCGGGGGTAATGCCAATAACACTCTCGATTGACTGTGAGAGGACTTCAGTTAAAAAACCTTTTTCAGTTAAATATGGCTCACTAGGGATGTCCCAATGTATTTCATAATCCTCAGCATGTTTTTTTACAACATTGGTTACATCCTCTTTTAGCTGATGAGGAGTGCATTCAGTTGAATGTCGAAAATTAAATTTTACTTCAACTTGTCCAGGGACAACATTAGTTGCACCTGTGCCACCATTAATATTTGATACTTGCCATGAGGTTTTGGGAAAGTACTTATTTCCTTCATCCCAGGATATTTTTTTTATTTCATCAATAATTGATGAAACTCGATGGATTGGGTTATCAATTAGATGAGGGTATGCAATATGCCCTTGGATCCCTTTAACAACGAGTGTTGCAGATAGTGAGCCACGTCTTCCATTTTTTATGGTGTCACCAAAGGTAGTAGCACTTGTCGGTTCTCCCACGATACAAAAATCGACTTCTTGTTCATTGTGAAGAAAATTTTCAACGATTTTTTTCGTTCCATCGGTAGCTACTCCCTCCTCATCTGATGTAATAAATAATCCAATAGACCCATCATGATCATTATTCTCATCAAGAAATTCTTGAATAGCTACTATAAAACAAGCAAGTGATGCTTTCATATCTGCTGAACCACGCCCGAACAACTCACCATCTTTTTCTGTTGCTTTAAAGGGCTCTGAATTCCATTTTTCAATCGGCCCGGTTGGAACAACATCAGTATGTCCGGCAAAAATTACAAGTGGAGAGGCATTGCCTTTTTTAGCATAAAGGTTTGATACACCATTGCTATCAAATTTATGAAATTCAAAACCATAGTCTTTTAGCTCTTCAATAAATATTGACTGACAACCATTATCGTTTGGTGTGATGGATTCAATTTCAATTAATTTTTTAGCTAAATTAAGGGACTTATTCATTAAACTCTTTCTTGTAAAGTGCTTCATCAAACCCTAGTAACTTAACCAAACCATTTTCAGTTAAGACTGGTCTTTTCATAACAGAAGGTTTTTTTAATATAATTTCGATGATACCAGACTCACTATTGATAAGTAGTTTTTCCTCTTCTGAGAAACTTCTCCAAGTAATCCCTCTTTGATTAATAAACATAATACTTTCGAGTGGCTTCGGTAAATTTTTAAACCAAGAATTAATCTGGTTAGATGAAAGATTTTTCTTTACATCAACAAAATCAAATTCAATATTTTTTTCCTCAAGCCACTTGATAGCCTTGGATACGGTATTGCAATTTTTTATTCCAAAGAGCTGATACAATTAAACACCTCTTAAAAGCTCATTGATTCCAACCTTTCCTAATGTCTTTTCATCAACTTTTTTTACAATAACAGCACAATATAAACTGTACAAACCATCTTTAGATGGAAGATTCCCGGATACTACCACTGAGCCTTTAGGTATTCGGCCGTAAGTAACTTCTCCAGTTTCTCGATCATAAATCTTGGTGGATTGGCCAATATATACTCCCATTGAAATTACCACATTATCTTCAACAACCACACCTTCAACAACTTCACTTCTGGCTCCTATAAAGCAATTATCTCCAATAATTGTAGGCCCTGCTTGAATTGGCTCAAGAACACCGCCAATACCAACACCTCCTGAAAGGTGAACATTTTTTCCAATTTGCGCACATGATCCCACAGTTGCCCATGTATCAACCATTGTGCCCTCGCCAACATACGCTCCAATATTTACATATGAAGGCATTAAAACGGCATTTTTACCAATAAAGCTTCCGTGTCTTGCAACGGCATTCGGAACAACTCGAAAACCACCTTCTTTAAAGTCTTGCTCTGAATAATTTCTGAATTTAGAATCGACCTTGTCAAAGTAGTTTGTTGATCCACCCTCCATCAGCTCATTATCTTTAAGTCTAAATGATAATAAAACTGCTTTTTTAATCCATTGGTGTGTTTCCCATTCTTGGGAATTATTAATTCTTGAGGCTACTCTTAATTCTCCAGTATTTAATTTATTTAGTACTTCTGATACAGACTCAACTACCTCTTTAGGTGCATTGGATGGGTTAATATTGGCTCTGTCCTCAAAACTCTGTTCAATTATTTCTTGTAAGTTGATCATTGATTACCTTGTGCTTAATTAAAAAGGTTTATTCTACCTAAAAAATTTGCAATCATGGATTAAAGCGAGCTTTATTTTCCTCATAAAGATACATAATTTTCTCTGCATGAACTTTTAAGTCATTGATACGACTGTCATTGGAGGGGTGCGTACTTAATATCTCAGGTGGCTCAGAGCTGTTTAATTCATCCATTTTTCTCCACAAGCTAACCGCCGCGAGAGGGTTGTATCCTGAACGAGCTGAGAGTTCTAAACCAATTTTATCTGCCTCTCGTTCTTGTTCACGGCTATTAGGTAAGGCAAAAAATAAAGTAGTTCCAAGCGCAACACCTTGAATCGCTGCATTTTGAAGTTGACGGTTATTTGTTGAATCGCTGATATAGATTGCAAACCCCAAGATGCCTAGTTGTTGCACGAGAGCAGTAGACATTCTTTCTCTTCCATGCTCCCTAAGTGCGTGTGCTATTTCATGCCCAATAACTGCAGCAATTTCATCATTAGTTTTAGCAGCCTTGTCTAACAATCCAGTGAAGACCATTATTTTTCCTCCAGGCATGCAATAGGCGTTTATTTGATCGCTAGTTTGCAGATTAATTTCCCAATTCCATTTTGCAGCATCTGGTCTAAAATATCTCACTTCATCAATCAAGCGGTAACTGATTTTTCGAATCTCATTGAGCATAAATACGTCTTGATTTAATTGATTGCTTTCTTGAGCCTTTTGTTTTGCCTCTTGATAACCTTGATTTGCCATTGATAGAGCCATAAACTCAGGCAACAAAACAAACTGTTTTCTTGTCACTTCAGAATCAGTTTTTAGCGTGGTAGTGGTGCATGAAGAAATAAGGATGAAAAAAAAGATTAGGATTTTATTCATGATTATTTAAAAATTATTCTGACTCCCGAGCTCTACAACACGATTCACTGGTAATTTAAATTGATTTGTAATTTCTTCGGCGCTGTTAAAAAGAAATGAAAAGATTCTTTTTCTAATAACACTCATACTTTCATCGGCTTTAATAACCAAACTCTCCTTGCCAATAAAATATGATGTATTCATGATGTCAAAATTCAAACCTTTTTCAGTTGATCTTGATAATTCCCGAGGGATATTTGGTTCATCACTAAATCCATAATTAATGGTTGCGCGATAAAAATTGTTAGGTAATTTTTTAATTTCTAGCATTTTCTTATTTTTGGCGTGAGGAATATCTAGAAATTTAACTGTTAGGATCACGACTTTTTCATGAATTACTTTATTATGTTTTATATTATGAAGCAGGGCATGTGGGACTCCTTCTGCATTGGGCGTCATAAAAACAGAAATTCCTTTAACTCGGGCTATAGTGTTTCTTTTAAATCCTTTTATAAAATCATCTATATGCATAGACTCTTTTTTAAGTTTGGCATAAAGCAAGCTCCTGCCCCTGCTCCATGTGGTCATTAAAATTAAAATAATTATTCCAACGACTAGCGGGAACCAACCACCATTAGGAATTTTAATAATATTGGCTGAGAAGAAGACCAAGTCAATGATCAAAAATATTGCAAATATGATTAATGTTTTTGTCCATGACTTCCAGATATCAGCAAAAACAATGATGGAGAGTATACTGGCAATCACCATATCCATTGTGATAGCTACTCCATAGGCTGATGCAAGATTAGAGGATCTCTGAAAAATAAGAACAACAGCAATAACTCCACACATCAATAAAAAATTTACTCTTGGTAAGTAGATTTGTCCCTCCTGGTCTTCGGAAGTGTGATCTACTCTCATTCTTGGTATGAAACCTAGTTGTAATGCTTGGCGTGATACAGAAAATGCCCCGGTTATACAAGCTTGTGATGCAATAATAGTTGCTACAGTTGCCAGTATGATCAATGGAATAGTAAACCACTCAGGTGACATTAAATAAAATGGATTGGATATATTTTCTGCATTCTGAAGAATTAAAGCACCTTGTCCAAAATAGTTCAGCGTGAGGGAAGGAAAAACAAAGCTAAACCATGTTATTCGAATTGGTGCTCTGCCAAAGTGTCCCATGTCTGCGTAGAGTGATTCCGCTCCAGTAACGCATAATATAATCGCTCCCATGGTAATGAATGCAATACCAAAATTATTATTAAGGTACTGATAGGCATAATATGGGTTGAGTGCTTTTAATACCATCGGTTCATTAATAATATTGATGACTCCAAGCACGGCAAGAGTTGAAAACCAAATCATCATGACTGGGCCAAAAAGAAAGCCAACAGAAGCTGTACCTTTGCTTTGAAACCAGAATAAAAAGAAGATGATCCCAAGAGTTATAGGTATAACAAAGTGATGAAAACCAGGTAGCGCAATCTCAATTCCTTCGACCGCAGAAAGTACAGATATGGCTGGTGTAATCATTCCATCCGCATAGAACATACAGGCACCTACTATCCCTACTAAGCCAACCAAAAATCTTTTTCTTTTTGTTTTAGCATTTCTTAAAGATAGAGCTAATAATGCCATAATTCCACCTTCCCCATTATTATTTGCTCGCATAATAAAAGTTATATACTTTACCGACACTACTGCGATTAATGACCAAAAAATCATTGATAACACGCCAAGCATATTGAGAATATTTAGCTCAAGGATGTTGTTTCCAATAGAAAAAATTTCACGAATCGAATAGAGAGGGCTGGTTCCTATATCACCAAATACAACCCCTAGCGCACCCAGCGATAAGGCCGCTGTTTGTTTTTTTGTTTGATTATCAGTATTCAAATTATTTTTTTGCCTTCACAATTGCAGAAATGCTTCCTTCATGGAGTCTTAAGAGTAATGTTTCATTAAGGTTAGCTTCATCAGAATTAGAAATTATTTTATCGTTATTATAAACAATAGAATAACCCTTAGCCATTATATTATTTGGATTCAATATCTCTAATTTCTCTCCACAAAAATTAATTTTTTGTTGGTCAGCGGCAATTTTTTTATTGATTTTTAATGATAAGGTTTTTTTATGTTTGCATAACTGCGAACTAATATCTCTTAATTTTGATGTTGGAGGCGTAATGATTTTTTTATAAAAAGTTAATTGTTTGGTGTGAGATGAAAATAATTGAGATATTTTTGATTCGAGGTTGATAGAAAATGTTTTTAGTTGTTTTTGAAGTATCTCAAGTTTTTTGGTGGGTGAAACCAATCTCTTTTCTAAGTAATCAATCTTTTGGAAGCTATTCTTTAAGCTAAAACTTATGCTTTTATTGAGCTTTTCTTTGTAATAAGCAATATATTCTTCTACTTTAGTAGTTTTTTCTATAATACTGGTCGCAGCCGATGTAGGAGTTGGTGCTCGAAAGTCCGATACAAAGTCCGTAAGCGTAAAATCAGTTTCATGACCAACACCTGAAATTATTGGTATCTTTGAATGAGCGATGGCGTAAATAAGTGATTCGTCGTTAAATGACCATAGATCCTCAATAGAGCCACCCCCCCTGCATAGGATTAAGACTTGAACATCCATTCTTTCATTAGCAATTTCAATCGCCTTTATAATTTTTTTAGCCGCCTCCAAACCTTGAACTGCTGTTGGATAAATAAACGTCTGTATGGGGGAATTATTTTTATATAGAGTAGATATAACATCATGAAGTGCTGCACCAGATGGTGATGTGATTACTCCAACTCTTGTTGGATACTCAGGTAAGATTTTCTTCCTTGACTCATCAAATAAACCTTGCTTTTCTAGCTTCATTTTTAATTCGAGGAATTTTTCAAACAGGTTACCTGCACCTGCCTCTCGAATTTTTTCTATATTGATTTGATAGTCACCCCGCGGCTCATATAAAGATACGCTCCCAAAAGCCTCAATACTATCTCCTGCTTTTGGTTTGATTGTGACTGATGAGTTTTGACCCTTAAACATTGTGCATCTTATTTGCGCATTGCTGTCTTTTAAAGTGAAATACCAATGCCCCGAAGAGGCTTCAACGAAATTTGAAATTTCTCCACTTATCCATAACTTAGGGATTTTAGTTTGTAAAAGATTCTTAACAATTCGATTAACTTCAGAGACTTTAAGAATCTTTTCTTCATCAATCATTAAATTTTCATTATTTTCAATCACAATTTTTAATAATTGGTCCGTTTATCGTAGAATGGTACTAAAGTTTACAAGGGTATTTATTATTATGAAACCGATTCATAGCATTAATACTAAATTAAATTTAGGTTTGTTTAGTTTATCATTAGTTGTCCTAAGTGTTTTAATACAAGAGCTGTATTCGCTGGAGCCTTGCCCTTTGTGTATTACTCAAAGAGTCATATTTTTGATTTCTGGTGTCACCTTTATTTTTTTACATTTTAGGCCTGTTAATCGAATTTTTGATTTTATTTTATTAGCAAGTATTAATCTTTCAGGATTAATCTTTGCTTTAAGACATGTGCTTATTCAAAGAAAGATAATCGAAATACCTGCTGAGTGTGGAATCGATTTGGATTATATGTTTGATAATTTTCCATTAAAAGAGGCCTTTGAGTTAATTTTTAGGGGAACTGGTGATTGTTCTGAAATTGATTGGAAGCTTCTAGGTATTTCAATACCAGAGTGGTCAATGATTTGGTTCTTTGTTTTTATTTTGATGATAGTTATTACTTTTAACAGTTCTAGAAAGAAGTTTTAAATTGAAATATATTGAAGATTTTGTAGGCAATACTCCACTGGTTAAGCTAAAGCGTCTTCCAGGTGAAAAAAGTGGTAATGTTTTTTTAAAATTAGAGGGTAACAACCCTGCAGGGTCTGTTAAAGATCGGCCGGCTTTTTCTATGATCAAAAGAGCAGAGTTGAGAGGAGATATTAAACCGGGTGATACCTTAATTGAAGCTACATCAGGCAATACCGGAATTGCCTTGGCTATGGTTGCTGCCATGATGGACTATAGAATTATTTTGGTAATGCCAGAAAATCAATCAATTGAAAGGCGACAAACCATGCGAGCATTTGGAGCTAAATTGGTTCTAACAAGCAAAGAGGGGAGTATGGAGTTAGCTCGTGATACTGCGGAAAAACTTGAACGCGAAGGGAAAGGTATTATTCTTGATCAATTTGCAAATCCTGATAATCCGTTAGCTCATTACGAAGGAACGGGACCTGAAATTTGGCGAGATACTCAGCAAAAAATTACTCATTTTGTATCAAGCATGGGTACGACAGGAACGATAGTTGGAACATCGAAATTTCTCAAAGAGCAAAATAAATCTATACAAATAATTGGAGTACAGCCAGAAGAGGGGTCACAAATTCCTGGAATTCGCAAATGGCCAAAAGATTATTTACCAAAAATATTTAGTGATGAAAATATTGATTTAATAAAGTACGTCTCTCAATGTGACGCTGAAGAGACAGCAAGGCAGTTGGCTTCTAATGAAGGAATTTTTTCAGGAGCTTCAACAGGTGGTGCTCTATATGTTGCTTTAATGATCGCCAAGAGTGACTTGAATGCTAATGTTGTCTCAATTGCATGTGATCGTGGGGATCGTTATTTATCAACTGGTTTATTTCCATCAGCATGATTACCTCCCCGGTACTTGTCTTTGATACTGAAACTATCCCAGATACTCAAGGCCTTAGAAAAACCCTAAAAATTGATGATAAATTTTCTGAAGATGATGTAGTTAATATTGCCAAATACTATTATCGTCAACAAAGAGGAACTGATTTTTTTCCACATCAGTTCCAAAAAGTTGTGGCTATTTCCTGTGTGCTTAGACATAGCGAATCACTTGAAATATGGTCTCTTGGCGAAGTTGAGAGTAGCGAGGAAGAGTTATTGAAACGTTTTTTTGATGGTTTAAATCGTTACCTGCCAACTATTGTAAGTTGGAACGGTTCCGGTTTTGACCTCCCAGTTTTAAATTATCGGTCAATTTTGTATGGAATTGATACGGGGAGATATTTTGATCAGGGAGAGCAAAGTAATGACTTTAAGTACAACAATTATTTAAACCGTTACCATACACGACATTTAGATCTTATGGATTTTTTAGCTTTGTTTGGCGGTAGGTCAAATGCCTCATTAAATCATATAGCAAAGCTTTGTAATTTTCCTGGAAAATTAGATATGGATGGAGGGGCTGTCTATGATAATTTTAAACAAGGAAAAATAGATGAGATCAGAAATTATTGTGAAACAGATGTTCTAAATACTTACTTGGTGTATTTAAGGTTGGGGTTAATTAGGAATCAATTAACCCTTGAAGAATATTCGCGTGAAATAGAAATGATAAAGAATAAAATAGATTATATTCAACAAGAACATCTATTAGAATTTAAAAAGGTATGGGAAAGTAATGACTGAAGTTGTAAAGATTGTAGATATTGATCAGGATGGAAGAGGAGTTGCAAAGATTGGAGATAAAGTTTTATTTCTGCATAATGCCATGCTTGATGAGCAAGTTGAATTTGATATTCTAAAAAAGAAAAAAAATATTTTATTTGGTAGAGCAATTACAATAAATAACCCATCCCCAGACAGAGTAAGCCCATTTTGTAAACATTATAATCATTGTGGTGGATGTGCCATGCAGCACTTCAGTGAAGAGTCTCAAATAGAATTTAAAAATAAATCTTTTTTTCATACGCTTAAAAATTTGGGGCAGGTTGAGCCAGATGAAAAAATTAAACCAATTTTTTTAGAATTTACTGGATACCGACATAAAGCCAGATTAAGAGTTAAGTATGTCGCGAGGAAAGATGAAGTTCTGGTTGGATTTAATGAACGATTGACACATTTTCTAACGGATATGCACGAATGCAAAGTCCTACCAGAGAAGATATCAAATCTAATCACTCCCTTAAGAAATTTAATTCGCCAATTATCAATATATAACAAACTTCCCCAAATTGAGTTTGCATCAAATCAAGAAAGAGATATCTTAATTTTTCGTATTTTAGAGGAATTGAACGAAAGCGATATTGTTTTGTTAAAAAGCTTTCAAGAAAAAAATGAGATTGAAGTATGGACTCAATCAAAAGGACCTGAAACCGTGAAGCCGTTATTTGAAAATATCAATCCAAAGGTTTCTTACATATTAAGAAAAAGAAATTTGGAAATTTCTTTTAATCCATCAGGATTTATTCAAATTAACCCTTTTATAAACGAATTGATGATCGAGAAAGCTCTTGATTTGTTGGAACCTAAAAATGAGGACATTATTATTGATTTCTTTTCCGGTCTTGGAAACTTTACGCTCCCAATTGCTCAGAATGCCAAAAATGTAATAGGAATAGAAGGCAGCGAGGTTCTTGTTGAGCTGGGAAAATTAAATGCAAAAAATAATAATTTAAAGAATGTTGTTTTTACATTTGCAGATTTATTTAAGATCGATGAAAATTTTTATGAGTCTATAAAGCATGCAAATAAATGGTTGTTGGATCCACCGCGTGATGGAGCTATGGCTCTAATACAAGGTATGCCTGATCACATAAGACCTAAGAGGATAATTTACGTTTCTTGTAATGCGGCAACCCTGGCTAGGGATGCAAATATTCTTACAAGTAAAGGCTATAATTATCAATCTGCAGGTATTTTGAACATGTTCCCTAACACTTCCCACATTGAATCAATCTCAATGTTTGAGTTGAATGAGTAAGCGGCTCCTTTTTTTATTTTTAATTTTATTTTCGTCATCCTGTATTTATTCAAAACCTATCAATTTTGGGATAGCACAATCACCTCAGAATCTTGACCCAAGATTAAGCAGAGATGCTGCCTCTGAAAAAATAATTGATCTGATCTATGAGAAGATATTTGAGATTGATGAAAATTTTCAATTGGTATCAAAATATATTGAACCGCGAATGATTAATCCATCAACCTATATCTTAAAGCGAAACAACGTTACTGGATTTTTTGAGAATAAATCATCAATTACTATTGAAGATATATTTTTTACTATTAAGGATAATCAAGAAAATTCAGTCTCAAAATTTAATAATGATTTAAGGGCAATCAAGTCAATTCAAGTTGTTCGTAACGAAATTTATATAGAGCTTCATCGACCTGACCCCAACTTTCTATTTAGACTAAGGATTCCAATCCTACCTAAAAATCTTAACGAGTTGCATGTTAATTTCACCAAGGAATCAATTGGTTCGAATTTATTTAAAATTAAAACTATTAAACCTTATCTTATTTTAGAAAGAAATGATGGCGTCGAAATTAAATTTATAGAGGTTAAAGATCCTTCAGTAAGGGCTTTAAAATTGGTTACTAATGAGATAGATATGCTTCAAAATGATATCCCATTACCAATATTACAATACTTAAAAAATCAAAAGGAGGTTCATACAGAATCAAATAAAGGAAATAATATTTCTTATATTGGTTTTAATCATAAGAGTAAATTTACAAAAAATAAATTAATACGAAAGGCCATTGCTCATGGAATTAATAGAAATGAAATAATTCATTATTTTTTTAATGAAAAAACAGAGTTGGCAAATCAATTATTAACAAGCAACCATTGGTCATATGTACAGATAAATGATAATCAATTTAATCCAGAATTAAGTAAAAAGTTACTTCAAGAAGCAGGTGTCGACTTACCAATTACGATTGAATTTAAAACATCTACTGATAGTTTTAGGATAAAAATTGCCACTATTTTAAAAAATCAATTGGAAAAAATTGGAATAAACTTAAAAATTATTAGTTTGGATTGGGGAACTTTTTACTCCGATATTCAGAGAGGTAATTTTGAAATGTATTCACTTACTTGGGTCAATTTAACATCCCCTGAAATATATAAAGATATTTTTCATTCCAAGATGATTCCGCCACAAGGATTAAACCGGAGTTATTATGAGGATATTAATCTTGATAAAATGATTGAAAGTTCAGAAAAAAATAATAATTGGAATGATGTGGTTCAATATATTTTTAATGAAGCATTGATGATCCCTTTATGGTATGAAGGTAATTTTTTTGCATCAAATCGCTCATTAAGAAATTATCAATTAAAAAAAAATGGAAGCTGGAGTTCTTTAAATTTTGTTAAAAAAATAAATGATAAAGATTAATATCACAAAACAAGTTTTGGAATATATCTTTGGCGATGAGATTGTAAAGAAATATTCCATATCTTCATCTAAAAAAGGACCTGGACAACAGAAGAACAGTTTTTGTACGCCAACAGGGAAGCATATTATCCGAGCAAAAATTGGAAAATCGGTTCCATGTTATGGAGTTTTTAAAGGTAGAAGATTCTCTGGAGATTTGTGGGATTGTAAAACTAAATCTAACTTCAGTGATGATCTAATCTTATCTCGAATTTTATGGCTGTCTGGAATTGAGGTTGGAATTAATCGTCTTGGCAATGTGGATACTATGCAAAGATATATCTACATTCATGGAACTCATGATGAAGAACGAATTGGACAGCCTGTTTCGCATGGATGTATAAGAATGACTAATGCGGATGTGGTCGAGCTATTTGACCTAGTAAAAGTTGGTGAAAGCGTAATTATTTTCAATGAATAAATTTTTAAAAAAAACTGTAAATTATTTATTTTTAATTTTCATTATTTATCTTTTAACCTTTATTTTAATTAGGACCATACCTGGTGATCCAATTGATTTTCTAATTGGTCAAAATAATCAAGTTGTGGATATTGATGCATTAAAAAAATCACTTGGCTTGGATTTGTCATTTTTCCAACAGCTTAAGTTAGCAATTTTTAATCTCTTGCAATTAAATTTTGGTGTATCGATTTATCAAGGAGCTGAAGTTTATGATCTTTTAATACCAAGTTTGATTAATACTTACCAGCTAGCATTGTTTTCGATTTCAGTTGCAATATTAATTGGTGTTCCATTGGGTTTGGCCGCATCTTTCTTCAAAAAATCACTTTTTAATAAAGTTCTAAATTTTTGCGTACCTATTTTATTGGCATTACCCAGTTTTATATTGGCGCCTATTCTAATTCTTATTTTTTCACTTACCTTTCATCTTTTGCCAGTAAATGGAATGGACAGCAAATTGTCTATTATTCTTCCAGGATTAACGCTATCCCTTGGATTAATGGCATACCTAGCAAAAATGACTGAGGATTGTGTGGGCGATATTTTGGATTCGCAAGTTATTATCTGCTTAAGAGCCAAAGGTTTATCAGAAATTAAAATTTATATGACTCATATTTTAAGGCTGATCACATTGCCTTTAATCACCGTAATCGGACTTCAGATGGGATCTCTTCTATCGGGGGCAATTATTACGGAAATGATTTTCAGTTGGGATGGAGTGGGAAAGTTATTAATTGATTCCATTCATCAAAGAGACTACCCATTAACTCAAGCTGCAGTTTTTTTTATTTCATTAAGCTATGTGACAATTAATTATCTTTTAGAATTTTTATACCCCTTACTCGACTCAAGGGTTAAATATAATGATTAAAAAAATATCACTTTTGATTCCTGGATTATTTATATTTTTATCTTTAATAAATTTATATTTTGATTGGGACCCTTATCAAATGAATTTTGATTTGATTCTCCAGACACCAAATTTTTCAAGTTTTTTTGGCTACGATGACTATGGAAGAAATATTTTTATTCGATTAATAAATGGGTTTTTAACTTCATTCAAAATTGTTTTTTTAGCTACGTTAATTTCTTTTTTTATTGGGTCTTTTTTAGGCGTGTTATCGGCTTTTATAGGTGGTTTCTACGATCGCTTATTTTTAAATTTAATTTCAATAATTCAGGCATTTCCAGGAATTCTGCTCATTATTGCAATATCAGCATTCCTTGAGGTTAGTTTTTGGAATATTTTAATTGCACTCACAATTACTTCATGGGTTGGTTTTGCAAGAATAGCAAGAGTACAAACTTTAACTTTAAAAGAGCAAGATTTTATTAAGGCAGCAATTACAATGGGGTCTTCAAATTTATCAATAGTCTTTAAACATTTGATCCCAAATACATTATCAGCTCTATTTGTTGAATTAAATTATACCTTTGCTAACCTTATTGTTGCCGAGGCTGGGTTAGCATTTTTAGGCATGGGTCTATCTTCCCCATTTCCATCATGGGGAGCTATGCTGAGAGATAGTATTGATTATCTTTTAATTGCCCCGCACTATACAATAACTGTAGGTTCTAGCATCATGTTAATGATTTTATCTTTTAATTCTATCGGAAGATCCTTGGCGTTTAATATTGAAAAATAATAGAAAAAATTACAAATATTATGATTTGGTTATGGCTGGTTTTGTAACTGTCCTTATTACCGCCAATATCATTGGCCCAGCAAAAATTTCTCAGATTGACGTCCCGTTATTCGGAACTCTAACTTTTGGTGCAGGAGTACTTTTTTTTCCAATCTCATTTATTTTTGGCGATATTTTAACAGAGGTATATGGGTATGCGGCTTCAAGGAGGGTTATATGGGCAGGCTTCTCTGGACTGACATTTGCATCTATTATGGCATGGGTCATTGTTGAATTACCACCTGCTCCATTTTGGGAAAATCAGGAAGTGTATGAAATAGCATTTGGCTCAGCATGGCGTGTTGCTCTTGCTGGTTTAATTGCATTTGCCGTAGGAGAGTTTGTGAATTCTTGGGTTATGGCAAAAGTAAAAATATGGACTAATGGAAAGCTGTTATGGTTTCGCACAATAACCTCAACTATCGCTGGGGAGGGAATTGACTCAATCATCTTTTACCCTTTGGCATTTTATAATTCAGGATTAATACCTAATGATAAAATTTGGATGGTTGTTGTGGCACAGTTTTTAGCAAAAACATTGGTCGAGATATTATTTACTCCTGTTATTTATAAAATCATTTCTTTTCTAAAAGAAAAAGAGGGACTTGATCATTATGACTATCAAACTAACTTCAGCCCATTTTCATGGAAGCTATAAACATGGGTTCTATCATCATAGATATTGAAGGATTTTATCTAAGTAAAAATGATATCCGAAGAATTTCTCATCCAATCGTTTGTGGCATTATTTTATTTTCACGAAACTTTAAGAATACAAATCAACTTAATTCATTAATCAAACATATCAAAGAAGTAAGAAATGATTTATTGATTTCTGTTGATCATGAAGGGGGAAGGGTTCAAAGATTTAAAGAGGGATTTTCCTTACTTCCTCCGATGCTTTCTCTTGAACCTATCTTTAAAAAAGATCCTCAGTTAGCGGTAACATTAGCCAAGTTTTCTGGATGGATTATAGGTAAGGAGCTAGGAAGTTATCTTATTGACCTTAATTACTCGCCAGTTCTTGATTTACACTACGGTAAAAGCGGAGTCATTGGTGATCGTTCTTTTGCATCTGATCCCAAAATCGTAATTGAGTTAGTAAAATACTTTATTCGGGGCCTTGATGAGGCTGGAATGACCGCAGTTGGAAAACATTTTCCAGGACATGGTTATATCAAAGCAGATACGCATTTACAAATTTCTGAAGATACCAGGACTTTAATCGAAATGGAGCCAGACGTATTGCCGTTCAAAGCAATGATTGATAGTGATATAAAAGCTATCATGCCGAGTCATGTTATTTACCCAAATATTGATAATGAGCCAGCCAGTTTATCTCACTACTGGCTAAACTCTTACTTGAGAAAAACGCTTCATTTTAAAGGAGTTGTGATCTCAGATGATTTAAGTATGAAAGGAGTAGGTAATTACATTGCCTCAATCGAAAAAAGAACATTGTCAGCCTTTTCAGCAGGGTGTGATATTGTATTGATTTGTAATAACCATAAAGATGTGGATAGGTTATTACAATCAACTGATTTAGAATCAATCAATTCAAATAGCTTCAGCAGCTTGAGATTGAACATCGAAAAAAATAGAAAAGAAAAGCTAGATGGATTATCAATTTTTGAAATAATCTCCTTCATGAAAAAAAATAAATTTGTTAAAAACTCTTGAAACTTTAATGTAAAATAACTAATCAATATTCCGTATATTAATTATTAATTTTTTAAGGAAAAACTAATGCAAGATAATTTTAATATCGCATCATCTTCTACTGCAGTTGAGAGCAATAAAGTTCTAAGAAGCACCTATGCACTTCTAGGCTTCTCGTTAATTCCAACTGTTTTAGGTGCCCTCATTGGAATGAGTATGAGCTTTGGCTTCGCTGCACAAAGTCCGATTATGTTTTCTTTATTAATGTTTGCTGGAATATTCGGCCTTTTCTTTCTCATCTCAGCAAACCGTAACAGTAGTTTAGGGGTTGTATTTTTACTAGCTCTCACTTTTTTTCTTGGAATAATGCTGGGACCAATTTTACAAGTAGCTTTTAGCATGAGTAATGGCGGGCAAATCGTTACATTAGCAGCCGGAGGAACGGCGTCAATATTTCTTGTCTTATCCGGTATTGCGACAACGTCAAAAAGAGACTTTAGTTTTATGGGTAAATTTTTGGTTATTGGACTGGTGCTTTTAATTCTTGCTTCATTAGTTAATTTATTTTTTCAAGTTCCTGCCGCTTCTCTAGCCATATCAGCAATTGCTGTATTTATTTTTTCAGGATTTATTTTATACGATGTGAATAGAATAGTCAGGGGTGGAGAAACAAACTATATTATGGCCACTTTAGCGCTTTATATGAATATTTATAATTTATTCGTAAATTTATTGCACATACTTTTAGCTCTTATGGGTAATAGAGATTAAAACATATTTATAAAAAAACCACCCATTTGGGTGGTTTTTTTATTCTTTTGCCAGGTTGATCGTATATTTGGGAATTTCAATAGTTATATCTTCTTCTTGAATAATTGATTGACAAGATAGACGTGATTTAGGTGATAAACCCCATGCTTTATCGAGCATGTCATCTTCAAGTTCATCCGACTCGGGTATGGAGTCGTATCCCTCGCGAACAATTACATGGCATGTAGTGCAAGCACAGACTTTGTCACATGCGTGCTCAATATCAATATGATTTTTTAATAAGGTGTCACAGATTGTTTCTCCAGGTTTGGCTTCAAGTACATCACCATCTGGACAAAGTTCTTCATGAGGTAATACGATAATTTTAGGCATAATTATTTAATTTTTATGTTGTTAATATTCTTGCCGGACAATGCCGACTGAATTGAGTTATCCATTCTTTTTTCCGCGAAGCTTATGCTAGCATTGTTTAATGCTTCAATTGCTAGATTTATTTTATTTGTGTCTTTTGAATCTAAACCATTTTTTAATTCTTGAATTTTTTTTAAAATCTCATCAGACTCTATTTCAGTGATTAAATGTTTATCTTTATTTATAGCTTTTTCTGTAAGCTCAATTATTTGCTGTGCATCCACTTGCAATTCAGAAAGAGATCTAAAATTTTTGTCTTGATTCGCATTTTCAAAGGAATCCTCCAACATTTCTCTTATTTTTTTATCATCCATCCCATGAGCAGGCTTGACTTCTATTTCAGTTTTATTACCAGTGGTAATTTCTTCAGCAGAGACTTTCAATAAGCTGTCAGCATCTACTTGAAACGTAACTTTAATTTTTGCTGCACCTGCTGGAAGTGGTGGAATTTCTTTGAGAATAAATTCTGCCAGGGAGCGATTATCCGAAACTTTTTCACGCTCCCCTTGAACAACATGAATTTTCATCATGGTTTGTCCATCTTTATATGTTGTAAATTCTTGCGCTTTAGCAATTGGAATGGTCGAGTTTCTTGGAATAATTCTCTCTACGAGATCTCCCATTGTCTCAACGCCTAAAGATAAAGGTGTGACGTCTAGCAGTAGCATATCATCATCACTTTGACCTGAAAGAATATGCGCTTGTCTTGCTGCCCCAATCGCTACCACCTCGTCAGGATTTAGATTGTTTAATAATTCTTTTTGAAAATATTGCTTTAAATGTTTTTGAATAATTGGCATTCGAGTAGAGCCACCAACCATAACAACGCCATCAATATCGTCTTTGTTAAAATTCGCATCATAAAGTGCATTTTTTACGCATTTGATGGTTTGATTAATTAATTCCAATGAGAGTTTTTCAAAAGTATCAGACGTTAATACAATTTCCAGTTCTTGATTATCAATAGAAATAATTTGACTTGCCTCATCCGAAACACTCAATTGTTCTTTGAGGCTTTTAGCGCAATTGTTTAGCGCTTGAAGTTGTAAGTGATTGTGTATCTTAATTTTATGATTATGTGTAATCCAATCTTTAATAAGCCTATCAAAGTCATCTCCACCAAGAGATGAATTGCCATTGGTTGAAATTACTTCAAATATACCATCAGATAATTTCAGTATAGAAACATCAAAAGTGCCACCACCTAAATCATAGATTGCGTATGTACCGGACTTATTATTTTCTAAACCATAGGCAAGTGCGGCTGCTGTAGGTTCATTGATTAATCTAAGAACATTTAAACCAGATTTTAGGGCCGCATCTTTTGTTGCTTGTCGTTGGCCATCGTCAAAATATGCAGGAACTGTAATAACAGCTCCGTAAATTTCATCATTAAAGTAATCAGTTGCGAGTTGTTTGAGTTTGGATAAAATTTCACTCGAGATATCTACAGGGCTTTTAAGACCTATTGGAGTTGAGACAAAGATATTTTTATCAATAGTTTTTATATCAAATGATAATTCATCAACATCGATGTCATCAATACCTTTTCCGATTAAGCGCTTAATACTGGTTATGGGTAAAGAATTCTCTTCAATCTGATTACCTACTGATATTTTTTCTGCAGAATAATCAACTTTTGATGGAATTAAATTATGATCACCATCCTTAATTATTTGTGGACTTCCATTTACAAAGGTGGCTACTAAAGAATTGGTTGTGCCTAAGTCGATCCCAAGTGTAATCTTTCGTTTATGTGGCTCGGTACTCTTACCCGGTTCTGAAATTTGAAGAAGCGCCATTAGATTATTTTATTTATCCTATCTTTAATTTTTATGGTAAATCTTTGTAAAAATATAAGTTCATTAACCATCGAAGAAATTGAATCGAAGTTTCCGGCTTCAAAATGATTTCTGAGAGTATTTAAATTTTCATTAAATTTAGTGTTTGTTTTATCTAACAAAAGCTTTAACTCTTGTAAATCACTATTATTCTCTTCCAGGCTCTCTTCAAGCTCCATTTGTTCGATTAGAAATTCATTTCTTGTAGCATTACTTAAAGGAATCTCTTTGCATTCAAGAATATATTTTGCCCTTTTTAAGTCATCTGAGAGCACCTCAAAAGCATCATTTATTAGAGATGATTTAAGTAGTGCCACATTTTGCTCATGTTCCGAAGCGGAAGCAAATCTATCAGGGTGTGATTGCTTTTGAAGCTCGATATAAGTTTTTTTTAAATCTTTTAAGTCAATGAAAAAGTGAGGTTGATTGATACCAAAAACGTTAAAAAAATTCATACTTAAACTGTAAAACTCTCACCGCAGCCACATTCATCTTTAACGTTTGGGTTGTTAAATTTAAATCCTTCATTTAATCCCTCTCTGGCAAAGTCTAATTCAGTCCCGTCTATGTATACAAGACTTTTTGGGTCAACATATATTTTTACGTTACGACTTTCATAAAGTGTATCTTCAGGATTTGCTTCATCTAAAAATTCTAGTGTGTAAGCCATACCCGAACAGCCAGTAGTTTTTACTCCCAATCTAAGACCTACACCTTTTCCTCTATTGGCTAAATATTTTTCGACTCTTTTGGCAGCCTTTTCAGTTATCGTAATCGCCATTATTTTTTATTTTTTAAGTCTAGAATTGCCGCTTTGATTGCGTCCTCAGCAAGCACAGAGCAATGTATTTTAACTGGAGGAAGAGCGAGCTCCTCAGCAATGGCTGAGTTTTTGATTGATTCTGCCTCATCCAATGTCTTACCTTTAAGCATCTCAGTTACTAAGCTACTTGAAGCAATAGCGGAACCACATCCATATGTTTTAAATTTTGCATCTTCAATAATTCCATTTTCACCTAGTTTGATCTGAAGCTTCATAACATCGCCACATGCTGGGGCACCAACCATACCTGTACCAACATTCGGATCGTTTTTATCTAATGACCCAACATTCCTTGGGTTTTCATAATGATCTAATACTTTATCGCTATAAGCCATTTATATCTCCTTTAATTTTTAATGAGCTGCCCATTCCACTTTTTCTAAATCCACGCCATCTTTAAACATTTCCCACAGGGGTGAGAGCTCTCTTAACTTACCAATCTTTTCTTTTAAAATTTTAATAGTATGTTCTACATCACTATCCTTTGTAAATCGGCCAATAGAAAAACGAATTGAGCTATGGGCTAATTCATCAGATCGACCTAGAGCTCTAAGAACGTAACTAGGTTCAAGGCTGGCTGATGTGCATGCTGAACCACTGGACACAGCAATATCCTTTATCGCCATAATTAAGGATTCACCTTCAACATAATTAAAACTTATATTTAAATTGTGTGGAACTCTGTGGTCAAGGTCTCCGTTTACGTAAACCTCTTCGATTTCGGTAAGCCCCTTTAATAATTTTTGATGAAGAGTTTTAATCCTCTGATTTTCCATTTCCATTTCTTCTCTGGCAATCTTAAAAGCTTCTCCCATCCCAACAATTTGATGCGTTGCGAGAGTGCCGGAGCGCATTCCTCTTTCATGACCGCCGCCATGCATTTGAGCTTGAATCCTAATTCTTGGTTTTCTTCTTACGAAAAGCGCACCAATACCTTTGGGTCCATATGTTTTATGGGCTGAGAAGCTCATTAAATCAACAGGTAAGTCCTCAAGATCAATTACAACTTTTCCGGTTGCTTGTGCTGCGTCAACATGAAATATAATATTATTTTTTCTACACTCATCTCCGATAGCTTTGATGTCTTGTATAACACCAATTTCATTATTAACCATCATTAATGATGTTAAAACAGTATCTGGCCTAATAGCAGCTCTAAATTTATCTATATTGATTAGGCCATTCGGCTCTGGGGTAAGGTAAGTAGCTTCATAGCCAAGTCTTTCCAGTTCACGAAAGGCATCAATCACTGCTTTATGTTCGGTTGCTGAGGTAATAATATGTTTTCCTTTGTCCTTACTATAAAACTCTGCTGCACCCTTGATTGCCAAATTATTTGATTCAGTTGCTCCGCTAGTCCATACAATTTCACGGGCATCTGCATTTACTAATGCTGCAACGTTTCGTCTGGCTTCTTCAACTGCCTTTTCTGCAGTCCATCCATAAGGATGACTTCTGGAGGCTGGATTTCCAAAATCCTCTGTGATGAAGGGTATCATTTTTTCAGCAACTCTTTTATCAACCGGAGTTGTTGCTGAATAATCCATGTAAATTGGTAAATTGTTCATTTATTTCCTTTATGTCTTAATTTAATAATGATGCGTAATTTTTTAAACGATTTTTTTCATGCTCTATTTTCTCTAACAAATACAAAATATTATTCCTAGTATTTTTTTCATTAAGGCTGAGTCGAATTGCGCTTTGTGCCAGATCAGGATCAACATTCATTTCAGTTAAGACATGACTGGCTTCTTTATTATTAGTTGAGCATGCAGAACCACTTGCAATACCGATACCAAATTTATCAAGGGCAGTAATCATTGTGGCACCATCAATACCTTCAAATCCGAAGAAACTAGTATTATCGACTCTTAATGCATCCTCTGAAAAAATTGTAGCACCCATTAATTTAATCTCGACTTCAAAGAAATTTCTGTTTTCTTTTAATTTTTCTGTATTTTTAAGCTTTTCCTGACTTAGCTCACAAGCCATCCCGAATCCAACTATTGAGGCAAGATTTTCTGTACCGCTTCTTAAGCCAGCTTCTTGACCGCCACCTAGAATAAGTGGATCAATATCAAGACCATTTTTAATCACCAAGGCTGCAATCCCTTGGGGTCCATTTATTTTGTGACTTGATATTGACATAGCATCTAAACCAAGCGCATGAAAATCCAAGGGAATTTTGCCTAAAGCTTGAACAGCATCACTGTGGAAAATAATATTGTAATCAGACAATTGCTCTCGAATATTTGCGATATCATTAATCACTCCAGACTCGTTATTGACTAACATTAGACTGAGAATATTAATTTCATTTTTGCTGAGCTTGTTTAGCTCATTCATGTCAAACACGCCATTTGTTTTTACTCTTAATTTCTCAACCTTAACTCCATGCAGCTTTAAGTTTTGCATTGGTTTGGAAATGCAGGGATGTTCAGTTGCCCCATAAAAAAATTGACCCTCTGGATAAATATTCGACATACCGTCAACAAACCAATTATTGCTTTCAGTTCCGCTTGAGGTAAAAAAAACTTCCTTAGGGTATGCTCCAACCGATTCAGCCACTTGATTCCTTGCATTATCAATTAATTTTTTTGCATCACGACCAAATGAATGATTGCTTGAAGGATTTCCCATTTGAGACTTCATGCACGGTAACATAACTTCCAGAACTCTCTCGTCTATCATGGTGGTAGCATTATTATCAAAATATAGTGAACTCAAGCAAGAACCTCATTAGTATTTGTTGGAGATTTATCAAAAAAGTTAATGGTTTTGTCTTTGTTTGATGAAGAATCTTTTGAGTTGTTGTACAGGTCTTGAAGAGATAAGCTATCAAGGTAATCTAAAATTTTCTTATTTACTGAAATCCATAAGTCGTGTGTCATGCATCGATGTCCATCATGACAATTTTCAGTCCCTCCACATTGAGTAGCGTCAATTGTTTCGTCAACAGCTGAAATGATCTGACGTATCGTAATATCTGAAAGTTTTTTGTCAATCTTGTATCCACCACCAGGTCCGCGGACACTGTAAACAATATTTTTTCTTCTCAGTTTACTGAATAACTGTTCAAGATAGGATAGTGAAATCGCCTGTCTCTTGGACACGCCAAGCAGAGTAACGGGACCTTTTTCTTGATTTAATGCAATATCGAGCATCGCCGATACGGCAAATCTTCCTTTTGTGGTTAATTTCATATTGTGTATTGTACTAAAACTTGACTATATTGATCAAGTATTGATTATTTAGTTCATCAATTTTATTTTTTTAGCTGATCTATTTCTTTTTGTTGTTTTTCTAAGAGCGATAAAATATCATCAATGGACTGGTGAACAGGATCCTTATTGTCTTTACCTACCGCATAAGCGCTAAATTTACGTTCATTTTTTTCAGACTCAACTACTTTTGCGGGAATGCCAATCGCTGTGGTATTTTCTGGGATATTATTAACCACAACGGCATTAGAACCAATTTTTGAATTATTACCGATTGTAATGGGCCCAAGAATTTTGGCTCCTGCTCCTATGACGACATTATTCCCTAACGTTGGGTGCCTCTTTCCTTTTTTCCATGTAGTTCCTCCTAAAGTAACACCATGATAAAGGGTGCAGTCATCACCTATGATAGCAGTTTCTCCTATTACGACACCCATTCCATGATCAATGAAAAAACGTTGACCTATTTGAGCGCCAGGATGAATTTCTATACCAGTAATTATTCTAGAAATATAAGCAATAATTTTTGCTAACAGCTTTATTTTCAAACCCCATAGCCGATGAGAAATTCTGTGGAATAAAATGGCATGTATCCCAGGGTATGTTGTGATAATTTCAATGTAGTTCCTTGCTGCTGGATCACGATCAAAAACCACAGACAAATCATTTTTTAATTGTTTAAATGCCATATTGAATCAGATTTTAATAAAATTAATTTGTGCCATTATCCCACAAATAATAGCTGACTAAAATACTCAGTCTTTAAAAATTTTCTTATGAATTTGATTCAATATTCCTCTGAAAATATTTACCTCATCTTCATCCATTTTTATTCGATTAAACATCAGTCTTATTCTATGCATTAATCTTTTTCCTTGGACTTTGTCAAAGAAATCAAGTTCTTTTAAAGTTTCTTCTAAATGCTCATAAAAGCCACTCTGCTCTTTGAAAGTTGCTATTTTTTTCTCACGAGCATCAAAGTCTAATTGGGGTATCCCAATATTTTTTCTAAGCTCATAGGCTATTATCTGTACTGCTTGAGAAAGGTTTAATGAGGAATATTTTGGGTTTGCATCAATAAAGCCAAGGTAATGACAATGTTGGATTTCATCATTTGATAATCCTGATGTTTCATTACCAAAAAGTAATGCGACATTATTATCTATGGCTAAGCTAATCGCTTTATTTGCTATATCAACAGAAGATAGGTGTTCTTGGCTTAACTCTCGTCTTCGCGCAGTGAATCCAATTACCACCTGACTGTCCCTAATCGCTGTTTTAAAATTGTTTTCAACCTTGGCCTTTTCTAGTAAATCTTTTGCCCCTGAAGCCAGCGCATCTGCCTGAGTGTCAGGAAATTTTTCAGGATTAATTAATGTTAAATTTTCAAACCCCATTGTTTTTATAGCTCTTGCTGATGATCCTATATTGCCGGGATGGCTCGTGTTAGACAGAACAAATGTGATATTTTTAAAAATTTCATTTTTTGAATTCATCTTATTCCTTTAGAATGGCACATTAAATAAATTATTAATGGTATAAGAAATGCACCCAATGTTATCTACTGCAGTTAAGGCAGCCCGAAAAGCAGGATCTATTATATTACGTGCTGCTGAGGATATCGATCAATTGACTATAAAAAACAAATCTTTTAACGATTTTGTATCTGAGGTTGATCTTGCTTCTGAGGAGGCAATAATTGAAACACTTAAAGCCGCATATCCTACGCATGGATTTCTGGGTGAAGAGTCTGGGTCCTCCTCCTCTTCGTCAGATTTTATTTGGATTATTGATCCCCTGGATGGGACAACGAACTTTTTACACAAATTTCCTCAATATTGTATTTCTATCGCACTAATGCACAAAGGAGAAATCACTCAGGCTGTTATTTATGACCCTAATAGAAATGATTTATTTACAGCCACCAAGGGCAGTGGCGCATACTTAAATGACAAAAGAATTCGCGCGTCCAATAAAGCAAAACTAGGGGATTCAATAATAGGAACTGGTTTTCCGTTTAGAGATTTTACTCATCTACCATGTTATTTAAAAATGTTTGAAGAGATGGTTCGTTCTACCTCTGGTATTAGAAGACCAGGCTCTGCAGCTTTAGATTTGGCTTATGTTGCAGCTGGTTGGTTTGATGGATTTTGGGAAATAGGTTTATCGAAATGGGATATTGCGGCCGGAGCCCTTATTGTAAAGGAAGCGGGTGGAATAGTCAGTGATTTTAATCAAAAGCAGGCTTGGCTTAAAACAGGAAATATCATAGCGTCCAATGCTAAAATATACGATAATTTTTTAGCAATAATTCAAAAAAACATGAGTCAGGCATTAAAGGATCAGTGATGGTGATGTCCCCCTGGTCCATGCACATGTTTGTGCTCAATTTCTTCTTGGTTTGCTGTTCTTACCTCAACAATTTTAGCTTTAAATAAGACTCTTTGACCTGCCCATGGGTGATTGCCATCGACAACAGCCTTTCCATCTGCTACGTTGGTAACTGTAAAAATTACAATCTCCCCAGACTCATCTTCTCCTTCAAATTGCATTCCTTCTTTGACATTTTTCTCAGGAAATTTATCCACGGATTCAATATTCACCAAATTCTCATCATATTCACCAAACGCATCTTTAGGATCTAATGAAACTTCAATTTCTTCGCCTTGAGATTTTCCATGAATTGCTTCTTCAAGTTTTGGGAAAATATTATCAAAACCTCCATGAAGGTAAGAAATAGGCTCTTTACTTTTTTCTAAGATCTTTCCGTCGCTATCTTTGAGTTCAAAATCTATCGTTACCACTGTATTCATTGATACCTTCATGCAACTTCCTTAGTTAATTTCATTGTCTAATTGTAGCATTGTATCAATAGCCTCATCATTTTTTTCAGGATAATCCTTACTAAAATGCAACCCTCTACTTTCCTTTCTTGCTAATGCTGATAAGACAATTAATTCAGACACTTGAAGTAAATTTCTAAGTTCAATCAAATCTGAGGTGATGTGAAAATTTTTGTAAAAATGTTGCACTTCTTTTTTTAGTATTTCAATTCTTTCGTATGCTCTGTTGAGCCTTTGATTTGTTCTAACAATGCCAACATAATTCCACATAAACCGTCTCAGTTCATTCCAGGTTTGCAGAATCATAACCGCCTCATCAGGATTTGTTACACGACTTTCATCCCAATCTGGGAGAGGCGAGTGATCCGATTGTTCAGGAATTTTTGAGTAAATATGTTCAACAGCCGATTTAGAAAATACTAAGCATTCCAAAAGAGAGTTGCTGGCTAATCGGTTAGCCCCGTGAAGGCCAGTGCAGGCTGTTTCACCAATAGCATAGAGATTATGTAAACTAGTTTCTGCATTGAGATCGGTCTTAACGCCACCGCATGAGTAATGAGCAGCCGGAACAACGGGAATCGGTTCTTTGGTAATATCAATTTTTAAATTTTTACAATGTTGATAGATGCTAGGAAATCTTTTTTGTATAAAGTTTTCATCCAGCATGGAGATATCTAAAAAAACATTTTCCAGTCCACGTTGCTTCATTTCGTTATCAATGGCTCGAGCAACAATATCCCTTGGAGCAAGATCACCAGATGGATGATACTTATGCATAAAGGGTTCACCATTGGGAAGTTTTAAAATGCCACCTTCACCACGAATTGTCTCAGATATTAAAAATGACCTTTCCATTGGGTGAAAAAGACATGTTGGGTGAAATTGAATAAATTCCATATTGCTTATTTTGCATCCGGCACGCCATGCCATTGCAACTCCATCACCAGTACTGACAGGAGGGTTTGTTGTGTATAGATAAGCTTTAGATGTGCCTCCAGTTGCCAAAACAGTATATTTTGCCGATAAAGTTTTAATGGAATCATTATTTTTATCCAATATATAGGCACCCAAGCACGCATTTTCTTTACTTTTTGGATCAATTTTTCTTAACAAGATTAAGTCGACTGCAGAATGATTTTCAAAAATAGTAATATTTTTTTTTATTTTTATTTCTTTTATTAAAGCTTCTTGAATGGCTTTGCCAGTAAAATCTTTGACATGAGCAATTCTATGCAACGAATGACCTCCTTCTTTTGTTAAATGAAGTGACTGATTGTCATTGGATTTAGTAAATTCAACACCTTGATCAATTAACCACTGAATTGAGTCTTTACTATTCTTAATTACATGTCTGACCACCTGTTCATTGCATAGACCAGCTCCAGCGGAAATTGTATCTTGTTCATGTAATTCAAATCTATCATTATTGTCAATTACGCCAGCTACTCCGCCTTGGGCCCAATGACTTGCACTTATATCTAGTGTTTGCTTGGCTATCAGAGCAATTTTTATATTTTCAGGAAATCGCAATGCTGTTGCAAGACCCGCAAGACCTGCACCAATAATTAAAACATCAAAATTCATAAGTTTTTTTCTGAACCTTTAAGTGACTTTGCCGTCATAAATACATGAATGGAGGACACGATGCGTAATTTAAAAGTTGTTGAATCACAAGTAAGAGTGTACAGTGAAAAATCTGACACACAAAATAAGAATAATATGAATTTTCCTCCGAAAAATCCGGAGCGTGAAATAGATCAAAAACTTGTTGAGAAAGCGCAAAAAGGCGATAAACAAGCATTTGGCATCCTGGTTGAAAAATATCACAAAAAACTTTACCGTCTACTTTCTAGAATGGTTCGAGACCAATCTGAAATAGAAGATATCGTTCAAGATTCTTTCATCAAAGCTTACAGAGCGATTAATAACTTTCGTGGGGATAGTGCCTTTTACACATGGCTTTACCGCATAGGAGTAAATACAGCTAAAAACCATTTAATGGCTCTTGGAAGAAGACCTAAAGCTATGAACGATGTGGAATTAGAGGAGATTGAAAATTTTGAAGAAGCTGGTGATTTGAGATCCTATGAAACACCAGAAAGTGCCATGATGACCAAAGAAATTGCGGCAACAGTTAACGAAACCATTGAGCACCTTCCTGAAGAGCTTCGTTCGGCTATAACGCTAAGGGAAATGGATGGGTTAAGCTACGAAGAAATTGCGGAGATTATGGATTGTCCTATTGGTACAGTTAGATCAAGGATATTCAGGGCTAGGGAATCTATCTCTGAAAAGTTAAAACCTCTTATTGAAACATCTAATAAAAGATGGTAAATATTATTTTAAGGAATTACTAGAATGTCAGAAAAAATATCATCAATTATTGATAACGAATTAAAAGGATCGGAACTAGACAAAGGACTAAGTGAGTTATCCAAAAATGCTTTATCTATGTCTAAGTTTAAATCCTATCAAGCTATTAGAGATGTTCTAAGAAAAGAATATCTTGATGTTAATCCGAGCTTATCGTCAAAAATAATGGACAAAATAAACGACGAACCTACGCAGTTCAATAACGGCTTTATAAAAGAGAATGGATCGGTTCTGTCGGTTGATTATAAAAAATATCTCCTCTTTTTTCTTATGGGCCTCATAGTTGCTTTCTTAGGAACGCGGGCTTTTAATAATACAGACTCTTTTTCTGGAGGCGATAGTTCAGCCCCTAGCTTCTTGGCATCCGATGATGTTACCGAAGAGATTCTGATAGATCATTTCAATACCACTACACGAAATCCTAATCACCTGCTCGAAGCTGGTTACCAACCCAATATTTAAAATATGTTGAGACTTTTACTTGCCATTTTTTTACAATTGGGATTACAGAATTTAGCCGTATCAGATGAAAATTTATGGGAGGTTGTTAAGGAATCATCGGTAGCAAGCATACAGACCAACTACTCAGGCATCATTTCAACAACTGATGAAAATAAAAATATTCAATCTACTCGCGTTATTCATGTCAACCTAAAGGGTGAGGAATTCCTTAAAATTGAGAAAATTGATGGTGCCCCAAATCTCTTATTGATGCACCAGACAGATGCGGTTATATATGATAATGACAAAGATAAAATTCTTATTCAAAAAAAACAGAATGCTAAGCTTTTCCCCAATATATTTCCTTCAAATCTAAATCGCCTAAAAGAGAATTACGATATTTTAAGCGGTGGAAAAATCAGGGTAGCTGATCGCCTTGCACAACTTTTAGTTTTTACACCAAAAGACGAGTACCGCTATTTTTATCACCTTTGGATCGATGATGAAACCAGTTTACCGTTAAAGATGGTGATTACTGATAATAATAAAAAAACTATAGAGAACATTGCTTTTGGGAACATTGAGTTTTTGTCTAATGAGGATATCAGTTGGTTTCGACCAAAATTTGATCCATCAAAAAAATATAGCATCAACGAGAATAAAGCAGTAGTTGAGCAAGGTAAGAAAGTCTGGAGTATTAGTGAAGCACCTCCTGGATTTGAAGAAGTAAGTTATCAAACAAAAAGGTATGTAGGATTAAATACGTTTGCTCATCAGTTTATTTATTCAGATGGTTTATCCTTTATCTCAATTTTTATTCACCCTGTTCCAAAAAAACAGAAGCCACAGGTTGGTATCTCCAGAAGAGGCTCTAGTAATATTGTGGCTGAATATAAAAAAGGTTATCAAATTCTTGCTGTTGGTTCCGTCCCAGCTGATACACTTCAAAGCTTTGCAAATAAGGTTGACTTGAATCAATGAGTGAAAAGGGTATTGTTGTTGGCATAACTTCTAAAAATATTTCAATCGAGTCTTACAGAGATAAAGCCTGCTCATTATGCGGTCAAAAAAAAGGTTGTGGAAACTCTTTATGGGGTAAGTTACTAAATCATAAAAAAGTTATCCAAATTGAGACTGATGAAAAAGTTAAAATAGGTGATATTGTAAATTTTCATTATGACGAGAAATTACTTTTAAAGATTTCATTAATAATTTATTTTTTTCCATTAATCTCGCTATTGATTTTTCTTGGATTGGCCCAATATTTATTTGATGAAATTTTGTTTTCTATTTTTGGAATGATCTTTGGGTTAATTTTTGGTGTGTGGTCTAGTAGGATGCAGATTAGTGCCATGAATACTAAGTTTGATATAACCATTAAAAAATAATTTTTAAGTCGAGGAGTATTATTTTGAGTGCTAAGTACATAAAAACCTTAATATTATTTTCTATAATATTTGTTTCCAATGCTCTAGTAGCCGTATCTTTACCTGATTTTACTCAGCTTGCTGCCAGTGAAGGCAAAACCGTAGTAAATATCACATCAATAAAAAATACATCCGTTCCGGAAAATAATGCACCACCATTCCCATACGATGAACATCTTCAAGAATTTTTTAAGCGTTTTGGGATTCCAGGTCTTCCGGGTATGCCGCCAAATGAAAATGCACCACGAGAAAAGCAAGTCATGGGAACGGGCTCAGGTTTTATTATTGATAGTGATGGGGTAATTATCACCAATGCTCATGTAGTGAATGATGCTGACACGGTTGTGGTTAAATTAAATGATCAGAGAGAAATTCAAGCTGAGGTTTTAGGAGTGGATAAGCGAACTGATGTAGCAGTTTTGAAGATAAAGGCAGAAAACTTACCAAAAGTTTCAATTGGTGACCCAACAAAGTTAAAGGTGGGAGAGTGGGTTGCGGCTATAGGATCGCCTTTTGGACTTGAAAGTACAATGACTGTTGGAATTGTTAGTGCCCTTGGGCGAAATTTACCTCAAGAAAATTACGTACCTTTTATTCAAACCGATGTAGCGATTAACCCCGGAAATTCTGGCGGACCTTTATTTAATACATCCGGGGAGGTAGTTGGGATAAATTCACAAATTTATTCACGGACTGGAGGTTATATGGGTCTGTCCTTTGCTATCCCTATTGATGTTGCTATTGACGTTGCTAATCAACTTAAGAAAGATGGAAAGGTTTCCAGGGGTTGGTTAGGGATCGCAATTCAGGAAATTAACAAAGAATTATCTGAATCATTCGGTATGAAAACAACTAAAGGTGCTTTAGTGGCTGGAGTTGAAAAGGAATCCCCTGCAGATAAGGGAGGGCTTAAACCTGGAGATGTTATTTTGGGTTTTGATAATAAAGATATTAATATTTCATCTGATTTACCAAAATTTGTTTCTTCTACAAAGCCAAATACAAAGGTTAACGTTAAGATTCTCAGGAAAGGTAAAGAGGATAATTTAATTATTACTATTGGTGAAATGCCAACCGAAGAAGTAATTGTTGCCAGGAAAAACTCCGATCAAAACAAAGTCAACAGAATTGGCTTGGTTGTTAAAGACTTAACCCCACAACAAAAAAAACAAATAAATGAAAATTCAGGAATTCTTGTAATCGATTCACAAGAGCTTGCTTCAAATGCTGGTATTCGAAAAGGTGATGTGATCTTGGGTCTTAATAACAATCCAATTTCTTCAGCACAAGCTTTTAATCAGGCAATAAAGAAGATACCTAAAGGTAAAACAATTGCCTTATTAGTTTACAGAAATGGTGATACCCTTTATGTACCAATTAAAATAACCAATTAACCAAGATTAAGGTAAAATCACCATAAATATTTTTCTTGAAAGGCGCTTAAGCGCCTTTCTTTATTACATCAAAATAGTCAATGCAAAAAAACATTAGAAACTTTTCAATTATTGCTCACATCGACCATGGTAAATCGACTTTAGCAGATCGGTTAATTCAAAGCTGTGGTGGTCTCCAAGATCGAGAGATGGATAACCAGGTTTTAGACTCGATGGATCTGGAAAGAGAAAGAGGAATAACTATAAAAGCTCAAACCGTCACTTTGTTATACAAGGCTCAAGATGGTAATGAGTACATACTAAATTTGATTGATACCCCAGGGCATGTTGACTTTACCTATGAGGTGAGTCGATCACTGGCTGCATGCGAAGGGGGGCTATTGGTTGTTGATGCATCTCAAGGGGTGGAGGCTCAAACTGTTGCAAATTGCTATACCGCTTTGGATCAAAATGTTGAAGTTTTTACTGTTTTAAATAAGATTGATTTGGCTTCCGCCGATCCAGATAGAGTCAAAGGTGAGATTGAAGATGTTATTGGTATTGATGCATCTGATGCAATTCCATGTTCAGCCAAAACTGGTCTTGGAATTCCTGATATTTTAGAAAAAATTGTTTCTCGTGTGCCACCTCCAAAAGGTAATCCTGAAAATGAATTACAAGCTTTGATTATTGATGCATGGTTTGATAACTATGTCGGTGTGGTAATGCTGGTTAGAGTTATGGAGGGAAAACTTAATACTAAAGATAAGATAAGACTAATGGCAACGGGTAGAGATTATGCTGCTGATCAAGTTGGAGTTTTTACACCAAAACCACTTATTAGGGAGAGTCTGCAGGCGGGAGAAGTGGGATTTGTGATAGCGGGAATTAAAGAGCTATCTAGTGCAAAAGTTGGTGACACCATTACTCATATTTCAAAACCCGCAAAAAAACCATTACCTGGGTTTAAGGAAATCAAACCACAGGTGTTTGCAGGTCTATATCCAGTTGAGTCGAACCAATTTGAGGCATTAAGAACATCACTTGAAAAATTAAGTTTGAATGATTCATCTCTAAACTTCGAACCGGAAAATTCTTCAGCTTTAGGTTTTGGTTTTAGATGTGGATTCTTAGGCTTGCTTCATATGGACATTGTCCAAGAAAGGCTTGAGAGGGAGTATGAGATGGACCTTATTACAACAGCGCCGACTGTTGTGTATGAGCTCTTATTAAAAAATAGTGATATTAAGTTAATCGAAAACCCATCAAAACTTCCTGATTTATCTACAATAGAAGAGATTCGAGAGCCAATCATAGCGTTAAAAATTTTATTGCCTCAGGAATATGTTGGGCCCGTAATGACTTTGGCAAATGAAAAAAGGGGAAACCAGAAAAATATGCAATATCTGGGAAGACAGGTAATGCTTACCTATGAAATACCATTGAATGAAGTGGTTTTAGATTTCTTTGATAAACTAAAGTCTGTTTCTAGAGGTTATGCTTCCATGGATTATGATTTTTTAGAATTCAGAGCGTCTGATCTAGTAAAGCTTGACATTATGGTTAATGGCGAAAGAGTTGATGCTCTCTCAACAATTGTCCATAGGTTGAATAGTAAATATAGAGGAAGAGATTTGGCTGCAAAAATGAGAGAGTTGATTCCAAGGCAAATGTTTGATGTTGCTATTCAGGCAGCAATTGGGGCTAATATTATTGCCAGAGAAACAGTAAAGGCTATGAGAAAAAATGTATTAGCAAAATGTTATGGTGGTGACGTAAGTAGAAAAAGAAAACTACTAGAAAAGCAAAAAGAGGGCAAAAAAAGAATGAAGCAAGTAGGAAATGTTGAGATACCCCAAGAAGCCTTTTTAGCAATTTTGAAAGTGGATGATAAATGATTTTTGCTTTAATTTTAATGTTGGTGACTTTTATAACAGGACTAATTTATCTTGTTGATAAAATATTTCAAATTACAAAAAAAAATAAGGCTAATCAATTAATTTTAAAGATTATAAATATCGCACGAGATTTTTTCCCAGTCCTTCTTCTTGTTTTTGTTATTAGAACTTTTGTAGTTGAGCCATTTAAAATCCCTTCTGGATCTATGATGCCTACATTGATTGCTGGTGACTTTATCGCTGTTAATAAATTTTCATATGGACTAAGATTACCTGTTTTTAACAAACAAATACTTAAAATTGGCGAACCTGAAAGGGGGGACGTTTTTGTTTTTCATTATCCAAAAAATCCTTCTATTGATTACATCAAAAGAGTAATTGGACTCCCGGGAGATAAAATTCGATACGAAAATAAAAGACTTTATATTAATGACCAAATAATCTCACAGAGCGTCATTGGTGAATATGATTATTTATTAAACGCCGATTTACAAGTCATTGCGAAAGAGTTTGATGAAGCCTTGGGGAATATTAATCATTCAATATTAATTCATGATTTTCCAAACAGCGAGCCGGTTGAATTTATTGTTCCTGATAAGCATTATTTTGCAATGGGGGATAATAGGGATAATTCATCCGATAGCCGTGTATGGGGATTCGTACCTGATAACCTGTTAGTTGGTAAGGCATTTGTAATTTGGTTAAATCTTGATCAATTTAAGAGAATTGGGAATGGGATTAGGTAATGGATAGTTTAACGATTAAGCAATTAATTTCTACATTAAGCTACGAGTTTAAAGATCCTATGTGGCTTCAAAAGGCACTTACTCATCGAAGTTTTGATTCAGAAAATAATGAAAGACTTGAATTTTTAGGCGATAGTATTTTAAATTTCACCATTGCTGAACTGTTATTTAAGAAGTTTCCAAATCTACCTGAGGGTGATTTAAGTCGATTAAGAGCATCTCTAGTGAAATCAAATTCACTTTCTCATGTTGCTGTTAAGATTGGTATTGGAGATTTTATTTTACTTGGTGAGGGTGAAATGAAGAGTGCGGGTTGGAGAAGACCATCAATCCTAGCTGATGTCATTGAAGCAATTATTGGTGCTATATATTTAGATGGAGGCCTAATACCTGCGCAAGATTTTATTACAAGAAATTTTATGGAATTTTTAACTGATATTGATCCGCGTAAAATAGCAAAAGACTCCAAAACAGAATTGCAAGAATTGCTGCAGTCAAAAAAATTATTATTACCAAAATATGAGATTGTTGATATTAAAGGAGAGGCTCACGCACAAGAGTTTACTGTTAAATGTTCGATTCAACAATTAGATATGTCTACTGAAGGATCGGGCCCGTCAAGAAGAGCGGCTGAACAAGAAGCAGCAAGTTACGCAATTGAAAAAATTAACAATAAAAAATCATGAGCATTACTAAATGTGGAAAAGTAGCAATAATTGGTCAGCCAAATGTTGGCAAATCAACGCTATTGAATTTTATTTTAGGACAAAAACTTTCAATTACATCAAGAAAAGCGCAAACAACAAGAAATCAAATATTAGGTATTCACTCTGAAGAAAATGTTCAGTTTATTTTTGTTGACACTCCAGGGTATCAGCAAAAGTATTTAAATGAGATGAATAAAAGAATGAATAAATCAGTTACATCGATTGCTCAAGACGTTGATGTCATTATTTTTATGTCTGAACCCAAAGAGCTTGATGAGGTTGATCTTAACTTGTTAAAAAAAATTCCCTCATCGATTCCTATTATTAATTTAATTAATAAGGTTGATAAAATAAAAAATAAAAATTCATTACTAGAATTAATGAAAACGAATGCTCAATTAAATATTTTTAAGTCTGTTATTCCTGCTTCTATCAAATTAAAAGATAATCAAATTGTGATTCTTAAAGAGCTTGAGAAATTTTTGCCTGAGCAAGAATTTGTTTTTGATAAGGACGACTTCACTGACAAGAATGAACGTTTTTTAGCGGCGGAAATAATTCGTGAAAAGATATTCCGCTTAACGGGAGATGAATTACCTTATGTAGTTGCTGTCGAAATTGAGGACTTTCAAACAACCCCAGAATTGAGAAGAATATTTGCTACTGTTCTAGTAGATAAGGATAGCCAAAAGCCACTCTTAATTGGAAAAAGTGGCGAAAAATTAAAGCGGATATCAACGGAATCTCGCAAAGACATGGAAAGACTTTTTGGAAGCAAAGTGTGGCTTCAGGTATGGGTCAAGGTTCAAAAAAATTGGTTTGATGATGCAAGGGCATTAAAGTCTCTGGGTATCTAATTTTTATGAGAATAGAAGATCAAAATATTTATATTCTTCATACTTATCCATTTAAAGAAACAAGTTTATTAGTTGAGGTATTTTCTGAAAATTTTGGCAGGTTAAGTCTTTTAGCTAAAGGCGCAAGAAGACCGAGATCTTTATTAAGAGGATATCTTCAACCTTTTCAGCTTGTTCAAGGTACATGGTCAGGACAAGGAGAGCTTAAGACACTATTCGGAGTTGAATGGGTTTCAAAATATCTGGGTTTAAATAATCAAGGATTGGTTTGCGGATTTTATTTAAATGAACTTATGATGAAGCTTTTACCAAAAGCAGATCCCAATCAATCATTATTTAATTATTATCATAAATGTTTGGTTGCACTGTCAATTAGCAAGAATCATGAAAAAATATTAAGAAGTTTTGAGTTGAAGCTACTTCAGGTATTGGGCTATCAAGTTAATTTATTAACTGACGAAAACGGTGAACCAATAAGTGATGATAAAAATTATATTTTTGAGGCAGAGTATGGTGCAAGCTCGCCTGATAAAACTCAGAATGGTGTAAAAGTAAAAGGTAAGACTTTGCAGGATATGTCCAATGAAAATTACAAAGACCATGTTACGGTCAATGAAAGTAAATTATTAATGAGATATTTAATATCTTTCTATACTGAGAATCATAATTTAAAATCAAAAGAACTGTTTTATAAAAGCTAATTAGGATAAAAATGAAACTAGGTGTAAATATTGATCATATTGCAACAATAAGACAAGCGAGAGGAACAATCTATCCAAATATTGTTCAGGCAACTAAGTTAGCTGAGAAGGCGGGTGCTGACAGCATTACTCTTCATCTAAGAGAAGATAGAAGACATATGCAGGATCAAGATTTATTTGATATTAAACCAGTAATTCAAACAAAAATGAATTTAGAAATGGCTGCAACCGAGGAAATGTTGAGGATTGCTCTCAAGCTTCTTCCTGAGGATGTTTGCATTGTTCCAGAAAGGCGAGAAGAGAGAACCACTGAAGGTGGCCTAGATCTTGTGTCGCATTTTGATCAGATAGCCAATATTTCTGATGAGCTTCATCAACAAGGTATACAAGTTTCCCTATTTATTGCTCCAGATTTTAAAATGATTGATCTTGCATCTAAAATGAAAGTGCCGGTTATTGAGCTTCACACCGGGGCTTATGCTGACTCTAATTCACAAGATGAGCGTGATGATTATCTTCTTAAACTTAAGCAAGCTGCTGAGTACGCAAAAAAATTAGGTATTCAAGTTAATGCAGGCCACGGATTAAATTATGACAATATCTTTCCAATTTTAGATATCAAGGAAATTACAGAGCTAAATATAGGGCATGCTATTGTTTCAGAGGCACTTTTTATTGGATGGGATGCGGCAATTCGTAAAATGAAAATGATAATACAAAATAAAAAATGATTTTTGGTATTGGAAACGATATTGTTGAGATTGTTCGAATAAAAAAAATTTATGATCGTTTTGGTAATCACTTTGCTCGGAAAGTTCTAACAGAATCCGAATTTAAAATTTTTATCAAAAAAACTGCTCCAATTCATTTTTTAGCCAAAAGGTTTGCTGCAAAAGAGGCTTTTTCCAAGGCATTGGGAATAGGGTTTAGAAAACCAGTATCATTTCATGGTATTGAAGTTAGAAATAATGATTTAGGAAGACCATCATTTCATTTCAATGATGAAATAATGATTTACCTCAAACTACAAAAAATCGACTCATGTCATCTGTCGTTATCTGACGAGAGAAAATTAGCAAGTGCATTTGTTATTCTTGAGCTTTCAGATGAAGTCTAAAGGGAATCATTTTGTAAGCTTAGTTAACCTTTATGGTGATGAGAAAGTAGCCAAAAATCATAAATCCCATGTTTGCATTATTGGTCTTGGCGGGGTTGGTTCATGGGTAGCTGAGGCATTAGTTCGCCAAGGAGTAGGTGAATTGACCTTAATTGAAATGGATCATATAGTTGAATCTAATATAAATCGTCAAATACAAGCCTTAGAAACTAATATTGGTAACTCCAAAGTAAATGCCATTGGCGATAGAATTAAAAGTATTAATTCTGAATGCAAATTAAATTTAGTCGATGACTTTTTAACTGTAAATAATATGAATAAATTAATTGGCAAGCAGTTTGATGTTGTGGTTGATGCGATTGACCAAGTCTCTATAAAAAGAGCACTCATTGAATATTGTTTATTAAACCAAATTAAGCTTTTAGTTTCTGGAGGGGCTGGTGGAAAAAAATCGCCGGAAAAAATTCGATCTGACGATCTCCTGAAGTCTAAAGGCGATCCACTCCTGAGTAAATTAAGAAAATATTTTAGAAAAAATAACCCCAAAAAAAACAAGTTAGGAATAACGACCATATTCTCTGATGAGCAAATTATAAAAAATGAAAGTTGCTTGAATACAGAAAATAACCTTAGTTGCTCAGGTTATGGGTCAACACTCCTTGTTACAGCGGTTATTGGTTTCTATTTAGCCTCTGAAGTACAAAAAATTATCCATAAAGGTTGAAATTATAATTATTAACCCCATTTTTAGTTAATCATTAATTAACTATTAACTAAAAATATTATGGCAAAATCTGAAAAACTAAATTTCCAAACAGAGGTAAAGCAACTTCTTGATCTGATGATCCACTCTCTCTATAGCAATAAAGAAATTGCTATTAGAGAATTAATATCCAACGCTAGTGACGCTACCGATAAACTCCGATTCGAGGCTCTTGATAATGACAAGTTATACCAGGGTGATAGTGAACTTAAAGTGATTGTAGATTACGATGTTAAAGATAATTCATTGAAAATTATTGATAATGGTATTGGTATGGACCGCGAGGATTTAATCAATAATTTAGGAACAATAGCACGGTCAGGTACAAAAGAGTTTTTAGAAAAAGTTTCAGGTGACAAAACAAAAGATGCTAATTTGATTGGTCAATTCGGGGTTGGTTTTTATTCATCCTTTATTATTGCTGATGAAGTTATGGTTGAAACTAAAAAGGCAGGAAGTAACCAGTCTTATAGGTGGGCATCAAAAGCCGACGGTGAATTTACCATTGATGAGATTGAAAAAAAAGGTCGTGGTACTACCGTAATCTTGAAATTAAAAAAAGATGAGAGTGAGTTTTTGGATGCTTGGAAGCTAAAAAATATTATTAAAAAATACTCAGACCATATTTCCATTCCCATTGAAATGTACAAAACAGAAATGAATAAAGAGGAATTGGTTAAAACTGAAGAGTTAGAAACGGTTAATAATACTCAAGCAATTTGGACAAGAAGCAAGTCAGATATTAAAAAAACTGAATATGAGGAGTTTTATAAAAATCTTAGTTTTGACAGTGAAAGTCCTCTAGCTTTTTATCATAATAAGGTAGAAGGTAAGACTGAATATACATCATTACTGTTTATACCAAAAAAGGCGCCATTTGATCTATATGACAGAGAGAATCAAAACTCAATTAAATTATATGTCCGAAAAGTCTTTGTAATGGATGCAAATGAAAAACTTATCCCCCAGTATCTGCGATTTGTTAAAGGAATTATTGATTCACAGGACTTATCCTTAAATGTATCACGTGAAATTCTTCAAGACAGTCCTATGGTTGATACCATCAAATCAGGAATAGTTAAACGTGTATTATCTTCATTAAAAGACATGGCTGAGAAAAAGCCTGATGATTATCAACTATTTTGGAATGAATTTGGCAAGGTTTTAAAAGAGGGCCCTGCAGAAGATTTTGCTAACAAAGAGTTAATTGCAGGTTTATTAAGATTCGCAAGCACCAAAACTGACGAACAAAGCGTTAGTTTTGATAGTTATATTAAAAATATGCACAAAGACCAAGAGGTTATTTATTACATCACTGCAGATTCTTTCCAAGGAGCAAAAAATAGCCCGCATTTAGAGATCTTTAAAAAGAAAAATATAGAAGTTTTATTGCTTAGCGACCGAGTGGATGAGTGGTTGGTGTCAAGTTTGTTCGAGTTTAACGGCAAAAAGCTTCAATCTATAGCAAAAGGTGACTTGGATTTGGGTAAATTGGATGATGCAGATCAGAAAAAAGCAAACGAAAAAATTGAAAAAGAGGCTAAATCGGTTATTGAAAAGATTAAAAACTCATTAGGAGAAAGGGTTAAAGATGTTAAAGTGACTCATAGATTGACTGATTCTCCGGCATGTCTTGTGGTTGGTGAGCATGATATATCGGGTAATTTAGAAAGAATTTTAAAAGCTGCAGGACAGAATGCTCCATCCAGCAAACCGATATTAGAAATTAACCCTAGTCATAAGTTGATTAAAAAATTAGAAAAAGTTGTTGATAATCAAGAATTTAGTGACTTCTCAGCAGTAATTTTTGATCAAGCCGTGCTAGCGGAAGGCGGTCAGTTGGAGGACCCGATTAGTTTTGTTAAAAAAGTCAACCAATTTATAACAAAGTGACAAAAAAAATTGTTACAAAATATTTACAAAAAAGAATAAAAATAAAGCGAAAAAGTGTTTGACAAGGCTTTTAGAAACCTGATATAGTTTCGCTTCTTTGGTGCTACTGGCACCGAGATCACTCAAGAAAATGAATATTTGATGGTGATTTATTCGATCGCGGGGTGGAGCAGTCTGGCAGCTCGTCGGGCTCATAACCCGAAGGTCACAGGTTCAAATCCTGTCCCCGCAACCAATCGAAACTTGATCTTTAACAATATGCAACTGATAAGTGTGGGTACTTATTGAATGAGGTTAGTGACTGTTTACAGTCACACTCAAAAAATACAGTGCTTACACTCAAAAATTTGTGAACAAGACCACACTAGCTTAGGCTAGTTAACCTTGTAAATGAATTTGAGTTTTTTAAAAAGCACAAAGCGATTTATCTAACTTTCTTATTTATAAGAAAGTTTTAGTAATAGACAAGATTAAACTGAAGAGTTTGATCCTGGCTCAGATTGAACGCTGGCGGGATGCTTTACACATGCAAGTCGAACGGCAGCATAGAGAGCTTGCTCTCTGATGGCGAGTGGCGAACGGGTGAGTAATATATCGGAACGTGCCCAGTAATGGGGAATAACTAGCCGAAAGGTTAGCTAATACCGCATACGACCTACGGGTGAAAGCAGGGGATCTTTTAGACCTTGCGTTATTGGAGCGGCCGATATCTGATTAGCTAGTTGGTAGGGTAAAAGCCTACCAAGGCGACGATCAGTAGCTGGTCTGAGAGGACGATCAGCCACACTGGAACTGAGACACGGTCCAGACTCCTACGGGAGGCAGCAGTGGGGAATTTTGGACAATGGGGGAAACCCTGATCCAGCCATCCCGCGTGAGTGAAGAAGGCCTTCGGGTTGTAAAGCTCTTTCGAAAGTGAAGAAAACTTATTTCGTAATATGTTATAAGTATGACGGTAACTTTAGAAGAAGCACCGGCTAACTACGTGCCAGCAGCCGCGGTAATACGTAGGGTGCGAGCGTTAATCGGAATTACTGGGCGTAAAGCGTGCGCAGGCGGTTTTGTAAGTCAGATGTGAAATCCCCG
>JAHEAL010000023.1 GCA_024642775.1 Nitrosomonadales bacterium
GCATTAGAACTCACAGAGTTCACCACCCCATTATTCATCTGTCTCCAGTAACCTAAAGTTGTCACCACAATCCCATCATTAACATCATTAGTTACATTTGCTAAAGCTTCGAAAGAGCCTCTATCATTATAAACCTTAACCTTTTCACCGTTCGAGATACTTCGATCAGCAGCATCTGCTGGATTGATTAAAACAAACTGTTCACCCTGCCCTTTAAGTTTGTTCTCGATATTAGCGTAACTTGAATTAATAAAACCATGACTCTTAGGAGCAAGAATATTTAATGGATATTTTTTAGCTAACTCCGGATTGGCTTCAGGTGTCTCTTTGGATGCCACGTAATCAGGAAGTTCAGGGATATCTTCACCTGGCTGAAAGCCTTCGTACATTTGTCTGAATGGTCCCGCGACGAAGTTTTTTGCTCCAACAACCCTGAATTCACACTTTCCAGACGGAGTTGGGAAATTACCCTCTTTATGTGGTGCCCTATTATCCTTGGTACCGACATTTAAACGCGCGTAGCCGTGTTTTTTTAGATAATTAAGGTCTATGCCTTCACAAGCAGGAGAATCCCAGTCGATATAGTTTTCAAGACACTCTGTGTCGTTCCATTTAAAGTTGTCTTCCTCAAAACCTAAACGTTTCGCTAATTGCCTAAATATTTCGTTATTGGGTAAGCATTCACCAGGAGACTCAATGCATTTTTCGTTGTAAGTCAAATACAAGTGACCCCATGACAGGATAATATCTTCTTGCTCTGCACCCATTGATGCCGGCAGAAGAATGTCAGCAAAGGCGGCTGTATCGGAAATAAAGTGTTCCGCTGAAATTAAGAATAAATCTTCACGTTTAAGACCCTCGAGAATTTTTTCCGATTCCGTTGCTTGAGTAACCGGGTTGGTATTCCAACACATCATGGACTTAATTGGCACTTTTAATTTTTGTTCGCCGGTTAAAACACGGCCGAGCTGAAGATTGTTAACTACCTGGGTACCCTCTGGAATTAAATCTGGACGGCAGATGACATCAAATTTATAGGGGTGCTCCCATACCGGAAACTGTAGGATCCCGCCACCTACATGTCGCCATGCTCCAGTCAGTGCAGGTAATGCAGTTACAGCCCTAATAGCCTGGCTACCCCCCCAGCTTTTCTCTAAAGCAACACCAATCCTAATGGCAGATGGTTGCGTGGTTGCATACTCACGAGCTAGTTGGCGAATATCATCAGCTGCAATACCGGTAATTTTTTCTGCCCATTCCGGCGTGCGTTCTTTTGCTCTTTCGGCCAGCTCTGGATACCCTACCGTGTAGTTGTCCACATAATCTTGATCCACAAGCCCTTCTTCGATAATCACATTCATCATCGCCATGGCCAATGCACCATCCGTACCAGGTTTTGGACAGACGTGCCAGTCCGCTTCTTTTGCTGTTCTGGATGCATAAGCATCAATAACTACGACTTTCGCACCCTTCTTTTGCGCTTCTTTAATAATATGCCAGTGATGTAAATTAGTACTGACTGAGTTACAGGCCCAAACAATAATAAATTTCGAATGGATAAAGCTTTCTGGATCGACTCCAGCTGTTGGCCCAATGGTTAATAACCAAGCCGTGCACGAACCCTCACCACAAAAAGTTCTTTCGGTAACGGTAGCCCCCAGTCTTGCAAAGAAAGAGTCTCCGCCATTCAATCCATGAACCAGGCCTTGGTTGCCAAGATAGCTATTTGGCATAATGGCTTCGGCCCCATGCTCATCAATAATAGCCTTCCATTTGGTAACAATCGTATCAAATGCTTCGTCCCATGTTATGCGTTCAAATTTTTTCTCGCCTTTTGGTCCCACTCGCTTCATTGGGTACAAAATTCGATCAGGATGATAATGTCTTTTTTCGTAATCATTTAATTTGACGCACAATCCACCGCGCGTCATTGGGTGGTCAGGGTTCCCTTGAACTTTAATTAATTTTTTGTCTTGAACATGAAACACCATTGAACAGGTATCTGGACAGTCATGAGGGCAACCGCCATGATGTTTTTGGACTACTGACTTGATATCGCCATCCATAATTTTCTCTTTTAATAATTAAGAATAAATTTAATTTAGCATAAAAAAAAAGCCCTGCATACCAAACAGGGCTTGCAATTAAAATTATTTTTAAGTTAGTTTGAGAAGGCGATATTCATGCATCGATCATTTATGAACGTGAATTCTACTTTTTTCCAAGTAGTGTTTTTGCCTGACTTAACGATATTGGAGTAATACCACATATCCACCTTATCTTTCTTTTTCTTGCCCTTCTCGTCTGTTGGTCTACCAATTACAGAAGAGGCCCCTTTAGGTTGTACGGCGATCTCTTTGGAATCAGGCTCACCTAAGTACTTGGCAATCCTTGCTTTTGGTTTACCGTCAAATAGATTTAAAAATTGATCTTCAGTGTATATTTTTTTTTCAGCAAAGGCTGCGGTAAAAATAAATAATGATAGTAAAGCCGTTAAAAAAAGTTTTAGTTTCATTGTTAAATTAATCCTTTTGTCTTAAGTTGTTACTAATTGTAAGCCGTCATATGCGAGAAATATGTTCTCTGGTAACTCACTGGAAACAGCATCATACTCTATATCATGAGTCATATGAATGAAAAAAGTTCGTTTTGGATTAATTTTTTGACTGATCTCGATGCTTTGTTTGAATCCAAAATGTGAAAAATGAGGCTCGAATCTTAAACAATCCAGTAAAAGTAAATCAACTCCCTTTAAGAGACTGATCGTGCTCTCTGGAATTTCAGAAACGTCTGTAATGTAGGCAAAATTTCCTAAGCGATAGCCTAATATTTCCATTTTTCCATGAATTACGGGTAAGGGAATAATTTCATTGTCTCCAATAATAATTGGTGACTGGGCAATATGATCTTGCAAAACCGGCGTTTCCCAAAATCTGCTTTCTTCACGTATAGCGTAGTTAAACTTTAATTTAAGTTCCGCCATCGTTCCTTCGTTTGCATAAATAGGGATAGGCATTTTATATTTCTGACAAAAAGCCCTGAGATCATCAATGCCATGACAATGATCAGCATGGTGATGAGTGAACAATACAGCATCCACTTTTTGGATCGATTCGCGCATGGCTTGATATTTAAAGTCCGGGGACGTATCAATTAGTATATTTAAACCATCATCGGTTGTAATCATTGAAGAACAGCGTGTGCGTTTATTTTTTATATTTTCTGAGTGGCACACTCTGCATTGGCAGCCAATAACTGGGGTACCTGCACTGGATCCAGAACCGAGTACAGTAATTTTCATGAGAAATTACGACACTTTTCAAATAGGTTGAAGAAATTCTCAGTAGTCACCTTGGCAACGGTTTCTATGGGAATATCTTTTAAGCGACTGATTTCTTCTGCAATATGAATAACTTTTGATGGGTCGTTTGCCTTACCGCGATAAGGAACCGGAGTTAAATAGGGAGAATCGGTCTCAATCAGCATTCGCTCTAACGGAAGTCTTTTTGCAGTTTCTTTTAAATCTTGTGCATTTTTAAAGGTCAATATTCCGGAAAAAGATATAAAAAAATCTAATTCAATAGCTTGAACTGCCATCTCATAGGTTTCGGTAAAGCAATGAAGGACCCCTCTTGTGCCCGGCTTTAGTTCCTCTTTAAGTATTTTTATCGTGTCCTCACGCGCTTCTCTTGTGTGAATAATCAATGGTAGTCCCGACTCATTTGCTGCTTGAATATGTTTACGGAATCGTTCACGTTGCCACTCAAGATCACCCTTTAGTCGAAAATAATCCAGACCCGTTTCTCCGATTGCAACTACCTTATCTTTTTTTGCAATCTCTACCAACTCTTCCACGGATGGCTCAATAATGTCTTCATAGTCGGGGTGAACTCCTATTGAGGCAAACAGATTGTCATGGGTTTGACTTAACGAATCAATTTCATGAAATTTATCCATTTCTACACTGACACATAAAGCGTGCGTAACCTTATTGGTTTGCATCTGATTTAAGATAGCATCAATATTCTCTCTTAATTCGGGAAAGTTTAAATGGCAGTGCGAGTCTATGTACATTAGATAAATATCCTTTTGTAATCAATTATAAGCGCATCGAGTGCAATTGATTTATTAACTTGGGTTTCCGACAATTTTTT
The DNA here is from genome assembly GCA_024642775.1 of Nitrosomonadales bacterium. Taxonomy (GTDB): domain Bacteria; phylum Pseudomonadota; class Gammaproteobacteria; order Burkholderiales; family Methylophilaceae; genus BACL14. The sequence goes on from JAHEAL010000023.1 coordinate 4,155, forward strand.
GTATTCATTTAACTTTTTATAAAAATTTAAAGTTTCTTTAAGTGATAGCTGCTTAGAAATCAAGCCCACTTTTTCTTTCAAATTACTGAAAAATAATGTTTCGTTAAACTCAATAAAATAGGCAAGATCGTGAATCCATTTTTGAAGGATCTCAATAAAAAACCCAGATCCGTTAGTCAGCAAATTATCATTAACGCTCATCATGTCAAAATTTTTTCCCTTTAATAATAGAGCCACAATTTGATTAATCAGTTCAGTTTGATTTGACATGTTTATCGCATAATAGGGTTTGTTACCAGATAAGTCGATAAACTTTATGGATGTCTCTTGCCCCTGGTCTCTTAAAAAATCTTCTGACTCTTTTTTTGAAGGCGACGGGAGTTTATGTAGGGTCGAGCGGCTAATGATTGTGGGTAGGATTTTCGCTAAGTTATAACTATTTAAAATAAAGTAGGTGTTTGTTGATGGTTCTTCTAAGTTTTTCAATAAAGCATTAGCTGAACTTTGATTTAAAATATCAGCTTCTTTGATATAGATGATTTTTTTATCTTGCTCGCCGTTACTGGCTAACTGAATAAAAGACGTAAGCTCTCTTACTTGGTCAATTGCAATTACTGGTATTTTTAGTTCCGGACTCCTTTCAAGTATTCTTATCTGAGGGTGTTCATCAAATACATGATTACAAGCTGGACAGGATCCGCAAGGATCTTGATTCCTTAAGTTAGTGCATAACAGTTTTTTTATTAAATCCTCAATGAGGTATTCAGCCCCCTCGCCTTGTTGCGATAGAAATAAATGTGTGTTTGTTTTTTTTAGATTATCTAAAAAGCTTTGCTGATAGAAATCGTCGTACCAGGTCATCGTCATTAGATAAATTCCTCAAGCTTAACTAAAATTTCTTTCTGAATTTTTTCGATTGTTTGAGAGGAATCGATAACACAATACCTTGAATTATTTTTTGCTCGATTAAGGTAGTTATTTCGGACTGCCTTAAAGAACTCTTCAGAAGATCGTTCAAATTTATCCAAATCACGTTCATGACTTATTCTTGATCTTGCAATGGAAGGTTTGATATCAAAGATGAATGTTAAATCAGGCTGAAGTTCAGGGTGTACTAACTTCTCCAGCACTTCAATAAAGTTTGACTCAATGCCCTTGCCGCCTTGCTGGTAGGCATATGATGCATCTGTAAAACGATCACATATTACAGAGACACCCTGATTAATCGACGGTAATATTTTTTTTTGTAAGTGTTCATTTCTTGCAGAAAACATCAGTAATGTTTCTGTTGAAACGGTCATATCATCATGCAATAAAATACTTCTAATTTTCTCACCTAATTCTGTACCCCCAGGCTCCCTTGTCATAATATAGGGCATCGATTTGGCATCAAAGGTTTTAGCTATAAATTCCAGGTGCGTAGATTTACCTGCTCCATCAATTCCCTCAACTGTAATAAAAATAGTCATTATTTTTTTCTCTTAGATTTCTTTTTTTGATATCTATACACCGCTTCATTATGCTCAGATAAAGTTTCAGAAAATTTATGTCTGTGATTGTTCATTGCAACGAAATAAAGTGCATTTGTTTTTTCGGGAATCAATGCTGCACTAATAGAATGATAACTTACTATACAAATTGGGGTTGGAGGAAGATTTTTTCGGGTATAAGTATTGTGCTGGTGATCTTTTTTTAGGTCGGATTTTCGGATATTACCATCAAAGTTTTTTATTCCATAGATGACAGTAGGATCACTTTGTAGCGGCATTCCCATATTTAATCGGTTAATAAAAACCCCGGAGACTAAAGATGCTTCATCGTAATAAATCACTTCTTTCTCAATGATTGATGCCATCGTCAACGCTTCGTAGGATGTTTTATAGGGAAGATCTGATGCTCTGTGCTGCCATGCTAGTTTGAGTTTTTTCTGTAGGTGCTCATAACCCATTTTTAAAAGTTCAATGTCCGAAGTATTTTTAATAAAATAGTACGTATCGGCATAGACTAATCCTTCTAGATTTTTTTCAGGAATACCCATCATCTTTAAGATCGCTTCCTCATCAAACTCTTCAACTGTTTTTTTTATGTAAGGATTGTTTTGTATGGTTTGAAAAATCTGACGTATCGTTTGCCCTTCAACAAATGTAATCGCATGAGTTGTTTCCAACCCTTGAGTTATCATTCTGATAAGGTCAACAGAATTACTTCCCGTTTTAATGCTATAACTTCCTTTTTTTATATTATTTTGATTTCCTGTAATGTAGAAAAGGAGCTTAAATCTCCAGGGGGAGTTAATTAACTCTTGGCTATAAAATTGATTGACAACTTCTGCTAGGTTAGATCCTTGCGCTATCTCAAAATCTTTATTTTCATCATTAACATTAATTTGAAAGAAAAGAAGGTTAACTGATAATAAACAAAGTATTAAAACCAATGCAATTCGATGAAAAACATAATGCTTATCATGCAAAAATTTAAAAATCTTATTTTTCTTCATAGATGAATTTTAACGCATTATTCAGAATCTTTAGTTCTTCAATTTTAGGTTTAAACAGAACATCATCATATTTTTTTACCGGGGTAATGCCGTAAACAGAATTCATTAAGAACATCTCATCAAATTCTTTTAAGTCTTTATACTTAACATTTTGTATTTTAAATGCCATTGAATTTTTGGTTAAGTGGTTGATTAGTATTTGTCGACTTACTCCATGCAACCCATATCCCGTAATGTCGGGAAAAATGAATCTACCCCTCTTTTTGAAAAAAACACAATGGGAAACACCCTCAATTATATTTTGCTTAGCATTAAGCATTACCCTATCAAATATACTATTTTTTTTACCATAGAGTGCCATTACGTTGGTTATCCGATTGAGATGTTTAAGCTCTGCAAAATCACTTTTTTCAAGGAATATTTCAGCACTTTCGACCATAACTCCACTTTGATTGTTTATATTGCGCTCAAAGTCATAGTTAAAGTATTGCAGTATAAAAGTTGGTTTTATTTCTTTTAAGACTTGGTATCCCCTCTCTGAAACACCTCGGGTAACAATCAATTTAAGAAGGTAAGTTTTTTTGTTGGGGATTAATTTATCCAGATCATTTAAAATTTCCCTTTTGCTGGGCGTCTTAATTTTTAGTAAGGCGGCGTCGTATTTAAACTTGCGGAGTTGTTCGTCACAATGGATTATGGTTTTGTTATGAACAAGCATCGTTCGAAATACACCATCACCGTATTGCAGACCTCTGTCATAAATGGAGACTGAGTCGCTAAGCTTTCCATTAATGAGAGTTGTTTTCACAACCTTTAAATTTTATTAAAGACCAGACTGCCGTTTGTTCCACCAAAGCCAAAGTTATTTTTTAGTGCAGCATTTACTTTGATGTCTCTGGCCTCATTAGGTACGTAATCGAGATCACATTCCGGGTCTGGATCTACTATGTTAATGGTTGGTGGTGACTTTTGATGGTGAAGGGTAAGTACTGTAAAGATAGACTCAATACCACCAGCGCCGCCTAATAAGTGCCCTGTCATAGATTTTGTAGAATTCACAGCTAATTTATATGCATGATCCCCAAAAAGCTCTTTAAGTGCATTTGTTTCGTTTAGGTCACCTAATGGAGTGGAGGTTCCATGGGCATTGATAAAGCCTATATCGTCATTATTTAATCCTGCATTTTTTAAAGCATTCGCCATGGATCTTCTAGGGCCATCAGTGGAAGGAGCAGTAATATGATAGGCGTCCGCACTCATTCCATAGCCTGAAAGTTCCGCATAAATTTTAGCACCCCTTTTTTTTGCTGACTCGTACTCTTCTAGTACCATCACTCCAGCACCCTCACCTATAACAAAACCATCCCGACCTTTATCCCAAGGGCGTGATGCTGTTGCTGGGTCATCATTACGACTGGATAAAGCTTTTGCTGATGCAAAGCCAGCTACGGATAGCTCAGTAATTGCAGCTTCTGATCCTCCTGCAACCATAACATCGGCGTCACCATATTCGATCATCCTCGCAGCATCTCCAATACAATGGGTGCCGGTTGTACATGCGGTTACTATTGAAATATTAGGCCCTTTTAATCCATACATAATGGACAAGTTGCCTGAGATCATATTAATAATTGTTCCCGGAATAAAGAATGGTGATACCCTTCTGGGACCTGATTCATCATAAGTGTCATTGGTTGATTCAATCATACCCAAGCCACCAATCCCAGAACCAATTGCCACTCCAATACGTTCTGCATTTTCTTCCGTTACCTCAATCCCTGAATCTTTGAATGCTTCCATACCTGCCACTAAGCCATACTGTATGAATGTGTCTATTCTGCGAATTTCTTTGGGGGGGAGGTATTGTGAGGCGTCGAAATCTTTGACTTCTCCAGCCACTTGGGATGCAAAGTTTGAAGGATCAAATTTAGTAATCCTGGAGATTCCAGACTTTCCTTGAAGTGCATTCGTCCAAGATTCATTCACTCCTATTCCTATAGGAGTGACCAAACCCAGTCCAGTCACTACGACTCTTCTTTGGGACATAAATTATGAATTATTGATGATTATTGATGTAATCAATAGCTTGCTGAACAGTTGTAATCTTTTCAGCATCTTCGTCTGGAATTTCAGTTCCAAATTCTTCTTCTAATGCCATTACTAATTCAACTGTGTCGAGGGAGTCTGCACCAAGGTCATCAATGAAAGATGATTCATTTTTAACATTAGCTGCATCAGTACCTAATTGCTCAGATACAATTTTTTTAACTCTTTGTTCGATGTCAGACATCTAATTACCCCTTAAATATTAAAAAACGCTATTTTATCAAAAAGTGACTCTTTTGATACAAAAATATTTATTTTTTTACACCATTAACATTCCACCATTGACATGAATCGTTTCTCCGGTTATGTAACCCGCGTCTTCAGAGGCCAGGAAGCAAACTGCCTTAGCTACCTCTTCAGGCCGACCTAATCTAGATAATGGAATTAAACTAACTAATTTTTCTTTGTGCGCTTCATTAAGCGATTTGGTCATATCGGTATCAATAAAACCAGGAGCCACGCAATTTACTGTAATTCCACGACTGCCTAACTCCTGGGCTAGCGATTTCGAAAATCCAGCAATTCCTGCCTTGGTTGCAGCATAGTTAACTTGGCCTCCGTTCCCCATATGACCCACCACTGATGAAATATTAATAATTCTTCCTTCTCTTTTCTTCATCATAGGTTTTATAACCGCCTGCGATAATTTAAAAACGGACTTTAAATTTGTTTGAATGACTGAGTCCCAATCCTCATCGCTCATTCTCATCAATAAGGTATCTTTGGTTATTCCCGCATTATTTACCAATACATCAATATCTCCATGTTTTTCAGATATGTCTTTAATTAATTGGTCAATTGATGCATTGTCGTTCACATTCAAAACCATTCCTGAGCCTTCTAATTTATGAATAGAAAAGTTTTTTTGGATTATTTCAGCACCTTGTTCGGATGTAGCAGTGCCGATGGTAAAAAAACCTTTTTTTGCTAATTCAACTGCTATGGATGCACCAATTCCTCTGCTGGCGCCTGTAACTAAAGCTATTTTTGCCATATTATTTCTCTAAAGTTCGTTAAATGATTCATCAGATATTAACGATAAAACTTTTGTATCTGATGGTTGTAAAATTCTTTTATTTAATCCTGTTAACACTTTTCCTGGACCACACTCTACTAGACAATTTAAACCTTCACTCTCCATTAATTTTACGCTTTCTGTCCAGCGAACGGGGTTGAATAGTTGTGCTACAAGGTTTCGTTTTAAGTCGTCAGGATTCACCGTGGGTTTCGCATTAACATTTTGAATAATAGGCACATTAGGCTCATTAAAAACTATTTGGTCCAGGTAATCTGAAAAAGACTGCCCCGCTTCTTTCATTAAAGAACAATGTGATGGAACGCTAACGGGAAGTAATAATGCCCTCTTCGCTCCTTGTTCCTTAAATTTTTCTAGAGAGCTTTCAATTAGTTCTTTTTCTCCGGCAATAACTATTTGGCCAGGTGAGTTATAATTAACAGGCTCAATCACCCCATGATCTTTTAGATCTGCACAAATTTGCTCAACTTTTTCATCCTCTAGCCCTAATATTGCCGCCATTGCACCCTTGCCTTCTGGGACAGCATTTTGCATTAATTCAGAGCGTTTTTTTACGATCTTAATAGAATCCTCATAGGAAAATACATCCCCCGCCAGCAAGGCTGTTATTTCGCCTAGGCTATGTCCGGCTAAAAAGTCAAAACTGAAAGAAGGTTTCTTATCTTTTAAGATTAAGAAAGTTGCATAGCCTGCTGCCAACATTATTGGTTGAGTGTAAATAGTCTGATTAATTTTTTCATTTTCATTCTCTACAAGACCTAATAAGTCTTCGTTGATAATTTCAGAAGCTTTACTAAATACCTCTTTTACAACATTACTGGTATAAGATTTCATCATGCCAATAGACTGTGAACCTTGACCGGGGAAAACTAGTACATTATTCATTCATTAAATCCTTATAAGTGAAGACCCCCAAGTAAATCCTCCTCCAAATGCCTCCATCAAAATTAGATTTCCTGCTTTAACTCGATTAGAGCGAATACCTTCATTTAATGCGAGGGGGATTGAGGCCGCAGAAGTATTGCCGTGTTTGTCTATCGTTACAATAACCTTGTCCATGCTCATTTCTAATTTCTTAGCCGTGGCTTGAAGAATTCTTATGTTTGCTTGATGAGGAACTAGCCAATCTATATCTTTTTTTTCAAAACCACTTCCACTTAATGTTTCATCAACAATTTGGTCTAGAGTATTTACTGCAATTTTAAAAACTGCATTGCCCTGCATTTCAATGGTATTTGGATCATTCGTTTCTGATTTTCGTGGCACATGAAGAAGCTCTTCATACTCGCCATTACTGTGGATGATGTTTCGAATAATTCCTGGCTCGTTAGAAGCACTTAATATAACGGCACCTGCGCCGTCACCCCATAAAATAGCATTTGATCGATCTTTGTAATCTGTTATTGAAGACATAGAATCAGCGCCGATAACCAGAATTTTTTTATAAGTTCCTGACTTAATGAAACTATCAGCAGTCGTAAGAGCGAATATAAAACCACTGCAGACCGCTTGAATATCAAAGGCAGGTATATTTTTTATATTGAGCTTTCTTTGAACAGCGCATGCTACGCTAGGAAACACTTTGTCTGGAGTAGTTGTTGCTACTAATATAAGGTCAATTTCAGCTGGATCTATTGAAGAGTTTTTAAGTACATCTAATGCAGCCTGATAAGCTAAATCCGAAGTTCTTTCATTTTCACCAATAATATGTCTTTGTGAAATACCCGTTCTGGTTTGAATCCATTCATCTGAAGTGTCAAAAATTTTCTCTAAATCTTTATTGGATAAAATTTTGGAGGGCAGGTAAGCACCTGTGCCTATTATTTTTGAATATTTCATATACTAAATTAATTTTTGGTCGATTTTTAGTTGTTTTGTAATCTTGCCAACAACGTTGCTTTTTGCTTCCTCATATGCAGTTTCTATAGCATGTTCAAAAGAGAACGCATCAGCACCTCCATGGCTTTTCACAACTATACCATTGATTCCAAGAAATGAAGCGCCGTTATATCGTCTTGGATCTAGTCTTTTTTTGAAAGCTTTTAGAACCGGCAAAGCAAATAACGCAAGAATCTTAGTAATTATATTTTTCTTAAATTCTTGTCCCAAGAAATTAGCAAACATTTTTGCTAAACCTTCGGTAGTTTTTAGAGAAACATTTCCTACAAAACCATCACAGACAACCACATCTGTAGATCCATTAAAAATATCTGTCCCTTCCACATTTCCATTAAAATTTAAATGACTTGCTTTTAATAGATGAAACGTTTCTTTAGTTACTTCATTTCCTTTGATTTCTTCAGATCCGATGTTAAGAAGCCCTACTCTTGGCTTCCTTTTTTTTAGTATTACAGAAGATAAAATTGACCCCATGATTGCAAATTGAACCAAATGATGACTTGTGCAATCCGAATTGGCACCGAGATCTAACATACAAGTCATGCCAGACTGATTAGGGATAAACGAAGCTATAGCTGGGCGGTCAATTCCTGGAAGCATCTTCAAAACAAATCTTCCTGTTGCCATAAGTGCTCCGGTGTTACCTGCACTAACGACTGCTTTTGCCTGACCTTCTTTGACTTGGTTAATAGCAAGACGCATGGATGATTGTTTTTTATTTTTGAGTGCTGACTGGGGAGACTCGTCCATTTTGACGACTTCAGTAGTATGCAAGATGCTTAATCGGTCAAGGAACTTACCTTTATTTTTTAACAACTTACTAATTTGGGGTTTATTTCCAACCAGAATAATATTGGTATCTGGGTGTGATTTAAGAAATTTTAGCGATGCTGGGATGGTAATTTTAGGACCAAAATCACCACCCATAGCATCAACAGCAATTGTTACTGCCATATAAAGTTATTCGGATTTATCTTTGATGACTTTTTTGCCCTTGTAGAATCCTGTTGGAGACACATGGTGTCTTAAGTGCACCTCACCTGTTGTAGGCTCAATTGCTAAAGCAGGGTTTGATAAGCCGTCATGTGAACGTCTCATGTTTCTTCTAGAAGGCGATTTCTTATTTTGTTGAACAGCCATTTTAATTCCTTAAATAATATTAATTAATGCAATCAACCTCATGCTTTGGGGATGATGGCAGTGATAACAAGATTTCATCCTCTATAAATTCAAGTAGATTAAATCCCGCACTTAATTCAATTTTTATATTGTCGATTTTATGCGGCTCTAAGGGTTCATTTTTTCTTACAATCTCATAACTATCGGTTATGGTGAGATTGTAATCAAATGAATCGAGACACCTAAAACATGACAACAATAAATTCACATTAATCGTTAAGTTTAAAAAGTTTTGACCATGGTTGCTTATGCAATTAATCACAATTTCAACTATGGAGCTTTCGTTTTTGTCAAAACTTTTAAGACGATCGAAATTATTGAGCGGGATTTTACCATATATTTCTTCTTTTTTATCAATAAATTCTTTCAAATCAAAGTTTTGAAATTTTTTAAATATCGTCATTTATGTAATATAATTTTGGTGGATTTAGCGTCATGATATAATTTACATATAATAAATCAAGTTCGTTTTAGGAAATCGTTTGTTCAATAAAATCTTAATTGCAAATCGTGGGGAAATTGCTGTGCGCATAATTCGTGCATGCAAGGAAATGGGAATAACAAGTGTCGCTATTTTTTCCGATGCAGATAGGCACGCACTCCATGTAAAAAAAGCTGACGAGTCATACTTCGTCGGTGAGGATCCGTTAAAAGGATATTTAAATGCACACCGTATTGTAAACATTGCAGTCACTGCAAGATGTGATGCAATTCATCCCGGTTATGGATTCCTATCAGAAAATCCAGAATTGGCAGCAATCTGTGCTAAAAGAGGTATTAAATTTATTGGGCCGGATAGCTCAATAATCCACAAAATGGGCGATAAAATTCAAGCCAGAAAGGCCATGATTGAAGCTGGTGTTCCAGTTACTCCGGGTAGCGAAGGAAACATAAACAATTTAGATGAGGCAAGAACGCTTGCTAATGAGATAGGTTATCCTGTGATGCTAAAAGCCACCAATGGTGGCGGTGGAAGAGGAATTCGTCGTTGTGACAACGACAAGGAATTAAACTCAAATTATGACCGAGTAATATCTGAGGCAACAAAAGCGTTTGGCAATCCTGAATTATTTATGGAAAAATGTGTTGTTGCTCCCAAGCATATTGAAGTTCAAGTGCTTGCAGACTCACATGGAAATGCCATTCACCTATACGAACGTGATTGTTCTATTCAAAGAAGAAATCAAAAACTTATAGAAATTGCACCCTCTCCTCAGCTATCGAGTGAGCAAAGAGATTATATTGGTAGTCTCGCGGTTAAGGCAGCGCGTGCTGTTAATTATGAAAATGCCGGAACCGTGGAGTTTTTGTTGGACCAAGATGATAATTTCTACTTTATGGAAATGAACACGCGACTTCAAGTGGAACATACTATTACCGAATCAATAACTGGTATTGATATCGTTCAAGAGCAGATAAGAATTGCTTATGGTCATCAGCTTCGCTTCAAACAAGAAGATGTTAATTTTCGTGGTTTTGCAATTGAATTTAGAATTAATGCAGAAGACCCAAAACATGATTTCTTACCCTCTTTTGGTAAAATCACGAGATATTATGCTGCAGGTGGCCCGGGAGTCCGAACGGATGCTTCAATTTATACAGGCTATGTCATACCGCCATATTATGACTCCATGTGCGCGAAACTTACTGTATGGGCATTAACTTGGCAAGATGTGGTTCAAAGAGGTAAGAGAGCATTGGGAGATCTAGTTATTTACGGAGTGAAAACAACCATTCCATATTATCTAGAAATTTTAAATAATGAAAATTTTAAAGACGGTGAATTTAATACATCATTTGTTGAGTCTCACAAAGAATTAATCGATTATGATGATGAGTTACCACCAGACGTTATTGCTGCAGCAATTGCAGCAGCAATAGCAGCACACGAAGGCATGTAATTATGAAAAAAATTGATATAACTGAATTAGTTTTACGAGATGGTCACCAATGTCATATTGCGACAAGATTAAGAACGGAAGATATGCTTCCGATATGTCATGATCTTGATGCTCTTGGTTTTTGGTCCATAGAGGCATGGGGTGGAGCTACATTTGATGCCTGTGTAAGGTATCTTAGAGAAGACCCATGGGAAAGGTTAAGAAAACTGAGAAAAGCCCTTCCAAACAGCAGAATACAAATGTTATTGAGAGGTCAGAATCTTCTGGGTTACAGGCATTATTCTGATGATGTTGTCGATCTTTTTGTTAAAAAGTCTGCTGATAATGGCGTTGATGTTTTTAGAATTTTTGATGCAATGAACGATCTTAGAAATATTCAAACATCACTTGATTCGGTTAAAAAATATAAAAAACATGCTGAAGTAGCCATTAGTTACACGACATCTCCCGTTCATGATGTTGAGTACTTTACGCAATTGGCAAAAGAAATCGAAAATAATGGTGCCGATAGTTTAGCAATTAAAGATATGGCTGGTCTCTTGACACCCAAAACCACAAAAGAATTAGTTAGTAATTTAGCTAAAAATATCTCTTTACCAATTCATATCCACAGCCATGCGACCTCTGGGTTAGCAACAGCAAACTTATTAACTGCTGTAGAGAACGGTGCAACCATGATTGACACTTGCAATTCCAGCTTTTCTGAGGGTGCAAGCCACCCAACTACAGAATCAGTTATTGCTGGACTGCATGAAATGGGTTATGAAACAGGAGTTCAATTGGAAAAAATTGAAAATATTACCGGATACTTAAAGAATGTTAGGAAAAAGTATTGGCAATTTGAATCTGAATTTACCGGACTTGATCCCAGAGTTCTGATTAATCAAGTACCTGGAGGAATGATTTCTAATCTTTCAAGCCAGCTTAAAGATCAAGGTGCTCTAGATAAAATGGATTTAGTACTTGAAGAAATACCGAGAGTTAGAGAAGATCTTGGCTTCCCTCCTCTAGTAACACCAACTTCACAAATTGTTGGTACACAGGCAGCTTTGAATATTATTACAGGGGAAAGATACAAATCAATTACAAATGAAGTTAAAAACTATTTCTTAGGTGAGTATGGGAAAGCGCTAGGAAATATGAATGAAGAAGTAATGAAGAAGGCTATTGGCGATGAAACACCTCTTACATGCAGACCTGCAGACATGATAAAGCCTGAAATAAATAATCTAAAAGTAAAATGTGAGGATGTTGCAAGATCAGAAGAAGATTTATTAACTTACGCAATGTTTCCAGACTTGGCAAACACATTCTTAAAAGAGAGAAATGCAGGAACACTTGAGCCAGAAGAGCTTTTGGACAGAGAAGAGTTTAGTTCTAATACCAATAGATACGCTCCATCAGAATTTAATGTTACGCTTCATGGAGAGACTTATCATATCAAGTTAACGGGCTCAGGAAATTCAGCTCAACATGAAAGACCTTTTCATGTAGTTGTTGATGGAATTTCTGAAGAAGTTCTTGTTGAAACGTTAGATTTAATTCAGGTTAATAGTGGAGATAGCCAACCTTCAGTTTCGAAAGATCAAAATAATAACCCAAAAGGTAAATTAAGACCTACTCATGATGGTTGTGTTACAACGGCAATGCCAGGGACGGTTATTGATGTAAAAGTAAATGTTGGTGATCAAGTTTCTGCAGGTGACGCTCTCATTATTATTGAGGCCATGAAGATGGAGAATGAAATCCAAGCCCCAAAATCTGGAACTGTTGTGGGTGTTCATGTTTCAAAAGGAGATAGTATTTCACCTGACACGACACTTATTGAAATCCAAGCTTAGTTATTATGACAGCCTCGCCCAAAAGATTTATTTTGGCATCATCATCAATATACAGAAGGGATTTGCTTAAGCGAATAATAAATAATTTTGAATGCATTTCACCCGATATTGATGAGTCCCAAAAAATCAATGAAAATGCTAAAGAAATGGCCATAAGGCTTTCAGTTGAAAAAGCTAAAAAAATATCTTCAAAAATTGAGGGCGATAATTTAGTGGTAATCGGATGTGACCAAACAGCCTTTTGTGATAACTACCTGCTTCAAAAGCCGATAACTTTTGAAAAAGCTTTTGAACAGCTACAATTCATAAGAGGAAAGAGTGTAGAGTTTTTTAGTGCATTTTGCCTAATTAACAAAGAAAGTAAAAAAGTGCATTCTGAGGTTGTCCAATTTAGTGCACTTTATAGAAATTTTAATGACGACGAAATTTCCAATTATCTTCAGATTGACAAGCCTTACAATTGTGTAGGAAGTATTAAATCAGAATCTTATGGAATCACTATGCTTGAGAGCATTGAAAGTGATGATCCAACAGCAATTATAGGTCTGCCATTAATAAAATTATCAAAAATACTTTCATCTGAAAAACTTTTGTAATGCAAAAAGATAATAAAGGATATTTGTATTTAATACCCTCACCTATTAATGACAATGATGAAGATTTCTTATCGGCAAAACAGCAAGAAAAAATAAAACATATCAAAAATTTTGTTGTAGAAAATTTAAAACCGGCCAGAAATACTCTAAAAAAAATTAACTTAGATACAAAATTACAAGATTTAAATCTTTTTGAAAACAACAAACAAATAAAAATAGACTTTAATGTCTTTATGAGTATTATAAAAAAAGGGTTTGATTTCGGACTTCTGTCAGATTGTGGGCTCCCCTGTATGGCGGACCCTGGATCCGATATTGTAAGCTACTGTCATGAAAATAATATTATTATCAAATCATTATGTTATTCCTCATCCATTACAACATCATTAATATCCTCAGGATTTAATGGTCAAAACTTTGAGTTTATTGGATATCTTCCAATAAATGAAAACGAAAAAAATAAGTATCTTGAAAAGTGTTATAAGACAATTCAACAAATAAAAAAAACTTTTATTTTTATAGAGAGTCCACATCGGAACAATTCTGTCGTTGATTCAATTATAAAAAATGCTCCTGAATTTATTAGACTATGCATTGCTTATAATATTGGTGGTGAGGATGAGTTTATTAGAAGTTATTCCATAAAAGACTGGAAAAATAGAGAGACTATCCTCGATAAGAAACCATGTATATTTCTTATTAACTAAAAGGTTTAAAAGATTTCCGATGTATGGGACATGGACCAAATTTTTTTATAGCATCAAGATGTAATTGTGTTAAATAGCCTTTGTGTTGATCAAATCCGTACTCACTATACTTCCTTGAAATACTCGACATATAAAAATCTCGATAAACTTTTGCAATTATAGAAGCGGCACTTATTTCCGGGAAAATTAAATCACCTTTGACGTGAGCAGTTATGTTTGTCTGTATATCTGGAATAAATTTTCCATCACAACGAACAATTTTATCTTGATTTATATCGCCTAGGCCCATAAAAGCATTTTTCATTGCGATAAGAGATGCGTTGTGAATATTAACTTCGTCGATTATTTTTTCATCGACAATTGAAATGTTAAAATCCATACATTGAAGCTTTATTGATTTTTCTAGAACATCTCTTTTGTTTTTAGTTAATAATTTTGAGTCAGTTACAGGAACATTAAAATTTTTATTGATTACAACGGCACATGCTACAACTGGACCTGCAACACAACCTCTTCCAACTTCGTCAATACCAACAAAAATCATTTAAAAATTTTTTTACATATTAGTTCATTTGTATCAAGCTTGTGAGCCTTATGAATTTTTGTAAATTCAGT
>JAHEAL010000026.1 GCA_024642775.1 Nitrosomonadales bacterium
TGCTTGGTCTTGAATCGCCATCCCTGCTACTGGGTCTAGCATCGCCTCTGGGTTTAGCTCTCGAATCATCACTGCGTCTGCTTGGTCTTGAATCGCCATCCCTGCTACTGGGTCTAGCATCATTTGAATCAGATGCATTGTTGAATGATCCATCTCTTTTAGCCATTCGTTTTTTAGCAAAATCAGCATTGGAAGATGGCCTTCTACTAGACTTATCCGATGTTCTTTTTTTGCCATCCGTTCTTCTTTTTTTCTTAAAGCCGCTTTCTTTCTTTTCATGAATTAAAGATGTTGAAGCTGTGCTGTGGGGTGATTTCAAAATTTCAATTTGAACATTTGCGTAGCGTTCAATTTTTTGAATTGCAAATTTTTCCTTATTAGTAATTAAGCTGATTGCTGTCCCTTTCTTGTCTGCCCTGCCAGTTCGTCCAATCCTATGAATGTAATCCTCAGCTTGCCTTGGCATGTCAAAATTGATGACGTGGGTAACATCTGAAACATCAATACCCCTGGCAGCAATATCGGTGGCAACTAAAATTTGTATTTCATTATTTTTAAAGCGATTGATGGTTCGAGTTCTCTCTCGCTGACTCATATCCCCGTGCAGTGTTTTTGAGCGATGGTTCATTAAATATAACTCATCTGAAAGCTTGTCTGCCTCTCTCTTAGTAGCTGTAAATATGATGGCTTGGTTTAACTCAGGTTGATTTAAGATATCCACTAAAACCAATTTCTTTTGATTGTAATCAGCAACAGGATAGGCAATTTGTCGAATATTTTTATTCGACTTATTTTCTTGCTCTACAGCAACGCGTACAGGATTCTTTTGAAATTGTTGAGCAATCTTTTCGATAGATTTATTTAAAGTAGCTGTAAACATCAATACCTGCTGATCTTGAGAAGTCGCTTCAAAAATTTTCTTTATATCTGGAACAAACCCCATATCAAGCATTCGATCAGCCTCATCAATAACCATTGCATCAATGTGCTTAAGATTAATTTTACGCTGCCTTAATAGGTCCATCAGTCGCCCCGGTGTGGCAACTAAAAAATCAACATTTGATTTTAATAACTTATTTTGAATTTTATATGAAACACCACCGACAATGGTGACCACATTAGTTTCCAGAAAATGACTGAAGCGAATAATTTCCTGATCAATTTGAGAGGCAAGCTCCCTGGTTGGTGACAAAATAAGTACTTTTGGGCTTATATTTCTTTTGTGTTTTGGGTCAGTTTTTTTGGAAACCATCTGTAATAATGGCAAACTGAATGCGGCTGTTTTTCCCGTCCCAGTTTGTGCTGAGGCTAAAACATCCTTACCCTCCAGTATTAACGGGATGCACTGCTGTTGAATCGGTGTTGCAGTTTCGTAGTTTATACGCTGAATAGCTCTATTGATCGGAGGTATAAATCCGAATGCGTCAAATGACATAATTATCCTTATATTTGATAATGGAGAATAGACTGGCTCACATTAAAAAAATTAAGACAATCAATTAGTTGCGTCATTATATCGATCATTTTTAATTAAGCAAGAACTATCCATATTGATTAAAAAAATCAACCCCAATAAAAGCCAATAAAATAAAAACAGATGCCCAGCCAACCACATTAATGTGTCTTTTTAAGAAGCTATCTATCTTATTGCCAAATAATTTTACCAACGCTCCTAATAAGAAAAATCTCAGCCCTCTGCCAACAAAGGAAGCCAAAATAAATGCAGGCAACGCCATTGAAACGACACCAGCAGCTATAGTAAATAACTTATAAGGTATCGGAGAAAATCCAGCTACCAAGATGGCCCAAAATCCCCATCGATTAAACCACTGGAGTGCAAGGTCGTATTTGTCCATATAGCCTGCAGTCATTAACATAGGTTCAACTATAGAAAAACCATAAACACCAATGAAATACCCCAATAAACCCCCAAGAACAGAGGCTGTAGTGGTATAAAAAGCTAAAATCCAAATCCGTTTAGGCTGGGCAATACACATTGGGGCAAGCATCACATCGGGAGGGATTGGGAAAAAAGATGATTCAGAAAAGCTTAGAATTACTAGATAATACGTAGCTCGGGAAGTTTTTGATAATACTAATATTTTTTCGTATATTCTTGCTAAAAAGCTCATTTGAATTTTTAGTAACTTGATTCACTCGATAATATCAGAGATTAACTAAAAATAATTCACATAAACAATCTATTATTTGACCCGTTTAGGAAATGACAAGTCATACAAAACGAATAGAATGAATAGCATTAATACAAATTGACCTTGTGATAAATTTGAAGAATTAAGCCAGTAACTTAAGCTTATGTAATTAATCATAAAAAAACTCCTTTCTTAAATTCTAGAATGCAATTTCTGTGCCAACGCTTCAGACCCTTGTTTTATTGTTGATTTATCAATTGAGTAATTGATATTTGGATATTACTGCCCAATTTTGATGCAGATAATGCACCAATTTGAAAAATTAATTTGAACAAACTAGTACCTCAGGACTCTTTAAGTCTTTACAATAAATAATGAAAGGCATTTTATGTACTCAAAATTATTAATCGCACTTTTAACAGCATCATCTTTTTCAGCATTCGCTGCAGATGAAACAGATACTAAGGATGATAAAGAAAAGGCTGAAAGAGGTTACGTCATCTCTATGGATGATAAAAAAGAGGGAGAAGAAGAGAAGGCTGAAAGATCAGCTCTACTATCATACGGTGATGGTAAAAAAGACGGCGATGGCGAAGAAGAGAAGGCTGAAAGAGCAATTTTCGTTGCTGAGCATCATGGCGATCACGATGATAAATCTGACGGTGATGAAAAGAAAGATGATGAAAAAAAAGAAGAAAACAAATCCTAACTTTTTATTTGTGATCTAAAATAAAAAAAGGGTCGACAGACCCTTTTTTATTGAACTCGAACATGACGTTGAAGTATTTTTTTGTTGTTATTTTTCACCTGGCTACTCTTCTTCCATCTCCATAATAAATCTCGAGATTCCTTAATTCGTTGCTGAAAGTCATATTTACTATCGGCATAATTACTGCATGCAAAAAATAAGTCCTTTTCTTTATGAGGAAGACTTTTGATAAACTCAGCATCATTATTTCTCAATTCAGGAATCCAGTTCTTGATAAAAATTGCCTGTGGATCATGGTCAATCGATTGTTTTGTTGGGTTATAGATTCGAATCGTATTTATTCCCGTCACACCAGCCTGCATTTGTATCTGTGGGTAGTGAATTCCTGGTTCAAAATCAAGAAATAATTTAGCCAGCGCTTCTGCCACAAGCTTCCAGTGAATTCGGTAATAATGACAAGCAAAACTCACCACCATTGCCCGCATCCTAAAGTTTATATAGCCCGTATGCTGTAACGCACGCATAGAGGCATCAACCATAGGGTATCCGGTTTGCCCTGTTTTCCAAGAAATAAAATCGGGGTCATTGATATCGTTAACCAAATAAGGAAAGTCTTGATAACCTGGATTAATAGTAGACTCCTCCATCGATATTTGACTTTCAAATTTTTGAATAAAGTGGCAGTGCCAATGAATTCTTGAAGACAATGCCACCATTGACCTTCTCCAGCCCGTACGATTCCAATGATCTAAAATCTTACGATAAACCTGTCTTATGCTTAGGTTGCCATAGCTAATGTAGGCTGAAAGTCTGGTACAAGAAATACGACTCAGTTCAGGTTTTGATATGTACTTGTAATAATCTTGACCTCTTGAGTCAAAAAAATTATCCATTACTTCTTGCGCTTGTAAAAAACCGCCTCGCTGAAATTGATCATCATCGGATAGTTGAAATAAATTACTAATATCAAATTCGTGAGAGATTAAATTCATCCCAGCAATATTAAATTCAAAAAATGAATGTCGCATCACCTTGGACCAATGTTTATCCCAAGTTGTTCGGTTCGTGAGGCCACGAATCACTGCATTATTTTGGCATTCAATCCAGCTGATTTTATGATTTTTAAAAAAAGATCCGAGTTTTTTGTCTCGCATATAAGTAACTTCTAGACCGGTCTCCTCATGGCTATATATTTTTTTGATTTCATACGAAGTTAATAGCTGTGTGAAAACTTGTTCAGCCTCGCCATAAGCTACGCTTAATTTTTTTTGATTTTTATTAAGAACAAAATCAATATCCTTATGAGACTGCTGAATAAAACGCCAATGACGATCGTCATAATGAGGATTCTTGATAAGGCTAGGCTCGAAAATATACAAAATGATAAAGGGTTCAATCTGCTGATTTGCTAAAAATAATGGTTCATGATCCTGCAACCTGAGATCACGCTTCAGCCAGACAATATTAATCGAAGGTTTCATTTCATTACCAGGGTACGCAATGTCCTCGATAGCTGGTTCGGCACATACGTTCATACATCATGCGGTATCTCATTTCAGATCTGAGTTGCTTGATATCGTATAAAAGTTTTTTCCACTCATACCTCGCATCAGCTTCAGTCATCTTGCCAAGATCAAGCTTTTCTTTTAGCTGCTCCCCTTTTAAGAGGTAAAGTTCGATTTCATCATTTTTTACAAGGCTTAAATCAGACTTAAGGCATTCATAAATTTCTACAAATTGAGAATGCGTCTGCTCACAAATATCTTGGGTGGACTCTATATTTTCGACAGGCCCTTTATAGCCGGTGGAACAAGATGAGATTAATAAGAATAATATAAAAAAATATTTCATTGGTCTTCCTTAAATACTTGGCAATGTTTTAGGTTATTAAATCTATATCGAGCAAAAATATCATATGATACTGATGCAAGATTACGAATGATTGGTAATGCGACAAAGGCGGCTAAATATTTAAAATATTTTAAGTCAGACCAAATAACAATGAAGGCATCAATGGCAATGAATACCTTTTTTCCTTGAATGACATGAAGATTCTTTAAAACATCGACCAACTTTAAATTAAATTTACTTAAATCAGGCTGTCTCGTGACATCAATCCACACAAATTTATCGTTATCAGCGATAGATCGATAAAAACTAATTTCACGCCTGCAAATACCGCACTTCCCATCGTAGAAGACTATTTTTTTTGAGTTTTTTTCAGTAACCATAATTAATACCGACTTAGAATTAATTAAAAAGTTATTTTTTTTTAAAAATAAATGAACATTCCATTAGTATAAAAGCCCAACATGCTATTCTAAGGACACATATGCAACTTTCAGATTTTATTAACCAGGCATTAAAATTTATAGAGCGCGGCACGGTGGACAGAAAATCAAAATTTCGACTTCCCATCCTAGCTTCTTATCATGAAAATACGATTAATCAGCGAATCGTGATTGCAAGAAAGTTCGATGGTAATGACAATTCATTAATTATTTTTACTGACAGAGATAGTCAAAAGTTTAATGAGTTACAAAGAAATGAAAGTTGTAGCCTGTTATTTTGGGATGCGGGGAAAAAAATGCAAGTTTACATTCAGGGTGTTGCTGAAATCATGGATGAGGACAGCAGAGTGCTTTTTTGGAAAAATTTAAGTGAATCCCAAAAAAAGGATTATCAGATAGAACCTCCTCCTAAAACCAATATCCAGACACATAATGATTATCAGTTTAAAGATACTTCAGATCGATTTTGTTGCATTAAAATTTTTTTTAAATCGATGGATATACTAGTGCTCTCTAATAATGGTCACCAACGAGCTATTTATGATTTTAAAAGCCAGAAACAAGATTGGGTCACTCCATAGTGTTTGAAAAGTTTGAAAAACTAATAAACCCCTTTCCAAACGATCACCTGTCAATTGGCAACGTGACTCTATCAAAGTTTATTTGGCATTGCTTAAGAGGAATGAAGCGTTATATTGCTGCAATGTCAATCTTAACTGGTGTTATAGCAAGCATTGAGGCTGGGCTTTATCTTGTTGTGGGGTTGATCATCTCTAACATGATTTCTTCAGGCCCGGAGCGATTCTTGGAGGACTTTGGGTGGCAGCTATGGATCATTGCCACTATTTTTATATTCACCATTTGTTTGGTCTTGTTTCAGTCTTTGCTTAAAAGGCAGTCTCTGGCAGGAAATATGCCAATGATCTTAAGATGGAAGTTCCACAAACACCTCCTTAATCAAACTTTTGATTTTTACAGCAATGAATTTTCAGGAAGAATTTCAGCGAAGGTGATGCAGACTGCTATCTCTATAAGAGATCTTGTATTTACGCTAACGGATATTTTAATTTATGTATGTATCTATATCTTTACCATGATTGCCATTGTTAGCTCTTTTAGTTTGACGCTGTCTTTACCTTTTTTTGTGTGGTTAGTCTTTTATAGTATCTCGCTTATCTTTTTTGTACCAAAACTTATTCATCTTTCAAAAAATCAAGCTGATGCTCGATCATTAATGACCGGTCGTATCACGGATGCTTATACCAATATTAATTTAGTAAAACTTTTTTCTCATTCCGGGAGGGAATCATCCTATGCTAAAAAGTCGATGTCAGAGTTTCTAAAAACGGTTCATAAACAAATGCGACAAGTCACTTTTATCGAAGTAGTCAACCACAGCTTAAGTGTGATGCTAATTTTGAGTACCACCATTTTATCAATTCATCTATGGGCAAAAAGCTTGATCGATATTGGGATTGTTGGTGCAGCCACTGCGATGGCGCTTCGTCTCAATGGAATTTCGCATTGGGTGATGTGGGAAATTGCCAGTTTATTTGAAAATATTGGTGTTACACAAGATGGGTTTAACATGCTGTCAAAAGAGATTATTATTAATGATACAAAGAAAGCAAAGCCTTTGGTGGTTAAAAATAATGCCACTATCCTATTTAACCGAATAAGATTCTCTTATGGCACAGAACCGGTTTTCAATGATTTTTCGCTGCAAATCAAAGCGCATGAGCGAATAGGTATTGTTGGACGGTCTGGGGCTGGAAAGTCGACACTCATCAACCTCTTATTAAGGTTCTATGAAATTTCTGATGGCTCAATTCAAATCAACAAACAAGATATCAGATACGTATCTCAAACAAGCTTGAGAAGTCTCATCTCCGTGGTGTCTCAAGATAATTCACTGCTTCATCGATCCATCAAAGAAAATATTGCCTATGGTCGCCCTGACAGCAGTATGGCTGAGATCATGAAGGCGGCTAAGATGGCCGAGTGTCATGAATTTATCATGCAGTTAAAAGACCAACAAGGAAGAGTAGGTTACGATTCTCATGTCGGCGAACGCGGAGTAAAGTTATCCGGAGGCCAAAAGCAACGAATTGCCATAGCCCGTTTAGCACTAAAAAATGCGCCGATACTAATTCTCGATGAGGCAACCAGTGCATTGGATTCTGAGGTGGAGACGGTAATCCAGCAAAGTCTTAAAACATTGATGGCTAAAAAAACGGTCATCGCAATCGCTCATCGGTTATCAACGATTTCGATGATGGACCGATTAATTGTTATGGACAAAGGACAAATAATAGAACAAGGAACCCATGCAGAATTAATCAAGAAGAAGGGGTTGTACTCAAAGCTCTGGCTCAAACAAAGCCAGGGTTTTATTGGGGAGAATTAGGATGGCAATGATCATAATGATTCTTGCTGTCCTTGTTATTGCAATATTCGCTTGCTTTCAAAAACTCAGGAAAGTCTTGCACCACATCCAGAGCTTAATAAATTCGCACCTAAGGTAAATTAAAAGAATGAGTATGCAGCTAAACTGGATAAAACGAGAGCACCAAATAGTAACAGATTTCTAGCCGCTGCTTTCGCTCTGTCCATGAATGTCAGTTTTTTTATGTTGTTAAGTTCAATAAGGTATCTAGTGTAATCCATAATAAAATCATATAGTTATAATAACTTATTGATTTTCGAATCACTGATAAGTTCCCTTAATTTCTTTTAGATAAAGGCTACCGGGTTGGGCAGTTCTGACATTTTCCTGAAGTTGTTTTCCAGCCTTTAACAGAGTCAAGGCCCTTAACATTTTTAAAATTAGCGCCGTCCACGTCTGAGTCAGTTAGGTCAGCATTGGTAAGATCAGCCCCCTCCAGGTCTGCTTTAACGAGTTCAGAACGATTTAGATTTGTATTTTTAAGATTTGCCCCGCGAAGGTTACCAAATTTAAAACTGGCAATATTTAAATCAGCCCCCTCAAAATTTGCGTTTTCAAAATTTCCACCGGTCGAGTCGAATTTCATTTGACCCATCGGTTGATTACCCACATCCAGACCTAATTGCCCACTGGATAAGTCTGCTCCCGATAGATTAACCTTACCCAAAGTACCAATCAGGCGAGCCCCTTTAAGGTTAGCATTAGCAAACTTAGTTTCCCCAAAAATGGGTTGGAATATGGTTGCTTGGGCTAGATTTGCGCCATTAAAGTTGGTGTTTTCAATTCGGGCTAGGTTTAGGTACGCTCTTTGAATATTAGCACCAGAGAGGTTGGCACCACGAAGATCAGATCCAAAAAAGCTGGTATTAACCATTTCACAATGAGTAAGGTCTTTATTACTAAAATTCAAATAAGATAAGTCCAAATTGGAGAGATTACATTCGGGATCGTTGATTTTTTTATCCGCATCTTCTTGAGATACCTTTTCACGCTCGTCACTCACTGCTCTGGCATAAAAATCCGATGCTTTTTTCATAACGGACTCTGGGTCGCTTAAAAAAATTTCTTTAGAAACTTTGTTGCCAAAACAATATTTTTTATTCTGATACTCATGGCTGACTGAACAATCCGTTTGATTAAATACTCCATCAGAAAGGCTGGTTACACAAAACTGATTAAATTCCTCTGCAAACAGGTGAGACGTGGTGAATATCGATAACGCGATAAGATATTTTTTTAGCATAATTTTTATCATACTCGTTTTTCATAAAAAAACCGAGACAAGTCTCGGCTTTAGGAGAGGATCATGAATCATCAGACTGGTCTGATGAGTAAATATAAATTATTTTTATGACGTTTTTATGTCAAACCCTACTAATTTTTATTTATTAAGTTAAGCTTGATAAATAACAAATAAAGCAATCGGAAAATAAGAATAATTCCCAGTAAGTAGGTCAGCGAGGAGACTAAGAAGTAAAGGTACCAGATTGATTCAATATTTGGCAGGGCTCTCATTGATAGCGTGGCTAGAACCGATAATACAAAAAAGATAATAATTTTATTCATAGTACAGACAATTATAATGGACCAGATAAAAAAAAGTACAAAAATCACTGCTCAAAGGCCCAACAAATGAACAACTTTGGATTCCAGTTTGACAATACCTACGTAAACCTTCCGAGTGATTTTTTCACCTATCAAGATATTAAGAACTTTAGCTCCCCGAAAAACTTTATATTTAATACCAAACTTGCAGAGGAATTAGGTCTTAATATTCATGAAATCAAAAAAAATAATTATGTAATTTTTGGTGGTGGTCAGAAACCTCAGGGAGCGTCTTTCATTTCACAGGCTTATTCCGGCCACCAATTCGGTCACTTTACTAACCTAGGTGATGGGCGTGCGGTATTAGCAGGCGAACACATATCTCCATCGAAACAACGATTGGATATTCATTTGAAGGGCTCTGGACCAACTCTCTACGGTCGTCGCGGGGATGGCTTAGCTGCATTGGGGCCGATGTTAAGAGAGTACATCATCAGCGAGGCGATGCACGCACTGGGTGTTCCAACAACCAGAAGCTTGTCTGTTATGACTACTGGAGAACCGGTTTACCGGGAAACAATACTTGAAGGTGCGATGCTTACTAGAATTGCATCCAGTCATATCCGGGTCGGAACTTTTGAATTTGCCAGCAGCCTGAATGATCCAGATAACCTAAAAATATTTTGCGATTACACAATCAACAGACATTTTCCTGAATTGATAAATACCAAAGACTCTTACGCACAATTCTTAAAAGCTGTCGTCAAAAGCCAAGCTAAATTGATTGCTCAATGGATGTCATTTGGTTTTATTCATGGAGTAATGAATACCGACAACATGGCAATTTCGGGAGAGACAATAGACTATGGCCCGTGCGCATTTATGAATACCTATCACCCTGAAACCGTTTATAGTTCAATTGATAAAAATGGACGCTACGCTTTTACTAACCAACCCATTATAGGGCAATGGAATTTGACACGCTTTGCAGAAAGCCTCCTTCCCCTGCTTCACAATGATCTCGAGTCGGCAAAAGAGATTGCTATTTCTATTCTTAAGGATTACCAGAATGATTACCATGGATTCTGGTATGAATTAATGTTAAAGAAAATTGGAATTTCTGATTTTTTTGATGATGGAGATAAAAAAATAATCGATGATTTGCTAATGCTGATGCAAAAAAATCAATCTGATTTCACAAACACATTCAGGAACTTACAAGATTTCAATCTTCTAGATAGCAGCTTGATCGGTGATACGAGTTTTACTAATTGGTATCAGTTATGGAAAAAGCGACTAGCAGCTCAAGGGAAAAAAGATGAAGAGATAAATCAACTAATGATGGCAAGCAATCCCTGCGTAATTCCAAGAAATCACCTTGTGGAGGCTGCCATTGAGGCCGCACAAAATAACAATAAAGATCCCCTGGAATCGCTGATTGAGTCAATACAAAGTCCCTTTAAGGCCCCTAAAAAATTAGAATACCTAAATCCCCCAAGTGATGAATTTGAGAAGACCTACCGAACTTTTTGTGGAACCTAACTTCCCTTCATCTTACCATTGAAAATTACTGGCACATTCATCCTGATGACCGTCCTTAGCAATATTTAATAACTCTCGCTTCATGGTTTGAGCTTTGTCTGGCGACTCGTCCTGATTATCGATTGATATGACAGAAGCATCGAACTCCCTCATGCATTGCTGATATGGTGAGTAGATGAAATAAATCACAGCATAAACTAAAGCGGCCAAAATTAATAATTTCGTAAAGCTCATAATATTCCTTATTATCTATTCATAACTTCAGTGTATTCAAACAAAAAAATTGGTCAAGCTAACCATTAAAATTTACATTAAACGGTACGCTTCTTAAAACACTTAAAATAAAGGAACGATAGGATTAGATGAGCACAGGCAAATGAGTAGAAAATATGAGAAACAAAATGCGCACCACGAAGAATCTGGACAGAACAAATTAAAAAAATCATCAAATAAAATAAAATCCATTTTTTAATGCTGGCATTCTTAATAAACAAAAAACTTCCCAGCCACAAAAATGACGAAGCGTGGGCGGATGGCGAACACTGGCCGGATTCCCAATAAAACGGAATGGCATCAAAAATTCTTAAGTAAGTAAAATCTCCGCCATACTCAATCAGTTCACGCGGGCAATGCATAGCTGAAATTTCCCTGATGTTCCAAATGACTACAGGAATAATAATGGCCGCTGTAGCGATATAAATAACATCTTTGGGGGCCAAAAAACGTTTGAAAAAAAATTTATTACAGGCGATGAGAGTAATTGTATTTAACCAAAAAAAGATTCCAACAAGCATTGAAAAATACTTTGGGTAATCATGTAGCTGTATCCCTAAATCTTTATATTCCTGTAACCAGAAACGTCCGCTATCCAATAAAAATAAATTTGAGATAGCAAGATCGAAATCCGTAAATTGAGAAAGCAAGGCAACGATAAAGAACAAACTCAGTGAAAAAATGACGTGTTTAACGATATTAATCTCCCATAATAATCATAGGTTGTTCATTTAACTTATATGCATCCGACTGAATCTCAGCGAGCTTTAACAATAAGTCACTAATATGACTGTGTGTAAATTCATTATCTTTTAGTTTAAGTGTTTGATGAAAATCAACATCCGAACTTCCTACTGGTGCCCATAAAAATACGGGCACATGTATTTGAGATTTTGGGGCAATAGCCTTTGGTAGCCCATGCAAATATACCCCATTTTCCCCTAGCGATTCACCGTGATCAGAAACGTAAACCATTGTTACTTCGTATGTATCGGTAAGAGTACTAAGCTCCTTAATAAGCTGAGATAAAAAATAATCCGTATAGAGAATAGTATTGTCATAAGCATTTATAATTTCTTCGTTGCTACAAAGGCTGATATTTTCAGATTGACAAGTCGGGGTAAATTTTTCAAACTCCACAGGGTATCTTTTGAAATAAGCTGGGCCGTGACTACCCATCTGGTGCAATACAATTAAATTATCCATGTCCGGTTTAATAATTTTTTTAATTTCAGGGATCATGCCCACATCCCGACACTCAGGGTCACAAATTGGATTTAAATCACTGGTCTTAAAGTTTTTATAATCGACTCGATCAGCAACATGCTTACTGTCCGAATTATTATCTAACCAGTGAATATTGACCTCATCAGCTGGCATAATATCAAGTATGTTTGCCTCAAATGGAGCCTTACTGACTCTATAATCCTTGTCTTTTTTAAGTGAAAAAATACACGGTACACTTACCGCCGTAGAGGTACCACAAGCAGTAAAATTGGAATAAGAGATTAAATTTTCGATCGCCAAAAGATTTGGCGTGGTTTGTCTTTTATAACCATTAATCCCAAAATGATCGTACCTTGCAGTTTCACCAATCACTAAAACGATTAATTCCTCACGATGAATCGGTTCGTGGGGCGAATGATACTCTTCTACCTTGGTGTGGTAATGTCCCGGATCAAATTTTCTATTAACAAAAACTGACTCGTAACTAAATTTAAATAAATTAAAAATACCGTAGCTTGGGTTATTGTAATATCGAAGTTGTTTATGCTCTCTTAAAAAATCAGTCATGGGCCTCGATAAAACAAAAAACATAATCAAAATGGTGATTATTGCTGAGGCAATGATCATTAACCTTGTCAGCACCCTCTCTTTAAACGAGCCGCTAAAGTCTACTTTGAGGTAACTGATGAGGGCTATCGGAGTTATGGCAAAAGTAAGAAAGTAAATTAAGATGGATGCGTTAACCAAATCTCCAGCCTCACCAGGATTTGTTTGGAAGATATTCCTCCACATCTCCACATCAAATATAACAGCGTATCGACTGGAAAAATAACTCATGAAGCCTGCAAAAACAATGGTGATGTATACCAACCATTTTGTTGGCACCAAGAGATTAAACAAGGAAATAAAGATAACGTGGGTGAGAAAAAAGAAAACTACAATCCACAATCCAAATAAAAAATTAAGGTCAGCATAGTCATTCCAGATTAACTCAAACAGATGCCCATTAAATCCAAGGTATGAAATTAACAAAAATAAAAGATAATTTTTTAAAGTATTTAATTTCATAATCACCGATCTTATCTCTTAAATAAATAGAGTATTACTAAGGCGTAATTTTATATCAATTTTATTTAATAATTATGTAATACTCATTATTTATAGAATCATTAAATTTAAAAGAATGAGTTTTTTATATTGTTATAAGATAAATAACCGAGGCATATCTCTTGCCCTAAAAACCCCTGATACCCCCATCAAAAAAAATGAATTTATTTGGACTCATTATGATGTTAGCCAAGCCTCGAGTTCAAATTGGCTCACCCGGCAAGAGGAAGTAATCGGAAGTAATATTCTCAATGCGCTTCTGACTAACGAAACCCGTCCAAGAGTACTTCAAACAAAAGAAGGTATTTTAGTGATCTTGCGGGGCGTTAATCTTAATAATAATTCCGACCCGGAGGATATGGTCTCGATACGCCTATGGCTGGAAAAAAATAAAATTATTTCTGTGAGACGAAGAAAGCTCACCAGTATTGGCGACATGGTTGATCTAATAAATAAAAATGAGGGTCCAAAAGATACCGGCGATTTTTTATGCATGTTAACCGAAAAAATATATGAAAAACTAAATCCCTACATTGTTGAATTGAATAAAAAAATTGAAGATATTGAGGACGAATTTATTCATGATAAAAATTCAGCGAAACTTAGCGATATTACTGATATTCATCTAAAATCTTCAATCTTCATGCGATACCTTCTCCCCCAAAAAGAGGTCATTGAGGAGTTAATTGAAACTGATAAATTATGGATCTCAGGCGAACACCGCTCGCGATTAGCAGAATCCTTAAATCACTTTTTAAGAATGGGGGAGGAATTGATGCTCATTACAGAGCGGGCATCCATTATCAAAGAAGAGATGGCCTTTGCTCAGAACAATAAACTCAATAAAAACCTTTATTTTTTATCCATCATTACCGGTATTTTTTTACCGCTATCTTTTTTAACCGGATTATTCGGTGTCAATCTAGCAGGTATTCCAGGGGGGGATGGTGGCACAGCTTTTTGGATTTTTACAGGAATTCTTTTCTTGATACTGATTATTGAAATATTTTTATTAAGAAAGATTAAATGGTTGTAATCTGATTTTTATCAAAAGAATACCTAATGTGCCAAATCAGAATATTTTTATTTTAACATTTGGTTATTTGATTTAAAATGCTGTTTCTTAATTAATAATTTAATCAAGTTTAATGGAATTTATCCTAGGCGCTATCGGTATTGGCATTGGTATTTTGACCTTAATTTTTTTTAATGGAAGAATTTTAGGTATCTCAGGAATTATTCGCGGATTTCTTCAAAGCCCTTTTCAGGAAAATGGCTGGCGTTTTTTCTTAATTATTGGATTGGTTATTTCTCCAATCCTTTATTCTTTGAGCTCACCCTTACCAACATTCGAAATTATCACTTCACCAGCTATTCTCGTAATTGCTGGATTTTTAGTTGGTGTTGGCGCCTCACTATCAAATGGATGTACCAGTGGGCATTCGGTTTGTGGAGTATCGAGACTGTCCCCAAGATCAATCGTGGCCACGTTAATTATGATGGCTACTGCTTTTATGACGTTTAACCTTATTAAATTCTTATTCTGATGAACCATCTTTTAAAACTAACTGCTCTTTTGTCTGGGATTGTATTTGGCTTTGGTTTACTCGTATCCGGGTTTTACAATCCAAACAACGTGCTCGCCTTCTTTGACATCTTTGGTGATTGGAAAGCTGGATTGATGATTACCTTTGTGCTGTCGATTTTAATAAGTGCTGCCG
This sequence comes from Nitrosomonadales bacterium, assembly GCA_024642775.1. Taxonomy (GTDB): domain Bacteria; phylum Pseudomonadota; class Gammaproteobacteria; order Burkholderiales; family Methylophilaceae; genus BACL14. The sequence goes on from JAHEAL010000026.1 coordinate 15,015, forward strand.
GTTTTCGGTTTATTAAAAATCGTTCGTTGAGCTTTACGAGCCAACCCATTAACCTACCTGACACCAAGCAGCTTGATCGTAAACTGATACTTGGGGCTGCACTATTTGGAATTGGTTGGGGATTGGCTGGTATTTGCCCAGGTCCAGGTCTGGTATTAATCGGAAGCCTTAAGGCTGAAGTCTTTTATTTTTTTGCAGGATTTATCCCTGGCATCTTTATCCCTTCATTTTTAAACAGAAAGTAGCATTACCCTTGAAAAAATTTATCCAATATTCAGTTTTATCTCTCCCCTTTTTGGTCCTTAATGCGCAGGCAACCAATGGTTATTTCCAACATGGTTATGGCGTTAAGTCACAAGGAATGGGGGGTGTTGGTATTGCTCTTCCTCAAGATAGCATTGCGGCTGCGATTAATCCAGCTGGCATGGGATTAATTGGAAATCGTTACGATATGGGAGTCAATCTATTTAAACCCGAACGAAACGCTGAGATTCAAGGAGGCGCTAACGACGGAAATGATTCCAGCCTCTTTCTAATTCCTGAGTTTGGTTACAACAAAGTATTAAATGATCAATACACAGTCGGGTTGAGTGTTTATGCCAACGGCGGAATGAACACTAATTATAAAGATGGAATTGCCCTATTTGATTCGGGAAGATCACGAGCAGGGATTGACCTTACCCAACTTTTTATTGCACCCTCTCTAACTTTTAAACCAGACCCAAAGCATTCGTTAGGCGTAGCAATTAATTTTGCAATTCAAAGCTTCGAGGCAAAAGGGCTTCAAAATTTTAAAAGCCCAAGTTTCACCAGCAGCCCCAATAACGTTACCAATAATGGTGATGAGTATTCATATGGCGCTGGCATTAAACTTGGATGGATTGGAAAAATTACCGACAAATTATCGCTTGGTGCAACCTACCATTCAAAAACCTATATGACGAAATTGGATGACTATAAGGGTTTATTTGCAGAGGGTGGAGATTTTGATATTCCTAGCCACTATGGCTTTGGTTTAGCCTACGAAGCAACACCAGAACTAACCATTGCCTTTGATTATGAAAAAATTGAATACAGTGGCGTAAGGTCGGTTAACAACCCTCTTCTCCCAAATTTAACATCAAGCAAATTAGGTAATTCAGGTGGAGCTGGGTTTGGCTGGCGTGACGTTGATGTCCTTAAGATTGGTTTTAATTACCAGTGGAGCGATAACTTAACACTGAGAGCAGGCTTTAATCATAACTCGCAACCCATACCTCGATCAGAGACGTTTTTTAATGTATTAGCACCTGGGGTGATTAGAAATCACTTATCCCTTGGCTTTACATGGAATGTTACGGATGACAGTGAGCTGTCGCTCGCCTACACTCATGCTTTTAGAGAGAAAGTAAAGGGATCGGGATCAATACCATCCTCTTTTGGTGGGGGTGAGGCTGATTTAGAGATGTATCAAAATTCGCTTGGGGTAGCCTATGGAGTTAACTTCTAGCAGTGAAATCAATTGTTATAGCGAATAGATTTTCAATTTATTTTTACCATGAGTTCGTTTCTTCTAAAAAATGGCAATGTCCAAGGGGGGTTATATCTTGCAACCTTCACCGGACCTATTGTTTCTAGGTTATGAGCTTTAAGGTAATTATCAAGTAACTCAGCTTTTTCATTATAGCTTGACTCTGTGACCAAACCAGAAAATACAATTACCACATACTTCTCTTTTGGGACTTGAATTATTTCAACCGCTGTATTGGCTGGTTTTGGTAATGACTCCAAGGTAAACTTTTTTGGCATCGTAAAATTAACAGACCATACACCACTTCCCTCCTCGCTCATTACAGGGCTTGTAATTTGAATATTATTTTCTAATGAGTACATCTCCACCGGAGATGTCATGCTGATTTTTTCACTGCCTTCATCAGTTATATTGTTACCAAAAATAAAATCCGCAAGAAGCTTAAATCCTCTCGAGGAAGCTTCATCAAAATCTCCGGAAACTTCAACTTGAGCAATTATTTTTTGCGCATATTCGCGTATTTCAATATTTTCCTCTTTTAAGATGAGAGAAAAGTCGGGTTCTTCAGTGGCCATGGCAGATGATATAAACAATCCAATAAGAATAAAAAAGAATGCTACAAATTTTAATGCGGTTATTGTGTGGATACTTTTCATAATAAATTAATCATAATCTATATTAACAATTAAGAAAAACTTATTCAGGTAACGATGCTTGCAAACTAATTTATTTCAACCTAATCAATCGCAATCCCCCATTGCCTCAATCAATCGTTTTTGACATTCCATATCATCTTTACATGGATTGTCATCAAAAGTCTCTCTTATCTCAGGCTGGCTATTATTGTTTTTTAATTTTTTATTCATAAAACTTCCTCGTTATTGACATGCTTATCTTAGGAGGATTAAAAAGATAAGTATAATTAATTGTTATAATTACTATGATAAGTAAAAACTATTAATCGAATTTAGTGACTCAATATTAAATTCCTTTAACTTAAGAATTTTGGATTATTTCCCGACTGAAGTATGTGTATACTTAAAATTAATCATTTAATAGGAGATCGATATGGAATGCGGTTGCGGTAGAAGCCCGACGGGTGAATGCATAGGATGGCATAACCTCTCAGAGGAGGAATACAAGGAAAAGTTAAAAGAATACGAAGATAATAAAACAGATAAATAAAAATCTTATCAACTTATAGTTTGTTTTTATCCTCATCTTCAGACGTGTTGGCATCTGGATTTGCTGAAATCATTTTTTCGCCATCCCATCTTTGTCCACACCAACAAATGCCTTCTTGATTAATTATGCAAGAACCCCTGCCGCAACAACGCTTATCTTCCATATTGATTCCTGATATTAATGTTTATTTTTCTTGTTTCTATAGTAATCATAAAGTTTTGTATAACATGGACAAAATGCCCACATAATAAACCAGGTGAATAAAATTCCATTTGTTACATATCCTGAGGCAAACCATTCCATAATTTAATTTTTACGTATTAATGAATTGTAAAGACGAAAGAAATTAGGAACAGTTCATTTTGACTATAGAATAATTTTTTAAGTTTGAATATGGCGCCCTCGGCACGAATCGAACGTGCGACCCTCCCCTTAGGAGGGGGATGCTCTATCCACTGAGCT
>JAHEAL010000036.1 GCA_024642775.1 Nitrosomonadales bacterium
AGTGCAATTAGGGTAATATATTTGGTCATGGATAAAATTAATTCAATTAAAAAACTCATCATACCTGCAAGTTCGTTTGGGTCAAGACTTGATCATGCTCTTGTTGAATTAATTCCTGAGTATTCTCGTGCAAAAATTCAGTCATTAATTAAAGGTGAATCTATTTTGATTAATGACAAAAAAACATCCTCCAAGGTAAAAGTTTTAGGTGGGGAGAGCGTTACTATTATAGATACTCCTAGTTCGGATTTAAATGACCAACCAGAAGAGATCGATTTAGAAATTATTTACGAAGATGAGGATATATTAGTAATTAACAAGCAAAAAGGACTAGTTGTTCATCCCGGTTCAGGAAATCTTAATGGAACCCTGCTAAATGCATTAATATACCATTATCCAAATAACGAATCGCTTCCTAGAGGAGGTATTGTTCATCGGTTAGATAAAGATACAACTGGGCTTATGGTCGTAGCAAGAAATGAGTCTTCACAGAATAATCTTGTTGAACAACTTCAATCTAAGTCTGTTTACAGAGAATATAGAGCAATAGTCTGGGGACAGTTATGGAAAGATAAAGTACTAAATAAACCAATTGGAAGGCATCCTAAACAAAGAACCAAAATGGCAATTAATAAAGTAAATGGAAAAGAGGCTGTTACTAAAATGGAGATTCTCGAAAGATTTAATTTCCATTCTTATATAAGGTGCTTACTCCAAACCGGGAGAACACATCAAATACGTGTTCATATGGCTGACAATCAATCGCCGATAGTTGGTGATCCAACATATGGAATGAAAAAAATTATTCCCACCAGAAAAATCGACCCGGAACTTTTACAAGCTGTTAAAGATTTTGATAGACAGGCTTTACATGCGATTTCTCTGGGTTTGGTTCATCCAAAGAGTGGGAAAAAAATGAAGTGGACAATAGATCTACCAGATGACATGAAAAGTTTGTTATCTACCATAAGGACAGAATCGGAAAGAAACTTGATTGACGACAAGGATGTTTTATTTTTAGAACCATCTTATGAAATTAATCAACCAATAGAATTTGATGACGAATAAACATATTCAACCAGATTGGAATTTGTCCCAAACATTAAACTATTTTCAGTCGGATACAAAAAGTAAAATTTTAAAAGATTTAAATTTAATCGACAATAGCAATTCAACATCATATTTATTTAAATTCTTTGGCTTCAAATTTAATCTGATTCATCAAACGCATTCTGCGGAAGTTGTTGAGGTATCCAAAAACTGCCATAACTTATCGGGGGATAGTATTTTTACAAGAGAAAAAAATGTCATTGTCGCTGTTCGAACTGCAGATTGCGTACCAATTTTATTATCAGACAAAAATGGTTCGTTTGTTGCAGCAATTCATTGTGGCTGGAGGGGGATTGCTAAAAATATTTTAAAAAAGACTATAAAAAAAATAAACTCAAAAGACTATATAGCCTGGATTGGACCAGGAATATCCCAGTCCTTTTTTACTACTGATAGAGATGTTTTTGACGCTTTTATGGTTTTGGATAATAGATTGACTAAATATTTTAAGTACAAAAATAGTAAGTTTTATGTAAATTTGTTTGGCGTTGTTGAATTTTTACTTATAAAAGACGGTGTTGATTTAATTTATGGAAATTCGATTACTCAAGATTTTTGTACATTCCGTGATGATAAATATTTTTTTTCTTACCGGAGGGATCAAACACCTTATAGATTAATATCTGCGGCGTGCATTAAATCATAATTTTTTTTTCTTTCAAGTATAATTAGCACCTATGAAATTAATCCTAATTATGACAATTTGCGCACTGGGTTCATTGTTAAGCCTTTTTCTCGCATATTTTTTTAGTAAATTAAAGCTGGTCTCTTTCGCTGATTACTTTGTTAGTTTTGCCGTTGGTACCCTTTTGGGAGCAGCATTTCTTGAAATAATTCCACATGCCATTGATCTGTCATCGGATGTTCATCTCATTTCCATGATTGTGTTAATAGGTATATTTGTTTTTTTTATTCTGGAAAAATTGCTGGTTTGGAGACATTGCCATGGGTCTCATTGTGAAACTCACTCACCGGTTAAAAATAATGACGTAAAGAAGGGCAGTATTCTTATTATTGGCGACTGCTTTCATAATTTAATAGATGGAATTTTAATTGCTAGTGCATTTCTTGTTGATATTAATTTGGGATTGATTACAGCCTTAGCTATTATTGTTCATGAAATTCCACAAGAAATAAGTAATTTTTCTATTTTGTTGCATTCAGGATATAGCTTAAGAAAAACGATGCTTATGAACATCATTACTGGAGTATCAATGTTGGCTGGAGCATTTGTTGCATATCATGTATTAGAAGCTTTAAATTTCTTGGTCCCTATTATTCTGTCACTAGCAGCATCGAGCATGATTTATGTTGCGATTTCTGATTTAATTCCGAGTTTGCATAAAAAAACGGAAATTTTTGAGACAGTAAAGCAAAGTATTTCAATCTTAATGGGTGTGATGACAATCTATCTTCTTCACTCAATGATCCATTAATAAATGACTAAATTAAAAACTCCTAAAATTGGATTTATATCTCTTGGTTGCCCAAAAGCTGGCTCAGACACAGAAAAAATAATGTCACGCGTACGAACACAAGGTTATGACATAACTAATTCTTACAATGACTCAGATGTGGTTGTTGTTAATACTTGTGGATTTATTGACTCGGCAATTGATGAGTCTTTAAATACAATTGATGAGGCATTAAAGCAAAATGGAAATGTTATCGTCACGGGTTGTTTAGGCGAAAAAAGAGAGATCATTGAGTCTCGCTTTAAAAATTTAATTGCTATAACCGGCTCAGAGTCTGATAAAGAAGTTGTCGCTGCAATTAACAGAGTTGCACCAAAGCCTCATGATGATTTTTTAGATTTAATACCTAAATCTGGTTTAAGACTTACCCCGCCTCATTATGCATATATAAAAATTTCAGAAGGGTGTAACCACAAATGCTCATTTTGTATTATTCCCTCTATGAGAGGGCGCTTATTGAGTCGAAATATTGGAGATATTCTGGATGAGGCTAAACATTTGGTGGAAAGTGGAGTTACTGAAATCATCATCATTTCTCAAGACACAAGCGCTTACGGAGTAGACCTTAAATTCAAACAAAGCTTTTGGAACGGTAAGCCCATAAAAGGCGATCTGTATCATCTAGCTAAAGAATTAAAAAATTTAGGTATATGGGTTCGTTTTCATTATATTTATCCGTATCCTCATGTTGATTCACTAATTGAGCTGATGGATGAGGAGACAGTATTGCCTTATTTAGATGTTCCATTTCAGCATGCAAGTTCAAGAATCCTTAAGCTTATGAAGCGTCCAGCTGATTCTGAGGATAATTTAAAACGTATCCATGAATGGAGAGCAATAAATCCATTTCTTGCTTTACGGAGTACTTTTATTGTTGGGTTTCCTGGAGAGACAGATAAAGATTTCGAAGATTTAATTAATTTTATTAAAAGCGCTGAACTTGATCATGTTGGATGTTTCAA
>JAHEAL010000009.1 GCA_024642775.1 Nitrosomonadales bacterium
AATAATGATATGTGTCGCCATTGGCTGGTTGTCATCCTTTTTTGCTAGTACACGCTCCCTGAATAAAATCAAAAATAATGCTTGAATCATTGATTTTTCGTGAACTTTTTACTAAAATTAGCACTCAGAGTATTAGAGTGCTAATTTTAAATTAACAGGATACATATGAACGCCTTATCAATTCCTTTAAATCCTTCATTAGAAAGTTTTGACTTATATCAACAACAAGTTCAGGCCATCCCATTGCTTACTGAACAAGAGGAAATGGAATTGGCTACCAAGCTTTATCAAGATAATGATTTGAACGCTGCCAAAAAGCTGATTATGTCTCACTTAAGACTCGTTATTAAGATAGCGAGATCTTACTCTGGGTATGGTTTACAACAATCCGATTTAGTTCAGGAAGGAAATATCGGATTAATGAAAGCCGTCAAACGATTTGATCCAAATCGCGGTGTCAGACTGGTATCCTTCGCCATGTATTGGATTAAAGCAGAAATTCAAGAATTTGTGGTTAAAAATTGGCGTTTAGTCAAAACAGCAACCACCAAAGCTCAACGTAAACTTTTCTTCAATTTAAGAAGTATGAAAAAAACTTTACAGCCTTTAAAACCAAATGAGATAACAGAGATAGCTAAAGAATTAAATGTTAAAGAGTCTGATGTCAGAGAAATGGAATATCGATTCAATGGGAATGAAATCGCTTTAGATTATCAAGATAATGAAAATGAAGAAGATAATTTTCGCCCTATTTCATACCTCAAAGATGAAAATGCTGACCCTGCATTGCAACTAATTCAAGACGAAACAGAAAGGAATAAGCTCGACGCACTTTCCTCAGCTCTCGATTCTCTCGATGATAGAAGTAAATATATACTTCAATCTCGGTGGCTTTCAGAAAAAAATACAAAAACTCTGCATGACTTATCTAAAGAACTTAATGTTTCAGCAGAAAGAATTCGTCAAATTGAGCAAAATGCTCTAAAAAAACTAAAATCTCTAATTAATTAATTTTTGAGTACCCCTACACCCATAGAGATTAACTATCAAAAAAAATCTAATTTATTAAAAATAGTTTTTGATAACTCAACAGAATGCATGCTCTCAGCAGAGTTTTTAAGAGTCTACTCTCCCTCAGCTGAAGTTCAAGGCCACCATCCATCTGAAGCAATTCTTCAGGTTGGAAAAGAAAATGTTGCAATCACAAATATCGAACCCGTTGGAAACTATGCAATTAAGCTAATATTTGATGATGGTCATGATACCGGTTTATACACATGGACATATCTTTATGATTTAGCAAAAAACTATGATATTTTATGGCAAGACTATCAATTAAAGTTAATGCAGGAACATGACAAAAAGTAAAACGGATTTCGGTTTCAAACAGATTGATTCAGATAAAAAACAACAACTGGTCAAGGGAGTTTTCGACTCTGTAGCTAAAAACTATGACCTCATGAATGACTTAATGTCTTTTGGCCTTCATCGGATTTGGAAAAAATTTCTTCTTCTAGATAATCCCTTAAGGGGGAATGAGAAAATACTTGATTTAGCCGGAGGTTCTGGTGATCTTTCAATACTTTTTAAAGAAAAAAATAAAAATGTCCAAATTATTCATAGCGATATAAACGAAGAAATGCTAAAAGAAGGAAAGAAAAAAATAATCGACAGAGGTCTTCTTATCCCATCCGTGACAATTAATGCTGAAAATATTCCATTCTCAAATAATTATTTTGATATTGTTACCATCAGTTTTGGTCTGAGAAATATGACACACAAAAATAAAGTGCTAAACGAAATTTATCGCTGTCTCAAACCCGGTGGAAAGATAGTTATTTTAGAGTTTTCAAAAGTGCACTCAAGCATAAAAAAAGTTTATGATTTTTTTTCATTCAATATAATCCCAAAGATAGGTCAAATAGTAGCTAACGATAGCAATAGCTATCAATACCTTGCAGAGTCAATCAGAATGCACCCAGAGCAAGAAAAATTATTAAAAATGCTTGAAGATGAAAAGTTTGAGAATTGTTCATACAAAAACTTAACTGGTGGCATCGTTGCCATACATTCTGGATATAAAATTTAATGAAAAAAAAAATAAATCAATTTTTTAACCATATCCTGTCACAAAATGATTGGATGGTTCAAGATTTATTTCAATATTCAGGTAAACGGATTACATTAAAATTTGCGGATAAAATTACATTTAATTTGATAGTTAATGATCAAGGTCTTTTATCTTTAATTGAAGAAGGCTCTGATCATACCGACTTAACAATCTCAATCCCAAAAGAATCGATTCAAGACATTATCTTAAAACAAGATCCCAAAAATATTGAAATATCTGGCGATGTTAAATTAGCTAAAATTTTTAATGAATGTGTTAAAAAAATAAATTGGAATATCGGTCTAGATCTGTCTGAAATAATTGGAGAAGAAGCGGCAGGATTAGTAATGCAAGTATCAAAAAGTTTGTTTAAAGAAATAAAATATAAAGTAAAAAATACACTTGAAACAACCATTGAGTATTACCAAGAAGAAAATAAATTACTGGCAAAAAATTATCAAGTAGATAAGTTTAACAAGGAAGTGGATTCACTATCCATAGAATTTGAACAACTGAAAAGAAAATTTAAAGGATTAAAATAATGGTTTTTTTTAAGTTTCTAAGATTTATCTTTATTGCCCTTTATTTTCAGCTTGATCTATTTTTTAACAATAAATTAATTAGGATTTTTTCTGTCCTACTTTTTCCATTTAGAATTTTTCAAGATAATAATAGAGCAGTAAATTTAAGGCTAGCGTTAGAGTCGGCTGGACCAATCTTTGTAAAGTTTGGTCAAATGCTATCAACAAGAAGAGACTTGCTTCCGAAGGATATAGCCAATGAACTCTCAAAACTCCAAGATAAAGTTCCACCATTCTCATTTGAAGAAACCGAGGTCATATTAAATGAAGCGTATCCTGACGGATATCATAAGATTTTTAAAAAAATTGATAAAACTCCAATTGCAAGCGCTTCGGTTGCACAAGTATACCTTGGTGAACTCAATGATAAATCCAAAATAGCAATTAAAATATTACGACCAAATATCGAGAAGCAAGTAAAAAGCAATATTACATTACTTACCTGGGTTGCAAAATTGCTCACATTATTATGGACTGATGGCAAAAGGATAAAGCCTGTAGAAGTTGTAAATGAATTCGAGAAGCACACTCGGTCAGAGTTAAATCTTCTTTTAGAAGCTGGACATTGCTCTCATCTTGCGGAAAATTTTAAGGATAAAAAATTATTATTAGTTCCAGAAATCTTTTGGGACTATTGTCATCCAAAAATTATGGTTATGGAGGCAATGGATGGAATACCCATATCCCATATAGAAGAATTAAGAAAAAATAATATTAATTTAAAATCTCTTTCTGAAAATGGCGTTAAGATATTTTTTACGCAAGTTTTTCGAGATGGATTCTTTCATGCTGATATGCATCCGGGAAATATTCAGGTAGCAAAAGATGGAAGATACATAGCATTGGACTTTGGAATCATGGGCACTCTAAGTGATGAAGATAAATATTATTTAGCTAAAAACTTTGTATGCTTCTTTAACAGAGACTATCGAGGTGTTGCCCAAGCACATTTGGATTCAAACTGGGTTCCACAAAATACTTCAGTTGATGAATTTGAAAATGCCATTAGATCGGTTTGTGAGCCTATTTTCAATAAACCACTTAAAGAAATTTCATTTGGCAAATTACTCATAAGACTTTTTCAAACATCACGTCAATTTAAAATGGAAATACAACCTCAGCTAACAATGCTGCAAAAAACTTTGCTAAATGTTGAGGGCCTAGGAAGAGAGTTGAATCCAGATCTTGATCTTTGGAAAACAGCACATCCTTTTCTAGAAAAATGGCTTAAGGAACAATTAGGAGTAAAAAAAATACTTAAATCAATAAAAAACGATATTCCAAAATGGATGAGAATATTAGAAAATTTACCCGACTATGTTAAGTTGAAAGAGAAGAATATAAGTCTGACAAATTCCATTTATGAAAATAAATTAAATTTTAAACTAATAAAAAGAAAAAATTACTACTTGAAGCTGCTTATAATTTTGATTTTTTTGTTGCTAGCGTGCCAAATTTTATTTATTATTTTGTAAAATTAATTCATCAGTTTTAGTAATTTATGCTCTCAATTTTCGTTTGTATTTATCTAGCCATATCAGTATTAATTGGCTTTTATGTTTCTACTAAAGTTAAAAATGCGCGTGATTTTGCAATTGCAGGCAGGCATTTACCATTGCCCGTTGTAATTGCAACCGTCTTTGCAACATGGTTTGGTGCAGAAGCTATTTTTGGGGTATCTTCAACCTTTGTAAAAGAGGGTTTACATGGGATTGTAGCTGATCCTTTTGGAGCCAGCATGTGTCTTATAATCGCTGGTTATGTTTTTTCTAAATATTTATACAAATTAAACTTAATTACCTTAGGTGACTTCTATCGTCAAAGATATGATCGAAAAATTGAAGTACTCACATCTTTAGCCATTCTTATTTCTTACCTAGGCTGGGTGGCAGCTCAAATTAAGGCGCTTGGACTAATTATCAACGTATTAAGTGATGGCCAAATATCTCCCGAAATGGGAATGATTTTAGGAACCATTGTGGTCGTTTCTTATACCTCCCTGGGTGGAATGCTTTCTGTTGCAATTCTGGATTTTATCCAAATGGTTGTTGTTATAACAGGGCTTTTATTTATTGCTTACACCGTCTCTGATCTTACTGGTGGAGTTAAGCATGTAATAAATCATGCATATATCAATCACAAGCTAGACTTCTGGCCAAAAGGAGATATATATTCCTGGATATCATTCTTTGGAGTTTGGATAACTCTGATGCTTGGCTCCATTCCTCAGCAAGATGTGTTTCAAAGAATTACATCTGCCAATACAGCTAAAATTGCTTTCTGGGGGTCATTATTTGGAGCATCAATATATTTTGTTTTTACCTTTGTTCCAATTTTTATTGCTTATTCAGCAACGCTAATCGATCCAGACTATTTCCAAACGGTTATTAATTTTGATTCTCAGTTAGTACTACCAAGATTTATCTTGGAATACACCCATCCTTTCGCACAAGTAATATTTTTTGGTGCTGTTTTATCAGCAATAATGAGTTGCTCTTCAGCAACCTTACTCGCTCCATCAGTAACCTTTGCAGAAAATGTGATTCGCCCTTTACGACCAAAAATGACTGACCAAGAATTTTTAAAAATTATGCGTATTTGTTTAATAATTTTTTCCATCATTGTCCTTTTTTATGCCCTATCATCAAATTTATCGATTTTTGGTATGGTAGAGTCTGCCTACAAAGTTACCTTAGCAGGAGCATTTACCCCATTGTTCTTTGGGATTTTCTGGAAAAAAGCAAATCATTACGGCGCATTAGCTTCGATTGTTTTCGGGATAGGTTCTTGGGTTTCACTTGAATTACTGTATGGGGAAGCTATGCTTGTTCCACCTCAGCTATATGGACTATTGATTAGCATGCTATCCATGGTTGTAGTATCTCTAATCTCTGACTACTTATCTCTGACAAACCGAGCAGAAAAAACTTGAACGCTGACCTATAGTAATTTTTTTTATCAAAGTTTTGCAAATATTACATGGGAGATTTTCTCGCCCATAGACCGAAAGTTCTATCTGAAAATATCCTGATTGACCGTTTGTATTAAAATAATCATTTATTGATGAACCCCCTTTTTCAATAGCTAACTCTAAAACTTTTTTTATGCAATCCACCAGCGTAATCATTTTCTTTTTTGATAATTGATTCGCAGCCTTACTCGGTAATATTTTCGACATAAACAGTGCTTCACTAGCATAAATGTTGCCAACACCTACCACTACACTACTATTCATGACGAAGGCTTTAACCGATTGCTTATGGGATTTGGCTTTATTATACAAATATTCGTGATTAAATTCTTCGCTCAGAGGCTCAGGACCTAATTTTTTAAATAAAAAGAAATCATCCAGGCTATCCTGTTTTTTTAACAAGTGTATTGAACCAAACCTTCTTGGATCGTTGTATCTTAGAATTTCATCAGTACCTTCAAAAAAAAATTCAACATGATCATGTTTTTTTAAGGGGATATTTTTTTCGGAAAAAGTAAATTTACCCGTCATACCTAAGTGGATAACTAAATGAAAAACATCCAATTGTACAATGATATACTTTGCTCTTCTGGAAATATTGATTATCGTTTGATTTTCAAGACATGTTTCAATATTCTTAATTATTGGCCACCTAAGTGACCTATTATAAACAAGAGTTTTTTTTATTTTACAGCCTGTTAATCTTAGAAGGCCTGAGACAGTGGTCTGAACTTCAGGTAGTTCTGGCATTTATTACTCTAGGCGGGAAACGCTTGGATTAAGCATCGTAAAGCCAATATCTTGAGGAAAATGATAAAGTAGCCCCTCATCTTTTCTAAATAAAAGTAATTCAGGAGACTCTTGAATACGATAGAAAGTTATCTTTGCTTTATCATCCAAATAAAGATCAAAACTTTTATATCCCACCCTGGCATCAAGCTTATAAGGCTCTACTGAAGTGGCCAAAACTTTAAACCAAGTATCGGTAAGCCATGTATTTAACTGATCCTCGTCATATTCAATTTTTTGACCAACCGCCTTAGCTTTTCCATCCTCACTCACATCTATTCTTAAAAAATTTTCTTGCCACTGCTCAAGTCTTGAGTAATCAAATTTCATAACTTTCTCAAAAGGAGCAAGCGGTCTTTTATCAATCAACTCCACTGGAGAATATTCAGCCATTTCGGAAAAAATACCATCCAGAATAAAAACATTATTATCGAACAAAACATATTGCTGCTCAGTTACCGGATTATAAGTACCGAAGGAAAAAACTTTTTTTTCGTTATTATTTGAAAAGGTCATTTTAAGCTTTGGCTTGTCCAGACCGTATTTCTCTAACTTCATAGAGTCAAGCTTTTCTTTTGATTTAGCAGCTAAAATAGACAAAATACGATAAACAATCGTTTGGTCAGCCCTGGTTTGATATGGTTTTGTTTGATACCAAAAGCCATTAATTTTCTTAAAAGAGGTCGCTGCTTTTGATGGAAAATCAATGAAGATTTCATCAAATTCTGAAAGTTTTAAATTTGACACCTCAAATGCGTTATCTTCAATTTCTTCGTCTATAAACAAAAGTGACAATATTGCCAGTGGAGCAATAAACAAAATTAATATTAATATAGACTTCCATCTCTTTTGCATAATCTTATTCTATACTTTTCGACGTCTCAACCACAACCATATTCCTCCAATAAATAAACCAACTGGAATAAAGAACTGAAAGCTATGAAAAATTGTCCAAGCGATAACAAATGATGTGCGAGTTTCTGGAATAGTCACATTAACATCTTTAAGTGGCATAGGTTGTATATTAATTAGTTTGTCATCCCCACTTAACCAATTCACGACATTCACACCAAGGTCCAGATTCCCGCCTGTGGTAATGAAAGCATTAGAAATAAATTCTGAGTTTCCAATAACTACTACTCTCTGACCTATTTCACCATACTCTCTCTTTAAAGCAACAGCTACATTAATTGGACCAGCTTTATCTTTTTCATCATCAAATTTGGGCTCTTTCTCATTACCAATTTCTAGCCATCCCCCAGCAGCAACATCAATCAAATCTGTAACTTCCCAACCATTCTCGTATGTCCCATAAGCCAATACTTCTTTTGGATTTGAAAAAAGTGTCCTCAACATGAAATTTTTTGTAATTGGATGATCTCCATATCGAAGAGCAAAGGTCAGCCCAGGTGTAGACCCATATTGTAATCCACTAGGATCATAAACTTTTCCTTTAGATACCGTCAGTCCTAAATACTCAGCCACTTTATCCAATCCTTTTAAATCGCTGTCATCAAGCAGCCATAACAAATTTCCACCAGAATTTAAGTAATTTAGTATCTTTTCAGATTCAACTTGAGAAACTTTCTTTTTTGGGCTAGCAATAACTAACATTGATCCCTCTTTAGGCACCTCTGGAAGAACTGTTATATCTGGATTTGAAAACTTAAAACCTTTGTTTTCTAACTGCTTACCAAATTCACCCAAATCTGAATTTTTTAATCCAATTAGATTTTTTTCACCATGGCCATCAAGATACATTATTGGTTTTTCATTTGTTCTCGTTAATCTTACTAATAAGTTAGTCAGGTCCTGTTCTGCAAACGGTGGAGTAATATGTTCTGATCTCTTGTTGTACTCAACAACCACTTCTCCGTCAACACGAATGCCCATATCTTGAGCCAGTTTTGGTTCTTCAATGGGACTAATGAATTTTATGTTAATGTCTTCTTTAGCTCTCTGATACCTAGCGATAAAATTAATAATCCCTTGTCTGAATTTGTCCCCTTTATTCACATCGTCTTTAGTAGCAAAGACAGTTAAGTTAATTGGTCCAGACATTTCATTGAGAACCGCAACGCTTCCCTTGGTCAAAGTATTTCTATTTGCTTGAGTAATATCTTGAGAAAATTCAAATTTATTAGATAAAAAGCCCAGAAGAAAAATAAGAATAATAAACAAAATAACAAAAAACCAATTTTGTAAGAGTAGTTGTAGTTTAATTTTAAGGTTAGTTTTCATATTAATTATCCACGCAATCTATCAGCATCAAGTCTTCGAATTGTTAAAACTAAGAAGGTGGAAATAAAAAGGATAAAAAATATTATATCTTTACTACTTATTACACCTCTCGAGAAAGTCTGAAAATGTTTCATCAGAGATATGTAGGAGAACCAGTGATTTGGCTGACTTGCAAAGTATCTCTCTAAGATAAATAAAGTCACAGCAAATATAAAACTCAACAGAGCTGCAATTATCGGCTGACTTGTTAGGCTAGAAAAATAAATTCCAATCGCAGCAAAACTTCCAACCAACAAAAAAAGCCCAAAGGTATTCGAAACCAAATATCCAAAGTCTATATCAGCCCAAATATTAAGAGTAGAAAGCATGATTAGGATATATAAAACCATGATACTCAAAAAAATAAATAAACCAAAAAACTTACCAAGAACAATTTCTACAATTGATATGGGAGCTGAAAAGAGAAAAGGGAGTGTCTGCTGTCTCCTCTCTTCACTAATCAATCGCATTGATAGCAAAGGTACAGCAAATAACATTAAGAAGGATGCTGATCCATAAACTGTTTGTCCTACATAAATCGTGACCCCTACTCTCTCTGCAGGTCGAATTGCGCCAGACATAACTTCAAAATAATTGTTTACACCTATAAAATAGTTCCACCCGAATGCGGCAGTTATTAGTGCCAATATTATCCATCCCATTGGGGTAACAAAAAAACTTTTGATTTCTTTTAAAGCAATATTAATAATCATAATTATTTACGTGTTAGTTAATTGTACAAATGTATCCTCAAGGCTTGTGATGTGAGGGGATATTTGATAAAGACCCCACTTTTCCTTTATGCTTGTTGTGATGAATTTTTCAACATCTATGTCATTTGTTTTAAATTGAATTACATGAAGTGCATCTTCACTTTTTTCGATCTTTACTATGTCAAATAAAGATTGAAGTTTTTTTAATGTTGGAACTTTTTTCAAGCCAACTAAAAGCTTGTTTCCTCGTCTTTGTTGTTTTAAGTCTTCAATTGAGCCATGAAAAACCAAATTACCCTTATCAATAATTTGAACACGATCACAGACAATTTCAACCTCTGGTAAAATATGTGTGGATAAAATCACACTGTGTTCTTTACCAATCTCCTTAATCAACTTTCTAATTTCTCTTATTTGAATTGGGTCCAAGCCAACAGTGGGTTCATCTAAAATAACAATCTCTGGATTGTGGATTATGGCTTGAGCAATTCCTACACGCTGTTGATATCCATTGGATAAATTTTCAATAAGTCGATTGCTCATATGAGTTAACCCACATTTTTCCATAGCAACGTTTATTGACTCGTTTACTTTACTCGATGGAACATTATGTAACTTAGCGGCTATTTTAAGAAATTCGTTAACTTTAAATTCCTTATATAACGGTCTCATTTCTGGGAGATATCCAATGTTTTCTTTGGCCTTTTTAGGTTCCTCTACAATATTGATTCCACAAATCTCGACGGTACCTTTCGAAGGTGCAAGATTTCCAGTTAACATTCTCATCGTAGTTGATTTGCCTGCGCCGTTAGGCCCAAGAAAACCAAGCACCTCTCCTTTTGATAGATCAAATGAAATATCATTGACAGCTACGTTAGGCCCAAATAATCGAGAAAGACCATTTGCTTTAAGTGTTTTTACCATATTTAATTCTTCGAGTTTATTTTGCTAATAGAATGACAATGAAATACTAGCAAAAGTTTTAAATTTTTAAATTATGCTGAATTATATTCTATTTCTCATGTCATTTGTATTGATTGCAACGTTTGATTAAACTAAACTGGAATAATTATGAATAAATCTGCATTTATCTTTTTTACATTCACTTTACTGAGCTCATTAAGCCTATTTGCTGAGGAACAAGATCAACCATTTGACGCAAATCTTCCAGCAGTTATCAATGAAGCAAATGCTGAATTTGTTTACAAATTTTTGTTAGCAGAAATTGCCATCCAGAGAAATGATCTAAATGCTGGAGGTCATTTATATCTAGATCTAGCTAAGTTGACAAAAAATGAACAGTTTGCTCAGAATGCAGCAAGGCTGGGCAGTATGGTTCGAAACGGCAGGTTAGCACTTGATGCTGCAGACGTTTGGAGTAAGCTTGACCCAAAATCACCTGACGCACAAAGAGTACTAGCAGAAATGTATATTGCTAGCGGTAATCTAGCGAAAGCTCGACCGATAGTTAAACGGATTTTAGAGAGTGACGAATCTAAAGGAGAGGGTTTTCTTTATCTGAATAACACCCTAACCCGAGTGGAGAATAAAACAAACGCTTTAAGGTTTATTATTGAGATTGCAAAACCCTATCCAAACATGCCTGAAGCACATTTTGCAGTAGCTCACACTGCTCATATGGCTGGTGATTTTACTGTTCGCGACCGAGAGCTAAATATAATTGATAAACTCAAACCTAATTGGGAGACTAATGTATTATTTAAAGGTGCGATAGCATCTCAAGATGACCCATTTAAAGCTATCATTGAATATGAAAAATTCATTAAAAAAAATCCAAAATCAAACAGTGTTAGGCTTGAATTAGCCAAATTACTCGTACAAACCGAAAATTATGACGAGGCAAAAATACATTTTCAAAAATTAGTTAACAGTCCATTAGCATCCTCTGAATTAAGTTTTACAGTTGCATTACTAGCCCTGGAAACAGGGGATGACAAAATCGCTGAAAAATTCTTTTTACAAAGTCTGGATCGCAAATATCCAAATCCCGATCAGGTATACATGTATCTAGCAAAAATTTATGCCCTAAGAAATGATTTAAAAAATACTTTTGTTTGGGTAGATAAAATTAGTACTGGGCCGATGTTTGTTGAATCAAGAATTTTTGGTGCGCAAACAATTCAGATGTCCGAAGGTACAGATTCAGCAATCGCTTACCTTGACCAGTTTAAATCCCTTGACCGTCAAGAGAAATTAAAATTGCTTCAGCTTAAAACTTCTTTCTTATATAATGATAATAGATACCCAGAGGCCATTGATTTGATGGCTGATGAGGAATCAAACTTCTCTGACTCCGCTGAATTTTTCTTTGACTACGGTCTGCTTTATGAGAAAAGTAATGATTACGATGCGATGGAAGAAAATCTAAAAAAAGCTATATCATTAAAACCTGGATACGCTACAGCCTACAATGCTCTCGGCTATTCATATGCTGACCGTAATGTAAAATTAGATGATGCCAAAAGGTATATTGAAATTGCGTTATCAATTGAACCTCAAAATCATTATATTATGGACAGTATGGGATGGGTTCACTTTAAGCTAGGTAACTATGATATTGCCTATGAATTTATCAACAAGGCCTTTGCTATCCAAGAAGACCCGGAAATCGCAGCTCACCTTGGTGAGGTATTATGGAAGCAGGGGAAAAAACTTGAAGCTCAATCAATTTGGCAGACTTATCTAGAAAAATTTCCAGAAAATGCAGTACTTATTGAAACTAACAGCCGATTTACCCAATAATTTTAAGAGTATATTTATTCTGCTATGTCTGTTTGTAAATGCATGTCAGCTAACAAATATCCCGCCAAATATAGTGTTGACCGATATTGGCTATGAAGATTTTATTAAAACACATACTAATGAAACAACTGAAGGTGTTGAAGGAAAATTCAAGGCCTTTGTCGATCAAAAAGGTTACTCAGGTACTTTCAAATTACTAAAAAATAAAGATAGATTTCAATTTATTTTACTATCCCCCTTAAATCAAGTAATAACGAACATATCCATTAAAGATAATAAAGTGGTATTAGACAACAAAGATCAACATGAGGTTTTGAGATCGATTTTAAAAGATGATTCCATAATTCAGCTCAAAAAAATTATTCAGACACAATTTATAAATAATGAGCCCATTTCAATCAAAATTGATTGCTGCTCCATTAAGATAAATGAATTTAAAACAACGGCAATTGATGTGTATCAGCCAAAAAACATAAGAATTGTAAAAAAGAATTTTGACCTATCGGTTTTTATTAAATAAATGATTATTAAAAACCACAGCGACTTTACAAAATTTTTTTCGCCGGCAAAAGTAAATTTATTTTTAAAAGTTATCAACAAAAGGCCAGATGGGTATCACAATATCCAAAGTCTCTTCACATTTATTGATCTAAATGATGAGATTTTTGTTGAAATCCGTGAGTCAAAAAATGAAACACAAGAAATAAAAGTTGATAATCCTTTATCTGGCTGTAGAGAACAAGATGATTTGATTTACAAAGCTTGCCAACAAATATTACCTGGGCATCTATCTATCTCGATCAAAGTAAAAAAAAACATCCCCCAAGGAGGAGGGCTGGGTGGAGGGAGCTCTAATGCTGCAACTACCTTAATTGCTATTAATCAATTATGTAAACTTGGATTAAGTTTCAATGAATTAGCTGATATTGGCCTAAAAATTGGGGCTGATGTCCCCTTTTTTATTCATAATTCATCAGCCTTTGTTGAGGGGGTAGGTGAGAAAATAACGAAAGTTAACATAACTCCATTACAAATACTTTTATGCTATCCACAGACAAATATCTCAACTAAGCAAATTTTCAGTGCTTTTAAATTGACAAATAAATCAAAAGAGTTGAAAATTACGGCTCCTTGTAATTATGAACAACTTATTCATACTCAAGGTAATGATTTAGAGCCTTATGTTTTGTTACATAACGATAAAATAAAGCAACTTTACAGTTATTTGAATCAATATGGGAATGCAAGAATTACGGGTACCGGTTCTTGTTGTTTTTTGATTCTAAATGATGATCATCAAAATGATGAAATAATTAAGAATATGCCATCTAATGTGGATTATTATTTTGTAAGTACGCTAAATCATAATAAGGCATATAACCGATCAATATAGGGGAGTCGCCAAGCTGGTTAAGGCACAGGGTTTTGATCCCTGCATGCGAAGGTTCGAATCCTTCCTCCCCTGCCATTTTATGGAGGGAATATTTTGGATAACCACAGCTTGATGGTCTTCACTGGGAATGCTAATCCAACCCTTGCAAAAAAAGTCACCGATCATTTAAATATCAAACTTGGTAAAGCTACAGTTGGAAAGTTTAGTGATGGCGAAACAATGGTCGAACTTCTTGAAAATGTTCGGGGCAAGGATGTTTTTATACTTCAATCCACAAGCGCTCCGACAAATGATCACTTAATGGAAATAATGGTAATGGTTGATGCTCTCAGAAGATCTTCTGCAGCAAGAATTACGGCTGCCATCCCATATCTCGGATATTCAAGACAAGATCGTAGACCTAGGTCGGCAAGGGTTGCCATTACAGCCAAGGTAGTAGCAAATATGCTTTCAAGTATTGGTGTTGATAGGCTCCTTACAATGGATCTTCATTCAGATCAAATACAAGGTTTTTTTGATATCCCTGTAGATAATATTTACGCAACTCCTGTTCTCTTAAATGATTTATCAGGTAATAAACCCGATAATCTTGTGATTGTGTCGCCAGATGTTGGCGGTGTAGTTAGAGCTCGAGCGTGGTCAAAAATTCTAGGTTCTGATCTAGCTATCATTGATAAAAGAAGACCTAAGCCAAATGTATCAGAAGTAATGAATATTATTGGAGATGTTGAGGGCAGATCATGCGTTATTGTTGATGATATCGTTGATACTGCAGATACATTAACCAAGGCTGCAAAAGCCCTGAAAAGTAAAGGAGCGCTTGAGGTAAAGGCTTTTATTACCCACCCTATCCTCTCTGGCAATGCAGTAGAAAATATTAGTAACTCAGAGCTTGATGAAATTGTAGTAACTGATACAATTACGCTCTCTGAGAATTCTATGAATTGTAAAAAAATCAGACAGATATCAGTAGCAAGTTTATTGGCAGAAACTATAAAACGAATTAGCCATGAAGATTCAGTAAGCTCATTGTTTATTGATTAATTTTAATGACAAATTTGGTCGCGAATTTGTTTATTTATTTGGAGTAAATTTATGAAAATAAGTGTAGCAGCAGAAAAAAGAGACACGAAAGGTACGGGTGCGAGCCGCCGTCTTCGTAGAAATGGAAAAATACCTGGAATTCTTTATGGAAATCATAAAGACCCTATATCGTTAGTTTTGGATAGCAAAATTCTTCACCAGCAATTTAGCAAAGAAGCTTTCCATGCATCAATCCTCGAATTGACAACAGACGGGACAAAAGAATCGGTTCTCTTAAGAGACTATCAACTCGAACCTGTTAAAGGGACTATTTTACACATTGACTTTCAGCGTATTAATGCAAATGAAAAAATACACGTCAATGTTCCATTCCACTTCTTAAATGAAGATATTGCAAAAGGTGTTAAATTAGAAGGTGGTGTGGTATCTCACATCATGACTGAAGTTGATATCTCATGCCTACCGAAAGACTTGCCACAATTTATTGAAGTTGACCTTGAAAACCTTGAATTAGGTCACTCAATTCACTTATCTGAAATAAAGGTTCCTGAAGGTGTAGAGTTAACAGCTCTTACTCATGACAATGATGCAGCCATTACCTCAATAGTTAAACCAAAAGTACAAGCTGTTGAAGAGCCAGTAGCGGCCGCTAATGAAGAAGGCGAAGAAACCACAGGTGCTGAAAAAGAAGGTAGTTCTGAAGAAAATAGTGGTGATGAGTCTCAAGAAGGCTAAGCAAGAGATCGCTGCAAATTCAAAAATTACACCCTTTGAAAAAAGGGTGTTTTTGTTTATATGAGTGGAATAAAGTTATTTGTTGGCTTAGGCAATCCTGGTGAAGAATATGTCCTCACTCGACATAATGTTGGATTTTGGTTTAACAATTTAATTGCAGAGAACTTAAAACAAAATCTCGAGCCCAGTACAAAATTCTCTGGTTTGTATAAAAAAATTCCCGAAACTGAAAATATCCATTTGCTCAATCCTCTAACTTTTATGAATAACTCAGGGCTATCTGTTGCTAAAGTAATTAACTTTTATAAGATAAACCCAGAAGAAATGCTGATTATTCATGATGAACTTGATCTTGCGCCAGGAGACATAAGATTAAAAAATGGAGGCGGACATGGGGGTCACAATGGTCTAAAAAGCATCATAAATTCAATAGGTACAAACAATTTCTGGAGGCTAAGAATTGGTATTGGTCATCCAGGAGATAAAAATCTTGTGAAAAGTTATGTCTTAAAGCGCCCAACAAAAATAGAAGAGACAGAAATAAATGACTCAATTATTAAGGGATATCAAATTTTATCCCACCTTATCAATGGCAGTTATGAAAAAGCCATGCTTAATTTACACACAAAGGACTAAAAAATGAAATGCGGTATTGTCGGACTTCCTAACGTTGGAAAATCAACCTTATTTAATGCCATCACCAAATCTGGTATCGATGCTGAAAATTATCCATTTTGTACTATTGAGCCGAATTCAGGAATTGTTGAAGTCCCTGATCAAAGAATCAATGAGTTAGCAAAAATAGTTAACCCTGAAAAAATTCAACCTGCAATTGTTGAATTTGTTGATATTGCTGGTCTTGTAGCCGGCGCTTCAAAGGGTGAAGGCCTAGGAAATAAGTTCCTGGCAAATATCAGAGAAACCAATGCCATCCTTCATGTTGTTCGATGCTTTGAGGATGACAATATTGTTCATGTTGAAGGTAAAATTGATCCAATAAGTGATATTGAGACCATCAATACTGAATTGATACTTGCCGATCTTGAAACCGTGTCCAAGGCAATTGAAAAAGAGCGAAAAAAGGCGAAGTCTGGTGATAAAGATGCAATAAAAAAATTAAGTTTATTTGAGACAATTCAAAATGAACTCGACAAGGGAAATCTAATAAAAAATATCTCCCTAAGTGACGATGATATCAAAATCATCCAACCATTATGTTTAATTACTCAAAAACCTGTTATGTTTGTTGCAAACGTAAATGAAACTGGATTTACGAATAATCCATTCCTCGACAAAGTCATAAAGTACGCAACTGATCAAAATTCAAAATGCATTCCTATATGCGCAAAGATTGAATCAGAAATAAGTGACCTAACTGATGATGAAAAAGAGCTCTTTCTAAATGAATTAAATGTTGCTGAGCCTGGTTTGAATATCATTATTCGTGAAACCTACTCTTTATTGACTTTGCAAACGTATTTCACAGCTGGAGTTAAAGAAGTTCGAGCTTGGACTATTAAAAAAGGGTTTTCTGCTCCTCAAGCAGCAGGGGTGATTCATACTGACTTTCAACGAGGTTTTATTAAAGCTGAGGTCATCTCTTATGATGACTACATTAACTTTAAAGGTGAATTAAAATCAAAAGAAGCTGGAAAACAAAGACTAGAAGGTAAGGAATATATTGTTAAAGATGGCGATGTAATTCATTTTAAATTTAACGTCTAAGCTTTACTTTATTAGTCGAAAAAAATATAATGCATGGTCTTTTGGTGATGTAGCTCAGCTGGTTAGAGCGCAGGATTCATAATCCTGAGGTCGAGAGTTCAAGTCTCTCCATCACCACCACTAATTC
>JAHEAL010000007.1 GCA_024642775.1 Nitrosomonadales bacterium
TTTTGACAGTCATAGTCTTGCCTAATCAATTGTTGATTTGATGCAATACTTCTAATTTTTGTGGTTGTCTGATCATTTTTTTTAAATATTAAGGTTGTACTTATCTTTTTTTCTTTTAATAATGAAATTAATATTTTTCCATTATTGTCATTTCCAATAGAGGAAATTAACCTCGCTCTAATACCATAATTGCTGATATTGTTTGCTACATTTCCTGAGCCGCCAAGTTTATTTTCTTCATGATCAATCTTAATAATGGGGACAGGAGCCTCAGGGGATATGCGCGTTATATTTCCATGAAGATACCGATCAAGCATCAAATCTCCAATAACCAAAATTTCTTTTTTTGACGATTTAAGTTTTAAAAAAAGTTCTTTGTAGAATGAGTTATTCATAGATATTGATCTTCTTTGGATAAATAATTTTGATAATAATCCGTCACACCTTCTTCGAGATTCATGAAACTTTTAGTATAACCAGAATGTATTAATTTTTCGATTTTAGCTTCAGTAAAGTACTGGTACTTTCCATTTAAGTCATTGGGCATTTCAATAAATTTAATATTATCTTCTGTTTTCTTATGGTTAATGACTAATGCCTTAGCCAGCTGATAGAATGTTTGTGCTTTTCCTGTTCCTATGTTGTATATGCCGGGAGTTGGTTTAGCAGTCAATAAATGAATAATCGCATTCACTGCATCTTTAACATAAATAAAGTCACGAAGTTGCTCGCCATCTTTAAATTTTGGATGATTGCTTTTAAAGAGCTTAATGTTTCCATCTTTTTGAATTTGATTGAAAGCATGAAAGACTACACTTGACATTCTTCCCTTATGATACTCGTTAGGACCGTAAACATTAAAGAATTTACATCCCGCCCAAAATGGTGGAGAACTATTCTTGTCTTTTGCTAATGCCCATTGATCAAAAAAGTGTTTTGAGTATCCGTATGCATTCAAAGGATTAAGATTGGCTACAGACTCGTCAGAATATCCACTATCTCCATCCCCATAGGTTGCGGCTGAACTGGCGAAGATATATGGTATTTTATTATTTGAACAGAAAGCCCATAGATTTTGTGAAAATCTGATATTGTCAGCGATGAGCCTAGAGAAGTTAGATTCAGTTGTGGCACTTATTGCGCCCATGTGGATAATTGCCTCAATCTTGCTGGTATCTGATTGCGCGAGCATTTTATCTAAATCATCTTTTTTAATGAAATCTACAATCTGACGCTTGCTGAAGTTTTTCTCTTGATTCCCGCTAGCCATGTCATCACATAGAATTAATGAATTTTCGTTGAGAATCTCATTAAAGTGCCAAGCAACTACACTTCCAATCATTCCAGCTGCACCGGTAATAATAATCATAGCTTATCTTTAATTTTTTTATAATTCAGTTTTGTAATATTCGATAATTTTTTAATATCATTAGCATTATATTTTTCTTTAATCCACCCAGATAGATGGCGACTAGTAATTTGGATCATTGCATCAATCCATTCAGGATTATCATTTAATGCCGGAATATAAGAATAGCCCTTAGGATCCCCTCCATTTTCAATAAAAATTTCTCTTCCTTCCATGTTAATTTCTTCCAGTGTTTCGAGACAATCACTGGAAAATCCAGGACAGACCACATTAACAGTTAAATTTTTTTCGCTAGCAATAGCCTCTAATTTTTTTGCAAAATAGGGCTTAAGCCATTCAGCCTTGCCAAACCTGGATTGAAAACAAACGATATACTCATCATCTTTGAGTTTTAATTTGGTTGCAAGTAATCTTGCTGTTTTGTGACATTCGCAATGGTAAGGGTCTCCATCCATTAGAGATTTTTTAGGAACCCCGTGAAAACTCATAATTAATTTTTTTGGTTTGCCATTAGTAGCCCAAAAATTTCTAATAGATTTTTCCAATGCATTAATATAAGAGGGGTCATCATGATAATTTCGAATAACTCTAATTTCAGGAATATTCCTCGTACGAATTAATTTTTTAAAAAGAGCATCTAACGCAGCACCCGTTGATGAGGAGGCATATTGCGGGTAAAGGGGAAAAAAAAGTATTTTTGTGCAATTCTTTTTTTTTAGATTATCAATAGCTTCTGCAACCGATGGTTTTCCATAGCTCATTCCTATTTCAACCTCTAAAGGAGTGGATATATTTTTTTTTAACTGTTCTTTGAATTTATTTGATTGATTTAACAAATTCACATAAAGCGGGGATCCTTTTTTGGTCCAGATAGATGCATATTTTTTTGCACTGGCATTTGGCCTAAAAACAAGAATAATAAAATGTAAAATCCAACACCAGATAAATCGCGGAATTTCAACAACCCTTCTGTCCATTAAAAATTGTTGAAGATATTTTCTAAGTGCTGAACTAGTGGGTTTTTCTGGGGTTCCAAGATTTGCAAGAATGATTCCAATTTTTGGAATATCTCCATGCGTATATTTAGGCTCTTTATTGTAAAAACTCATTTTTTTCTCTGTTGATTGCTTAGACTTAGAAGTTTAGCAGTAATGTCAACGATTGGAATAACTCTTTCATAGGCCATTCTTGTCGGCCCAATAACGCCAAGTGTTCCAATTATTTCACCATCTACTTCATAGGGCGAGGTAATAATGCTACATTCGTCTAAGCCATGATAACCGGATTCTTCACCAATAAATATTTGAACGCCGGTAGTCTTTTGGCTTTTTTCTAAGAGACTCATCAGATCATTTTTTTTATCAAAGAGCTGAATAATATTTTTTAGACTTCTTAAATCTTTTGTTAATTCAATATTGTCCATTAAATTTTCTTTACCGCTAATAAAAATATTATCGCTCGCATCATTTTCTGAGGAAGTCATGGCTGATTGCATCAGTTCAAACATTCTTTTTTTTGTGCTAAGAATCTCGTAATTAATTTTTTCTTGAGCTTGCTGAATAGTTAATCCGTTAAAATTACTTGTAAAGTAGTTTGAAAATTCCAAAAGCTCTGAAGATGAATATGTTTTCTCAACGGTAAGAATTTTATTCATCACTTGACCATCGCTAGTTACCATTATATTTAGAACTTTATCATTAGCTAGTTGAATAAATTCTATATGCTTGAATGTGGTTTTCTTTAATTTTGGAATTAGTATCAATCCAGCATGATGGGTAAGACTAGACAATGTTTCAGCTATAGTATTTGTTTGGGTGTCTATCGATGAAAGTTCTTTAGAGATTAAATTTATATCTTCTTTTGAGGGTTTCTGATAAGTCAGAAGTGAATCTACAAAATATCGATAACCTTTTTTTGTCGGTATTCTTCCTGATGATGTATGTGGGCTGGATATAAAACCTTCATCCTCAAGATTTTTCATAATATTTCTTATACTAGCCGGGCTTAAGTCAATTTCACTATTATTAGATAGCGTTTTTGAACCAACAGGTGAGCCATCAGCAATATGCTGATTTATAAGAACCTTTAATAGATGTTGCGACCTTTTTTCCATTTATAAATTAGTAGTTATGTTTTAAATAGATTAAAATTAACTTATTAATTATATCAACAATAGTATGTAAGTTTGATTATGCAGTTTAAAAAAATAACCATCATTGGTAAATACAACAATTTAAAAGAAGACCCCAACTTGCCTATTAAGCTTGAGGCCTTGGTGAGTTTCATTCAATCCAAAAAGATAGATGTATATGTAGAAGAAAAAACACAGAAGCAATTTAATATTGCTAATGTTCAATCAGTTGCGCTTTCAGATTGCAACGATGTAGATCTAATAATTGTCCTTGGCGGGGATGGGACTATGCTTGGCGTTGCTCGAGCTGTATCAAAGTTGAACACGCCAATAGTTGGCATCAATCAGGGAAGATTTGGATTTTTAGCCGATATAAGCTTTGATCTAATGGAGCAAGAGTTGACACAAATTCTTAATGGAGACCATTATACTGATCAAAGAATGTTGCTCGAGGTTTCAGTTAAGCGTGATAATAAATTAATTTATGAATCAATTGCAATGAACGACATTGTAATAAAGAGTGGATCTCGTCTGATTGAGCTTGAACTTAGCGTTGGTCAGAAGCTGTTGCATAATCAAAGATCTGATGGAATTATTGTTTCTACCCCAACAGGAACAACTGCCTATGCCCTCTCTGCAGGAGGGCCCATTCTTCATCCTGATCTGAATGCAATTTCAATTGTCCCTATTAGTCCGCATACATTAAGTAATCGACCTATTGCTCTTAATGCTGATCAACAAATTGATGTAAAAATTATTGATATGGATGAGGGCTTTTTGAGTGTTGATGGGCAAATTAAATTTCCTTTAGATCTGAGGGATAAGATTTATATTAGAAAGTCTTTATTAACTGTCTCAATTCTCCATCCAAAAAATTATTGCTATTTTGAAATGTTAAGAAATAAATTAAACTGGGGCTGATCGCATGTTAAAAAATTTAACTATTTTTAATTATGTGATTGTTGAAAAGTTAAATCTCAACTTTAAGAACGGCTTTACGGCTTTAACTGGTGAAACGGGGGCAGGTAAATCAATTTTAATTGATGCACTATCTTTGTCTTTAGGGTTAAGAAGTGAATCTGGACTTGTGCGCAAAAATTCAGAAAAATCAGAAATTATTTCTGAATTTGATATTTCATCTAATTTTCCTGCAATTGAGTGGCTGAAAGAGAATGAATTATATGAGGGGGAAGAATTATTTCTCAGGCGTCTAATTTTTCCTGATGGCAAGTCAAAAGGATTTATAAACTCGATCCCATGCCCAATCTCAAAATTAAAAGATATAGGCGAGCTACTCATAGACATTTATAGCCAAAATTCTTTTCACTCTTTAGTTTTACCTAAAACTCAATTAAGTATTTTAGATTCATATGCCAATTGTGGTGAATTATTAAAAGAGACTCGCTCTTTATATGACGAATGGCATAGTGTTAATGAAAAAAAAATAACTTTTGAAGATAATAAAAAAAATCTCCAACATGAGTACGAAGAGTTAAAAAATAAAATAGAAGATTATAAAAAACTAAATTTTACTTTCGATGACTGGGAGTTTAAGCAAAATGAGCATAAAGCTTTAAGTAATGCTAAGGAAATTGCCAGATTGATTCATCATGCATCAGAGCTGGTATCTGGGGAAGAGATTTCTATGGCCTCATCTTGTAAAGAATTGGATAGATTTTTGCAAGAGGCGGCGAGTATGGATGAAAGATTGGGTGAAAATAAAGAAATTACTGAAAATATTATGATTCAGTTAAATGAGTTAAATAGAAACTTAAGTCATTACTTAAGCCAACTTGAAGATAATGAAAATAAGATTGTCGAGTTAGAGCAATTCATTCAAATAGTTTTTGACTTTTCAAGAAAGTACGGCATCCTGCCAGAATTTTTTGAATCAAGTTTTAATGAATGGGAAATTAGATTTCAGGAGCTGGCTGATCTTTTTGAAGAAAATATTTATGAGCTCAAAGAAAGAGAATTATTTGAAAATTTCACTCAATCTGCAAATCAACTATCGAAATTAAGGATTAAAAATGCAGAGGAGTTATCTAAGAAGATCACAGGTTTACTAAATGACCTTTCTTTTAAGTCCGCTGTTTTTAAAGCTGAAGTGACTCAGTCAAATCCTTATAGAGAGGGGATTGATCATGTTTCTTTTGGAATTAAAACTTATGAGGGTGCTAATATTGCTCCGATTTCAAAAGTTGCATCCGGTGGTGAATTATCAAGAATAAGCTTAGCCATTCGAGTGGCCTCAGCAGAGAATAGCGGTGTGCCAGTAATGATATTTGATGAGGTCGACGTAGGTATTGGAGGTAGTGTCGCAGAAATTGTTGGAAATTTACTTTTTAAATTGGGAAAATTCCAGCAAGTTTTTTCAATTACACATCTTGCCCAAGTGGCTGCAAAGTCAAATCATCACTATAAAGTGGTAAAACAGGAATTTTCTGACTCGGTTACATCAAATATTGAATTATTAAATGCACAAGATCGTGTTAATGAAATAGCAAGGATGGTTGGTGGAGTCGATATTACAGAGGCAACCTTAAGCTATGCTAAAGAAATGTTAACTCAATAAACTATTTTTTGTGAGGACAAGGTTTTTTTGTGCAGTCGCCGTATATGTATAAAGAATGATCAATGATTTGAAAACCATTTTTCTCGGCAATAACTTTTTGACGATTTTCAATTTCCGCATCCACAAATTCTTCCACATAACCGCATTGAAGACATACTATGTGGTCGTGGTGTGATTCTTCATTGAGTTCATATACCGCTTTACCACTTTCAAAGTGATGTTTCAGTAATAAGCCCGCTTGTTCAAACTGAGTTAAAACTCTATAAATTGTGGCAAGACCAATATCTTCTCCATTGTTTATCATAATCTTATAAATTTCTTCAGCAGATAAGTGCTTTTCACGATTGTTTTCGAAAATGTTTAGTACCCTGAGGCGTGGGATCGTTGCCTTGAGGCCGGTTTTTTTAAAATCTACATGATCTTCCATAATTTTCCAATACAATGAATTTTTTTTATCTTCACCATGTTATATTAATCATCTTTAGATTTCAAAGAAATAAAAGAAACGTATGATGGTAAAAAAAATATTCTTAATTGCTATTATTCCACTTTTATTATCGAGTTGTTCAGTAAAAAGCCCTATTGATTATTTTGAAGGGAAGATATACAAACTTGATGTTCAACAAGGAAACATTGTAACCCCCCAAATGATTGCCGGTTTAAAGCCCCGTATGACACGATCTCAGGTTAGGTTTGTACTGGGAACACCTCTTATCCAAGATGCTTTTCATAAAGATAGATGGGATTATATTTTTAGGTTAATTAAGAATGAGCAGCTGATTGAAGAAAGACATATTGTGGTTAAATTTGAGGATGACGAACTTGTAAGTATTAAAGGCGATTTAATTAACTCTGACACTGTATTAGTAGGAGCCGCAACTGAGAAAAAAACAAAAATTATTGCATTATCAAAAGAAGATTATGCTGAAGAAAAGTCCAACAAAAAGTCACTTTTGAATCGTATGAAGTTCTGGGAGGATGATGAAAAAGTTGATGCAAAGAAAAAAGAAGAAGCGACTGATGCAAAAATTAAAAAGGAAATGATTGAAAATAAAACTAATACTAATGTTTCGGATGGAAGTAATGAAAAAGAAACCTACGAAATGGAAACTGAAAAATCATTAATTGATGATAAAATCGACACAGAAACAGTTGAAAAAAATACAGAAAATTTAGTAAAAATAGATGATGAACAATCGGTTAGCAAATCTATCGAGGAAGATATTTTAAATTCTTTACCGGATGAATCGGACCCGGCTTACTTTGATTTATTATTAGAAAAAATTGGATTTTAATTAATTATGAATTTACTCAATATTGCAGTTATGGGATCAACAGGAAAGATGGGTCAATCTTTAATTCAGCTGATAGTTAAAAATCAGGAATTTAAATTAACTGGTGCTCATGAAATTTCTAACAACCCAAGTATTGGAAAAGATGCTGGATACTTTATTGGTGAACAAACAGGAGTTCTGATTACAGAAAACTTAGATGAAGTTTTTAATGAATCTCAGGTAGTTATTGATTTTACAAGGCCAGATGCCTCACTCAAGTCTATTGAAAAGGCAAGAAAATTAAATAAAAAGATAGCTTATGTTCTTGGAACAACGGGGTTTAATAAAACTGAAATTGAAAGTATTAAATCAGCAAGTCAAGATATGCCTATATGTTTTGCACCTAACATGAGTGTTGGTGTGAATGTTTTAATTAGTTTGATAGAAAAGGCGGCGAATAATCTTAAAGACTATGATATTGAAATTGTTGAAGCTCACCATAAACATAAAGTTGACGCCCCTTCGGGAACTGCAATAAGGCTTGGCCAGGCGGCGGCTGATGGAGCAGGAATTGATTTGGATACCAATGCTGTTTATTCAAGATATGGTCGTGAGGAAAAGCGCGCTACTAATGAAATTGGTTTTTCAACAATCAGGGCTGGCGACATTGTTGGAGAACATACTGTAATTTTTGCTGGGGATGGAGAAAGAATTGAGCTTACGCACAAAGCAACAAGCAGGCTTAATTTTGCCTCGGGAGCATTGACAGCTGCAAAGTACATTTCAAATGAAGCAAATGGACTTTTTGATATGCAGGATGTATTAAATCTCAAAAAATAGTCATTTTTCATTGAATGGAATTTGATAATCTAATATAATTCAAAAGTTTGAAAGATCTCATCTTTTAAGCACTTCAAAAAATTAAAACGGGAGTATTGCTTGTCGGAAAATAGACCGGCCTTTTTATTGCTAGAAGATGGAACAGTATTCCATGGACTATCAATTGGCGCTGATGTAGAGTCTATTGGAGAGGTAGTTTTTAATACCTCCATGACTGGATACCAAGAAATTCTTACCGATCCGTCTTATTCAGAACAAATTGTTACCTTAACTTACCCCCATATTGGAAATACAGGAACTAACTCAGAAGATTTTGAAAGTTCGAAGGTTTATTGCAAAGGGCTTATTATTCATGACCTTTCTCAGATAAGTTCTAATTTCCGCAGTAATTCAGATTTGCAACAGTTTTTGATAAAAAATAAAATTCCAGCTCTAACTGGAATTGATACTCGAAGATTAACGAGACATATCAGAAAAAATGGTGCCCAACCTGGGGTGATTGTTCATCAGAATGATTCTCAATTGAGTCAAAAATTATTTGATACTTTCCCTGGTCTTTCAGGTTTGGATCTAGCAAAAAAAGTAACTACCAATGATATTTATGAATTCACTGAAGGTGAATGGTCATTGGAATATGGTTTTGAGAAAAGCCCTAAAACAACCGTTCATGTAGTTGCATATGATTTTGGTGTAAAAAAGAATATCTTAAGAATGTTAGTTTCCAGAGGCGCTAAGGTAACGGTAGTACCTGCTAAAACAAGTGTTGATAAAGTCATTGAGCTTAACCCAGATGGAATTTTCTTATCTAACGGACCGGGAGATCCAGAGCCATGTGATTATGCAATAAGTAATATTAAAGAATTTATTAACCGAAAAATTCCTATTTTTGGGATTTGCTTGGGTCATCAGCTTCTGTCTTTGGCTTTGGGTGCAAAAACAAAAAAGATGAAGTTTGGGCATCATGGTGCCAATCATCCAGTTCAAGATTTGGTAACAAAAAAAGTTTTCATTACCAGTCAAAATCATGGCTTTACAGTTGATGAGAGCTCACTAAATGACAATATTGTTGTCACCCACAAGTCACTGTTTGATCAAACAATTCAAGGCATAGAAACAAAAGATAAATTAGCATTTAGCTTTCAAGGTCACCCTGAGGCAAGTCCTGGTCCAACTGAAATGTCATATTTATTTGATCAGTTTTTTAAATTAATAAATACCTCTAGGGAGATCTGATTGGCTAAAAGAGATGATATTAAGTCTATTCTAATCATTGGTGCCGGTCCAATCGTTATTGGACAAGCCTGCGAATTTGATTATTCAGGGGCCCAAGCTTGTAAAGCATTAAAAGAAGAGGGTTATAGGGTCATACTTGTCAATTCAAATCCAGCTACGATTATGACGGACCCAAATTTAGCTGATGCTACTTACATTGAGCCCATTCAGTGGGAGGTTGTTGAAAAAATCATAGCTAAAGAAAATCCCGATGCCTTATTGCCAACAATGGGTGGTCAAACTGCACTGAATTGCGCATTGGATTTAGATCGCCACGGGGTACTTAAAAAATATAATGTTGAAATGATTGGAGCTTCAAAAGAGGCAATTGATAAAGCTGAAGATAGACAGTTGTTTAAAGAAGCAATGACCAAGATTGGTTTATCATCAGCTAGATCTGCGATTGCTCATAGTCTAGAAGAGGCTCACCAAGTTCAGGCTTCAATAGGGTATCCGGCAATTATAAGACCATCTTTCACAATGGGTGGAAGTGGTGGGGGAATCGCTTACAATAAAGAAGAATTTATTGAGATATGTGAAAGAGGACTGGATGCTTCTCCTACAAAGGAATTATTAATTGAAGAATCCATGCTGGGATGGAAAGAATATGAGATGGAGGTGGTTAGGGATAAAAATGACAATTGCATTATTATCTGCTCCATTGAAAACCTTGACCCTATGGGAGTTCATACTGGCGATTCGATAACAGTTGCCCCTGCTCAAACACTAACTGATAAAGAATATCAAATAATGAGATCAGCATCGATTGCTGTGTTGAGAGAAATTGGAGTTGATACCGGCGGCTCAAATGTTCAGTTTGCTGTAAATCCTGATGACGGAAGACTGATCGTCATAGAAATGAATCCGAGAGTATCAAGGTCATCTGCTCTTGCCTCAAAAGCAACCGGCTTTCCAATTGCTAAAATCGCTGCAAAACTCGCTGTAGGCTATACATTGGATGAGCTAGATAATGATATAACTGGAGGAAAAACACCTGCATCATTTGAGCCCAGCATAGATTATGTAGTAACAAAAATACCAAGATTTGCTTTTGAAAAATTTCCCAAAGCCGATAGTCATCTTACAACACAGATGAAATCAGTTGGCGAAGTGATGGCTATTGGAAGAACTTTTCAGGAATCTTTTCAAAAAGCTCTTCGCGGACTTGAAACAGGAGTAAATGGCCTATCTTCCAAAACTACTGATAAAGATTTAATAATTAATCAGCTTAGGCAGCCAGGTCCAGAAAGAATTTGGTTTTTGGCTGATGGTTTCAGGCAGGGCATGTCAATGCAGGAGATTCACAATGAATCGAAAATCGATCCATGGTTCCTAATTCAAATTGAAGAGTTAATTGATTTGGAAAAAGAGATGTCTGGGCTTGGTCTGAGCAAAATCGACCTCGAAACTCTCAAAAAATACAAAAAAAAGGGTTTTTCGGATCATAGAATTGCAGAGCTTAATAATATCTCTGAAAGAGAAATTCGCTCATTAAGAAAAAAATTAGGTATTAAACCTATTTTCAAAAGGGTGGATACCTGCGCAGCAGAATTTGAAACCTCCACGGCATACATGTATTCCAGTTACGACGAAGAATGTGAGGCACTGCCGAGTAAGAATAAAAAAATTATGATCCTCGGTGGGGGGCCAAATAGAATTGGTCAAGGCATTGAGTTTGATTATTGTTGCGTTCACGCATCTTATGCTCTCAGAGAAGAGGGCTACGAAACTATAATGGTTAATTGTAATCCTGAAACAGTCTCTACGGATTATGATACCTCGGATAGATTATACTTTGAGCCAGTTACATTGGAAGATGTGTTAGAAATCGTTGATATTGAAAATCCAGATGGGGTAATTGTTCAGTATGGTGGGCAAACGCCATTAAAATTAGCTAAAGCACTTGAAGCTGAAGGAGTAAAAATTATTGGAACATCCCCAGAAGATATTGATGTTGCTGAGGATAGAGAAAGATTTCAAAAAGTTTTAATTGATTTAGGTTTAAATCAACCTCCAAACAGAACGGCAAGAACTCCCTCAGAAGCCATTCTCTTAGCCCAAGAGATAGGTTATCCATTAGTGGTAAGGCCAAGTTATGTGTTAGGGGGGAGGGCGATGGAAATTGTCCATGAAGAGTCGGATTTGCTGCGTTATATGACTGAGGCAGTTAAAGTATCCCATGAATCTCCTGTTTTACTTGATCGCTTCTTAAATGATGCCCAAGAAATTGATGTAGACGCGATTTCAGATGGTCAAAATGTTGTGGTCGGCGGAATAATGCAACATATTGAACAAGCCGGAGTTCACTCGGGCGATTCAGCATGCTCACTTCCCCCTTTTGATATGTCAGAAAAAATGGAGCTTGAGCTTATAAAGCAGACTAAAATGCTTGCAAAAGCACTTAAGGTAAATGGTTTAATGAATATTCAATTTGCTCTCCAAGGTGATACCATTTATATTTTAGAAGTAAACCCAAGAGCATCTAGGACAGTTCCATTTGTTTCTAAAGCCATTGGAAGACCATTAGCAAAGATTGCAGCTAAAGTAATGGTTGGTCAAAGTTTAGAAAAACAAAATTTTTTAACCGAGGTCAGACCAGATTTCTACTCCGTTAAGGAGGCAGTTTTTCCGTTTATCAAATTTCCTGGAGTCGATACAATTTTAGGTCCAGAAATGAAATCAACTGGAGAAGTAATGGGCTTAGGTAAGACCTTTGCTGAAGCTTTTATAAAATCTCAGCTTGGTGCAGGAACAACCTTGCCTTTCCAAGGAAAAGCTTTTTTAAGTGTTAGAAAAGAAGACCATGAAAATATTATTGAAATTGCTCAGTCACTTGCAAAAATGGGGTTTGACTTAGTTGCTACTGATGGAACAGCTCGGGCCATTAAAGAGGCTGGATTGATGGTTCAAAGAATAAATAAAGTTGCTCAAGGGCGACCTCACATCGTTGACATGATTAAAAATAATGAGATCGACTTTATTGTCAATATAACAGAAGATAAACAAGCTATCGCAGATTCATATACGATACGTAGAAATGCGTTAATGAACAAAGTGACTTATTACACAACATTGTCAGGAGCGAAGGCAGCTTGTGTAGGGATGTCATTTGTTGAAGAGTTTCAAGTGAGTTCAATTCAAAGCTTGCATAACTAAAATAGTCTATTTAAAATCAATAAATAGTTTAACCACAATTGTTACCCTGCCTTATTTTTACAATAAGTCTGGTAGTTTTTGAATTTATAAAAGGTAGAAAATGGCAAGTCAAATTCCAATGACGCGATTTGGAGTAGAGCGTTTAAAAGAAGAGCTTCATCAATTAAAAAGTCAGGATAGACCAAATATTATCCAAGCGATTGCGGAAGCAAGAGCGCAGGGAGATTTATCCGAAAATGCAGAGTATGAGTCTGCTAAAGAACGCCAAGGTTTTATTGAGGGAAGAATTTCTGAAATTGAAGCAAAACTTTCTAATGTGCAAGTTATAGATCCCTCCTCACTGAATGCGGAAGGAAAATGTGTTTTTGGTTCAACCGTAGAATTAGAAGATTTGGATGAGGAGAAATCATTTACTTACCAGATAGTAGGCGATGACGAAGCTGATATTAAATTAAATAAAATATCCATTAGCTCCCCTTTATCTAGATCCTTAATTGGAAAAGAAGAGGGTGATGTTGTTGAATTTGATGCACCTGGCGGTCTTAAAACATTTGAAATTATTTCAGTCAAATACATATGAATCTTATAATTAAGATTTTACTTAATATTTGGGTTGGATCTTTATGGTGGATGATGTTTGTGGCAATCATTATTTTTGAAAAAATACCAACCTCATTCTTGGCAGGAAAAGTTGCTGGAGAGCTTTTTCAGTATCTTGCTTATTTTGGTTTTATTGTGGTTAGTATTTTAATTACCCGTCTTATTAAAATAAACGGACTAAGTTTTTTCAAGGAATTGAATTTTTGGATTTGTTTTTTTATTTTCTCCATACTCGTTATTAACTATTTTGGTATCCATCCATTATTAGAGGCACTAAAGGTTAAAGCACTTCCTAAGGAGGTTATGGAGAGCGTATTTGCTGATCGATTTTCAATGTGGCATGGAGTTTCGAGTATTGCCTATCTTATACAGTCGGTTTTAGCATGTTTATTAATGGTTAGATGGCGCTAGAAGTTAAACTTATTTTTATCGGGATTAAGTTTAAAAAAAGTAGCTTGATTCCCAATTAATTGAATAAATTCAGAGTTTGTTTTGGTTGATATTTCGTTTGCTAATTGCTCCCTAATGCTCTTGGTTTCACCTAAAATTTTGATTTTGATTAATTCATGAGAGTTGATTGTATTTTCAACCTCCTTGATAAAGTTTTGTGTAATACCTGAGTTTCCTAGGCTAACAGTATTTTTGATATGGTGAGCATGAGACTTCAACAATTTTTTTTGTGCATTATTCATAATTAATTCTATATTATTGACTATAATAGGGATCAATTCCCGACCTGATTATTTTACAGTAATTAAAATTTTTTTATAAAGATATAACCATTATGTTTAAAACTTTAAAGTCTGACTTATCCTCAAGTATTGTCGTTTTCTTCGTTGCGCTACCTTTATGTTTAGGTATTGCTCTTGCCTCTAATGCTCCTTTGATGGCAGGTCTAATCTCCGGAATAGTAGGTGGTATTTTGGTGGGAATATTGAGCGGATCACAGCTCGGCGTTAGTGGACCAGCAGCCGGGCTTACCGTCATCGTTTCATCATCCATTTTAGTACTCGGCTCCTGGGATAATTTTCTTTCTGCCGTTATTCTGGCAGGCATCATTCAGTTTGCTTTTGGGTATTTTAGCCTTGGATTTTTAGCTTATTTTTTCCCTCTATCAGTCATCTATGGAATGCTATCCGGTATTGGTATATTAATTATCCTAAAACAAATTCCGCATGCAATTGGCTATGACAAATCTTTCTTTGGCGAAGAGGAGTTTTCTCAATTAAATCATGAAAATACCATCTCCTCTCTGATTCACTCTTTCAGCGACTTTGATTATTTTTCAATATTAATTTTCATCTTTTCAATTTGTCTTTTAATTATTTGGGAAAAAAAACTATCAAATAAGTTTGATATTTTTAAGATTATCCAAGGACCTATTGTTGTGGTTTTTCTTGGGGCCGCATTTGTTTTTCTAAATCAATCAGGTTTTTTTAGTTTAAATATTTCATCTGAACATTTGGTTACAATTAGCGATGAAAATTTATTGAGTAATTTTCATTTCTTAACCATACCAAATATAGATAATTTTTTAAATCTTGAGACTTACAAAATTGCATTATTAATTGCAGTTGTTGCAAGTCTTGAGACATTACTTTGTCTTGAAGCTACAGATAAACTTGACCCCCAAAGAAGGGTTAGTCCGCCCAATAAAGAACTAAAAGCTCAGGGTATAGGAAATCTAATCTGTGGCTTTGTGGGAGCTTTGCCTGTAACTCAAGTCATCGTGAGGAGTTCTGCAAATATTAACTTTGGGGCAAAAACTAAACTTTCTGCTATCTTTCATGGCTTCTGGCTTCTAATCGCGGTAGTTTTTTTAATTCCCATAATGTCTTTAATCCCATTGGCATCGTTATCAGCAATTTTAATTATTGTTGGCTATAAGCTTGCAAAGCCGGTTATCTTCAAAGAGATGTATAGTTCGGGAAAAGAACAGTTTATCCCATTCATAATAACTATCATCGGTATTATTACAATTAATCTATTAAATGGAATCATTCTGGGATTAATTGCTGGGCTCCTCTTTTCACTCTACAGAAGTTATCAAAACTCATACGAGCTTAAGGATGTAATCACTAATAAGAACGGTGTGGAAAGTCATTATATTTCTCTTGCTGAAGAAATATCTTTTTTTAATAAAGCAAGTCTAATGCAAAAATTAGAATCGATTCCAAATGGGTCTCAAGTGACAGTAGATTTTGCAAGGAATAAATACATGGCATTGGATATCGAAGTTACACTAAAAGATTTTGAAACGAATGCTGAATATAAAAATTTAAAGGTAAAGTTTATCAATAATAATTAAGGAGTTTTAATGTATAAGCACCCATTACTTGACAGGGATAAGATGACCACGAAAGAAGCCTTAGATATCCTTAAAGAAGGAAATCAGAGATTTGTTAACAATCTTCGTGAAAATAAAGATTACCCATCCCTGCTTGGCATAACTAAAAATCAACAGCATCCATTCGCTTCCATTTTAAGCTGCAGTGACTCAAGAGCGCCTGTAGAGTTAATTTTTGATCAGGCAATTGGAGATATTTTTAGCGTTAGGTTGGCTGGAAATATTGCTTCTAATGATGCAATTGGAAGCTTGGAGTTTGGAATTAAGTACCTTAAAAGTAAGCTTTTGGTTGTCATGGGGCATACGTCATGCGGTGCAGTAAAGGCATGTTGCGATCACTTTGAAGATGGAAGTATTACTGAGGTGATATCTAAAATTACCCCTTGTCTGGATTTGGAAGATATCACAAAAGACGATAGAAATTCTGGCAATGTTGATTTTGTCCAGAACGTTAGTAATTTAAATGTTAAGCAGCAGATAAAAGAAATTTTAAACAGCAGTAAGATTATTGCTGAATGCCATGAAAAAAAAGATATTTTGATTATTGGTGCGATGTATAACATTGAAACCGGAGAAGTTAACTTTTTTGAGTCATAGTTTTTTCTACAATAATATAAAATATTAAGTATTGTGAAAAAAACGAGAACAAAAAATAATTGGATAAAAGAACACTTGTCCGATAAATACGTGCAAAAAGCTCAGCATGAGGGATACAGATCCCGTGCGGCTTATAAACTCATCGAAATTAACGCAAAATACAATCTTGTTAAAAAAAATAACCGTATCGTAGACCTGGGTTCTGCTCCCGGAAGTTGGTCTCAGGCGTTAAGTTCAATAATTGGTGAATCGGGTGAAATCTTTGCAATTGACCTCTTACCCATGGAGGGGGTCAAAAATACGACTTTTATTCAAGGCGATTTTCAAGACAATGCAATTCTTGATCAATTAGAGTTATTATTAAAAAATCAACCGGTTGACCTTGTAATATCCGATATGGCCCCCAATATTAGTGGTAATAAGACTAGAGACCAGGCATTAATAATTGGCCTAAACGAATTATCTTTAGAATTTGCAAAAGATTGGTTGAAACCAAAAGGGAATTTTCTAGTCAAGACATTTATGGGATCGGGTTTTGAAGAATTTGTTAAAACCATGAAAAATGTGTTTAAGCGAGTAATCATTAAAAAACCAGAATCTTCAAGAGATAGAAGTGCTGAATTTTTTTTAATTGGTCTAGAAAAGCTGTAAAATAACTTTACAGATAAAAATAAATTAAGGATAAAGTTTGAATAACAATACACTTAAAACAATTTTAGTTTGGTTGGCTATCGGGGCATTAATGATGATGGTCTTCAATCAATTTTCACCCGCTAATAGGTTTGAAACTAAACTTGTTTATTCGCAATTTATGGAACAGGTAAAATCTGGAAATATCTCCAAAGTTGAAATTGATGGAAGAAACATCAATGGTATTACGGCCGACGGTAAAAGATTTTCCACATACTCACCAACAGATCCGTGGATGGTTTCAG
The DNA here is from genome assembly GCA_024642775.1 of Nitrosomonadales bacterium. Lineage (GTDB taxonomy): Bacteria > Pseudomonadota > Gammaproteobacteria > Burkholderiales > Methylophilaceae > BACL14. The sequence continues at coordinate 17,097 of JAHEAL010000007.1, forward strand.
ACTTATTAAAAAATAACGTAATTGTTGAAGCCAAGCCTGAAGAGAAGCAGTCAATGTTAATGAGTGTTTTTATTTCTTGGTTCCCAATGATACTTTTAATCGGAGTATGGATATTCTTCATGAAGCAAATGCAGGGCGGAGGTAAAGGTGGTGGTCCTTTCTCATTTGGAAAAAGTAAAGCAAGACAGTTAGATCAGGCAACAAATAAAACAACATTTGCTGATGTTGCTGGTTGCGACGAAGCTAAAGAAGAGGTCACGGAGTTGGTGGACTTCCTTAAAGACCCAAATAAATTTCATAAATTAGGCGGAAGAATACCAAGAGGCGTTTTAATGGTAGGCCCTCCAGGAACGGGTAAAACCCTGTTAGCCAGAGCAATTGCTGGTGAGGCTAAGGTTCCATTCTACACAATATCTGGATCAGATTTTGTGGAAATGTTTGTCGGTGTGGGTGCTGCGAGAGTTAGGGACATGTTCGAACAGGCTAAAAAAAGCTCACCTTGCATCGTATTTATTGATGAAATTGATGCAGTTGGTAGACATCGTGGCGCTGGAATGGGTGGCGGTAACGACGAGCGTGAACAAACTCTGAATCAATTATTGGTTGAGATGGACGGCTTTGAGGCAAATTCAGGGGTTATTGTGATTGCAGCAACCAACAGAGCTGACGTCTTGGATAAAGCGTTATTGAGGCCTGGACGATTTGATCGTCAAGTGGCTGTATCGTTGCCAGATATCAAAGGCAGGGAGCAAATCCTTAATGTTCACATGAGAAAAATACCGGGTGATGCTGATGTGAAAGCCGATATATTGGCGCGGGGAACTCCAGGATTTTCTGGAGCTGATTTAGCAAACTTAGTCAATGAGGCAGCTTTATTTGCTGCTCGACGTGGGCATAGAACGGTCACCATGCAAGATTTTGAAGATGCTAAAGATAAGATTTATATGGGCCCAGAACGAAAATCCCTAGTAATGCAAGAAGATGAAAGAATTAATACCGCTTATCATGAATCCGGACATGCAATAGTTGCTAAATCATTACCAAAAGCTGACCCAGTTCATAAAGTAACTATTATGCCAAGAGGGTGGGCGCTTGGGCTAACATGGCAACTCCCAGAGTTCGATCGCTTTAGTAACTTTAAAGACAAGATGCTTGAAGAAATTTCAATTCTGTTTGGTGGAAGAATTGCTGAAGAGGTTTTCATGAAGCAAATGTCTACTGGCGCTTCTAACGATTTTGAAAGGGCTACCAAGTTAGCTCGAGACATGGTTACGAAGTACGGTATGTCAGATAAATTAGGGACAATGGTCTACACAGACAACCAAAATGAGTCAACATTCGGCATGCCTTCAAAAACTATTTCTGAAGCTACTCAACAAAAAGTTGATTCTGAAGTTAGAAGAATCCTTGATGAACAATATGCTGTGGCCCGAAAGATTATTGAAAAAAATAAGAAAAAAGTAGAGGTGATGGCTAAAGCTCTTCTTGAATACGAAACCATTGATGCTGAACAAATCAATGACATCATGGCAGGAAAAAAAGTACGCGAACCGAAGACCGCATCCAACGATAGCACCCCAAAAAACGATAAAGGCACAGGTTCAGGTCCGGCAGTAACTTCTCCACAACCGACAGCAAAAACAAAGTAAAATAAGGCAGTTTAAAGCTGCTTTATTTTATGAAATTATTACAAAAACTTCAAAATAAATCTAACCTGATCATGGGTATACTTAATGCTACCCCCGATTCCTTCTCGGATGGTGGTCTGTATCTAGATCCTCATAGAGCGCTTGATCACGTTCACCAAATGATTGAATCAGGTGCAGATATTATTGATATTGGAGGAGAGTCCTCAAGACCGGGAGCAAAACCTATCCTAGCATCTGAAGAACTTTTAAGAATCATGCCCATAATAAAATTAATCAAGTCAAAAACGAATGCGTTGTTGTCTATTGATACGTATAAGGCCGAAGTTATGGAAAAAGTCTTGGATATGGGGGTTGACTTAATTAACGATATTAAAGCGTTGTCTGATGGAAATGCCCTGGAAGTAGTAAGTGGATATAGCGATGCCATGATATGCTTAATGCATATGCAAGGTGAACCTCAGTCAATGCAAAACAATCCCATTTATACTAAGAGTGTTGAAACAACGGTTAAAGATTTTTTGACCGAAAGAATAAGTCAATGTGGACAGATGGGAATAGCATCAGAAAGAATCATAATTGATCCAGGATTTGGATTTGGAAAAACCTTTGAGGACAATTGGAGGCTTTATCAAGAAATTAATACACTGGTAGATATGAATTATCCAGTTCTAATTGGGTTATCTCGCAAGAGTATGTTAAAAAATTTAGTAGGTACTGATGCAAAATTCTTAGATGAGGCTAGTGCTTTCTTTGCTAAGCAATTATTAAGTCAAGGAGCGCGTATAATTCGAACTCATAACGTTACCGTGACAAAAAAATATTTAGAGGGTCATTAATGAGAAAGTATTTTGGAACCGATGGCATTAGAGGCAAGGCTGGAAAATTTCCCATCACTGCAGACTTCTTCTCTAAGTTGGCTTATGCCGCTGGAAAAGTACTGACCAATAGAGTGGGTAATATTAAGAAACCTTCAGTCATAATTGGTAAAGACACAAGAGTGTCTGGGTACATGCTTGAATCCGCACTTGAAGCTGGATTTTCAGCTGCGGGTGTTGATGTTTATTTAACTGGCCCAATTCCAACTCCGGCAATTGCTTATCTTACAAAAGCAATGAGAGCACAAGTAGGCGTTGTGATATCCGCCTCGCATAATTTATTTCAAGATAATGGGATTAAATTTTTCTCTGGAGACGGTCTAAAATTAGATGATTCAATTGAAATTGAAATTGAAAAATATATTGATTCCATAGAGGGTCTAGATTCTGAAGAAATAGGCAAAGCAAAAAGGGTTGAGGATGCTCAAGGAAGGTATGTGGAGTTTTGCAAAAATACGTTTCCAAGAAATCTTAATTTAGATAACTTAAAAATAGTTTTAGATTGTTCTAATGGGGCAACTTACCAAGTAGCACCAAAAATATTTTCTGAGCTGGGTGCTCATATTACAAAAGTCGGTGTTGAGCCAGATGGAAAAAATATTAACCAAGACTGCGGATCTACGCATCTTGATTTATTGAAGTCAAAAGTAAAAGAGGTTAATGCTGATTTAGGAATTGCTTTTGATGGAGATGGAGATCGGGTTCTCATGGTCACTGCATCGGGAGATATCGTGGACGGTGATCAGCTTCTATACATTATTGTTGCCAATGAATGCGTTCAAAATAAAATTAAAGGCGGTGTGGTTGGAACCCTGATGACAAATCTAGCGATGGAAGAGGCGCTAAAAGAAAAAAATATTCCTTTTCTGAGGTCAAATGTTGGCGATCGATACGTTTCTGAGATGATGGATGATAATAATTGGATTTATGGTGGTGAAAATTCAGGTCATATTTTGTTAAAGGATATTCATTCAACCGGGGATGGAATAATTTCTGCGTTACAAGTCATAAAGGCGATTCAAGAAAGAAAGATTTCCTTACAAGATGCTGTAAACGAGATAAAACTGTACCCTCAAATTTTAGTCAACTTACCAATTCAAACAGATCTGAATCTCGATTCAGAGGTTATTCAAGAAAGTATTAAAAGTGCGGAAACTCTTATGGAATCAAAGGGTCGAGTTTTATTGAGAAAATCAGGCACTGAACCACTGATTAGAATAATGACGGAATGTAAAGATTTTGATAAAGCTATGCAGGCAAATCAATTGATCAAGAATGCCTTAGAGGCATAGTTCTTCTCTTTAAAAAAATTAACCAAATTTTCCAGTAATGTAATCTTCAGTTTCTCTTTTTGAAGGTTTGGTGAAAATTGTATCCGTTTCGTCAAATTCAATCATTTCGCCAAGATACATATAGGCTGTATAGTCAGAAATTCTCGCTGCTTGTTGCATGTTATGTGTAACAATCAAGATGGTTAATTTTTTCTTTAACTCACTCATCAGCTCTTCAATATTAACAGTAGCTATAGGGTCTAACGCAGAGGTTGGTTCATCAAAAAGCATTATTTCTGGATCCGTAGCAAGCGCTCTGGCAATGCACAGTCGTTGTTGTTGACCACCGGATAGGTTGTAAGCTAAGTCTTGTAGCCTATCTTTTACTTCATTCCATAAGGAAGCTCCTTTTAATGCCTCCTCAACTTTTTCATCTAAGAGCCGTTTATTATTTTCACCACGGACTCTTAAGCCGTAGGCAACATTTTCATAAATAGATTTGGGAAATGGATTTGGTTTTTGGAAAACCATACTAATACGCATTCGAACTTCTATCGGATCAACTTTGGTGTGAAGAATGTTGGTATTATCTGGATGTAAAATTATTTCACCATCGTATTTATTGCCAGGGTAGAGATCATGCATTCGATTGAATGATCTTAAAAATGTCGATTTACCACAACCAGAAGGACCAATTAACGCAGTAATTTTCTTTTCGTATAAAGGTAAATTTATATTTTTTAAAGCGTGCGTTCCATCAGCATAATGAAAATCAAAATTTTTTGATTCGGCTTTAATTATTTCGTTTTGTTTTCCCATTAGTTTAATCCTACCATTTAATTTTCTTTCGAATACTATAACGAAGACGAATTGCAAGGCCATTCATTAATAAAGTTAAAATAATAATCACCGCTCCGGTTGCAGCTGCATTAATATGAAATGCGTGCTCAGGACGCGAAATCCAGTTAAACATTTGAATTGGGAGTACCGTGAATCCAGCATCGAGCCAATTGAAATTAATAAATGGCATAACTTCACTTACAGGCGCTGGCGGAAGAAAGGCAATAAATGTTAAAGCACCAATAGTAATGACTGGCGCTGTTTCTCCTATTGCTCTTGCCATGCCAATAATAATTCCCGTAAGGACTCCTCCCATAGCATACTGAAGAACGTGATGTAAGGTTACTTGCCATTTTGTCGCTCCAACGGCATAAGCCGCTTCACGAATGTGAACCGGTATGGCTCTAATGGCCTCTCGAGTGGAGACAATCACAATCGGCAGCATGAGTAACGAAAGTGTTAGCCCAGCAGTCAATATACTTGTTCCCAGTCCAAATTCGTATACAAAGAGACCTAACGCCAATAGGCCATAAATAATCGAGGGCACTCCTGCTAGATTCGCCACATTAATTTCGATTAAATCTGAAAACCAACCTTTTTTTGCGTATTCCTCTAGGTATATACCGGCAGCTACACCCATAGGAACGGCAACAAAAAAAGTCACGGTAAGGACGAGTGCTGAACCAACCCATGCGGATAGTATCCCAGCACCTTCGGCTTTTCTTGAAGGGAAGTTAGAAAAAAACTCCAGATTCATTTTGGGATATCCATCAATCACCAAATCTAAAAAGAGAACTAAAAGAGCGATCGCTAATGCAGCTATAACAAAGATACCAATCACAGAAAATAAACGATCATTTTTTTTATGTTTTTTTATTAATGCGCGGACGGCATTTAAGTCTTTAGCAGGTTTAATTGTAGAGGCCATAAGTTAATATCTTTCAGTGAATTTTTTTCGAGTCCACTGACCTAATATGTTTAAGGATAATGTCATTAAAAATAACACCATTCCGGCAGCAAAAATACTCTGATAACCTATTCCGCCATGCTCCAAGTCACCTAAAGCAACGGAAACAATATAAGCGGTAATGGTGGCAGCACTCTCAACGGGGTTAAAAGTAAAATTTGGTTGCTGTCCTGCTGCGATCGCGACAATCATGGTTTCTCCAATGCCACGACTTACCGCTAAAATATATGCTGCAATGATTCCAGACAAGGCCGCCGGCATAACTACAGTCACTGCAGTTTGGAATCTGGTTGCACCCATAGCATACGAACCTTCCCTCATGGCCATTGGCACTGCGCGCATGGCATCCTCAGCTACGGATGCAATATAAGGAACTATCATAATGCCCATAACTATTCCTGGACCCAGCATATTAAATGTAGGTAGATCGGGATAAATTTTTTGTAATAACGGTGTAACAAGCAATAAAGCAAAGTAGCCAAAAACTACAGTAGGAACGCCAACCAGTAATTCTAAAATTGGCTTAACTATTTCGCGTACTTTGTGGGTAGCAAACTCGGAGAGATAAACGGCGGTTATGGTCCCAAGAGGAATGGCAACTAAAAGGGCAATACCGGTTATGGTTATCGTTCCAGAAACTAACGGTAAGATTCCATAATTTTTTCTTTCAAATAATGGCGTCCAAACCGTGGAGGTTAAAAATTCTTTTAGGGAGACGGCGTCGAAGAAAGGTAATGACTCGGTCACTAAAATATACACGATTCCAAATGTAATTAATACCGCTGCTAACCCAGATAACATAAGAGACAATTCAATCAATCTTTCGAGAAAATTACGACGAATATTTTTCTTTAATCCTGGGCTGATGATTTTTTTCTGGGCCATATACAATTTAAACAGTATTAATATAAACGCAGGTAAATTATTACATAGTTTTGTGACGATTCAATTAAAAAAAGGGGAAAAAATTCCCCTTTTTCTATTGCTATTTAATAAAACTTAGTCTGCAGCTTTTTCAAGAATTTCTTTTACAGATAATCCAATCGCTGGACCATCTTTAAAAGCAGAACCCGTTTTTAAAGTTTTGTAATGCTTTTTAATGGCATCGTATTCTGCAGTTGAGAATGGTACATAACCAACTTCTTTAGAAAGTTTTGCGGCATTGTCTAAATAAAATTCAACGAATTTTTTAACTTTAGGATCAAATGCTGCCTTAGTTGCATTGAGGTAAATAAATAAAGGACGTGAGAGAGGATTATAGGACCCGTTCATTACCGTTTCGAGTGATGGCTCTACAAACTTACCTTCCTTATTCTGAACTTTAACCGCACCTAATTTATCTTTATTTTCAACATAGTAGGCAAGGCCAAAATAACCCATACCACCTTTGTCGCCAGCTACACCCTGAACTAAAACGTTATCATCTTCTGAGGCAGTAAAGTCACCACGAATGGACTTTGATTTCTCAATGATGGCTTCAGTGAAGTAATCGAATGTGCCTGAGTCCGCACCTGGTCCATATAATTTTAACGGCTGGTCTGGCATACCTTCACGCACCTGTTTCCAGTTCATTACTTTTCCTTGAGCATCAGGACCCCAGATTTTTTTCAATTCTGCAGGCGTCATTTCTTTTGCCCATTCATTGTCTTTATTGATAACTACTGTCAATGCATCAAATGCTACCGGTACTTCAATAAAAGAAATTCCCGCTTCGTCACATTTTTTAATTTCTTTCGCTTTAATTGGTCTTGATGCATCAGATATTACGGTTTCACCACGGCAAAACTTTTTAAAGCCTCCGCCTGTTCCAGATACACCAACGGTAACTTTAATCCCAGTTTCTTTTTGAAATTCTTCAGCTACGGCTTCTGTGATTGGATAAACTGTTGATGAGCCGTCAATTTTAACGATGTCGGCAGCAAAAACAGATGTAGTCACAACTGTTGTTATAGTTGCTAATACTGCTTTATTGAATGTTGATACCATGTGTAAAAACTCCTGAGTTATTAATATAGTTGCTAGGCGTATTTTATTATCCAAGTGTGACAGAAATATGACAATTTTATCTTTTCTAAAAACAAGATAGAATGTCAAAAATAATTTATTTAGACATTTATGGAAGCTGAACAACTTAATCAATTAAAACAATGCCTTAGTGATGTTAATGATCGTTTTGTAGCCCTAAGGGGGTATCTTTGACTTAGATGCTAAAAAAACTCAATTGGATCAACTAATCAAACAACAAGAAGATCCAAAAATTTGGGAAGACCATGCATTAAGTCAAAAAATTGGCAAAGAAAAAAGAATACTAGAAGAAACAATTTCTGAATTTGAAAAACTCGCTAATTCGATTGAGTCCAATCAAGAGCTTTTTGAGCTAGCTCAAGGTGAGTCCGATTGTGATACCTTGGGTGACATTTTTAGTGACACTGAAAACATTCAAAAAAATCTCGACCGGATGGAATTTAAGCGCATGTTCTCTAACCCTCTTGATCCAAACAATTGTTTTATTGATTTTCAATCCGGCAGCGGTGGAACTGAGGCACAGGATTGGGCCAACATGTTACTCAGGATGTATCTTCGTTATAGTGAAGAAAAAGGGTTTAAAACTGAGGTGATGGAGATCACGGAGGGTGAGGTCGCTGGAATAAAAGGGGCAACAGTCAAAATTACCGGTGATTATGCATACGGATACTTCAGGACTGAAACAGGCATTCATCGTTTGGTAAGAAAATCACCATTTGATTCGGGTAGCCGGAGGCATACATCATTTGCTGGCGTTAATGTATACCCGGAGATCGACGAGTCTGTCGATATTGAAATTAACCCCGCCGATTTAAGAATCGATACCTATCGCGCATCCGGGGCCGGTGGACAGCATATCAATAAAACCGATTCTGCTGTTAGAATTACGCATGAGCCGACGGGGGTCGTTGTTCAGTGTCAAAATGATCGGTCACAGCATCGCAATAAAGCACAGGCCATGGACATGCTGAAATCTCAACTGTATAGAATTGAGATGGAAAAAAGAAACGAAGAAAAGCAAGCGTTGGAGGATGCCAAGTCGGATATTGGATGGGGTCATCAAATTCGCAGCTACGTTCTTGACCAGTCAAGAATTAAAGATTTAAGGACCGGTGTTGAGGTTGGAAATACTCAAGGAGTATTGGATGGTAACCTGGACCCATTTATTATAGAAAGTTTAAAACAAGGGGTATAAGTTGGAAGAAAAAGACAATCAGCAACTCGATGAAAATTCAATCATTCAAGAGCGACGAAATAAGCTAGCTGAACTTAAGAAGCTTGGCCCCGCATTCCCAAACCACTTTAAACCAGAAGACTTGGCGAGCGAGCTGCAGTCGAGTTACGCCAACTTTGATAAGCCGACCATGGAAGAAAAGTCAGTGCAGGTTGTTGTTGCTGGCCGCATGATGTTAAAAAGAGTAATGGGCAAGGCAAGTTTTGCAACTATACAAGACGTCTCTGGAAGGATACAGCTTTATGTTGCAAGAGACCTGGTGAATACGGAAGACAATCCAGAATTATATGCGTCTTTTAAAAAGTGGGATATGGGCGACATCCTTGGTGCCAAAGGAAAACTATTTAAAACCAATACCGGGGAGTTAACGGTTGAAGTTACGGAAATTGTTTTATTAACCAAGTCATTAAGACCCATGCCGGAAAAATTTCATGGGCTTCAGGACCAGGAAATGAAATACCGTCAGCGTTATGTTGACCTGATGGTCAATCAGGAAACTAAAGAAACCTTTTTAACCCGATCCAAAGCGATTCAGTCGATTCGAGAATTCATGAATCAACACAAATTCTTAGAGGTTGAGACCCCGATGCTGCATCCTATTCCAGGTGGCGCAAGTGCAAAACCATTTGTGACCCATCACAATGCGCTGGATATGCAAATGTTCATGAGAATCGCTCCCGAGTTATACCTTAAGAGGTTAGTGGTAGGAGGTTTTGATCGGGTATTTGAGATAAACCGAAATTTCAGAAATGAGGGCCTAAGCGTTCGCCATAATCCTGAATTCACCATGATGGAGTTTTATGCGGCTTATACCGATTACGAGTGGTTAATGAACTTCACGGAAGAATGCATCCGTGCCTCTATTAAAGCTTGTGGGTTAGAGCTCAAATTGATCTACCAAGAAAAAGAGATTGATTTTGAAAGTGCTTTTGATCGTCTAACACTAGTGGAGGCGATTGAAAAATATGCACCAAAATATAAACGCGAACAACTGCTTGATATTGATTTCTTGTCCAATGAGGTCCAGCGACTGGGAGAAGAAGTACCGCAAAAACCGTCACTTGGGTCATTGCAGTTGGTATTATTTGAAGCGGTAGCGGAAGAACACTTGTGGAATCCGACTTATATAATAGATTACCCGACGGAAGTATCGCCGCTCGCCAGAGGTTCAGATAGTGATCCATCGATTACTGAGAGATTTGAGCTATTTATTGCGGGTCGAGAAATTGCGAACGGCTTTTCAGAGCTAAATGATCCGGAAGAGCAGGCTACTCGTTTTAAAAAACAAGTCGAATTAAAAGATTCTGGTGACGACGAGGCGATGTTTTACGATGCTGATTTTATTCGTGCACTGGAGTATGGATTGCCACCAACAGGAGGGTGCGGTATCGGTATCGATCGCTTGATTATGCTGATCACCAATAAGCCCAGCATTCGGGATGTCATTCTCTTCCCGCACATGAGGCCGGAGTAATTCAATTAAGTTAACTAATAATAATTAGTTAAAATTTGTCATATTAGTGTCACATTTAATCTCCATAATTCTTTAATAAGATTTATAGGAGATTAAATTATGCAACTAAAAAAACTAACTACAGCAATAGCGTTAAGCGGAATTATTTCGCTTCCTGTTGTTTCTTTTGCCGACTCTACTGAAGATTTAGTAAATGCCCTAGTCACAAAAGGGGTGCTTACAGAAGAAGAGGGTGCGTTATTATCAAAAAATAATACCAAAGAAAAAAAATCTCAGGCTAAGGTTACTGTTGATAAAAAAGGTATTACTGTGAAGAGTGCTGATGATAACTTCAAAATGCAAATCGGCGGCCGTATGCATGCAACACTAACGCACCATTCTGATGAGGGTTTATTAAGTGCTGATGATCCAATTAACGGCACAGAAATCAGACGAGCTCGAATTTATGCAAAAGGTAAATTCTACAAAAATTTCAGCTATATGGCTGAGGTTGACTTTGGTGGAGACGCTACAGCTGTTAAGGATTTCTTTGCTGTTTACCAACCAAACAAAAGCTGGGATTTTACAGTGGGCCATCAAAAACACGCGTTCAGTATGGAGGTTCAAGAGAGTTCGAACGACATCATGTTTGCTGAGCGTTCATTAGTTTATGGAATGTCCGTACCGTTCTTTGATCGTGCGATTGGTGTAAACTTAAAAACAATGGGTAAGAATTGGAATGTACAAGCCGGTATCTATGGCGATGCAATGAAAGAACACACAGATGACGGCGGAAAAGAAAAGAGTGAGGGCAAGGGTTTTGGTATTCGTGGAACATGGAACCCGATCCTAGAAAAAGACCGCATGATCCATTTGGGTGCTAACTACGGTTACCGTAAAGTTAGTGATGATGGAAAAGTTAGTAATAATAAATCACCAGCTTTTGCTTATGAAACAACAAACATGTCGAGCTTAAAACTAATTAACTCTGGAACTATTTCTGGTTTTAACGACGTGCAGATGGGTATTTTAGAATTTTCTGCTATGAACGGACCGTTGTCATTCCAGTCAGAATTCGCAGCAGCTACAGTAAATCGCGATGATGGCCTACCTGATTATGATGTAAATTCTTATTACGTTCAGGCTGCTTGGACACTAACTGGTGAAACCAGAACCTATAAGGCAACGGATGGTGAGTTCAAACGCCTAAAACCCTCAAAAAACTTTGATCCGGACAAGGGAACATGGGGTGCATGGGAGCTGGCCTTGCGTCATGATGGCATTGATCTAAATGATGCTGATATCCAAGATGCTGGTGACGGTAAGCGCTTAACATTAAACCTAAACTGGTATCTTAATGAAAACATGAGAGTGCTTGCAGGATACGAAAGAACATATGATTTAGATAATGCTCGTGTTACTAAGGCTGACGGCAGTGATGCGGATGATATTGATGTGTTTCAAATTCGCGCACAATGGGCTATCTAGTTCTAGCTAATTAAAATTTCCTATGATTTTAGAAACCTGGCCTAGGCCAGGTTTTTTTTTGGGACTTTGATTTTAATTCTGAATGTATTTTTTTGGCTTTTAATTTCAACGATTCCGTTATACTTTTTGACCCGCTGTTGAATCCCTAACAAACCAATTCCATTATTTGTATTCGATTTAAATTTATTAAGCATTCCATCATTTTCGACTAAAAAGAGAAAGTAATTTCGATCCGCAAAGATATGAATCTTCACTAAGGAGGGCGATGCATGTTTTTTGATATTGGTTAAGGTTTCTTGGGTGATCCGGTAAAAATCGGTATGCAATTTTTTTGGGATTATTGAGCACTTAAGATTGAGGTCAGTTTTTTTTAATTTTAACTGGGTGAATGATTGTTTGATTAAGTCCTCTAAAGCTTCTTGAAATCCTAATTCATCAATCATGGATAAATTCATTTTTTTGATGATTTCTCTGATCGATTCGTTAATGCTCTGTGAGATTTGAATAACCTGATCAAATACTTTATTTTTCTGGGCGCTGGTTTTTGAAAGTTGCCCCGCTCTTGACTGGACTTGAATGGAGGCAAGGTCTTGTGCAAGATGATCATGAAGATCATGAGAGATCATAATTTTCTCACGCTCCTGCACATCTAGTATTTCCTGATTGAGCTTGCTGATCGCCTGGTCATTTAATTTTAGTTTTTTCATAACCTTGTTGAGATGAAAGCGAATGGTTTCAAGTTCACTGATTGGTATTTTCTTTAGTGCTACATTAAATCGACCTTGGCTCATTGCCGTAAGTGCGTTGATGATATTATTGATGGGAACTAAGGTTTGGGTAAAGATAATAAGAATGGATAGATTTAAGAACATGGTGGTAAAAATAAAAACCTCGAGAAAACCGAGAAACTCAACCCACTTCGTTTGGTGATCGTAATCTAGATTACTCTTAATGACGAAAGCCCCAATGGGGATGTTTCGATCTTGATTATGAATGTTAACAATACGGATAAAATTTTCTTCATGATCGTCGTAATCAAATAGGCGTTTAAACCAGAGAGGGGGTTGAATTTTAGTATTCAATTTATCACTGGTTTCACTGATTAACTTTCCCTCTGCGTCCAGGAGTTCAATCTTAAGATGGTGCAATTTTTTTAAATTATTAAGATCCTGTACAAATTTACTTTGGGTAAGATTATCTGAGTTTGGGCGATTGCTCAGCCTTGAACCTATTGCAAACTCAGCGAGGTCGATCGAAGAATTTATATCTTCCCGAATATTATCTCTGGCCTTAAAGTAGCCCAAAAAAATAATGAATAAGACTCCAATCAGGATAATGATATTTAAATTGATTATTAATTTTCTTTTTAGACTCATTTTTAGATAATCAGATTATTTTTTATGGTAATTGAAAATAATTCAAAATCCGACTCAATATCAAGCTTTGATTTGATTATGGATATATTATTCGCAATGGTCTTCTTGGAAATATGAAGAGTTTCAGCCACTTTATCCATTTTATTGCCAGAGGCCACCAACTTTAATATTTCAAGCTCCCGGGTTGTTAATTGAGTTAATTTTTTATCAAAATCTTTTTTATTTTTAACACTTAATTTTAACTTAGGGCTGATGAATATTTGCTTATTAAGAACATGTTCGATGCCATTAAATAAATCTTGAGTAAGTGCATTCTTTGAAATAAAACCCAACGATCCAAGTTTGAACGCTTGGTCAATAAGAACTGGATTGTCATGCATGGTCATGATGATGATCTTTTGTTTGGGATTTCTTTTTAAAATTCGCCTGGATGCTTCCAGTCCACCATATCCATCCATGGTAATATCCATCAATATGATGTCTATATTTTCTGGATGCTGAGACACGAATCGATAAGCATCCTCACCGCTAGAGCAAGAATTTAATACCGTGTAATTCGGCCTAGTCTCCAATAGGGTTTTAATGCCATCACGAATGATGTCGTGATCATCAACAATTAAAAAATTCGTCATAAGGTTAATTCTAATGATGATTTATGAAAAAAGTATATTAATTATTTTTTCGGGATGATATCCCATTACCTTTTACTTATTTTTTTCCATAATACTCAAACAACATAATTTTAAGAGGAGATTATTATGAAAAAGTTTATTCTAACCGCAACTATCTTACTGGCTGGAGCAGCAAATGCCGAGTCATTTAAATGCAATCAGGTGCTTGGTCAAAGCTTTTGTGAAGATGCTGACCAAAAGTTGGCTTACAAGTTTAGTATCAATGAAGAGCAAAAAAATGTGGCACTTCTAAAATACGATGACCAAAATGAATTGGTAGATAAAGTAAATTTAAAAAACTGCAATCTAATCAATAATAATAATTGGTCCTGCGAGTATCACGTTAAAGGACGCAAACTTCATAAGTCTAATTTTTATGCCAATAAAAAAATTGTCATTGAAATGTCAGAGGGTACCCGCTTAGCTTCTTACATGAAGTAATGCAGTTGAAAAGTTGAGCACTTAGTTTGGCTGAGGCCAACCTAAGTGCTTCTTTTTTTTTGAAAAAAGTTAGTTAACATTTCACCGCATTCTTCACTGAGGACGCCTCCGGAAAATAGCGTTTGATGATTGATTAGCCTATTGTTGACTAAATTATTTTTTTCGTCACAGCTGTTAAATTTTTGTTCACTCGCTCCAAAAAAAACATGCTCAATTCTTGCATGAAAAATTGCTCCTAAACACATAACGCACGGCTCAAGTGTTACATAGAGATGGGCATGGGGAAGGCGATAATTATTTAGATATTGCCCAGCCGCTCTGATGGCAACTATTTCAGCATGGCATGTGGGGTCATTTTGTTTGATGACTGAATTAAAACCACGGCCAATAATCTCGTTATTTAACGTCACAACGGCACCGATGGGGACCTCATCAATTTCATGAGCTTTATTTGCTTCTTTTAATGCCTCCCGCATGAAATTTTGTTGATCTGTTGTAATATGCATAATCAATTGAATTTATTAAAATTATTTCAATCATAACAATGTCTTTTAATTTCAGGTTAATTTATGTTTAAAAATTATTTATGGTTAGTTATATTCGTCTGTAATATGGCTTTTGCTCAGTCAGGAACTTATGAAATTGATCCGGAGCACAGTTTCGCTAATTGGAAAATACGTCATGTGGTATCCAAAACCTCTGGAACCATTCCAAACATGAGTGGCAAGATGGAGATAAATATTGAGGACATGCGCAGGTCAACGATTAATGTAACGATGAGTTTGCTGGATATCGATAGTGACCATAAAAAAAGAGATAGCCACATTCAAGAAGAAAAATTTTTAAATACTGAAAAATTTTCCAGCATTCAATTTATTAGTTCTGGGATTCAAATGAAAGATGAGCGATCAGGAATTGTTTCAGGAGTTTTAACAATGGGGGGTAAAGAAAAGCAAATGGATATTCCATTTACCATTTTGGGTTTCGGTGATGATCCATGGGGAGGCTATCGGATTGGCTTGGAGGGAAATGTAGCTATCAAGGCATCCGACTTTGGATACTCATGGGGTTTAAAAGAAAATGGCCCATTAGGTGATAAAATTGAAATTAATTTACTGGTTGAGGGTAAGAAAAAATAATGGAAAAAAAAGCACTAACACAAGTAACTATTAATGAGGTCATTGCATCGAGATGGAGCCCTCGCGCCTTTGATCCCCAATATATTTTAGAAGACAAACAAATAACTTCTTTGATGGAGGCTGCTAGATGGGCTCCTTCATGCCGGGGTGAGCAGCCTTGGAAGTTTGTTTTATTCAATAAGAGTGATGCAACAGCATTTTCGCAAGCTTTAAACTGCCTCTCCGTTTCTAATCAAGACTGGGCAATGGACGCATCATTATTAATATTAAGCTGTGCTAACCCGCATTATCGACATAACGGTCAAGAAAATGGTTATGCTCATTATGATACGGGCGCGGCATCGGAAAATATTTGCTTACAAGCAACCTCATTAAATTTAGCGGCTCATCAAATGGGAGGCTTTAGTAAAGACAAAGCGCGTGAAGTAGCCCACGTTCCAGATAATTATGATATTCTCTCGTTTATTGCAATTGGTAAACCACTTGAAATGGATCAGTTAAGAGAAGATCAGAAGGAAAGGGAATTGAATGAACGCTCCCGTTTACCGCTTGAACAAATTTTTAGTTTTAATCAATTTAAAGAATAATTAGCAAGGAATAATGATGGCAAAAGTACTTGAATTAACAAAAGAAAATTTTAAAGAGACCATTGAAAAGAACGATTTTGTCGTCGTTGACTTTTGGGCTCCGTGGTGTGAACCTTGTAAAGATTTCACACCCGTCTTTGAGAAGGCAGCATCAGATAATAAAGACATAGTTTTCGGCATGGTTGATGTTGAAAAATACCCAGAGATTGGTGAATATTTTGAAGTTGAAAAAATTCCTGGCCTATTGGTTATTAGGGAAAAAGCAGCGATTCATGCTCAAGTTGGTGAAATTGGTGGACCAGCTTTTGATGAAATTTTGAAGTGGGCTAGAGAGTATGACATGACGGCTGCTCGGGATTACATGGACAAACAAGAGCGCGGTGAATTTAATTAAGATTTGTTCTTAAAGTAACTCATAGGGTCAACGGATAATCCATTTTTACGCACCTCAAAATGAAGCATCACCTCATTTGCGTCTGTCTGACCCATTGTGGAAATAATCTCTCCTGCGCTTATTTTTTGACCTTCAATAACTAATAATTCGCGGTTGTGCCCATAAACACTCAAAACATTATCGTCGTGTTTGATGATAATTAATTTTCCATAACCTTTTAGATCTTCTCCAGCATAAATCACCCTACCTTTGGCGATGGATTTTACTTCTTGTCCAAGCATACCTTGAATACTGATGCCTTTTTTCCCTGCCTCTGGATTAAAGGCCTGAGTTACATCTCCCTCGGTAGGCCATATGTATTGATTTGAAAGTGCCTGGGTATTTTTTGCAACCACCTCTTTAGTTTTCTTAATCGAATTTTTATTGTAAGGCTCCCTTGAGGCAATTGGCTCATTGATTTCGATGGGTTCCCCAATATCGCTTTGTGTGACTATTTTTTCTGAAACCTTGTTTGATGATGAATCATCAAGTGTATTGATTTGGACCTCTTGATCGGAATTATTTTTTGATGATGTGCTATTTTCTCTCAATAAATCAAATCGGATTTCTTCGCCCTGACTTATTTTATAGGGCTTTTTTATGTTATTTGCTAGGGCAACCTGCTTATAATCAAATCCGCATTTTAAGCTGAGACTAAAAATTGTATCTCCCTTTTCTACAATATACACGTCGGGACATCTTGTGATTTTATTTTGCGAGCTATCTACTTTTGCTGGAAATTTAGATGCGCAGCCTTGGATGATGATTATTACCGTAAGCGTTACAAACCATTTTAACAAAGTCATATTAACTCTCTATTTAATAAATCTAATTTTTCATGATTGGTTAAGTCAGATATTATAGGCGATATTGAAACGCAGTTGTTTTTAATCGCAAAAAAGTCAGTACCATCCCCGCCATCATTAGGTTCTCCAGCTGCGCCTACCCAATACATTACCTTATTATTTTCATTGGGATGATGAATGATAGGCTCTGCCTTGTGACGCTTTCCCAGTCTTGTTATTCTTGTACCTTCAATAGATGAATAAGGAAGATCGGGCACATTGATATTTAACAGCAATGGCTGTTTTAAATTAATATACTTCGGGATTAAATCCAGCACAACCTGAGCAGCGGTTGGAAAGTGTTTCGGCTCATACCGTGACATTGATACGGCTATGGACGGGATATCGAGGAGATAACCTTCCATGGCTGCAGCAACGGTGCCAGAATAAATCGTATCATCACCCATATTGGGACCGTCATTAATTCCTGAAATAACCATATCAGGTTTAAATTTAAGTAGTCCAGACAGAGCAATATGGACACAATCTGTTGGAGTCCCATCGATAAAATAGATATCTTTTGATACTTCATTAATGGTTAAGGGTTTCTTTAATGTTAGCGAACTGCTGGATGCACTTTTATTTTCCTCAGGCGCGACGATCACAACCTTTCCAATAGAAGACAAAGCCTCGGCTAGAACTTTTAGCCCCGGTGCTTGATAACCATCATCATTTGATAAGAGAAAATTCATTTTTTAAAAATTAACACGCTTGAAAAGAAAAAAATTAATGTTAATAATACTTCAGCTAATGCAAAAATATTTGACGGACTTGTTTCAGACCAACAGCGGACGACTCCTTCAATAAAGAAAAGAATGATAACAAAATTAACCCAATGAATTGTATAAACCTTCTTTTTTAGGATGTTAGCTAACGGAATGATTAGTATGAGTGATTTGATTACAAGCCATGATGGTTCTCCGCTAATAGTAAAAAATAATTCCCATATTAGGTTGAGTAAAATCAAGCTGATGAAGGCTAGTTGGTTGACGAGAAAAATCATGCGTTCAATTTAATGGTTAATTCAGCAAGCCGTTTACCTTGAGCAAAAGCAATTTTTTGCTCGTCACTACTCAAGTTGATATCGTTCCCTGTGTGAGAGGCTCCATAAGGGGTCCCTCCAGTTTGGGTAGATTTTAATTCACTTACGGAATAAGGCACACCTAAGGTGATCATCCCAAGATGTTGAAGAGGAATTTGCATTGTTAATAAAGTAGCTTCGTTGCCTCCATGAATTGAACTGGTAGATGTGAATACCGTGGCCAGTTTATTTTCCAATGAACCTTTAATCCAGATGGACGTTAAGCTATCAATAAATGTTTTCATTACCCCAGACATATTGCCAAAATGAGTTGGGCTTCCAAGCGCCAAAGCATGGCACTCTTCAATCTCACTGAGTTCTACCTCGGGAGCAAAGTCCGGATTATTTTTTTGATTTATATTAGGAACTGTTCTTAAGACGGCTTCACACCCGTCGATAGAATTTATGCCACGACCTATTTGTTGAGCTAATTGATGAACGGATCCATCTTGAGAGTAATATAAAACTAGAATATTCAACATGGCGAGTTATATTTTTTTGGCGAGCTTTGCAGCAATACCAGTATATTTTTCTGGAGTCAGGTTAAGCAAACTATTCTTTGCTTTTTCAGGTATGTCTAAACTGCTTATAAATGATTGTAATGTTTCTTGGTCCATATTTTTATTACCACGGGTTAATTCTTTTAGTTTTTCATAAGGCTTTTCGATGCCATATCTTCGCATGACCGTTTGAATCGGCTCAGCTAGGACCTCCCATGAATTATTTAAGTCATTTGCTATTGTAGCCAAATTAATTTCCAATTTTTTTAAGCCTTTCATACAGGAGTTAATTGCTAACAATTGATACCCAAAGCCAACTCCAATATTTCTTAAAACAGTGGAGTCACTCAAGTCTCTTTGCCATCTCGAGATGGGTAATTTTTCACTAAGATGATTCAATATTGCATTACTGATACCCAGATTACCTTCAGAATTTTCAAAATCGATCGGGTTTACCTTGTGCGGCATAGTTGATGAGCCCACTTCATTCTTTTTTAACTTCTGTTTAAAGTAACCAACGGAGACATAACTCCAAATATCTCGATTAAAGTCAATTAGAATAGTATTTACCCTCGCAATGATATTAAAAATTTCTGCTAAAAAATCATGAGGTTCAATCTGAGTAGTCATGGAGTTGTATTCAAGACCAAGTGAGGATATAAAAGTTTTTGCATGCTGCTCCCAATTAACTTCCGGATAGGCAATTACATGCGCATTAAAATTACCAACCGCACCATTAATTTTGCCTAGATACATTTGTTTATCTAACTGCTTTTGTTGCCTAGCAAGCCTTGACGATACATTAGCAAACTCTTTACCCATTGTTGTCGGGCTTGCGGACTGGCCGTGAGTTCGGGCTAACATCGGAATAGTGGCATATTCTTTAGCTTTTGCATTGATTTCTTCTATAAGAGAGTTGATGTGTGGAGAAATAACATGTTCAATTGAATTTTTTACCATCAAGGCATACGAAAGATTATTGATATCTTCAGAGGTGCAGGCAAAATGAAGAAACTCAAGATAAGGTTTAACCTCATTATTTTTTGCTAAATTTTCTTTAAGCCAATATTCAATAGCCTTGACATCATGATTGGTTGTTTTTTCAATTGTTTTTACTTGAGATGCTTGTTTCTCTGAGAAATTCTTAACTAGGTCATGCAATTCTTTTACGGTTGTTTTTTTAAATTTAGGGATCTCTTTAATATTTTTATTTTCACTCAAGCTGATTAGCCACAATACTTCAACCTTCACTCGATTTTTAATGAGTCCAAACTCACTTAAATGAGGCCGAATTTCATCGACTTGGCTTTGATATCGACCGTCTAAAGGTGAAATATTGGATAAGGTTGATGTCATAATTCACTTTCTATTCAATTAAAAAACTTTCGTAGCTATATTTTACATTACTTCCTTTCGCATGAAA
Source organism: Nitrosomonadales bacterium (assembly GCA_024642775.1). Taxonomy (GTDB): domain Bacteria; phylum Pseudomonadota; class Gammaproteobacteria; order Burkholderiales; family Methylophilaceae; genus BACL14. Next base: position 37,395 of record JAHEAL010000007.1, read on the forward strand.
CTTTTTGGGAATTTATTTTTTTTGATCTAAAATAGCATATTGAATAATATTAAAATAAAGAAAGCTATATGATTATTGAAGAATATAAATCCCACCTGAATGAAAGAGGTAATGAGGGTTTACCAGCACTTCCACTTTCTCCTGAGCAGACCGCAGAAATAATTGAGTATTTAAAAGACGAAAATAATAATGATGTAAATTTAGCGCTAGAGCTTTTGACTCATCGAGTTCCGGCCGGGGTAGACCAGTCCGCCTACGTTAAAGCTGCCTTTTTAAATGATATCGCTATCAAAAAAATCTCGTCATCTATAATATCACCGAGTGAGGCAGTGAAATTACTGGGCACCATGCTAGGTGGTTATAATGTCCAGGCCTTAATTCCACTTTTGGATACCGACATGGCTGAAGAGGCTTTTAAAGCCTTATCCAATTCAATTCTAATATTTGAATCTTTTCATGATGTGGTCGAAAAGCATAATTCAGGAAACTCTTATGCTACCAAGTTACTCTCGTCATGGGCAAATGCCGAATGGTTTTCCAATAAAAAACCTATCGATGAAGAAATAAAGTTAACGGTGTTTAAGGTGGATGGTGAGACTAATACCGATGATTTGTCGCCTGCACAAAATGCATGGTCTCGAGCTGATATCCCCCTACATGCTCAAGCGATGTTGATAAATAAAATGCCTGATGGCCTTCAATTGATCGAAGAATTGAAAGGTATAGGTAACCCTTTAGTTTATGTTGGAGATGTTGTCGGTACCGGGTCTTCAAGAAAATCAGCAATTAACTCCTTGCAGTGGCATATGGGTAAAGAGATACCTTACATACCTAATAAGAATACCGGCGGTTATGTATTCGGTAGTAAAATTGCTCCCATATTTTTTAATACTGCAGAAGACTCTGGAGCTTTTCCGATTGAATGTGATGTCTCATCAATGCAAAATGGTGATCAAATTGTCTTGATGCCACACCAAGGAAAAATTACAGATATCGATGGAAATATTGTTTCTGAGTTTAAACCCAATCCAATTACTATTTTAGATGAGGTGAGGGCAGGAGGAAGAATCCCATTAATTATTGGCAGAGGCCTATCGGATAAGTCGGCACAAGTTTTAGAGCAACAGAAACCAACAATATTTATTAGTGGTGTATCAGAAAAAAAATCAAATAACGATCAAGCATTTTCGTTGGCACAAAAAATGGTAGGTAGAGCATGTGGCGTAAAGGGTGTATTGCCTGGAACATACTGCGAGCCGAAAATTACTTCGGTTGGCTCTCAAGATACGACGGGGGCAATGACCCGTGATGAATTAAAAGAACTTGCCTGCTTAGGATTTTCTGCAGACTTAGTGATGCAAAGTTTTTGTCATACAGCAGCGTACCCAAAACCGGTTGACATTCAATTGCAACACTCATTACCTGATTTTATTAGCAGCCGAGGGGGAGTGTCACTAAAAGCCGGAGACGGTGTAATTCATTCGTGGTTGAATCGGATGATTCTTCCGGACACTGTGGGAACCGGAGGAGACTCTCATACACGCTTCCCAATTGGCATTTCTTTCCCGGCAGGATCAGGGTTGGTTGCCTTTGCGGCGGCTTTAGGTGTAATGCCGTTGGATATGCCGGAGTCCGTATTAGTCAGATTTAAGGGGAAAATGCAGCCCGGAATAACCTTACGTGATTTGGTTAATGCTATACCTTACCAAGCTATTCAGAATGGTGAATTGACGGTTGAGAAAAAAGGAAAGATCAATGTATTCAATGGAAGAATTCTTGAGATTGAAGGACTTCCTGACTTAAAGGTTGAGCAAGCTTTTGAGTTTGCTGATGCTTCAGCAGAGAGGTCTGCCAATGGATGTACGGTAAGGTTAAATCAAGAACCTATAAAAGAGTATCTTCAGTCAAACATTGTATTGATGGAAAATTTAATCCAACAAGGATACGAAGACCAAAGAACTTTAGAGAGAAGAATTGATTCGATGAAATCCTGGTTAAATAATCCTGAGCTTCTCGAACCTGATGAAAATGCTCAGTACGCCTCCATAATCGAAATTAACTTGGATGATATTAAAGAGCCAATTATTGCCTGCCCGAATGATCCAGATAATGTTAAAAAACTATCAGAAATTGCAGGGAATAAAATTGATGAGGTATTCATTGGAAGTTGTATGACGAATATCGGACACTATCGTGCCGCAGGAAAAGTGTTAGAGGGTAAAGGTGCTATTGCCACTCGTCTATGGGTTGCCCCGCCAACTCGGATGGATGAGGCCCAATTAAGAAAAGAAGGTTACTATTCAATTTTTGGTCAGGCCGGAGCAAGAACAGAGCTCCCGGGTTGCAGTTTATGTATGGGCAACCAAGCGAGGGTTGATAATGATGCCCATGTATTTTCAACCAGCACTAGAAATTTTGACAACAGGATGGGTAAGGGGGCTCAGGTTTATTTGGGTTCTGCAGAGCTTGCTTCTGTTTGTGCGCTGCTAGGGAAAATTCCAACATATGATGAGTATATTAAAGTAGTTGAAGAAAAAATCGCATCATTTGAAGACAATATTTACCAGTATTTGAATTTTCATCAAATGGATGAGTACCAACAAGGTAAAAAAGTTATTGGTATTGCATCTGTAGATTAATTTAAGCAGATGAAGTTTGATGAAAATTGCAGAGACTGTCCTAGACTTTCAAGTTTTCTTAGGGATGTTAAAAGTGAAAATAAAGATTATTTTTGCAAACCCGTCCCAGCATTTGGAAGTGAAAAACCTAAGCTTCTTATAGTTGGTCTTGCTCCAGGTATGCACGGGGCTAATAAAACAGGAAGACCTTTTACGGGTGATTATGCCGGAGTATTATTATACAAAACACTTTATAGGTATGGATTTTCAAATAAGCCAGAGTCTTTAAGTGATAACGATGGGTTGGTTTTAGAGGACGTACGAATTACTAATGCCGTTAAATGTTTACCTCCACAAAATAAACCCGATACTCAAGAAATTAGGGAGTGTAATAAATATCTATCCTATGAGATAGCCCAGCATCAAAATAGTCTGATCATTTTGGCATTAGGAAAAATAGCTCATGATGCTATTTTAATGTCAGCAAATACTCCAAAAAATCAATTCAAATTTACTCACGGAGCAAGACATCAACTATCTGAATCACGAATATTGTATGATAGTTATCACTGCAGTCGATATAACACTCAAACCAAGCGTCTTACTGAGAGGATGTTTCAGAGTGTTTTTTTTGAAATAAAAAAAGAAATGGAGAAATAGATGCCATACATAAATGTAAAACTTGCTGGAACTTTAAATAAAGAACAAAAAGCTGAAATTGCTAAAGAAATTACAGACGTTATGACTAGGGTTGCAAATAAACCTCCATCATATACCTATATTGTTTTTGATGAAGTAAAAACTGAAGACTGGGCAATTGGAGGCAATTTACTCGGTTAGGAATGTGGATAACGTAAAAAACTTTCTCAAAACTCTTCCATCCAATCCTGGCATCTATCGTATGCTGGATAAGGGGCAGAAAGTTATTTATGTTGGAAAAGCTAAAAATATAAAGAAAAGAGTTTCAAGTTATTTTAATAAAAATATCCCAAGCCCGCGAACCAGGCTAATGATATCGCATATTGCCAATATTGAATTCACGGTTACTAACACTGAGGCAGAGGCATTAATTTTAGAGAATAACCTTATCAAAGAATACATGCCGCGTTATAACGTCATCTTCAGAGATGACAAGTCTTATCCATATCTAATGATGACTTCCCATAATTTTCCAATGCTGAGGTTTCACCGCGGCGTCCAAAAAAAAGAGAATAAGTATTTCGGACCTTTCCCAAATTCAAATGCTGTTAGAGAAAGTATACAGTTGTTGCAGAAAGTTTTTTTATTAAGGAACTGTGAAGATTCAGTTTTTTTAAATCGCACACGTCCATGTCTTCAACATCAGATAAAAAGATGCACTGCACCATGTGTTAATTTAATCTCAAAAGAAGATTATGCACAAGATTGCAAACAGGCGGAGCTTTTTTTGCAAGGCAAGGATAATGAAGTTGTAGATCAAATGACAACGATCATGAATTCTGCTGCTGATTTGGAAGAGTTTGAACGAGCTGCAATATATAGAGATCGAATTCAAAGCTTAAGACAAGTGAGGCTAAAGCAGTTTGTTAGTGATTTTAGTGAAAATGATGCCGACATTATCGCTTTTGCTGAAGAGGGCGGTATTGCATGTGTAAATTTAGTGATGATTCGCGGAGGACGACACCTTGGAGATAAAACCTTTTATCCAAAAAATCATTTGGATGATGAAGTTAATATTTTGGATATTTTTATTCACCAACATTATGATGAACAGGTTCCTCCACCAGTAATTGTCGCAGAAGGAGTTTTTGATTCAAAATTATTTAAATCTTATTTGAATTTAAAGTTTCCAGACAAAAATATTAAGATTATTTCAAAAGCTATTGGTGATAAACGTATGTGGCTTAAAATGGCTAAAAGAAATGCTGCTATTAATGTTCGACAAAAAAATCTTCTAGAGTCTGGTAAAGCAGACAAGCTTGAATCGTTAAGGAAGCTTGTAAATATAGCTAACCTGAAGCGTATTGAGTGCTTTGATATAAGTCACACAATGGGAAAGCAAACGGTTGCTTCTTGTGTGGTTTATGATGAGCAAACTATGCAGAACAAGGAGTATAGGAGATTCAATATATCAAATATAACGCCCGGTGATGATTATGCGGCAATGCGACAAGTTATTGAAAGACGCATAAAAAGAATTATAAGTGAAGAACAAACAAAGCCAGATATGATGTTAATAGATGGGGGTAAAGGTCAGCTTAAAATGGCCATGGAGATATTCGAAGAGTTTGACGTCATTGGAATCAGACTGGTATCGATTGCCAAAGGCGAGGGACGTAAATCTGGTCTGGAAACGCTAATTTTTGATGATGGTGAAATTATTCAAGATATCCCAAAAAATAATTTAGGGTTTCATTTGTTGCAACACATACGTGACGAGGCTCATCGATTTGCCATTACTGGACATCGCCAAAAAAGACAAAAAATTAATCTGTCCTCTTCAATTGAAGAAATTGAGGGAATTGGGGCTAAGAAGCGAAAGTCATTGCTCGTTTATTTCGGTGGTCTTGACGGGGTTAGAAATGCATCAGTCGAAGAATTACTTCAGGTTGATGGTATCAATCAAAAACTTGCTGACTCGATATATAACTTTTATCATTGAGATATGAATTTACCAAACTACATAACTTTTTTTAGAATTGCGATCATTCCTTTTATTGTTTTGGTGTTTTATTTACCAGAGAGTTTAATAAGTGATTTTAATAAAAGCCTTACTGCTACTTTATTATTCATTCTTGCTGGAGTGAGCGATTGGTTAGATGGATATTTGGCTAGAAAAATGAACTTAGAGTCAAAATTTGGTGCTTTTATTGATCCAGTTGCTGATAAATTGATTATCGTTTCCTCTTTGGTTGTCTTAATAGAATTAGATCGTTTGGCAGCTTTTATTGCAATTATCATTATTGGTAGAGAAGTTGCTGTTAGTGCGTTACGAGAATGGATGGCGGGACTAGGAAATAGCAGTAGTGTTGCAGTTGCATTTATTGGCAAGTTAAAAACAACTCTGCAATTTATTGCTATCTCATTATTGTTGTTTCACTATGATATATATTTCATACCAACAGCCTTGATCGGAGAAATAGCAATTTGGATTGCAGCATTACTAACAGTAATTTCAATGATCTTTTATTTAAATCAAGCCATTAACAGAAGTTAATTTAATCCTTATTCCATTACCTCATTGACATCAACTAAAAAAAAGCTAAAATACTGCTTCTGTTTGCGTGAATAGCTCAGCTGGTAGAGCGCAACCTTGCCAAGGTTGAGGTCGCGAGTTCGAACCTCGTTTCACGCTCCAAATATTTAAAAAAAGGGGAGAAGCAAACTCCCCTTTTTATTTTGTTATTTGGCGCGTTAGCAAAGTGGTTATGCAGAGGCCTGCAAAGCCTTAGACGCCGGTTCGATTCCGGCACGCGCCTCCATTCTTTTTTTTGACGTATGGTGATAGAATAACGTCTTTGCCCGGGTGGTGAAATTGGTAGACACAAGAGACTTAAAATCTCTCGATCTTACGATCGTGCCGGTTCGATTCCGGCCCCGGGCACCACAATTTTAATTAATCATGAATGATAAAGAATTAAAAAAAATTAATAAGAATTTGGAATTAATTTTAAAAACACTTCGCATCGTTTTCTTTCTGATTGCCTTTTTTGCCCTGCTGTATTTTTCATTACTGATTGTATTTTTCTTTGGTTAATTGAAAAAAAAAACTATTATCATTAATCCCAAAATTTCGACTCTAGAATTTTTAGGTCAAGTTTCAAAATTTTATGCGACAAAAAATGATATAGATCAAAAATATTATCAATTTATAAGAATTATATTGAATGTTAACGGCAATAATGTAGCTCATGGATTTTTACCTAACAATAGAGAAATAAATAACGATTGGATATATTTAGTTTGTGCGGCTAATTTTGATCTCTTAAGGGATTCCTTTGCTTTTAGAGATATTGTTGAAATTAGCGAAAATTTGAAAATTAAGTTAACCGATCATTTAAATGATTCATTCTCTGATTCAAGAGAAGAATTTTTTGTCCACAAAGGTCAAATACTATTGAAAACTGAAAATTTAATTACTTTTCAGTATGAGTCTTTAGACGAATTAATTAATAATTCATTGGTAATTAACTATCAGGAGCCAGGGTTTACCCGTTCCTTTTTGAATAATATTTCAATGGTGATACACGAGTTTTCTGAGAAGAATGCCACGAATTTTAACAATCTGATCTTTTTTAAAGTTGGGCAACAAACGAAAAATTGGGAAACTAAATTATTTTCTAATGATCCAGCAATTCCAGGAATCGAATTTGACAATAAAAGCTTACCTCAAACTATCGAGTCTTCAGATATTTTCTTTTTTAATGGTTTAGATGAAGAAAATATTAATACATTTTTAAAAAATAATATTAATGGTTTATGTGAAATTATTTTATTAATGGAGGATAGTCAGGTTACCTTAAAAAAAACTAATTGGCTTAAATCGGTGATTAATAAAAAAAAACAAAAGGAATTCTTGCGTGGAATTAGTTCAAAGAAAAGTTGATCATAATTTAGTAATGAAATTTGTGGATGCAAATTTTCACGAAGCTCTCGCCCAAGTTCTCTCAAGTAGAAATATTAAAAATATAGATGAAGTCGATTATCAGATTGAAAAACTACTCAACCCACTAGACCTAAAAGATTGTGACGATGCAGCAAATTTTTTAGCGGATGCTATTGAGCAAAAAAGAAAAATTATGATAATTGGTGACTATGATGCGGATGGTGCCACAGGAACATCAATTGCACTTCTTGGGTTTAAATTATTAGGGCTAAAAGTAAATTTCTTAATTCCCAGTAGATTTAAATTAGGATATGGATTATCTCCTGAAATTGTGGATCTTGCAAAACAACAGAATGCTGAAATTCTCATTACTGTTGACAATGGTGTTGCGAGTTTTGAGGGTGTAAAAAGATCTAATGAATTAGGCATGGATGTAATTATTACTGATCATCACCTTCAAGCTGAAAATCTTCCTGAAGCTAAATATATTATTAACCCGAATCAAAGAGATTGTAAATTTGAAAGTAAAAACTTATGCGGGGCTGGAGTTATTTTTTATCTCTTAATTGCAATAAGAAAATGCCTAAGAAATAGAAATTTTTTTGTTAAAGATAACGGATTTAATAAAGAACCTAATTTAATGAGTCTTATTGATTTAGTTGCGCTTGGTACTGTAGCTGATTTGGTGCAACTTGATTTTAATAATCGACTTATTGTTTATTATGGATTAAAAAAAATTAGATCCGATGACTGTAATCTTGGAATCAAAAAATTGTTTCATCTCGCAAAAAAAGATCACCACCTTTGTCAATCGGAGGATTTATCTTTTTTAATTGCTCCCAAAATTAATGCAGCAGGCCGAATGTCTGATATGAGCCTAGGTGTCAAATGCCTTGTTGCTGAAAATGAGTCAGATGCTCATTTTTTTGCCAATCAACTGATCCATTTTAATGTAAAAAGAAAAATAGCTGAAGATGATATGAAGGATGAGGCAGCTATTCAATTAGAGGATTTTAACAAGAATAAATTTACCATATGTCTTTATAATCAGCGTTGGCATCAGGGGGTTGTTGGGATTCTTGCTTCAAGAATTAAAGAAAAATTTTATCGTCCAGTTATTATTTTTGCTGACGATGTCGATGGAAAAATTAAAGGTTCGGCCAGGTCTATCAGCAATCTTCACATAAGAGACGCTCTGGACCATGTATCAAAAATTGCTCCCGAGTTAATTCTCTCATTTGGAGGGCATGCAATGGCTGCGGGTTTGAGTATTATGAAAACGAGCTTTGATCAATTTCAAAATCTTTTTGAGAAAGTTGTATCAGATTTGCTTACTATAAAAGACTTGGATGAATCTATTGAATATGACAAAAGCATTCTTAATAACAATTTAAATTTTAATGATATTAAATTAATCAATCAGTCAGTATGGGGCAATGGATTCTCAAAACCTATTTTCGTCGATGAATTTGAATGCATGGATCAGACAATTTTAAAGGATAAACATTCTAAACTCATGTTGCTTCATGAAGATAGAGTTTATGAGGCCATTTTTTTTAATTTTAATGAGCCGCTTTTTGGTAAAATAAAATGTTTATATTCTATCGATGACAATACTTTCATGGACAAAGAATACATTTCATTAAATATTCGAAGATTGGTTAATGAGTAAAAAATTTATTATTGGTAATTTGAAAATGAATGGCTCAATTGCTTTTTACAATGAGTTGTTTACTAATCTAAAAGAGCAGCTCAGGTCAATAGACCCAAATAATGTTGATATTGGGTTATGTCTTCCCTATCCTTATTTATTCTTGGCTAAAAATTCCTTAAGCAATACTAATATCAAGTGGGGCTCACAAAATGTAGCAAAAGACAAAAGGGGTGCTTTCACTGGTGAGGTAAGCGCTGAAATGATACTTGAATTTGAATCTAAATACGTAATCATTGGTCATTCAGAGAGAAATACAGCATATTGTGAATCTGATCAAAATATTGCTGAAAAATTCTTAAGAGTAAAAGAAAATGGTATGTGCCCAGTTTTATGTGTTGGTGAAACCTTAATTGAAAGAGAGGCTGGGATGGAAAAGAAGGTTGTCCGGTCTCAGCTCGAAACTTTAATTGAGAAACATGGAACAAATATTTTTGAGAATTCGATCATTGCATATGAGCCCATCTGGGCGATTGGAAGTGACATGGCAGCATCACCTGATCAGGCCCAGAACATGTGTGCTTTTATTAAAGAATTTATTGGTGGAAATTTAGGTTCCAAAACGGGGCAGAAGACCTTAAAAAAATTAATAAAAGTGATCTACGGCGGCAGCGTAAATGACAAAAATGCGTTACAATTACTCTCTTTAGAAGATGTAGATGGAGCTCTAATTGGAAGATGTTCTTTAGATGCTAAGAAATTCTCAGACATATGCCATTCAGCTCATCGCAACTAGTAATCTTAAAATTTTATAGATTGAATAAATAATGGAAAAAATATTAATAATTATTCACCTTTTAGCCAGTATTGGTGTGATTGGTCTTGTTCTTATTCAAAACGGTAAAGGTGCTGATGCTGGATCTGCCTTTGGTGGCGGAGGCTCAGGAAGTGTTTTTGGAGTGCAAGGATCATCCAATTTTTTAACCAAAGCAACAGCTCTATGTGTAACGCTGTTTTTTATTACCAGTATAAGCTTAGCATTGGTTGCAAGTAACAAACACGGTGATCGAAGCGTAGTTGATGAGTCAAAGATTCAACAATTAAACGAAGAAGGAAACTCTTCTGACATTAGTCAGTCAGACGAAGGCGGTGAGCAGCTCTCAGACATACCAGACTAGTATTTGCCGTCGTGGTGGAATTGGTAGACACGCTATCTTGAGGGGGTAGTGACGAAAGTCGTGAGAGTTCGAGTCTCTCCGACGGCACCATTTAATTATTCGATAGGTATAAATGTTAGATTCATATTTTCCAGTACTGTTATTTATTTTTGTTGGCCTAGGAGTTGGAATAGGACCACTTATAATAGGTAAAATCTTATCTCCTCATAATCCTAATGAACACAAAAACTCCCCTTATGAGTGCGGTTTTGAAGCTTTTGAAGATGCGCGTATGAAGTTTGATGTCCGTTATTACCTAGTAGCTATTCTTTTCATTCTCTTCGATTTAGAAATTACTTTTCTTTTTCCTTGGGCGGTAGTGTTTAATAAATTGGGATTGTACGGTTTTACCGTAATGATGATTTTTTTAGGAATTTTAGTAGTGGGCTTTATATACGAATGGAAAAAAGGAGCATTAGATTGGGAGTGATTATTTTATGAGTCTTGACGGTTTAATGGAAAAAGGATTTGTTACTACCAATCTTGATACTTTAATCAATTATACCCGCACAGGCTCATTATGGCCCATGACTTTTGGCTTGGCTTGCTGCGCAGTGGAGATGATGCATGCTGGTGCTTCTCGATATGATTTAGATCGCTTTGGTATGGTTTTTCGACCAAGTCCAAGACAGTCTGACCTAATGATAGTAGCAGGTACGCTGGTAAACAAAATGGCCCCCGCACTAAGAAAAGTATATGACCAAATGCCGGACCCAAAATGGGTTATCTCAATGGGGTCCTGTGCAAATGGTGGTGGTTACTACCACTATTCTTATTCCGTTGTTAGGGGGTGTGATCGAATTGTGCCGGTTGACGTATACGTTCCAGGATGTCCACCAACGGCCGAGGCTCTAATGTTTGGACTAATGCAGCTTCAAAAGAAAATTAAAAGAACCAATACTATTGCAAGATGAAAGAAATTAATCAACTCAGTTTACATGTTAAGAAGGTTCTACCTGGTTGTGATATCCACAAACAGTTTGATGAATTGACAGTCTCAATTCCATCCAGTGGTGTTATAAATGTCTTAAAAAAATTAAAAACAAATATACAACTTCAGTTTAATCAACTAATTGACATTGCAGCTGTTGATTTCTCTGAATTTCCCCAAAAAAAGTTTGCAGGCTGTAGATTTGCAGTTATTTATCATCTGCTATCAACGACAAAGAACCATCGAATAAGAGTCAGAGCTTTTATTAATGATAATCAATTTCCCTCTATTGAAACTGCTAACGAAATCTTTCCTAATGCAGACTGGTATGAGCGAGAAGCTTTTGATCTATTTGGAGTTATGTTTTTAAATCACCCTGATCTAAGAAGAATTTTGACTGACTATGGCTTTATTGGCCATCCATTTCGAAAAGATTTTCCCATGATTGGTAATGTTGAAATGCGATACGATCCAGCACAAAAAAGAGTTATTTATCAGCCCGTCACAATTGAAGAACGTAACAATGTTCCTAGAGTTACAGATGATTTAGGATTTCGTAATGGCTGAAATAAAAAATTACACCATGAATTTCGGGCCTCAGCATCCAGCAGCTCATGGAGTGTTGAGACTAATTCTTGAATTAGATGGCGAAGTCATTCAAAGAGCAGATCCTCATATTGGTCTTTTACATCGCGCTACAGAAAAGTTAGCAGAAAATAGAACTTACATTCAATCAGTCCCATACATGGATCGGTTAGATTATGTTTCTATGATGATGAATGAACATGCTTACGTTATGACGATCGAGAAAATGTTAGACCTTAAGGTTCCAATTCGAGCGCAATACATTAGAGTTTTATTTGATGAAATTACAAGGTTATTGAATCATCTTTTATGGTTAGGTTGTCATGCGCTTGATGTAGGGGCTATGACTGTTTTTTTATACGCTTTCAGAGAAAGAGAAGACCTCTTTGATTGTTATGAAGCAGTATCTGGGGCTAGGATGCACGCAGCCTACTATAGGCCAGGCGGTGTTTACCGTGATTTGCCTGATCAGATGCCTCAGTATCAAAATTCAAGATTTTCACGACCAAAAGAAGTAAAAGAAGTAAACAAGAACCGGGAAGGTTCATTACTTGATTTTATTGATGATTTTGCTCAGAGATTCCCTAATTATATTGACGAATACGAAACGTTGTTGACTGATAACAGAATTTGGAAACAACGGACAGTTGGAATTGGTGTAGTTTCTCCTGAAAGGGCTATTGAGCTTGGTTTTACTGGACCTATGCTAAGAGGCTCAGGAATCGAATGGGATTTAAGAAAAAAACAACCTTACGAAGTCTACGATAAATTAGATTTCGATATTCCGGTTGGGGTAGAGGGTGATTGTTATGATCGTTACCTGGTGAGAATGGAAGAGATGAGGCAGTCGGTTAGTTTAATCAAGCAATGTACAAAATGGCTAAGGGAAAATTCTGGACCCGTTATGTCAGATAATCAAAAATATGCTCCACCCAAAAGACAAAATATGAAAGAAGATATGGAGTCTATGATCCACCATTTTAAATTATTTACTGAAGGATTTCATCTTCCCAAGGGAGAGGCCTATGCTGCGGTAGAACATCCAAAAGGTGAATTTGGGATTTACATGGTGTCTGATGGAGCAAATAAACCATATCGCCTGAAAATACGTGCACCGGGGTTTGCTCATCTTGCCTCTTTAGATGAAATGACTCGTGGACATATGATCTCGGATTTGGTGGCAATTATTGGAACACAAGATATTGTTTTTGGTGAGATTGATCGATAAGTATGAATGAAAAACTAAAAAAATTAATTAATAAAGAAATATCCAAGTACCCTTCAGATAAAAAACAATCTGCCGTAATTGCAGCGTTAGCAATAATGCAAAATAATCGTGGATGGTTATCAGAAGAGGATATTTCTGAAGTCTCTAAATATCTTGAAATGCCAGAGATTGCAGTTTTAGAGGTAGCAACATTTTATAATATGTTTGATTTACAGCCTGTGGGTAAATATAAGATTTCGATATGTACAAATATTTCTTGCATGCTCCGAAATTCAGATGAAATCGTTGAACATTTAAAAAATAAATTAAAAATAAATTTTAATGAAGTTACTAAAGATGGAAAATTTTGTTTAAAAGAGAGTGAATGTATGGGCGCATGTGGCGGGGCTCCCCTTCTAACTATCAATAATCAAAAAATGTATGAAAATTTGGATATCCCAAAAATTGATAGTCTTTTAAAAGAATTAAAATAATGAATGAAATAATCGATAAAAATATAGACTTTATGGATACTAAGGATTTTTTTAAGATATGTTTACGTACCCAGGATTTAAAAAATCCTGGATCAATTAAAACTTATCAGTCTTTGGGTGGTTATGGTCAAATTGCTAAAATTTTAGAATCTAAAATTGATCCACAAGAGCTTATCAATGAGATAAAAATTTCTGGACTTCGAGGAAGAGGGGGCGCTGGGTTTCCTACAGGCATTAAATGGTCATTTATGCCAAGGGACTATGATGGAACTAAATATATAGTATGCAACAGTGACGAAGGCGAACCTGGAACGTTTAAAGACAGAGATATTATTCGTCATAATCCACACCAGCTAATCGAGGGAATGATTATTGCAGCTTATATCATGAATGCCCAAGTTGGTTTTAACTATATCCATGGGGAAATTTGGGAAGACTATAAATTTTTTGAAAAAGCTTTGGATGATGCTCGAAAAGCTGGTTTTCTTGGCAAGAATATTTTAGGTAGTGGATTCGATTTCGAACTTCATGCTGTCCACGGTTACGGAGCATATATATGTGGAGAAGAAACTGCATTGATTGAATCTATTGAAGGAAAGAAAGGGCAACCAAGATATAAACCTCCATTTCCAGCAACCTATGGTATTTATGGCCAGCCTACAAATGTAAATAATACAGAAACTTTTGCCTCCATTCCATGGATTATTGAACATGGCGGCCAAGCTTTTATGGCCCATGGTGTAGAGAATTCTGGTGGAACCAAAATATTTTCAGTTTCAGGGCATGTAGAAAAACCAGGAAATTACGAAATACAATTAGGCATGACATTTAAACAGTTACTTAATGAAGCTGGGGGTGTTTGGAAGGGTCGAAAACTAAAAGCAGTCATCCCAGGCGGCCCATCAACCCCAGTACTTCCTGCTGAAATTATCATGGATGCAACGCTTGACTATGATGGTTTATCAAGGCTTGGTTCAAGTGTTGGAGCAGGATCTATGATCATAATGGATGATTCGACTTGTATGGTTAAAGCGCTCAAGCGATTGTCTTATTTTTTTTACGAGGAATCTTGTGGGCAATGTACTCCTTGTCGTGAAGGAACGGGCTGGGTGTATCGGATCATTAATAGAATTTATAACGGCAAAGCAACTTTGGAGGATCTCCAATTATTGACTGATGTAAGTAAAAAAATATCAGGCAGAACAATATGTGCTTTAGGAGATGCCGCCGCCACCCCGGTATTGAGTTTTATTAAGTATTTTAGAAATGATTTTGAAGATTTCATTAAACATAAAAAAACAGTGAGTTAAAAAGAAGCTAAAGATGGTTAAAGTAAAAATAAATGGAAAAACAATTAAGGTAGAAAAGAAATCAACTATTATTGAAGTTGCCGATTCTAATGACATTGAAATTCCTCGTTTTTGTTATCACAAAAAACTTAGCATCGCTGCTAATTGCAGAATGTGTCTAGTTGAAGTTAAGAATTTCCCAAAGCCATTACCAGCTTGCGCAACTTATGTTTCAGAAGGTATGGAAATTTTTACAAAATCAAAACAAACTAAAGCTTGCCAGCAAGACGTTATGGAGTTTTTATTAATCAACCATCCATTAGACTGTCCAATATGCGATCAGGGTGGAGAATGTGATTTGCAAGATACTGCAATGTCTTTTGGTAGCCCTAAATCTAGATATACGGAAGAAAAGAGAGTGGTGCTGAATAAAAACCTTGGTCCACTAGTTTCGACAGATCTCAATAGGTGTATACAATGTTCTCGATGTGTCAGATTTCTTCAAGAGGTCGGCGGCATGCAAGAATTAGGATTAATAGGTCGCGGCGAACATGCGGAAATTTCAGCCTATGTCGAAAAATCAGTAGAGTCAGAGATTTCAGGAAATATTATTGATTTATGCCCTGTTGGAGCATTAACATCCAAACCATTTAGATACTCGGCAAGGACATGGGAAATGGCAAGAAAGTCAACGATTTCTCCACACGACAGTCTCGGTTCTAATATAGAGGCGCATGTAAAAGATGGCAATGTGATGAGAATACTACCTAAGGAGAATGAAGATATAAATGAATGTTGGATTTCGGATCGAGATAGATTTTCGTATTTGGGCGTTAACCATGACTCAAGGATAAAAAAACCATTAGTAAAGCAAGGTAATGTTTTAAAAGAAATTGATTGGGAGGATGCACTTCAAATTATTGAGTCAAAGCTTCATCCAATCAGAAACAATTTTAAAGAGGATGATATTGCCTTTTTTGGCTCGGATCAACTTACCTTAGAAGAAGGTTTTTTATTAAAAAAAATATCTGAACACTTCTCATCTAACCAAGTAAATTACAATCCTAAAATACATGTAAACTATGTTTCCAATCCACATCTAAACATTAAAATAAATGAAATTGAAAGTTTTGATTCAGTTATATTGATTGGATCAAACCTTAGAGATGAAAATCCCTTAATCTTACAAAGATTAAGAAAAATGACTCTAAATAATAAAAAAATTGATCTAATTCATTATGAAGATCAAGACCTGCAGCTTCAACTTGATCATAAGTTGATTAAACCTATTGAAAAAATTGAAAAATCTATTTTGGAAATTTTAGAGATTGCTCTTGATCATAAAAAAGCAAAAAAAAATCAAACAACGGAATCTGGACTTGCAGAAAAGCTTAAAACACAAAATGTACTTATATTAATTGGACAGGACTTTGTAAGCCGAGAATCTATTTTAGGTTATGGAGAAATGTTAAACCAGTTGGTAAAAAAATCATCGACATCGATCGGATTTCTTCCAACTGGAGCTAATTCTGTTGGGCTGAATCAAATTTTTAACGATAAGAATGATGTTGATAATAAGTCATATAAAGCAAGTATTACATTCAATCATGAGCCTGAGCATGATTCGATAGACGAAGATTTGCATAAAGAGATTATTAAAAAATCCTCCTTCAACATTCTTATTTCTGCATATCAAACAAAGCAGGATAAAAGCTATGACCTGATTCTTCCTTCTTGTTCACATTTTGAAAATGAGGGTAGTTTTGTAAATCTGGAAAATAAACTTCAAACTTTTACACAAGTAATTCCTCCAAAACATGAGTCTAAACCGTTATGGAAAATTTTAAGAGTTTTGGGTAATTATGTTGAGTGCGATAACTTTAATTATGAAAGCTGCACTGCGGTAAAAAAAGACGCTGTAAAAGGTTTGTTATCAAATAAAAATAATAATCTAGAGCTTATAAACAAGCAGTCTAAAAATAATAATAAAATTTTTAAATTTAGCATCAACAATTCTGACCCAATGGTTAGAAGATCTAAGGCGCTTCAGGATATTGAACATTTAAGGAGTACTAGATAGTTGGAAGAATTTTTTAAACTATATCTAGATCCACAATTAGCAAAGACTATATCTTTTCTTATCAAGATTATTTGTATAGTAATTCCTGTAATGATATCGGTTGCATACTTAACTTATTTTGAAAGAAGAGTTATTGGTTTTATGCAGTCAAGGATTGGGCCAAATCGTGTTGGATATTTTGGTTTATTGCAGCCTATAGCTGATGCAGTCAAACTGATGTTCAAAGAAATTATTCTTCCAACGAAGTCTAACAATTTCTTATTTTTTCTTGCACCGCTATTATCAATTGCTCCAGCCCTTGCTGCATGGGCAGTTATTCCATTCAATTCTGAATTGATTCTTGCGGATGTAAATGCAGGCTTGCTTTATGTGCTGGCGATGACTTCAATTGCCGTTTACGGAGTTATAATTGCTGGATGGGCATCAAATTCAAAGTATGCATTTTTAGGTAGCATGAGGTCTGCTGCTCAGATTGTTTCATATGAAATTGCAATGGGGTTCACGCTGGTAGGTGTTTTAATGTGTGCTAACAGTTTGAATCTAGGTGATATTGTAATGGCACAATCCGGAGGCATATCCCAGTGGTACTGTTGGCCACTTTTCCCATTATTTATTATTTACTTTATTAGCGCAGTAGCAGAAACAAATCGTGCCCCATTTGATGTTGCAGAAGGCGAATCTGAAATTGTTGCTGGGTTTCACGTAGAATATTCCGGAATGGCTTTTGCTCTATTTTTCTTGGCTGAGTACGCCAATATGATCTTAGTCAGCATTTTAGCCGTGATTATGTTTTTAGGAGGCTGGTTGTCTCCAGTCGGATTCATTCCTGACAGTATTATTTGGTTGTTAGCAAAAGTAGCATTTTTACTATTTTTCTTTTTATGGTTCAGAGCTACCTTCCCAAGGTATCGTTATGATCAGATTATGAGGCTTGGGTGGAAAGTTTTTATTCCACTTACATTGGTATGGATAATTTTTGTTGGGGCGATGATGCAAACTGATTACGCGGAGTATTTCCACTAATGAAGAATTGGTTTATCAGTACGGTTAAAAGTTTATCTCTTTTTGAATTAATCAAAGGTTTATCTTTGACGGGTAGATATTTCTTTGCAAAAAAAATTACAATTCAATACCCCGAAGAAAAGACACCACAATCTCCTAGATTTAGAGGTTTGCATGCACTAAGAAGATATCCTAATGGCGAAGAAAGATGTATTGCATGTAAGCTGTGTGAAGCTGTATGTCCTGCTATGGCAATTACCATTGAATCTGAACAAAGACCAGATAACACAAGAAGAACAACCCGTTATGACATTGATCTGACTAAGTGTATATTTTGTGGGTTTTGTGAAGAGTCATGCCCAGTCGATTCAATTGTCGAGACTAGAATTTTTGAATATCATGGAGAAGAGAGAGGGGATCTACTTTATACCAAAGATATGCTTCTAAAGGTTGGCGATAAGTATGAGAAACAAATTGCTATTGATCGAAAAAAAGAGGCTAAATTCCGATGATGCAATTTACTGATTATTTGTTTTATTTTTTTAGCAGTATTTTAGTGCTTTCATCTTTAAGAGTTATCACTGCCAATAATCCAGTCTATTCTGCATTATCCCTTGTTCTGGCTTTCTTCAGCGCGGCAGGAATTTGGCTGCTTTTACATGCTGAATTTTTGGCTATTGCCCTTGTTCTTGTGTATGTAGGAGCGGTAATGGTTTTGTTTTTGTTTGTAGTTATGATGTTAGATATTAATACGGAAACATTGAAAAAAGGTTTTTGGAATTATTTGCCAATAGCTCTAATAATTTCTGGATTATTTATCTTTGAAATTTATCTAGTAGTCACTGATAAGTTCTTCTATGAGGCGAAAGTTCTAAGTGAAGATGCGACAAGCAATACAGAACTATTAGGTTCTGTACTTTATACTGACTACCTTCTTCCTTTTCAGATTGCTGCGGTTATTCTTTTAGTGGCAATAGTATCTGCGATTGCATTAACGATGTATGGAAAGAAATCCCATAAAGGTATTGATCCCAAAGATCAAATTAGAGTAGATAAAAAAGACCGAATTCGCATAGTAAAAATGAGCTCTGGGAAAACGAAATGATTGTTACCTTATCTCATTACTTATTTTTAGCTGGAATATTATTTTCAATAAGTATTTTAGGAATTTTTTTAAATCGAAAAAATATTATTTTAATTTTAATGGCTATTGAATTAATGTTGCTGGCGGTGAATATAAACTTCATTGCATTTAGTTATTACCTTGGGGATTTAGCTGGGCAAGTATTTGTATTTTTTATATTAACAGTAGCAGCTGCAGAATCAGCTATAGGTCTTGCGATTATTATTTTAATATTTAGAAATTATCAATCTATTGATGTTGCTGATATAAATAGGTTAAAAGAATGAAATTGATAAATCTTTACTCACTTATTCCTATGGCGCCATTGTTGGCATCAGTTTTTATTGGCCTTTTTGGAAGAAAGTTACCAAAGCAGTTATCGCACATTATTCCAATTTTTGGAGTATTTGTTAGCCTTCTTATCTCTTTATATGCACTCTATATTTCCGTTAATGGATATGTTTTTAATGAAAATCTTTTCAGATGGATAACAGTTGGTCAGTATGATTTAAAAATTGGGTTTTTAATTGACAATTTATCTGCAATTATGATGGTCGTTGTAAGCTTTGTTTCATTAATGGTTCATATTTATACAATTGGTTACATGAGAGATGATTCTGGTTACAGCCGATTTTTTAGCTTTATTTCGTTATTCACATTTGCAATGCTCATGTTGGTTATGAGTAACAATTTCTTACAGTTATTTTTTGGTTGGGAAGCGGTCGGCTTAGTCTCTTACTTGCTTATTGGGTTTTGGTATCAAAAACCAACAGCCATCCATGCCAATATGAAAGCTTTTTTGGTTAATCGTGTTGGTGACTTTGGATTTTTATTAGGTATATCATTAATCCTTTTTTGGTTTGGAACCCTAGATTATTATGAAGCCTTCAGCAGGATTAACAGCCTCTCCAATCAGAATGTAGTGTTATTTAATCAATCATTATCGTTAATGACATTAATTTCAATTTTATTATTTATTGGGGCTATGGGTAAATCAGCGCAAATCCCGTTACATGTTTGGCTTCCAGACTCCATGGAAGGACCAACTCCAATATCAGCTTTAATACATGCTGCGACGATGGTAACTGCTGGAATATTTATGATCTCCAGGATGTCTCCGATCATTGAGCTCTCTGACACAGCCCTTTCTTTCATTTTAATTATTGGAAGTTTGACTGCATTGACTATGGGAATATTGGGTATTTTTCAAAACGATATCAAAAAAGTTGTTGCTTATTCAACATTATCCCAATTAGGCTATATGACGATAGCCTTAGGTGTATCAAGTTACTCACTTGCAATCTTCCATTTATTTACTCATGCATTTTTTAAAGCTCTCTTATTTTTGGGTGCAGGTTCAGTCATCATTGGGATGCATCATGATCAAGACATTCGTAATATGGGTAATATTAAAAAATATATGCCTATAACTTGGATAACTTTCTTAATAGGTACTTTGGCGCTGGTAGGGATGCCGTTTTTCTCAGGTTTCTTTTCCAAAGAATCCATTATCGATGCCGTTAAGTTAAGCAATCATTTCGGTTCTAATTTTGCTTATTTTTGTTCAGTTGCCGGAGTTTTTATTACTTCTCTATATAGTTTTAGACTTTATCTTCTTGTTTTTCATGGAAAAGAAAATTGGAAAAAAAATAATACTTCAAAATCCATTGCACACCACGGGCTGAAGTCGAATCAAAACCCTCATGAATCTGATTGGGTGGTAACGGTTCCTTTGATACTACTTGCTATACCGTCCGTCATAATTGGTTATTTACTTATCAATCAGGTGATTACCACTGATCTTATCAATAAAACTGTTTTTATTGCTTCCGGCCATGATGCTTTTCTTAATTTGGCTGATCATTTTCATGGAGCCTTATCGATGTCAATCCATGGTTTTTTAACACTGCCTTTTTGGTTAATGGTTGCTGGATTTTTTACCGCCTATTTTATTTTTTACAAAAAGTACATAAGGCTGACTGCACCAAAATTTATAAATACTATTATCAATGCGAGATATGGTTTTGACACTCTAAACGAAAAAGTACTGGCACCACTAGTTTTATTTTTTGGTAATATTTTGTGGAAATTCTTCGATATTAAAATAATTGACAACATTTTAGTAAATGGGACTGCACGTTTAATAAATATTTTTTCACAAACAACAAAAAAAATTCAAACAGGATATGTGTCTCAGTATGCCTTTTTTATGGTCTTGGGTCTTTTAGGTTTTGCTAGTTTTTTTATTATTGGGTGGATTAAATGAGTCTTTTATCACTAGCAATTTGGACACCTATTTTTTTAGGATTTTTTCTACTCGTTATTAATACCAAAATTTCTAATACTGTTACTTATTTGCTTGGTAATTTATTTGGGCTTATTTCATTCTTCATTACACTTTATTTGTATTTTTTATTTGATAAATCTGTTCAAGGATTTCAGTTTCAAGAATTTGCTCCATGGATTAATTACTATTCAATCAATTACCATGTTGGTATGGATGGAATTTCCTTACCATTGATTTTATTGACTAGCTTAATTTCATGGTTGGTAATTTTTATTTCTTCAAACTCAGTTAAAAAATCATTAGCCTTTTATATCGCTTCTTTTTTAATTTTATCCGGTTTAATGATTGGTGTTTTTCTTTCTTTAGATGCTATTTTGTATTATATTTTCTGGGAAGCGATGCTTATACCTATGTTTTTACTGATTGGTATATGGGGTGGTCCTAATAGAGTCTATGCAACTATTAAGTTTTTTCTTTATACGGTGCTAGGTTCATTATTCATGTTGATCGCATTTATTTATCTTTATACTCAGACAGGAAGCTTTTCTGTAATAGATTACTATGACAAAACTCTTACTCTTACCCATCAAGTATTAATATTTTTAGCTTTTTTTATGGCGTTTGCTGTAAAAATACCAATGTGGCCTGTTCATACTTGGTTACCGGACGCGCACGTTGAGGCTCCAACTGGAGGGTCTGTAATTCTTGCGGCTATTATGCTTAAATTAGGGGGTTATAGCTTTATTAGATTTGCTTTGCCTATTGCGCCCGATGCAGCAATTTATTTAAAACCTTTTCTCGTAACTTTGTCATTGATTGCGATTGTTTATATTGCTTTAGTTGCTATCGTACAAACAGACATGAAAAAACTGATAGCTTATTCCTCAATTTCGCATATGGGTTTTGTAACACTAGGGTTATTTATGCTCAATCCTCTAGGTTTTGAGGGGGGTTATATTCAAATGATTTCTCATGGATTTATTTCAGCAGCATTGTTTTTTGCAATTGGTGTACTTTATGATCGGATGCACACTAGAGATATCAGTGCTTATGGAGGGGTGATTAATAAAATGCCAATTTTTGGAGCGTTCTTTGTTTTGTTTGCCATGGCAAATTCAGGACTTCCTGGCACCTCTGGATTTGTTGGTGAATTTATGGTGATTCTTGGTGCCATGCAAGAGAATTTTTGGATAGCTTTGTTTGCATCATTAACGCTAATTTTTGGTGCAACATACTCATTATGGCTGGTAAAGCGAATTATTTTCGGTGTTGTGAAGGATGAGCAGAATAATGCCTTATTTGACTTGAATGCAAAAGAATTTTTTGTGATGGCCTTGCTTGCCATTTTAACACTTCTGATTGGTGTTTATCCTGCAATCATTTCTGACATCACCAATCAATCTTCAGCAGTTATTATGGACTTAATTCAGCAGTCCAAGCTACCATGATGAGGCAAGTCTAATGACAAATATTTTTTCAGTCGCTCTTCCAGAAATAATTATTTTAATCTCCGCGATGAGTGTTCTTCTATTAGGTGTTTACTTTAATAATAAAAATTCAACTTCACTTTTTGGAATTACACAATTAACTTTATTATTGTCAGCTTATTTTACTGCTCAGCTTCCAATGGATTCTAAGCTATTGGCTTTTGGTGGTATGTTTATTTCTGATAGCTTGTCAATATATCTAAAACTTCTGAGTTACTTTAGCTTATCCTTAGTTTTAATTTACAGTAAAGATTTTCTCTTTCAAAAAAAATTATTAACAGGTGAATTCTTTTCGCTGACTCTTTTTGCTTTATTGGGGATAAATCTTATTATCTCCTCCTTTAATCTTCTCACTGTATATATGGGTATTGAGTTGTTATCTTTAAGTCTTTATACCTTAGTTGCAATTGATAGAAAAAATAAAGAAGCATCAGAGGCTGCTTTAAAGTATTTTATTCTTGGTGCTGTTGCATCAGGATTTCTTTTGTATGGGTTTTCTATGGTATACGGATTAACTGGAACACTCGCAATAGATGAAATATCTCAACAATTAATGGATGCGCAAGCAAGTTCTTTTGTTTTTTCATTTGCATTGGTATTTATCACAGTGGGTATCGCTTTTAAGTTTGGGGCAGCTCCATTTCAATTGTGGGTACCAGATGTTTATCAAGGGTCTTCAACGCCAATTACAATGTTTATTGGATCAGTTCCAAAATTTGCATCCATGGCTATGTTGATAAGACTACTTTATCAGTCAATGGATTACTATGTTATCGATTGGCAATCCATGTTACTGATTATGGCTATCATTTCGATGCTCTTAGGAAATATAACGGCAATTGCTCAAGTAAAAATTAAGCGACTTTTAGCCTATTCGGCCATATCTCATGTCGGGTTCATATTTTTAGGATTAGCGACAGGCGCGGTCACAGGAATTGCCTCAGCTTTGTTTTATGTTTCAGCTTATATGTTAATGACCTTAGCTTCGTTTGGGATTATTATCATTTTATCCAATCAGAAAAAAAATGAAATTATTGAGATTAATGACTTGGCTGGTCTAGCAAAAGAGAAGCCTTGGATGGCGTTTCTTTTATTGATCACTTTTCTGAGCTTGGCGGGGATTCCCCCAACCATTGGATTTTATGCAAAATTTTCTGTGATTCAGTCCGTTATTCAGTTTGGGTGGGTTTGGCCAGCTGTAATAGCAATAATATCAGCATTGATTGGGATGTATTATTATCTGAAGATCATTAAAATTGCGTATTTTGATGATCCAAATTCTGATAAAAAATTTGTTAAACAACAAAATTTCGAATTTACAATAACGCTTAGTATAAATGTAATGGCTATTATTTTAATTGGTTTGTTTCCAGAATTCTTGCTAGACATAACTACATTGACATCAATATTGATTTTTTAAATGACCCTACTACTGACAATTTTATTAATGTTATTTTTATCAAATTTACCTTGGATGAATGATAAATTTTTAATTTTCATTAATATCAAAAAAAATTTATTAGTTATATTCTGTGAGATTCTTATTTATTTCTTAATATTTCGAGTAGTCACATTTTTTCTGGAGTTATCTATTTACGGAAATGCACATAGTCAAGATTGGCAATTTTATGCTGCATTGCTTTCTCTTTTTTATGTTTCAAGCTCACCAGGTTTTATTGTTAAAGTCTTGTGGAAATAACTAATCCTAAAATCTTAATTATTGGTTGTGGCAAGCTCGGGAATCTTATTGGAAATTATTGTTTAAATAATTTAAATTTAGAGACTATTGGAATTAGAAGAAATCCTGCTCAAGGCTCAAACCTTCAAATGCTTGCAATTGATATATTTGCTGATGAATTTGAAGTTTTTACTCAAAACATAAATCCAGAATTTGTTATCTACTCGGCAACACCTGGAAACCAAGATAAACAAACCTATCAAAAAATTTATTATGACGGACTCACTAGAGCATACTCATTTTTAAATAAAAAAAATTTAAAAAAATTTATTTTTACTTCAAGCACGCGTGTTTTTAACGGCAATCCTGAAGGAAATTTAATCGATGACTCAACTCAGCCCAAACCTAATGATGCAAATGGTGAAATCTTAGCTGAGGCTGAGAAATTTTTAATAAACAAAACCAATACCTTAATTGCTCGATTAACAGGCATATATGGCTGTGAGCGTCAGATGATGATTAAGCTTGCTAAAAACCCAAGCTCTTGGCCTAAGAATAGATTCACTAATCGTATCTACGATGAAGATGCTGCCAACATAATAGGCTTGATTATTAGTCAATTAAATTCTGGATCCAGTCTTTATAAGATTCCCAATGTTATTAATATTACAGATTCCCAGGTGAGTGACTTATATTCAGTTCTCAATTTCATAAGAGAAAGATTAAATTTATCGAGGATAGAATTAAACTCCTCAGGCAATATTAGTGGAAAACAAATCAAATCATCATTTCTTCTAGAAAATATGATTAAACATATCAAATTTCCTGATTATCAGTCAGGCTATGAGCACATTTTAAAGAGCTTTAATTAGAAGTTAATTCGTTGCTCATATAGTTGGGTTGATATAAAATAGGCGATTGTTTTAAAACAATAGGCGCGTAGCTCAGTTGGTTAGAGCACCACCTTGACATGGTGGGGGTCGTTGGTTCGAATCCAATCGCGCCTACCAAATATTAATAACATGATAAAAATAACACTACCAGATTCATCAGTAAGAGAATTTAATGATTCAGTCTCAGTGTCTGATATTGCTTTTGATATCGGAGAGGGTTTGGGTCGTGCTGCAATTGCCGGTCAAGTGGATGGGGTGTTAGTTGACCTTTCTCATGAGATTAATCAAGACGCATTGGTTTCCATTATTACAGCTAAAAACCCAGAGGGGCTTGATATTATTCGGCACTCAACTGCCCATCTATTAGCTTACGCTGTAAAAGAACTTTTCCCTGAAGCTCAGGTTACAATTGGCCCAACTATTCAAGATGGTTTTTATTATGACTTTTCATACCACCGAGCATTTACTCCAGAGGATTTAATAAGTATCGAAAAGAAAATGACCGAACTGGTTAAAAATGACTATCCAGTCCGTCGTGAGGTGATGGCGCGAGATAAGGCAATTGATTTTTTTAAAAACCAAGGTGAGCACTATAAAGCTGAGTTAATTTCCTCAATTCCCAAAGAAGAAGAAGTTACTATTTACCATGAAGGTGATTTTTCCGATCTTTGCAGAGGACCTCACGTTCCCTCAACTGGTAAATTAAAAGTTTTTAAACTCATGAAGGTTGCGGGTGCCTATTGGAGAGGTAATTCTGAAAATGAAATGCTTCAAAGAATTTATGGAACGGCATGGGCGACAAAAGATGACCTTAAAGATTACCTTCATCGCTTAGAAGAGGCTGAAAAAAGAGACCACAGAAAACTAGGTAAACAGTTAGACTTGTTTCATATTCAAGATAATGCACCGGGTATGGTTTTTTGGCACGCCAAGGGATGGTCATTGTGGCAGTCAATTGAAGATTACATGAGAAGCAAATTTAAAGAATATAATTATCAAGAGATAAAAACCCCAACTGTTTTAGATAAAACCTTATGGGAAAAGTCTGGGCACTGGGAAAATTATCACGAGAATATGTTCGTTACCTCATCTGAAAATAGAGAGTACGCGGTCAAGCCAATGAACTGCCCAGGGCATGTTCAAGTTTTTAATCACAACCTTCATAGTTACCGTGAGCTTCCGTTAAGACTTGCTGAATTTGGTTCTTGTCATAGAAATGAACCATCGGGTGCATTACATGGGTTAATGCGTGTAAGAGGTTTTACCCAGGATGACGCGCATATTTTTTGTACTGAAGAGCAAATATTAGATGAGGTGATTGATTTTAATAGAATGTTGACTGAGACCTATAATGATTTTGGTTTTAAAGATATTGAGGTCAAATTATCAACAAGACCGGAAAAACGTGTTGGATCAGATGAGGTGTGGGATAAAGCCGAAGAATCTTTAGAGAAGGCATTAAAAGCAACTGGTCTTTCTTATGAAATTCAACCAGGTGAGGGTGCTTTTTATGGGCCTAAAATAGAATATATTTTAAGAGATAGTCTAAATAGGCTGTGGCAATGTGGAACTATACAATTAGATTTTAACCTTCCTGTTCGATTGAATGCAGAGTACGTCGATGAGAACAGCAATAAAAAGCATCCAGTTATGCTTCATCGCGCAATTGTGGGATCAATGGAGCGGTTTATTGGTATTTTAATCGAACACTATGCAGCAAAATTTCCTGTATGGCTTGCCCCAACTCAGGTGGTGGCTTTAAATATCTCAGATTCTCAATCTAACTATGTTTTAGAAGTAATTGAATCTCTTAAGAAAAAAGGGATTAAATGCGATTCGGACTTGAGAAATGAAAAGATTACCTATAAAATACGCGAACATAGTATTTTGCGAGTTCCCTACTTATTAGTTATTGGTGACCGTGAAATGGAAAACAAACAAGTTGCCGTCAGAACTCAACAAGGTGAAGACTTAGGGGTTATGAGTCTTTCAGATTTTTCGGATCTAGTAATTTCGAAGATCAATGAGAAAAATTAGTATTGTGGGTAGACGGTTATTTTATTTAGGGGTTAAAGCATAGCACAATCAAAAGACGCGAGAATCAACGGGGATATAACTGCTCAAGAGATTCGATTAGTTGGTGTTGAAGGTGAAGCACTGGGAGTAGTAAGCTTGTCTGAAGGATTGGATAAAGCAGCTGAGTTTGAGACTGATTTAGTT
Source organism: Nitrosomonadales bacterium (assembly GCA_024642775.1). GTDB lineage: Bacteria > Pseudomonadota > Gammaproteobacteria > Burkholderiales > Methylophilaceae > BACL14. Next base: position 64,742 of record JAHEAL010000007.1, read on the forward strand.
GAGATTGCGCCTAAAGCAGAACCGCCTGTTTGCCGCTTGATGGATTATGGGAAGTTTAAGTACGCTCAAAGTAAAAAACTTCATGAAGCGAGAATGAAACAGAAGCAGGTTCAGGTTAAAGAAGTCAAATTTAGACCTGGAACCGATGACGGTGATTACAATGTTAAGATCCGCAATTTAATTAGATTTTTGACTGATGGCGACAAAGCTAAAGTGACATTACGCTTTAGGGGAAGAGAGATTGCTCATCAGCAACTTGGCATGGCTTTATTAAAGCGTGTTGAGACAGATTTAGAGGAATATGCAATAGTTGAGCAATTCCCTAAAATGGAAGGCCGTCAAATGGTAATGGTGTTAACACCAAACAAAAAACCAAAAAAGGCTGAAAAGAAGAAAGAAGAAAACGATACGGCTAATTAGGCATGCCCAAGCGTTTCTAATAATAGGAGAAAAAAATGCCAAAAATGAAAACTAAAAGTGGAGCAAAAAAACGCTTCAAATTTCTAGGAAGTGGTGCTATCAAGCGTACCCATTCTCATCTTCGTCATATTTTGACCAAGAAAACAACCAAACAAAAGAGACATCTTCGTGGTACTGAAATCATATCTCCAACCGATGTGAAACGTGTACGTTCAATGATGCCAACTCAATAGTAAGGAGAATAGAATGCCTAGAGTAAAAAGAGGGGTAACAGCCCGAGCAAAACATAAAAAAGTCCTCAATGCCGCAAAAGGTTATCGAGGAAGAAGAAGTAATGTCTACCGCGTAGCAAAAGAAGCAGTAATGAAAGCTGGTCAGTATGCTTATCGTGACAGACGCCAGAAGAAAAGACAGTTTAGAATTCTTTGGATTGCCAGAATTAATGCTGGTGCTCGCGAATTCGGCCTGACTTATAGCCGTTTAATCAATGGACTAAAAAAAGCGTCTGTTGAAGTAGATCGTAAAGTTCTTGCGGATTTGGCTATTTTTGACAAAGCAGCGTTTCAAAAATATGCTGAGTTGGCAAAATCCAAAATTGGAGCCTAATTTAAAAATTATTAATTTTAAAAGGGGCTTAATTAAAGCCCCTTTTTTATTTTTCGATTTATGGACAATTTAGATCAATTAATTGAACAAGCTAAAACTGACTTCTTGGGATGCTTCAAGCTCTCTGAGCTTGATCATATCAAAGCAAGATTCCTAGGAAAGTCTGGGCCTATTGCTGAGGCAATGAAAACTTTATCCTTACTATCGGCAGAGGAAAGACCCAAAAAAGGCGCAGAAATTAACCAAATTAAACGCCAGATAGAAGACCTACTCAATATTCGAAAAGAAGAAATAATCTCAGCAGAGCTGAATAAAAGATTAGAGGAAGAAAAGATTGATATCACTCTTCCTTCCAGAAAATTTGAAAAGGGTTCTCTTCATCCAGTCGTTAATACTATTTCAAGCATCTCAAAAATTTTTCATAGTATTGGGTTTGATGTGACTGACGGCCCAGAAATAGAAGATGATTTTCATAACTTTACGGCATTAAATATTCCAGAATCCCATCCTGCCAGAGCGATGCATGACACGTTTTACATTAACAAGAATTATGTTTTAAGAACACACACATCACCAGTGCAGATAAGGTATATGGAGAATAATGCACCCCCAATACAAATTATTTCTCCCGGTAGAGTTTATCGGGTAGATTCAGATGCAACCCATTCACCAATGTTTCATCAGGTTGAGGGATTGATGATCAACAAAGATGTAAACTTTTCTAATTTAAAGGGCATTGTTCAATCTTTCTTACAAAAGTATTTTGAGGATGAGAAGCTCACTATACGATTTAGACCTTCCTATTTTCCTTTTACCGAGCCTTCTGCAGAAATTGATATGAGTTGGAATGGAGGTTGGTTAGAGATAGGTGGGTGTGGAATGGTCCATCCTAATGTCCTAAAGCATGTAAATATTAATCCTGAAGAATTTCAGGGGTTTGCTTTTGGATTAGGAGTTGAGAGATTAACTATGCTTAAGTATGGCATTGATGATTTAAGGCACTTCTTTAATCATGACCTTAGATTTTTGGAGCAGTTTTAATGAAGGTATCTTTTTCTTGGTTAAATAATTACTTTGATAAGCCTTTGAATATTGAAAGTCTAGAATATGACTTAACAATGGCAGGTCTTGAAGTGGACTCCATAGAGCATCTTGGGGCGTCATTAGATAATGTTGTTGTTGGTAAGATTATCAGCATCGAAAAACATCCCGATGCAGATAAGCTCAATGTCTGCCAAGTTGATGTGGGTAGTAAAGAATTACAAATTGTTTGTGGCGCCCCTAATGCGAGAGCGGGCATCAAAATCCCATGTGCATTAATCGGGGCAAAGTTTGGGCAATTTGAAATAAAGAAAGCAAAACTGCGTGGGGTAGAGTCTTTTGGTATGCTATGTTCTTCGAAAGAGATTGGTTTAAGTGATAGTGCAGATGGCTTGCTTGAATTAAGTCAGGATTTGAATTTAGGTGACCGTATTTCAGATGCGTTAGATCTTAATGACTCAGTATTAGATATATCACTAACTCCTAATAGAGCCGATTGCTTAAGCGTCCAAGGTATTGCCAGGGAGATTAAGTCCTTGACGGGAAATCCTTTTCATTTGCCAAAAATTCAAAAGATAGAGTCAAATTTTAAAAGTGATCAGAAAGTTAACGTCATAGACTCTAATAACTGCCCTTTATATTGCGGCGTTGAGATAGCCGGTTTAAATAATACTATTAACCTTCCTAAAGAGCTCATAAGCTACCTGTCGAGATCTGATATAAGCTCTATTAACCCGGTTGTGGATCTTGTCAATTACGTAATGCTGGAAACTGGACAGCCGATGCATGCCTTTGCTAAGGACAAATTAACAGGAAGTATCGATGTTAGGCCGTCTAAAACTGGTGAAAAAATTGTCTTGCTTAACGATCAAGAAGTTACACTCAAAGAAAATGATTTAGTCATTGCGGATGAAAAAAATGTGTTGGCTATAGCAGGCGTAATGGGGGGCAAAAACTCCTCTGTGGATTATGATACGAAAAATATTTTTATTGAATCAGCATTTTTTACCCCGCTTTCAATGGCAGGAAAGGCAAGAAATTACGGGTTAAATACAGACTCATCTCACAGGTTTGAGAGAGGTGTTGACTTTGCTAATAGTCAAAATGCGCTCATGCGATTGATAAATTTAATTCAGCAATATTGTGGCGGTGATGTCAGCGATATCCAGGAACACAAAGCAACCCTTCCGCAAAGAAGTCTTATAAAAGTGCGCCCATCAAGGGTTGAAAGAATACTAGGAACAAAAGTGTCGATTGAGCAGATGGAGTCCATTTTTACTAATCTAGGCTTCGAGTTTAAAAATAGTGGCTCTGAGTTTGAGGTATATCCACCAAGCTATCGGTTTGACTTAACCATTGAAGAGGATTTGATTGAGGAAGTGATTCGAATAATTGGCTACGATAACGTTGAGGCAAAAGACCCCATCACTACTCTTAGCCCTCTATCTACAAACTTTGCGACTTATTCGCTTGATGAAGTGAGAAATAAAATTTCTCATTTAGGGTTTAATGAATTGGTCAGTTACAGTTTTATTGATGCTGAAAAAGAACGTGATATTCACTTTAATATAGACGAACAAATCATACTTGAAAATCCGATTGCCGAAAATATGAATGCGATGAGAAGTCATTTATGGTCAAGTCATTTAGATGCGTTAAAATTTAATATAAATCGGGGCCAAGATCGTATTAAATTTTTTGAAATTGCCAAGTCGTTTACTAAAAATGATGAATCATTTAATGAACAATTACTGTTGAGTGGATTGATTTACGGGGATTCCATAGAGCGAGGTTGGGCAGACAAAAGACGTAAATTTGATTTTTATGATCTAAAGTCAGATATTGAATCAATCGTAGATTATAAGTTAATCTTTAAAGTACCAGATTTAACAACCAACTTTTATCACCCCGGACAAGAAGCTTTCATTTACAAAGATAGTGAAGTTATTGGTTCGTTGGGTTTATTGCATCCATCAATTCAGAAAAAATTTGATATTGATGGAAATGTATATTTATTCGAACTTGATGCATTGAAGATTCTTGATAAAAAATTGAAACTCAATACAGCAAAACTTAAAACTGTTCCTGTTAAAAGAGATATATCGATTCTTGTTGACCAGGAAGTGCAGGTAGGTGAAATTATTTCAGCAGTAGAAAAAGCTAATATATCGAATGTAACAAGCTTTAGTTTATTTGATCTATATCAAGGTGATGGAATTGATGATTCTAAAAAAAGCCTTGCATTTCTGATACTTATACAAGATACTTACAAAACACTTGAAGAAAATGAGGTCGAAAATTCAGTTCAATCCATCATAAATCTTCTGAAAAAAGAATTTAATGCCACACAAAGGTAATTGAGATTAATTTAATGACATTAACTAAAGCAAATTTATCTGACTTGTTATTCGAAAAAGTTGGACTCAATAAAACTGAATCGAAAGAGTTGGTGGAGGCTTTTTTTGAAGAAATTAAGATGGCGCTCGAGAATGGTGAAAGCGTAAAATTGTCTGGCTTTGGTAACTTCGAGTTAAGAAGAAAATCTGAACGCCCTGGTAGAAACCCTAAAACCGGTGAAGAAGTTTCAATTAAAGCACGAAGAGTTGTTACCTTTCATTCGAGTCAGAAACTAAAGTCTAGTGTTGATGATGGATTATCAGGATCATAAAGACAAACAATTTCCTCAACTTCCACAAAAAAGATATTTTGCAATTGGTGAAGTAAGCATTCTCTGCAAGGTAAAACCCCACGTGCTTCGTTATTGGGAGCAGGAGTTTCCGAATTTAAGCCCAAACACGAGAAGGGGAAATAGAAGGTACTATCAGCAAGAAGAGATTTTATTGATTCGTAAAATCAGAGAGCTGCTTTATGATGAAGGTTATACGATTCAAGGAGCTAAACAAAAATTACAAAATAAACAATTTGTTAAAGATGTAACATCGCAAGAGCAAATTCAAAAAGCCCAGGCTGAGCTTCCTCTTGGAGATACTGATTTAACTAATGCAGAGCCAATTGCTAATTTAAAAAATCAACTCCAAGATATTTTAAGTATTTTAAAAAAATAATCGGGGCGTAGCGCAGCCTGGTAGCGCACTTGCATGGGGTGCAAGGGGTCGTGAGTTCGAATCTCACCGTTCCGACCAAATCTAGCTAATGTCATAGACTTGTCATAAATATGTAAATAAATTAAGATTTATCATTCTTGAATAACTGCAATAATGAGCGTGATATTATGTATTTTATTCTAAGAAACTGACCATAATATGATTTTATATATCGATGCTGGAAATACCCAAACCAAGTGGATTATTTCTAATAATAACCAAGATATCAAATCTGGAAATTTTAATAATTCGGATATAAACGATTTTGTTATTAAAGAACAGTTGGATGAAGTTTTTATCTCTAGTGTCAACAGTACACAGTTTAATCAGCAGTTAGTAAGTCAATTAAGTGTGCCTACTGAAGTTATTTTCTTTGCCCAAAAAAATCAGAAATTCCTTCCTTACAGTTACTCTGAGGACTTAGGTATTGATCGCTGGTTAGGTTGTTTGTTTGTTTCCAAAAAAGTAGTTGAGAATGCTATTTTAATTGATGCCGGAACGGCCATAACCATTGATTTTATTAAGAAGGGAGAGCATTCACCCAATTTTTACGAGGCTGGGGTTATTTTGCCTGGAATGCATATGTTTTTTAATTCACTTCAGCGTAATACTAAAAAAATTAGTCTTAGTTCATCTGAGATCTCTGATCAAATTAACGATACCGATTCTGCAGTTATGCACGGATTTTTTATGGCAGTAAATGGGGCAATATACAAATTTATTCAGTTTTATGAATTAGACAAAAATAATCTAATGGTATTTATTTCTGGTGGGGATGGATTAAGTATTACCCGTTCAAGATATTTTGACTTCTCTCAAAGTCATACCTTTATTCAAAATAGCGTCATTAATGGTCTTAAAATCTATCGAGAATTAACGTTTTCGGATAAATAGATCGGTAATAGTCCCCTCATACACTTCAGATGCCATTGCCACTGACTCGGAGAGCGTTGGGTGAGGATGAATGGTTAACCCAATATCTTTTGCATCGGCACCCATTTCAATTGCTAGGCAAGCTTCTGCAATTAATTCGCCAGCATTAACTCCAACAATGGAGGCACCAATTAATCTTTTAGTTTCTTTATCAAAAATTAGCTTTGTTGATCCCTCTGTGCGGTTGTTTGATAAAGCTCTACCACTCGCAGCCCAAGGAAAAACGGATTTTTCTATTTCTATCTGTTGTTCTTTAGCAATAGTTTCTGTCACGCCAACCCAGGCTACTTCAGGGTCAGTGTAAGCAACCGATGGAATCACATTTGCTTGATATTCCACTTTCTCACCAGCAATGACTTCGGCTGCAATTTTGGCTTCATGCGTTGCCTTATGCGCAAGCATCGGCTGCCCAATAATGTCGCCAATGGCATATATGTGTGCAATGTTTGTTTTAAATTGATTATTAACTTGAATAAAGCCACGCTCATCTACTTCAACTCCCGCTTTGTCAGCATCTATTAATTTTCCATTTGGCGTTCTGCCCACTGACATTAACACCTTGTTGAAGGTATCTTCGGTTATCCCATCTTTACCTTCAAAGGTGACTTTAAGATCATCGCCTAAAACCTCTATTTTGGTAACTTTTGTTTCTAATAAAATATTTTCAAAGCGCTTTTCCATTCTTTTGTGGAGCGGTCTTACAATGTCACGATCGCACCCTTGAATCAGTCCATCAGAAAGCTCCACAACAGTTACTTTGCTTCCTAATGCATCATAAACCGTTCCCATTTCAAGCCCAATAATACCTCCACCAATAATTAACATTCGCTTTGGAATATCTTTGAGTTCAAGCGCTCCAGTAGAGTCAATTATATTTGGATGACTTGGTGTATTCGGAAGTTCTATTGGTTTCGATCCTGCAGCAATGATTGCTGAATTAAATGAGATTGTTCTTGGCTTGTTAGGGTCGCTGATAATACTTATTTGATGGTCCCCAACAAATTTTCCATAACCTTCAATGATTTCAACATTACGCTGCTTCGCCATTTGGGTTAGTCCACCGGTCAATTTTCCTACTACTGAATCATTTTTCCACTCTCTCAGTTTATCCAAGTCAATTTTTGGTTTTGAGAAAGATAGGCCATGTTCGCCTGCTTCTTCAGCTTCGGTTATTACTTTGGACATATGAAGAAGAGCTTTGGAAGGGATGCATCCAACATTAAGACATACCCCGCCAATATTTTTATGTTTTTCTATCAAAGCAACCTTAAGGCCAAGATCTGCTGCTCTAAATGCCGCTGTATAACCACCTGGACCAGAGCCGAGAACAGCCACATCATAGTCATAATTTCCCGAGCTTAAGTCGTTCTGTGGTTGAGTTTCTGGCGATACCTTTTTTGAATCAGAAACAGGATCTTCGTTTTTATTAGTTTTCGGATCAGTTGGATTGCTACTTTCTTGGTAGCTAAAAATCTGATCACCTTGACTGACTTTGTCACCCACTTTGAGTAAGATGGTTTCTACAGTTGCATCAACTGAAGAGGGGATATCCATTGAAGCTTTATCTGACTCTAATGTAATCACGGAATCATCTTTATTTATAGAGTCTCCAGGTTTAACATGAATCTCAATCACTTCAACACTATCAAAATTTCCAATATCTGGAATGGTAAAAAATTTGTTTGTCATAATTTATAGTAAAAGTCGTCTTACGTCAGAGAGCATCATTCTTAAATGAGAGGTAAACCTTGCTCCATCGGCACCATCTATGACTCGATGATCGTAAGATAATGATAGCGGAAGGATTAAGCGTGGCTCGAAACCATTAGTATTTTTATTAAATACGGGCTGCATCTCAGCCTTTGATACTCCTAAAATTGCTACCTCAGGACAATTGATGATGGGGGTAAATTTAGTACCACCAATTCCACCGAGGCTTGATATAGTAAAACATCCGCCTTGCATTTGATCCATTGATAACTTTCTTTCTCTTGCTTTAGATGATAACTCCATCAAATCTTGTGCGATTTCAAGCACATCTTTTTTGTCCACATCCTTTACCACCGGTACCACCAGACCATCAGGAGTGTCACAAGCAAAACCAACATTATAATATTTCTTTAAAATTAAATTTTCACCATCCGCTGTTAAAGAAGAATTGAAGTTAGGGTATGCCCTTAATGCATTAACTGATGCCTTCATTAGGAAAGCTAACAAGGTTAACTTAGTTCCTCTTTTTTCAGCTTCTGCTGACATGGATTTTCTGAAAGCTTCTAAATCACTGATGTCGGCATTATCAAATTGAGTAACATGTGGTGCAGAAACCCAATTTCGATGAAGATTCGATCCGGATAGCTTTTTAATCTTTGATAACGGTTTGGTTTCATTTTCACCAAACTGATTAAAATCAATAACGGGCATAGCGCTTGGCGCAAAACTTGCCCCCATGCTTTCGGACCTTGGTTTACTTAATTCACCTTTGACATAATTTTGAACGTCTTCGGTAAGTATTCGATTTTTTCTTCCTGAACCTTTTACAAATGCTAAATCAACGCCCAATTCTCGAGCAAACCTTCTTATAGAAGGGGAGGCGTGTGATTTTTTACCTGAATCAGCCACAATACTTTCCGCTACAGGAACCGGCTTGTTTTCAGGCTGAATTTTTTTCGGGGGTTCTGGTGAAGGCCTTGATGGCTCTGAAATAATCTTATCTTTCACTTCATTTTTTACTTCAGACTTTTCTACTTTTTTCTCTAATGCTTTTTCCTCAGAAACTTCTATGGACGCAATCACCACACCTTCTTTTACTTTGTCACCAACATTGATTTTGATTTCCTTTATGACTCCACTAGCAGTGGATGGGATATCCATGGAAGCTTTGTCGGATTCAAGTGTAACCAACGGGTCGTCTTTATTGACAATATCACCTGGCTTAACCAAGATTTCAATGACATCAACACTGTCAAAATTTCCTATATCGGGTATTAAAATATCGTTCATAATTTTAACTCACTGATGGATTTAGTTTTTTTGAATCAATTTCATACTTTTTAATAGCTTCGCTGACTTTTTTAATATCTACTTTGCCTTGTTCAGACAAGGATTTTAATGCAGCTATCACAATATAATATCGATCCACTTCAAAAAAACTTCGCAATGCTTCACGGCTATCAGATCTTCCGTATCCATCTGTACCCAATGCAATAAAACGGTTTGGTAAAAAGTTAGTTATTTGTTCGGGAAAAACTTTCATGTAGTCTGTTGAGGCAATTATGGGTGAGTCCTGATCCGTAATTTGCTCTTGAATAAACGACTTTTTCTGATTTTCTGGGTTTAGTAAGTTATGACGCTCAATCTCTAAGGCATCTCTTCTAAGCTCAGTAAAGCTTGTAGCACTCCATACGTCAGAATCTACACCCCAATCATTTTTCAATAATTGAGCAGCTTCGATTACTTCTCTTAATATTACACCACTACCAATTAGCTGAACCTTTAATTTGGCTTTTGTATCAGCTTTTTGAAGAGCGTACATACCTTTTATAATTTGATCTTCAACATCTTTTGGCATGTCAGGGTGGGTATAATTTTCATTCATAACGGTGATGTAGTAGTACACATCCTCTTGATCTTCAACCATTCTCTTTAAGCCATGTTGGATAATCACTGCGAGTTCATAAGCAAAACAAGGATCATAAGAAACGCAGTTGGGAATCGTAGATGACAAAATATGACTGTGCCCATCTTCGTGCTGAAGGCCTTCACCGTTTAGTGTGGTTCTGCCAGCGGTCGCTCCAAGTAAGAATCCTCTCGTACGAGAGTCGCCTGCAGCCCAGGCAAGATCACCAATTCTTTGAAAACCAAACATCGAGTAAAAGATGTAAAAAGGAATGGTTTGAATTCCAGTCGTACTGTAAGAAGTTCCGGATGCAATCCACGAGGAGAATGAACCTGCCTCGTTAATACCTTCCTCTAGAATTTGCCCATCTTTTTGTTCTTTATAGAACATTACCTGGTCCGCATCTTGAGGTTCATATAACTGACCGACTGATGAATAGATCCCCAGTTGTCTAAACATACCCTCCATACCAAAAGTCCTCGCTTCATCAGGAACAATCGGCACAATATATTTTCCAATCTCTTTGTCTTTTACCATCGTGGTTAGCATTCGAACAAATGCCATTGTGGTAGAGATCTTCCGTTCACCTGTGCTTGTCAAGAGATTGCTGAAATTTTCGAGTTTTGGAGCGGTTAATGAATTACCTTTCGTTTTTCTTTGCGGCAATGATCCACCTAAAGCTTCTCGCCTTTCTCGCATGTATGTCATCTCTGGAGAATCTGGTTCAGGTTTATAAAACTTTAATTCTTCAACCTCTTTGTCGGTAATAGGTAGATCAAACCTGGATCTGAATTTTTTCAGTGATTCGATATCCATACTCTTCTGTTGGTGAGAAACATTATGCCCCTCTCCAGCATCTCCCATGCCATAACCTTTTACCGTCTTAGCTAAAATAACTGATGGTTGGCCTTTGTGTGAGGTAGCCGCTGCATAGGCTGCATAAACTTTATGGGGATCATGACCACCACGATTAAGTCTCCAAATATCACTGTCTGACATGGCGGAAACCATCTCTTTTAATTCAGGATACTTTCCAAAAAAGTGTTCTCTTGTATACGCCCCACCTTTTGCTTTAAAGTTTTGGAACTCACCATCAACACATTCTTCCATGCGTTTTTTTAAGAAACCTTCTTTATCCAAATTAAAAAGAGGGTCCCAGTAAGAGCCCCATATCACTTTAAGCACGTTCCAACCTGAGCCTCTAAAATCGGATTCCAATTCTTGGATAATTTTTCCATTTCCACGAACGGGGCCATCAAGACGCTGGAGGTTACAGTTCACGACAAAGATTAGGTTGTCTAGCTTTTCTCTGGCGGCTAAGGATATCGCACCTAATGATTCAGGTTCATCCATTTCACCGTCTCCACAAAATACCCAAACTTTTCGATCACTTGTATCCGCAATGCCGCGATCATGAAGATATTTTAGAAAGCGAGCTTGGTAAATTCCCATGATGGGACCCAGTCCCATAGATACTGTTGGAAATTGCCAGAATTCTGGCATAAGCCATGGATGAGGGTAACTGGATAAACCGTTGCCACCAGACTCCATGCGGAAATTGCTTAACTGATCCTCACTGAGTCGTCCTTCAAGGAACGCTCGAGAGTATATGCCCGGTGAGCTATGCCCTTGGAAAAACACTAAATCGCCATCAAAATCACCATTGGGTGCTCGAAAGAAATGATTAAAACCTACATCATATAGGGTTGCCGAAGACTGGAAGCTGGCTATGTGCCCACCTATTCCAGGGGACTTTTCATTTGCTCTTAAAACAGTCATGACAGCATTCCATCTGACTATTGCTCGAATACGTCTTTCCATATCCGGGTCACCTGGGTGTTTTTGTTGTAGGTGAGTGGGGATGGTATTTACATAAGATGTTGTTGCATTGTATGGAAGATTGGATCCAGATCGACGTGCTTGGTCAATCATCATCTCAATAAGATAGTGTGCTCTTTCCGCACCATCAGAATCAATCACAGAATTAAGTGAATCAATCCATTCTTGCGTTTCTTGAAAATCGGTATCTGGAAACAAATCCATAAAAAAAACTCCAAAATCGGTTAGCCTTAAATGTTTTAAGAACTATTATTAAGAAAATATCTCGAAGAATATGATTTTACGTGAAATAATAGGTTTTATCTAATAATTTTATAGGCTGGAGTTTGTTGATGAAAATTAAAATTAATGTTGATTTAAATGTGCCAAAATTGCTTTCAAAATCCGTTAAACATCACCTAATTGTCGTTAATTCCGATAAATCAAGTTTTTTATCTGATACAGTTAAAGGAAAATTAAAGCGCTTAGGATTAAAATTAACTGACCTTGAGAGTAAATCCTTATCCGTTGATGATGGAAATAATGCATCAATCACAATAATAAAATCATCCCAGAAATCAACATTTGAAGTTCAAACCATTCTCCGAAAAGCATTAAAAAATTTACTGGAAGAAAATCCCAAAGTTTTAAATATTATATGTGAAAGTGAGGATGCGGTTTGGAATACAGAAGCGCTATATACAACACTAATCAATTCTCAAAATTTACCCAGCCGAAAAAGTAAAAGTAAAAATAACGCATTAGGTGTTATTAATTTTTTTGGAAAACTGGATTCTAAGTCTGTAAAAGAAATTGAAAGCCTGGTTGAAGGAAATACTCTTTCAAGAATTTTGACGATGACACCGCCCAATGATTTAACGCCAACAATTTACAGAAAACAGGTTAAGAAACTATCAGCTCAAAACAAGTGGAAATTTAAAGAATTTACAATGCCACAATTAAAGAAAATGGGCGCAGGCGCTTTTGTTTCAGTTGGGCAGGGCTCTGATCCACAAGATGCGGCAATTGTTCACCTAACCTACCAGCCGAAGAATTTCAAAAAACACATTACCTTGGTTGGAAAAGGAATTTGTTTTGACACAGGTGGGCATAATTTAAAGCCATCCAAGTATATGTTTTCCATGCATGAGGACATGAATGGTTCCGCTACGGCACTTGGAATTTTGCAAGCGGCTTCTATGAATAAATTACCGGTAAAAATTGACTGCTGGTTAGCAATCGCTCAAAACCATATCGGCCCCAAAGCTTATAAGCAAAATGATGTTGTAAAGGCATTAAATGGAAAAACCATTGAAATAATTCATACCGATGCAGAAGGCAGAATGGTGTTAGCGGACACTCTAACTTTAGCTTCTAAAGAAAAGTCTGATGCTATTTTAGATTTTGCTACACTAACTGGCTGCATGGCCGTTGCTATGGGTGATCGTTACAGTGGAATTTTTAGTAATAGACCAGAGTTAGCGTGTATGGCTGTTGGAGCCGGGCAAGCTGCTGGTGAGAGAGTATCAAGCTTCCCTATGGATGAAGATTATGAGGAGGATATTGAAAGCGATATTGCTGACATTAAACAGTGTACTTTAGAGGGCGGTCCTGATCATATTCATGCGGCACGATTCCTCTTACAATTCCTTCAAGATAAAAAACAGCCATGGCTTCACGTAGATTTATCTTCCAGCAACACCAAGGGTGGTTTGGGAGCTGCAATGTCAAACGTCAATGGCTTTGGTGTACGTTTTGGGTATGAGTTAATTAAAGATTTATTAAAAAAATAAGTTAAAACGTTTTCCAAGTTTCATCAAACTCAAATGACGCTGCGAATTTAGATCTGATCTCTAATAAGCACTGTTGGCATAACATCGTCCAATCTTTGCCGTCAAATTTGCAGCGATAAAGAATCCGATCATGGGTATTGCACACTTCACATTTTTGAGCAGTCATATTTATAATTAGTTAAGTTTTTTATTGGTATTGCGAAGCTTCATGTCATGCCGAGCTTGGGCAAGCTTTTCTAATTCAGGAGCTAAAGCTAATCTATCTTTTAATGTAATTGATTTTAGTGTTTGTGTTCTTTTTTGGTGAGTGAAGTGATTATGTCTATTAATCCAAGATCCGGTTTTTTTTTCGTACCTATTCTCACTTATGCAATAGTCATAGGTGTTATTTTCTGGAAGGATGTTGTAGTCAAAACAAACATCAGTGACATCGAAACCTATTGATGTCAAACCGTTTGCTAGATCAGTGGCAGATTCATCCGTAATTAAACGGTTTTCACCATTGGGATTTTTTACGACAATCCCGTAAATTAAATTTCCATCATCATCTTCAAGACAATGAATGTCATGAAAACTAACGGCTCCGCGGTACCATAAATCTTCAAGCTGATCCATGGTTTCAGAGCCCGTAATTTCAATTCCAAAATCCTGCAAATATTCTTTTAAATCATTACTCATAAACATTATTTACCTTTAAGTTCAGTTGATGTTCATACAAGACTTAAAGGTTCTTAGAACTGGTTCTCAATAATTCTGCACTTACCTTTCCATTCCATAAAATCTGGCAACCTATTATTGTTTTCATCATCGATTACTCTCTTGAAGTTATAGTTAAGGTCTTTTCTACCAATTTTAATGAGATCAAATACAGATTCGTTATTAATTTTATGCATCTTAGTGCAGGACATTACCCAATTATTTTTGGAGCAAGCAAAATGAATCTGAGCATTTGTTTCATATAACACTTCTTTCTCATCATCATAGCGATAAAAATATTCAAGTTCAGTTTCGCTTGGATTTTTGTATCGACCCTGACCATCGACAAAATCTGTATTGCATTGGAAGGTTATCTCTTCGGATTGAGCGAGGAGGGGTATAAATAAAAGATACAAGACTATTTTTTTCATATTACTTTAAACCACAAACATTTTTTGATAGTAGATACATATCTTTATTAGAATCCAAATGTTTAACTTCTTTTGGATCGGCATTCTCATTCAATGATTTTCCAGTTAAATTAGGAAATTGATAAGCGGTAGCTTCTAACGTTCTATACGAGCCATCATTGCAATTAAATTCAAAATAACGATATTGTGAGAATTGCTTATTACTGTCATTTGCATACCATTTTATTCTTCTTTTTCCATCATCCATAACTTCTAAAGAATCTTTATCCCAAAATGGGGAATCTGTATCTGTAGACATTTTCTCCCAAGCAAAAATTGGGAATGTAATGAATAATAAAATTAAAAGTTTCATAATGCATTTTAACAAAATTATGACCTCAGCATCATAGAGTTTTAAACCCCAGAGTTTGTTAATAAATCATTTTTTAATAATTCAATTCTTTCTATAATTAATGGGTCGTGTTTGGCAATAATCCCATAAGTTTTTGTGATATTTTGAAATTTATCTTCTAAAGCGGTTAAGTAAATATTGCATTCGTTCGTATTTAATTTTTGAGTATTATCAAAACTTTCTTTAAAAGCCTGGGGAGTAAACAAAGGATGAAACTCTTCTATGTCTTGAAGTGTTCTTTTGAAAAGAGCTGAGTTTACTTCTTGATTGGTCGTGTCAGATAATTTTTTAATTTCAGCAGGTAGAATATTTATTAGAGCGAATGTATTGATTAGGAAGCTTTTAATTATCAACTCGTTCATTGTTTAGTTTTCTTATAATTGGTATTAATTTACTTTATGGTAATTTTTCTGTCGATGCAATCCTCTTCGCGTTAAAATACTATCTTTCAATCTTGACG